>PLXC01000126.1 GCA_003151275.1 Candidatus Melainabacteria bacterium
AAATCGTGCTCGATGCCGTTCAAAATTGCCTTGCCCCGGCCGGATTCACACCGGATGAACTGGTCAAGCTGATGCACTTCTTCGCCGATGTCTTCTTTTGGCAAGAGGCTCATGAGCACAAGTTGACTGTGCTTCGCTGTGTACAAGACCTTGCGGAAGTTCTCGTTGGCGAGGGCAGCCTCTTCGATGTTGGATGTATAACCGTTCTTGGTTTGAAGTATCGTCATGGTGTCATTAGCTCCTGTGTTATCTCTATCAGTTGATGTGATTTGCTGGGAAATTGCGAACCGAACCAGGGCGCTACTATATTTGGTGCATCTGCGAAAACGCTGGTCAGCTAACACCATCCGGTATTGTTTGACCAGCGTCGACTGAGCATATCCTGGTTAAACGACTGTAATTACACCCTTGCGCTTCTGCCTGTGACCATGTTAAACACAAACACGATCAGCGCCAGTACAAGAAGTGTATGAATGAAGCTGCCGCCAATATGTGCGACCAGTCCAACTAACCAGAAAATTAATAGCAGTGTTATCAATGTGTAAATCATAAAAGTGTCCTCTGTACGATTACGTGCTATGACTCTCCACGGTTCATTTATTTAGTTCCATAACGTGTCATTTTTTCGTGACTCGCTTGCTTACGTTACGATAATAAGCCCTTCTGAAGGTGATTGCATCATCCCGTTGGCCGAATCCAAAGGACTAACCTTTCAAGGCGCAATCGAAGAAGCTTGGAACCCAACAAAAAGTCCAACCAAATTAGCTAGAACAATCGCTGCGAATTCATTAATGGGACAAATCACAAGCTTACTGCACAGCCGTAAAGCCCGTAAGTGGGTTACCGTAAAACGCATCGGTCTTCCATGCGTTGCGGTCCCACTGGCCATCCTGATCTCCGATTATCTGCACCGGCACAATGACGTGTTTACTGCCGATATGGTTATTGGCGGCGATTCCGTTATCGAACTTGCCATCAGCATCGACCGTAAACTTCAGCGAGCGCGCCAGGTGATTATGCCAAAGCACCTTGATCTCGTATTCGCCAGGATTGGTGCTGAGAAGAAATGGCGGTCCCCATGGGGCTGCCTGGCCCGTCTTGTTAAAACGGCGAACACTTGGGAAGTTGGCAGTGACGCGCGCCCACTTAGCTTTTTGCGGCACGGAATCCGCGACGAAATGGGTCGTTACGTTTTCAAGTTCTGGCTGGCAACCCGGCTTCTCAACCTCGTGGCCTTCGAAAGTCATCTTGCCGACTTCCTTGCCCTGATAAAACAGGTGGGGCTCAAAGCTTGCGGTGTCCGCGTCTCCGCGAACCCAGAAGGCCGCGTTCAACATTGGGCTATCCTTTTCTCCTGATGTATAAACGCAGCCGATGGGCAACTTCCAATCTTGGTCCACGTAATACACAAAATGGTTCACAACTTTTGGACCGTGTTCGTTGGAATGAGCCTTCACAACTTTGATGCGGCCAGTGAAAAGCGTTGAGTCTCCGCCGGCTAACTCGTTTCGCATCTTAATGGCAAAGTTAACCGGTCCGGTATAGAGGCTTCCTTTGTCTTCAGGGATGTCGTGACCGCCGCCCTCTGTTTTCGACGCACGGCCTGCTTGTAGTTCCTCAGTCTTGCAGTCGAACTTCACCCACGGCCCGCTGCCGGGAAGAGTGAATTCCGCGTAGAGTTGACTGCCGCTGGCGATTGGTCCATTGACGTGAAAGGCAATGCTCGGCACCCAACTCCAGGTGTCGAAGCTCTTCTTGTAATCGTTGAACGTGTAAGCGGTAACTTGAAGCGAGTCTTTGTTAATCGTCGGTTGATCCGCGCCGAAAGTTCTGCTTCCGGTTGAGAGAAAGACAGCCAGTACAAAGAATAAAACTGGGAGCAGCTTAGTGGGCACAACTCTGTTTCTCAATACGCACTTCCGCGTCGAATAGACGTTTTCTTTTTGGTCGAACGTCAAGTATACCCGAGCCTGATAGTTAGGGAGCAAACGGCGATGGCCTTGAGTACTAAAACAGATGAACAAGCACGGCAGATTTATGATCAAGTAAGTGCGTGGCTTCAATCGATTGGAGCGGTCTAGCAAATGCATGTTGAAAATGACTAACTTGACCCAAGTTGTGATTGGCGAGATAAATCGCCGACTTTTTGGCGCGCTATTTGGCAAAAGTTGGCGAATTGTTTGGTACTTTCAATCCCAGTCTGTTTTTTCGTCTTCTAATCGGTGCCGTTCTTTTCAGTAATCTACTTGTATTTTTTCCATTGCCATTTCCTGGTCGAAAACTGTAGGAAGGCTATATTTCATCGTAGTCTCCAATTTTTTATGTCCGCCGATTTGTGCAACAAGCACCATGTCATTTCCTTGCCGCACTAAATTTGTTAGGCATGTGTGCCGCAAAGTATGCGCAGATACTTGCTCGAGTTTAGCTTCCTTAGCGAGCTTACGTATGGCATGATCGATACTGTCTACAGAAAGGCGGCAGCCGCGATTGGAAATGAAAAATGCGGGATCGAGATTGTTCGAGTAAAGTCGACTCCGTTCTGTCAGCCAGTTCTGGATGGCTTCACGACAATGAGAATTGAGCGGGATTTCTCTATAGGCGCCGCCTTTTCCATCTCGGATTTTGAGAAGTCCTTTGCGTTCGCTGACCAAGACATCGTCGACGGCAAGAGCGGCGCACTCACTTATGCGCATTCCCGTGTTGAGAAGCAAAATGGCAATTGCGCGATCGCGGGCAGATGGACAGCGCTCAATTGCGCGGACGAAGTCTTTCTGCTCCTTCTGGGTTAGAGCCTGCGGAGCGAGATGGGGAAGTTCTTCTCTTTTGGTTTTCGCTTTACTTAATCCCAAGAAGTCAATTTCTATATTCTCTTCCTAGTATCAGGCATGGTGGCAGGACAATAATAGCGGAAATTGATCCGAGTATCAGGCAAAGATGGGAGAATTATGCCAGATACTGGACAGTATCTGGCATAATCCGAACCTGTATTGTGCAACTGGAACCTTTCCGGCGAAATGGATTGCAAAGAGTATATTCACAACTTTCGCAACGGTATTCTCGATTTACTGTTGTCTTCTTTGCGAATCAATGATTTAGCTCAGCCGATCGCAAGGGGAATCGGTAACTTGACCCTGTCATCTGATGGGCAGTTGCTGCTAAAGGCAACGGTGACGCCCTTAAGGGGAAGAACACTTCCTGATTTCATCGCTTTTACTGCTACTTCTCAGCATGGATCTAGGGTTAGCGGCAATTTCTACTCTTACACCATGACTGAGCGTTCAAGTTCAAGACAGCTACAGATTTCTGCGCGCTTACCATCTGTGGAGATCGACATAGCGACCGGTTTTGCTACACAGGGAACGATGTTCGTCGGATATGTCGAGACGCTTGAGGAGAATGTATACGATCAACTCTCAGAATTCGCGACAGCAATAACTGGTTCAACATCGATAGTACTCTACAAGACTGGTTCCAATTCACGGCAGTTCATGGCACCACATTTGTGGGTCGACAGAACAGAGCCGGAAATGGAGCGTCACTATTAATCGAAACGAATTTTGTTGAACCCGCGTGGGTAACCGCTCTGCCATCGCATTTTCTACGGGGTCTTGGGCTACGAGTGGGACGTAAGCTTAGTTGGCAGTGCCTTAATCGTCATTCGCGAGATACAGACAATCTGACGCTGTACAGCGCAAAGCCTGTCGTCAGACACTCAGGACTTCTGAGTACGATGATTATGAAGCCGAAATTGAATATTCCGCTGGTTGCGGACGCTGTGCAATTTTTTCATGACTTTGCGGAGGGACCAGTAGCCAATCTGCTTGAGTCAGTCTGGGATTCGGATCTGCAGTCTGGATTTCCGCTGCGCGAATTGGCGCTTGGAGCAGCTATAGAAGGCATTGCCACATATGTCACTTCTGACTACGCCGAATATTTGCCCAGTGCGGCTGGAAGAACGACAGTCGAGGCCCAAGCGATTATGAACATAACCCGGCGAAAATTTGTTAAGCACATGCAGCAACGTGGTGCTGAGGTTTCGGGACTTCAGTGCTAAACTTGAGAACTAACGGGAGGCGTGCCACCGCCAAGGTCGATCAGTGCGAAACAGTCGCGGGAAAACGAACCTCGATTTCCGGTCTATCGTGACCACCATCGCTGTTGCCTGTTTAGCAGGTCTGGTAGCGACGGAATTGACCGCATGCTCTCCCAAGGCAGCATTGCGCCGAATTCAACGTACACGCGATCAGTACATACCGAAAGTGGATCCCGATCCACAACATTTGATAGATGAAGCAGACCTAAAACTTTCTAAAAATCCAAAAGATGCTGAGGCGTATGCGCAACGGGCATCAGGCTACGACCAGCAGCACGATATAGAAGATGCGCTCAGCGATTACAACAAAGCGATCTCGCTGGCTCCTCATCGGCACGCAACGTGGTATGCAGGCAGGGGATGGCTGAATGGCAACGAGAATCAAGCTCTCGCCGATTTCAACGAGGCGATCCAGCTCGATCCAGACAATGCTGATTATCACTTGCAGCGCGCCTGCGTACTTGCCTCGCTAGGACGTTACGATCAATCCAAGGCAGATTTTGGCAAATCAATTTCTCTTGGTTATGATCCAGTGAAAGTCTCTTCGCAGAGAAGGTTCCTTGATCTCGATTGCGCCGATCTCGGACAAATGATCAAAGATGCTATTTTAATTACTGAAGACACCGAAAACACCGCTGATGGTGCTGAGCTGGAACAATCCTATCGAGCTCTGGCAAATATTTACTTCGGACTGAGTGATTACAAAAACGCGATCGCTGTCTGCGATAAATGGATCGCTTATTTAGAAAGTATTACGGTCGCAAAAGACCCAGGCTTTGAGCCAACTTTGATGTTGGCGAGAATTTACACGTTCCTTGGAGACAAACCCAAAGCTGCCGAAATTTGTCGAGCTATTATCGCTAAATTGGAAGGTCCGGAGCATGCATATGGTGGCGATCTAAACCAGGTTGCCGAAATCTATCGGCTTATGGGAGAAGAAAAAAAGGCACACGCAAAGTGGTCTGCATCGACGCCAGATCAAATAAAGGAAATCGAGGACGATCTCGAAAGCTGTGTTGCCCCTGATGTTGAGGGCCAGTGTTTGCTTGCTCGAAGCATCAACGAGTTTACCGCCACCAATATCAAGTTGGGCAGCAAACAATCGGGAGCACGTACGTATCGTAAGGTAATTAAAAGACTGCAGCAGCCTATTTTGGAACTTCCCGATCATCAAGAGCTCTATGGATTGCGCGGAGAGTGCCACTATGAACTCGGCGAGTATTCCGCCGCCATCAAGGACTTCCAAACCGCAAAAAAGCTGTTCCCGGAGTCGGATCTTTTTAGTATGCGATTGGGTGAAACACTTATGAGCGCAGGTAAAGTCAAGCAAGCTCTGGCCGAATATCGACTGGCTCAAGGATGCAAGCGCAAAAATGAAATACAAACTGATTTCAGAAGCGATCTGAGTGTAAGTCCGCAAAATAACGCTCTGACAGTAGATTTGGCTGAGGCGCTCGTAAAAGACGGACAATACAAGGAAGCAATCTCCTGCGCAGACCGCGTGATTACTTGGGAAGGAAGTTGCGCTGGCGCAGCATATTATTGGCGGGGATTGGCGTGCCAGAAACTCGGTGATACCAAAGGCGCCGACGCTGGTCTTAGAATGGCAAAGGTGCTTGATTTCCGACTGGAAAACTGAGTTTCCTCCTTTTCCCTTCAGCGACAGCCAACTATTCTTTGTTGGCTGTCGTGCAATCCCTGAGCCGCCCAAGAAATCGTAGAAATTCATTTGAAAAACCGCGCCGACCCTGGGCTCCATTTTCTAGATGCGCTTGTCGAGAGGTTATAGTTAGTCGACTAGATTTCTCCGAGGCTGAAATGATTCAAGTAATTGCTACAAAGCGTTGATTTGCAACAGGATGCACTTGCCGGCGCGGGGGTTAGCCTGAAGCACATTTATCAGGACCATGCGTCAGGAAAGAAGGATGATCGTCCAGGGCTAGAGGCGTGTCTGAAGGCACTGCGCAAAGGCGACACGCTAGTCGCCTGGAAACTAGATCGACTTGGCCGGAGCTTGACGCACCTGGTCAATCTGATTGACGAGCTACAAAAGCGTGGTATCGCCTTGAAGATTCTGACCGGACATGGTGCCACCATAGATACCACCACTGCATCTGGGAAATTAGTATTCGGCATCTTCGCAGCATTGTCTGAATTCGAACGCTCACTTATCTCCGAAAGAACTCGAGCCGGATTGATCGCAGCACGAGCTCGCGGTAGGCGGGGCGGCCGGCGACATACGATGACACCAGCCAAAGTAAACCTGGCGGTGGCTGCGATGAGCAACAAGGAGACAGTCGTCAATGACCTGTGCCGAGAACTGGGAATCACACGCCAAACACTCTATCGGTACGTGAGTCCATCAGGTCAGCTGCGAGACAGCGGAAAGCAACTGCTGAAAGCGGGCAAGCAAGGGTAAAGACGCCGCTGAACAGGACTTTTGAAATCTGCTGAACAGAACTTCTGAAAATGACAGCAGGCTCGCACTCGATCCCTGCGATCTTCAAGAGTTGCTGAACCGTCTTCTCGATGACGCCCAAAGCAAGCTGAGCGCAAACACTGAATTGCGCATGGGAAGCGCCAGTCTTGAGAAAGGCGTCTTTCCATCCGTGAGTACTCGATATCTGCAGAAGTATTATAACCGATTGAAATGACTCCTTCTAGCGTGTTTGGCGGGCAGCGCCGAGTAGTTATGTATTGGTAACAGTGAGTGATTAATCTATAAAAAGTAAAAAGATGACTAGGAATCTATCCGTGGATAAACCAGATGTTTGTGACGTAAGGCGCGAAACCGGCGACCCAAGAAAGAGCGCTACGGCTTGTTCAGTCGAAGCGCAGGATTTAATGCGCGCGAACGCGCCGGGTCAGACCCGCCCGGTCGATCTAACGCAAACGGGCAGACCGGTGGATTTCCCTCCGGCGCTTACACTGCAGGATAGGTCGTCCAATCCCAGCGAACTCATGCCCAATGCGGCATTGAAACAGCAGACAGCGGTGCTGTTTAATCCTAATGCGAGCCCAGAGCAAAAGCTGGCTTGTATTCAGACCCTGTGTGATGCGGGTCTGAAAGAGTTGGCGTACCGCGACCAATCGGGAAATCACATGCTGCGACTGGAAAAAATTCCTGTCGGCGAGAGCGGGCGCTCAATGGTGCACTTGTTTGGCACAGACGAAAACGATCAGCAGCGTACAATCCTGCGCGGAATTTCCCAGACCGACGGAAACTTTAGCAATGAACAGAATCAACAGGGACAAGCGGTTGATTTCTATGGATTAGGCAAAGGGTTGCTCGACCGAGCTAACAACCCCGATGTCTTCATTCCGAATCAAAACATGGACGCCAGAACTCCACAAAATCAGAACGGTGATGTTCGCAATCCAAACGAACTTTACTGTCCAAGCCCGTATGACTCAAGATCCGGTGTGGAAAATGGCTATCCTAATAACAATGGACGCGAACAATATAGTGGGGACTCGGACGCATGGCGACGCTCAAATCCATTCGACAAAAATTATGATCCAAGATATGCGCAATCTTTAGACGGAAACTCACAACGCTACGATCCATCCGATCCTCGATACAATCCAAATCCGCATGACAGGAATAATTCGGATCCTCGCTTCGCACCAAACCTTAACGACAGGAATAATTCGGATCCTCGCTTCGCACCAAACCTTAACGACAGGAATAATTCTGATCCTCGCTTCGCACCAAATCCTAATGACAGGAATGCAGATCCTCGCTTAGTACCAAATCTTAACAACAGGAATGCTGATTCTCGCTACAATCCGAATCCCTCCGATCAAAATCCCGGGGAGAGACCTACACCGTACCGCAGAAATCCATCTGACCAAATTCCATACAATCGAAATGACGCGCCGCCGAACAACAGCAACAACTCAGACAACTTAAACAAATTCAGTCGCAGCGCCAGTGACCGCAACAATTTTTATGCACATCAGAACGATGGCAACAGCTGCTCCGCATTCAGCATGGCGATGATGTCTAGTGACTGGAACACCGGTCGTCCACCGAGCGATTCGGAGAGTTCGAATTGGAAGCAGATCGCTGGCACAATCGGGCATGGCTACCGCGGCTCTCTCAACCAAGTCGCTTCAAACTTGAAAGAAGGCATCCCAGGGCTGGAGACGAAAGTCTACAACTATGGCATGGGGCGAGTCGGACCGAATGCTATGCAGGACCTTAATCGGGAGTTGGCGCAAGGACACACGGCAGTGGCAAAGGTGATAAACCCGCATACAGGAAACGCGCACTATATTTACATTGCCGGAAGATCGGCGAATGGCGATTATGTACTGGGCGATCCAGATCGCAAAAATCCGCACCAGCAGCCAATAAGCGGTGACCGCCTGATGCACATGATGTCTGCACGGGATGGATTTGTGGCTGGGTGGAAAAATTCGCAAAGCGGCGCCACCAGAGTGCAGGGAAGCGCGGCCAATCGTTTTGCAATGGCGCATCAACAACTTGCGTAAATCTATCTTGGGGCAGTCAGCCCTCCTTCGTTCTCAAGAAAAACAAAGTTAAACATCCGCAAGGTCAATCTGCAATCGATGACAAGCTGTTCTTCTCGCCAACGTGTTCAGAACACCAACTTGTGATTTATTTCGATCAGTCCGAGTTGCTCACGGTGTTGAGTCTATAATTGGAACCTTTCAGTCGGCATTCTGCGTGGATATTTCAGAAAAGTTTTCATAGAACTCCTGAATAGACATAGTGAACTCGCCAGGATGTCCGTCGCATTCTTTAGCCGTTTTAAATCCATCGGGTATATTGTTGTTGTATCCCCATGGATTGCGCAACTTCACTGTCTGAGTGTCCGGGTTGTAACCCATCACTGTATATTCATGTGATCCCTCCAAATGTGTATTACTGTTCGTGCCCGCACAGATTTCTTGATGATTTTCAAACGCAGTGTTAAGTTGATCTTCTAGGACTTTGATATGGTCGAAGTCTGGCACAGGGCTGTTAGGAAGAATCTCCAACATCGTATCTGCCAAAAACAAGTGAGTAGAAAAGTCTTTGCCGGTTAAAAGTGACAAGGCTCTGCTAGGTACACCTAAGCTATTATTATCGAGATCCAGCTCGGATGCCATTTGCCGATGCGCCTTCTCCAATACGCAAACCCAAGTGCCATTTACGTTGTGCGCAAACCTGTTAAGTTCTTCTTGCGTAGGAGCTTCAATACTAATAGGCTGATCTGGACGACCTGGGAATGTCACTATGTAGCCGCCAGAGTTATTTGGATCTGGTTTGATCATCTCTTTGATTTTTTCGGGCTCTTGCTCGCACACTGATGCTACCGCCGAAAGGAAATAGCAGTCGCCCAAACCATGTCCTTGCTTAATGTCGTCAGTGGAAATGTCTTTTGGTGACAACCCGTCAGCAACTATTTTGCCGACCATAAGCGAACCATGATGAAGTTCCGAAAGATGATCATTCTCGTATAACGTCATTACGGTTGTCGGTGGCATAAACTTGCCACCATTTGCGGTGCGGCCAGTGTCTTCGCCCTGCTCATCATATTGATGAAACAATCCTTGAGCGTCTGGCTTCCAGTGTGTGCCGTCGTCATCTTTGACTTCGCTGATGGCGCCTTTATTGTAACTGTATTCTCTGGTTCGTCCGTCGGCATATTGGAACTTAGTTACATTGCCATTCTCATCGTCATGGAGTCTGCTGCCATCAATAAAAAATAGTTCGCTAGATTTGTCTTTATCAGTAAAGCGAAAAGTTCCGTCTCGATCAACAGATGCACTAGCATCGCGGCAACCGAGATTATTGCTGCAACGGTCGACGTGTTGGAAAATTCCATCTTCATCACGCAGCCATGTGGTTCCATCACGGTCTTGAATCTTCCACACACTTCCGCCTTTGGGGTGTTGCGCATCTGGTTCATAACTAAATTTACGAGACGTTCCATCACCATAATCTACTTCGGTCACACGTTCGGAGTCACTATCATCATGAGCACCGTCGTACTTAATTTTTGTTCCGTCGCTTTTGAACTCGTAGCCGTTGTGGCCGTTTTCGACGCGCAGATCGTTCTCTTCTAGTGTGATTTTGCCGTCGTACTTTTGACGAAACTTCCCATCATGCGCATAGATACTCCATTTGCCGTCAGAGCCTTTTTGCCATGTGTCACCGCCAGACCACTTGAGTTGAGTCAGCCCGGTACTGTCACTTTCGAAGTCGAGTCTACCTTTATTTGGATAAACGACCTGTCCGTGATTTTGGTGGTGATCGAGAGCCAAGACCGGTAGCAGTCCGATATCGGTTAATTTCTGACTGGCTGCAAGCAACGCTGAGTCTATCTGATGCTTTTCTTTATTGGGAGAGTGGAGGGATACCGTTTCGTCGAAAATTCTTTCTGCATTGGAGCGAGCGATGTGGTCAGCGGCGATTGAATTTGTGCGATCGAGTGTTGACATGTAACCCCCTTGGAGCTGTAAAAACCAGTTCGGCGGGGTGTCCGAGCTGAGCATGTTTATTGGTAAACACGAAAACGGCACTATCCAACGCGGGGTAGGATTTTTGTTGTATGTTGCCGTCGCCTTGGAAAGAATCTATTTGAAATTTCTTGCAGATTTCTTGCAGACACATTAAGTCTCAGCATCATTGTTGCCCAGAACGCAATAATTCGAGCTTTTGCTTGGCTTCAGGATAATCTTGTTCCGCTGCTTTCTGATACCAATAGAGCGCTTTCGAAATATCCTTATCAACTCCGATGCCAGACTGATAATAAAACGCGAGCCGCATCTGGGCCGTGGCAAAACCGTTATTCGCAGCCATCTGCAGCAACTTCGCTGATTCCTTATAATCTTGCTTAGCTCGGTTCATGTACAAAAGGGCGAGATTTGTTTGTGCTTGTGGCATTCCTTGAGAAGCTGCCATTTGGTACCACTTTATTGCTTGATCGTCATTTTGTTGTGTTCCATTACCTGCGTGCAATTGCATAGCCATATTAAACTGCGCTCTTGCGTTGCCCTGATCTGCGGACCTTCGAATCCACTGTAACGCCTGATCCGAATTTTTAGCCACGCCCTTGCCGTTCAACAGGCACAAACCGAGTTCTAGTTGGGCCAAATCATATCCTTGTTCGGCAGACTTTTTGTACCACTCAACTGCTTTCGGTAGATCTGGCTGATTGAGCTCACCAGCTTGATACAGTTGTGCAAGATTGTATTGCGCTTCAGCCTGTCCTAGATTGGCTGACTTGGAAAAGAGCTCGAAGGCCTGTTGCAGATCCTTTTGCACGCCGTCGCCCGTGGCGTACACCATACCTAAGTTGTTTAGTGCTTGAGCGAATCCTAGTTGCGATGCTCTCTTTAGAAAAACAAGGGCTTTGCTTGGATCTTTAGCGACGTCGTGACCTTCTCGATAAATAATGGAGAGGTCATACAAAGCTTCAGGACAATTGCCCTCCGCGGCTTTCTCAAACCATTCGATTGCCTTTTTCACGTCCTTCGGTTGACCTTTTCCGTAATAATAGGAGTAAGCCAAATTGTATTGAGCCTCTGGGCAGTTCTTGTCTGCCGCCTTCCTATACCAAAAGATTGCCCTGGCAAGATCTTTTGGAAGACCTTCTGCACGAGCACACATTACACCAAGGTTGTTCTGTGCACAGGGATAACCGCTTTCAGCGGCTTTTCGAAACAGAGCCAGTGCTCTTGGAAAATTCTGCGCTCTGCCCAATCCCACATAATACATTAGTGCCAATTTTGTCTGCGCTGGTGCATATCCCTGGGCCGCTGCGCGAGAATACAAATTAAATGCCTGTCTCAAGTCGACGGGAACACCTTGGCCAGACTGGTATATCCAGCCAAGATGATCTTGTGCTGGTGCAAAGTTCTTCGAAGCAGCAAATCGATAAAGATATAGCGCTTTTGCATAGTTGCGAGTCGTTCCTTGACCGGATTCGTACTTTCCAGCGCGCTTCGTTTGCACCGCCATGCCGGTATGGCGTCGCGAAGCACCAACCGAATTTGGTTGATCCCAACTTTTCTGAAGATTCCAATCAACTGAGTGCGCACCACATGGATGAAACTGGCGAGAATCGCCTTCCGTGTGCATGATTGTTGCTGCATAGCAGACGCAATTTAGCAGTGCTGACAAAAGTGCTGCTCCAACCATGAAGCAGACCAAGTTAAGTACTGTTTCTCTTCCCAAGCTAGCACTATTCATTCCAGTGACCTCTCAAATATTCGGTCCCTGACAATTCTAGCCTAAGACGACAACTGTTGATGTCACTTCGGAAATGCTCTCGTCTGTTAGATTGCCTGAACAATTTTTTCGACTTCTTCGAGATGGCGCAGGCGAGCCATTTATAAGTTGCGTGGGCAGCAACGATGTAAAGAACTTTTCCAGCGATTTTATCAAGGACAACGTGGTAAGACATCACCTTCAGGCACTGGACTAGGGCTATATCTATGTCGACAGATTGTGGAGGCTCATGATGGACGAATCTGGTGTGAGAGTTACAAAGAAAATAGCGGCGCTATTTTCACCTTGAATTTGTCCATTGAGGCAATTTCGGCATAGTCGTTTAGCATTCCTCAAACGTAGCCGACTTTAGCGTTTGCATAAACAAAGTTGGAATTGAGAGGTTGTGCCACCTCATTCAGTGCCAACCAGTTCGCATCGCTGTCTCGGCGAGGACGAAGGATGACATTTATCGAGAAAATTTTCCTGACGTTTATCGAGAAAATTCACAGGCAAATAACAGCGCTTTAGATCGTCATCTACAATAGCTGCAAAGGCTCAGTCTTTAGCCACATGATCATGCTAAGGTGATGACTTTGCATACGAGGAAATCAACGTGATTAAGCTCTCGACGGTTGTCCGCCTGCTGTTCCTGCTCTTGGCAGCATCATGTCTGACAGCACCACTGGTGGTATCGCAAATCGGTTCGGCGGCTTCGCCTGCTGGTAATATAGAAGGAAGAGTTGGCATCAGTTTGGAAGGCGACCACTACTACCTGACTGGCTGGGCATGCCAGCAAGGAGTAGATCGGTCTATCCGGCTGCACGTCTACGGCGACCATTCTGCCTACAATAAACCTCCAGGCACGATGATTTTATCTGGAACGGCCGATCTGGAGAGCGAGCCGGCGATAGACCGTCTTTGTCATTGTTCGGCGAGAGGCAAACACAGATTTGAGATCGCGCTTCCCGAAAAACTCCTTGCAATTGACGGCGGCCGAAGTATTTTCGTGCACGGCATACGGTTGATTGATGGTGTCACTAACGCAGTTATTGGCGGATCTGACGATATCTTGTTCCCCTGCCTTCCTTTGTCTGGCCGCTACAAGGGCTCCCAGAAGCATCCTCGAGTCTTCAATACTGAAGCTGACTTGCGCGAGATGGCCTCCAGGATAAATCTATCTGGCACCTACTCAGCCCAGATGTTCAAGCAACTGGGAGAGGAAGTCAGATCGGATTTGAAGGCAAAAGACAATTGGGATGCCGCTTATTCTGGTACTGACATTGACGTTTATTTGCGCACTTTCTCATACGAATCTAGAGGTGGATACGCAAGCGAAGTGCGCTCCGAGAGACAACTTAGCGCCGCTTTGCACTTGCAACCAGGCGAGACAGCTCCCCACGGTGCAGCAATCATAGCCGCTAGAGCAGCCCTGTACGCAGCGCTGATCAAGGCCGGGGCTCCGGTGTCGCCAGGCGCTGTCAGCAAAGATCAGGCTGCGCTCCTGGCGAAGCGTGTTCTCTTGTCATGGGCACGCAGTGGTTTCCGCCAAAACAATGGCAAGTTTATGACTTCTGCAACTCAATTTTCGGGGAATGGGAAATTTGACGAGGAATCTTTTAGTGCCGTAGCATTACAGGTCTCTAGAGGGGTGATCTATTCTGTTTGCGCTCAAGATCTGCTGGCCTTTGCCACTCCTTTGAGTCCGCGTGAAGAAGCTGATTGTGACGCATTTCACACAGCCATGTTTGATTTGATTGTAGCGGCGGAAAAGCGCAAACGGCTGGGTACTTGCTTGCCCTGTAACGCTTTTGGCAATCATACGGCAAATGGATTGGCAGGGCTTTTGGCGATTGCGCGATTGCTTGATGACGAGAAAAAATTCTATGCCATCCTTTACGGTGGTGACCGCTCGGCGCCAGTGCCCCTGCCTTGGACGACCTTCTTTAATAGGACAATCTATGGTCAGCATGATCAGCCCAATGGCTGTTATCCAAACACGGGACTCGACTGCTTTTCGAGCAGGCCCTTTTTTCAGACGGCCAAGGTCGTACCGGGAGAAATCGATGATCGCTTTCGCAATGAGAATGCCGAACAGGGAATCGGTTACCCGATGTTTACCCTGGAGCGTCTCTACAATGCCGCGGACATTCTCGAGAAGGCTGGATTGGACGGGTACGGTTATCGCGGCGCGCACCAGGAGTCAATAGAACTGGCCACTCAATACTATGCCACCTATGCCCAACATGCCGGGTTTAATCAAGTTATCACTTCTGAAAATGCTGGGACCTGTCCTAACTCTGCCCAATATCTAGGGAAGAAGGCAACTGGAGAGGCCAATTTTATCGAAGGAGCTTACCGATTCCCGGATAACCACATGATCGTGTCGGTCGAAGACGCAGCCAAACTATCGCCGCATGGTCCTGTGGACCCACTTCGCTTTGGACGCTGGAGAAATTAGAGAGGCTCTGTTGCAAAATCTCCTAAACGCTCCGCAGTAAAAGAGGAACGGTCTGGGCTAGAGACTGGAAGGTCCGGGATCAATCGCCGGCTCTTTGCCCTGCATGGTCTTCTGCACCCAGTGCTTGAATTGACCATCGGTAATATAGCGGTAGAAATCTTTACCAGGGCAATCTGTTTGATTTGGTGCGGCGTCCTGGTGCGTGCGCACATGATCGAGGGAGATGTGATACTGCTGGCACAACCACGCTGTCAGCTTGACGCAGGATTGAATCTCCATGAGAGTGGGGCGTTGAACGTTAAAGTCGCCCATCATCTCAACACCTATGTTGCCCTTAAGCGGATATTTCGTGTTGCTCTCAGGCTCATACTGTGTCGGGCGGCCTTCGAAAATCCTGCCGTCAGGCGCAATTAGAAAATGATACGGCAGATCCGGCCAGTATGTATCGCGGGGCGGTTTTTCTAGTTGCGGACGCTTTTGTCCCCAGACTTGCATGTGCCGCACAAATTCAACAGGATCATCTTTGTCATGCCAAAGTTCTCCAGCATGGTGAATAGTTATCCATTTCGGTACTTGCTTGCGATCTTCTCCAATCGGTTGCGCTTTTGAGCCCCATTCTTCTCGGCTGACGATCCGCGGCTTTGGCACCTTAGAAGATGTGGCCACAAGGCGAGGGAAACGCTCTTCAGTATCATGTGATTCAGCGGCAGTGACACGCGCTAAAGGGGACAGCAACGTCGCTATCGCAAATAAAGCTAAAGTTCGTGAAATTACAATGCGGCTCACAACTGCCTGCCATTCAGCTTAATATGGAGGACAAGACTATTTTGCAGCGATCTCAATCTTCAATCCGTCCGCCCACTGTTTGTTTTCGTCGGTGTAATACAAATATGCGCGGCTTGCGGGTCCAGTGTAAGTGCCAGGAATCGCAGCGATGAGACTTAGCGGCACTTCAATCTTCGCGTTCTTGTCTAACGTTCGCCAGTAGAGCACCACTTCGCGACCGCGCACTTCGTAGTTGTCTATGACGCCTTTCTTCTTTAACTCTTTCAATTGATCGTGACGCACTTCAAGCCCGCCTGGAAGTCCGACGATGGCCACCGGCGACGGTATCACCTCTGACGTTTTGTTTGTCACCGTCACATTTGCTTCGGTTGCGTTTCCTTCGGTGACTTTGTCTTGTGCCATTCGCACTGTTATGTCGATTTTGCAATCCTTTGCGGATACAGGTGTCAGAGCGTTGTAGTTGGCAGCCATGGAGTATGGCATCGCACTGCCTCCCTCCATACGCAGTTCGACCTTGTGCTCACCAGGAGTTAGCACTTCGCCGAGGTCCGGTAATTTGAGCGCACCCTGTGTCGACTGATTGAAACTGACGTAGTCGCCAATTGGATTTCCGTCGACGTATTCGCGAATCTTGCCAGCTTTCTTCGGATGAGCGTGCAGCTTGTCGTAAGTGACGATGGAGCGCAGAGCGAGCACCGTTGCTTGCGTGGATCCGTAGCGTCCCGCCTTACAAGAATCGGCTAGGTGCTTGATGCTTTTCTCTACGTTAGCCGCATATGCGGGGTCACGCAACCAGGCTAGAACAGCCAGTGAAGTACCTTCCACTTCCAGTGATTCGCCACCACTTCCTACAATTGAACTTGTAATTTCACTGACGCTTCCGTCAGACTTTTGCTTTGACGCGAGACGATCCATCAGCTTTTTAGCTTCGCTCTTGTCACCTGCCAGGAACATCGCATTCGCGGCGAGTGCCACCACGTAGTTATTCTTACTGACATCGGCTGCGGTTTTCAGCGCTGCCACTTCTGGCTTCAAGTCGGAGGCAGGTTGTCCACATTCCAGCAACGCCCACAAGATATAGGCATTGGAGCAGTCTTTATCTTCAATCCAGCTGTGCAGTGCGCGGCGCTTCCGCGTAAATCCGCCCTGTCCGTCTTTTTGTTTGAGCAACCATTCGCGAGTGGTGGCAACCATTTTCTGATCGACATCGCGCACCTTTTCCATATCAGTGAAGTGGAGCAAACCGAACGCGGTCAGCGCTTCGTGACCAGGATTCTGACCGAACCATTCGTAGCCTCGGTCTGGGCACCAGAAGCTGACTAGCTTTTTGTAACCGGCGTCCAATTTCTCGCGCGACGTTGCCACCAGTTTTGGATCAACAGACGTGTGTGAAAGGAAATATTGTTGCGCCATAGTCAATGGATAACTCGTCGAAGACGTTTGCTCGAAGCAGCCATTTGGATCTTGGATCATTCGTTGCAGCGCCTCAGTCAAATTCGCAAGTGGTGTCGGATAAACAGCAGTGTTGGATGACGCGCTTCCTGGTGCGATATTCTTCGCTATCGTGATGATGTGCACCGCAGGCTTGCCAGGTTCGAGCACACCCCCGAATGCCAATTCGGTCGGGAAGCCTTGCGGCTTGATTGAAAGTTTGCGAACGACCTTATCTTCGAACTGTCCCGCGTTTGCAGTTATGGTCAGATTCTTGGTGTCGTTGCCGACGCCGACGTCGATTGGTTGAATCCATCGCACACGACCGCTTGCTCCAATATCTGCGTTGCCTTTTTGCAACGTCGACAGTTTGGAGTCGCCGTCTAATTCGACTTTTAGTTTTACGTCAGGGAACGCACCTTTAGTTCCGTTGACGAGACTGATGGGAAGTAGTATCTTGTCGCCCGACGTTACCTCAAGAGGCAATTTTGCATCCGCGTAGAACGGTTGAACAGATTCTATTCCCTTGTTCGCAGTTCCCACAGCGCCACTGCCGGCGAAGGCATCAGCAAAGACACGAAAAGTTGTCACACTATCGTTTAGTCCAAATTCGACAGTTGCTTCGCCGGTTTTGGCATCGGTTTTGACACCAGCATTCCAAAAAAGGGTTTCATCGAAATCTATGCGATCCGATGATTGTCGACCTTCGCGTACTTTATGGGCGTACTCACGCACTAGCACCGCTTGCGGTCGTGGCGAGGAAGGAAAGAAAGTATATCTGTCGACTGAGGATAGCCCTCCCACGGCAGAATTGCGTAATTCTCCTCTGTGCCCTGGCGCGAATGCCTCGTCGCTGTCTGGAATTGGCGCGCCTTCTGGTAGAAATGGTGAAGTTTTTTGATGACGTTCGGATCGCCCTGATGTGTAATGGCGTTCGTTGATTACCGTTGGCTCAACTTGGAACAGATTTACATCACGCGGACCTTCGACTCGTCCGATTTCTTCGGGCAATTGCGCTTGACCCTTGACTCTATAAGCGTTAAAAGGCACTTTTTTTCCATACAGCATGTCCACATCGCCGTGTTTCAGATTTGACGACATTCCACGTGGTGAACGTCCAGCTAGTGCGCTGCCCTTACCCGCCAACGCTCCCATCTGAACTCCCAAGGCGGCGCCCATGCCGACACCGACACCGTGCGCTCCCTGTTCACCGATCCGTCCATTAATAAGGCGGTTGCGACGAGTGGCAGGTCCAAATCTCTGCACCGGAGTCATATTGAGTGCCACCACACGCTTCCCAGCATCGCCTTTATCAGCAATGAACTTATCCACATCCACGAAAGCGAATCGACGCCATCCTTGCGTGCCGAGCAACAAGTCGGTCATCATCGGTGCCTTTGGATTTGTCGCATCCAAGTAGACACTCGCATCAGCGAGGTCTTTAACTTCAGGCTCGAGAAAAACCATCACTGGTAAATGTGGTGCCTTTTCGCGCTTTTCAACTAGTTCGAGAACTGTATCGTCAGTCACCGTCAATCCGACTACTGATGAAACTGGCTGTCCATCCTGGTTCGTCGTCTTCACTGTCACCTTCGCGGAGTCACCTGGAGTGAACGTCGTCTTATCAGTTGTGATTGAGACGTTAATTGCCTTCGAGGGCTCGCGGAAAATCAGCCGCTCAGCAAGCGGAATATCATTCTCATCCCATACGGTTACTGTCAGCACACCATCTACATTGGGTGGCACATCGAACGAAACCTTTTGCAAATCGTGACCACGTTTTCCGCTGTGCTTGTTCTTCAAAACTACATCGGTGGATACTTCAACTTCTCGCTTTGACAGCGTGACGCGACATGCTTTATCGGTGCATCCGACCTGAACATCTACGGGGCGACCTTTCCTAAAAACATCCATGTCGGTGCTGATTACCGCGCCTTTGAATTTTGTTGCGGGCAACGGATACGTGGTCTTAATTCCGGTGGGTTCAGAAATGCTCAGGAAATATTCTTTATCTCCTTCGGGCGTAAATTCGAATCGCCCGCGCCCCTCATGCGTCGTGCGGAAGTCTGTCACTATCCCGGTTTGCGAATCTTTCTTCCACATCAATTTTCCGGATAGATCCGCGGGCTTGCCATTAGGTTGATTCGCTTGCAAGTAAACGCGATTCTTGAAGCCGGCAATCAGGTCACCACCTTCAGGATACATTTGCAAATCCACGGTTTGCAGCAATATAGGAATAGTCTTTGAAGCCGTTTCGACAACACCGCCATCTTCGATCGCCAATGAGAGTGTGCCTTCGCCGCGAGGAATGTCGCGCGGCAGATCGAAGGTGACCGTGCTCAATCCTTTATCGTCTATATTTGTCGACGTCCCCTTGATTTCGGTGCCGTCAACACGGGCGATGACCGTGACCTTGGCGCCTTCTGGAACGCCTCCCTCAGCGCGTTTCACGTCGAGCGTGGCGGTCACTTTATCACCAGGACCGTAGCCATCGCGTACAAATGTAATCTGCGATTTAAGTCGCGGCGCACGGTAAGATCGCACGTCGAATTTGCGCTCGGCTGGTGTCAACCCATCCCACGGATAGGTTACATACGCCGTGTACTCGCCACCTGACTGCTCCGCCGGTACGTCCCAGGCGTAGCCCCATACACTGTCCTGAGTAAGTGCGTTTCCCGTCGCAATGACATCACCTTTGGGACCTTTGATCTGCACGGAAACTGTTGTCACCAGTCCATCTGGAATGGGTTTGTGATTCGCCGCATTCAGAACGACGCCCCGCACATAAACTTTTTCGCCGCCTCGATATATGGGCTTGTCAGTGCTTACGAAGGTCAGATACCTGTCGGTACCGCCCAACTTGTCGGTCAGCAGTCTCTCAGCGCCCGCAGATGCTGATTTAGCGGTGCGGCTTGGCTCCTTGTCAATTTTCGTTTTGGCGAACAGATCATTAGTCCACCAGGAGCCGCAACTTACAGTCAGAGCTAGCCCAAGCGAAATCCAGCGGCGAGTCATGTTATTCACTCCGTGACGATGATCATTGTTCTATGGAAATTTGCGCTGATGCTAGCACGCAGGTTTGTAAAAAAAATGCCATTCTTTTAACCCGTCGAGCGCTCTTTTCCGGGAACATTTCCGGCTTGGTTAACTTCGTGACTCGCTCTTGGTTTTATCCTTGATTGAATTCTTCTGGCAATTCTTCTGGCATTTCGATTGGCTACTTTTTAAGAATGAGTTTTAAATTTCGCCTCGACGCGATGCTGTCAATCGATTGCGATGACGTTACCACTATGTTCATTGCGCCACTGATTGCCATCATATTCGGTGCTGCCAAGCACATTCGAATGCTTGATGCATTTTATCATAGGCATTTGCGAGCGTAGAGATTCAGTTCGGGTTCTCCGACAGCATTTTGAATCTTGCTGCCAGATCAGTCATCTCTTTCTTTTGTTGCTCTTCGGTGAATTGAGGTGATTTCATTATGGTCTTCTGTGCCTGTTCATAGGCTCTCTCAAGACCAGCACTGTCTTTGATATCGTGGTAAAGATGCATCATGTTGATTTGGTCAATAAACTTACTACGCGGATCCGTTTCGTTTTCTATGCGCTTTTCTAGATCTGTGGACAATTTTTTGATCTGCTCTTGCACCACTTTAGCTTGTTCCGGTGCTAGATTTTCTAGACCGCCCGCATTCGTCACCGCGCAGCGGGAGAAGCCGTTCCCAGGAGCAGCAAATGTCATCGCCCGCGAGATCTCCCGCATCATCACCCCGCAAAACGTGCTGTTTGCCGACGCGCCGACTGTAGAACCGCATTAGATAATGGTGATACCACTTTTCCATGCACATCAACGTAAGCATAGCTAGGATCAGTATTTTGCGTGGGCAAAATCAGTAAGAATTCGCTCGGGCCGTTCAATTAACAGTTGGAAGCGTCACACTACTGTTTATCACCTTTTTCAAAAATTGGCTGAAGCAGACTTTTCTTTTTCAAAAAACCATAACGGCGTTGCCGAGCCATGTCAGCCTCAAGCTGTCTGTGTAAACTAGCTGGATCCGAACCACCCCATATAGAGGGACGAAAGTCCATTCGAGGTTTCCTGATAGCGGACAATTCCGACGACTCAAGAGGCTGGGCTCGCTTTCGTAACCGTTTCTGGATATTCTTCGATTCTAGTTTCGATTCAGGTGGCTGACTTGAATACACGCGAGACAAGGTCTTGGGGTTTGTCATTGCTGGCGGAGTTAAATAATTCTGGTGGACTGCGCTGTCAGCTTTTGACCAAACTGCACCCGGTATCCCCCACGTAATGAACAATGCATAACAGAACTTCATTGCGTCAGATGTGTATTTGCGATTCGTCAAATATTCCGACCGTCCCTATTTCTCGGGATGCGGTTCTTCGTGATGGTGATGTTCGCCGCCACCTAATGTCGAGCGGATCATTTTTGCATGGAGCGCCTTGCGCTGCTCCGGCGTCAGTACCTGGCTGACACTAACAATGCTATCCATGGCAGTCATAGAGAGGTCTGAGCAAGCAGATGATATCTGCCTCTCCAGATCTTTGACAGCCTTGGTATCGATATCGGAGGCGGTGAGAAGGTCCTTCATCTTGCGGGTGAGCATGTACATGTTCAACCCTTTGGGAACGATGTTGGCGATGAACTGCCCCTTGATGTCATAGACCTTCTGGTATTGGTCGTCGCTCAGGGCATTGGGTCCGTCGAGCATAGCTAGAGGGCAGCGGTGATGACCACGCATCAAGGAACCACCCATGGCTATGCCCAGTCCGCTGGTTGCTGGTCCACCCTGATCCGTCCCGGTCAATCCCATACCCTTGTGCCCTTCTAAGGGGGGAGCGGCATCCGGGGCGACTGCAAGGGCCGTTTTCCCTTCCAGTCTCTGGCTGAGTTGTGGCGTTGACGGCGGCATTGGTCTGCCGGGCGGCGGCATATCACTGGTCAAAATGCCTCCCAGTTCCATCACGTCGCCTAATGCCTCTTGAGCCAGATTAGCGAGCGGTGTATTTGACTGTGTGTCTGGATTGACTCGTGGTTCAATTTGAATACCAGAATCTTTTAGGGGTGTTGTAGTGCTGTCGACCGCGGCTCTGGCCGCAGAATTAATCAGGATATACGACAGAGCCACTGCCGCTACTGCCAACTTTGCTTTTGTCATAAGGACGTCTCCTGCTGCGGAAAGCAAGCCTTCAAATACCTACATTGATGAATATTGGATCTTCCTGAATCTTCTTGAGGCAGGCAAATCGTACAAGATTTCTCTGGCCGATCATACCAAGTCGCACAACCGATAGAAGAACTAGAACTGAATGACTGAGATTAAAACTGCCGCTAGACTTACAGAAATGGATGCCGGGTTGTTTCCGGATTTGTGCTTATTTGTGCGTGCGGCAATCACGCACCATTTGTGGTGCTGCGATGCGGAGAAGTTAAATGTGTTGTAAATCTGCCATTCCGCTTGAGCTTCCGAGCTCGCAGGGTTGCACCGTATATAGTGGCACCAGACTAATTAATCATCGTCAAATATGACAAAACCGTATTACCAGTGGCGAGACACGATGCCGCACTGGCTGATTTTTAAATACGTCATCGTGTTAAGCGAGTGGCATCGCCGTCAGACGCTGGGGCAAAGGTTGCTGGCTCTTAGCTTGGTCAGTTTCACAATTGCCTCGCCGCGATGCTCAAGTTTGAGCTTGCCAAGAATATGCCCTACGTGGACTTTGACGGTTCCTACACTGAGATCTAGAGAATTCGCAATTTGTTGATTGGTGAGGCCGTCTAAAAGCAGATTCAAAACTTCTCTCTCTCGACCAGAAAGCAACTGAAACAGTGGCGGCATCGAGGTCAACGTGTGGGCAAAAGACTGCAAAGTGGAGAAGCCTGGCCCACGCAGAAGATACTCAGTGATGAGCGGACCTAGCCAGACACCACCATGAGTAACTACCTCAATTGCTTTAGGAAGCAACGTTGTTGGCCACAAAACATAGCCGTCTGCATTTGATTCAAGCGCTGACCAGAAGTCAACCTCATTAGAGAGCAGCATCAAAAATTTCACCTGGTCACCAGTTTTCCTAATTTCGCTTATGGCTTGCACAGCATTGAGATTGGGTGCGTTGTGCTGAACCAGAATGACATTGGGTTGGAGCGTAGCGACCGCTGCTACCAAGCCGTCGTTGCTTTCGATCTGCCCGACAAGGTGGCAGCCAAAGACTTCTCCAAGGAGCCTCTGAGCATTCTCTGCAATCTTCCTCTCAGCAGCCACAAAAACCTTAGCTCTAACGGTAACCACTGCACACCCCTTAGTCGTTCTTCACCTTAGTATATCACTTAAGTAGTATTATATCCGCGTTATAGTCCAATACTCTACGCTTTTAGTAGTAGAATTGGTAACAATGAAGGACTCCGTATTCATAAATGTATAACAACCGGGAACTATCGAACTTAGAAGTTGGTCCCAACCATCGTCAGTGGAGTTTTGAGATAAATACCAGTTGTGGAGAGAATTGAGCAATGAACAACACAAAAAAACGTCATCCCAGTCTTCAGCCGCTTTCTAGAGATCACGGCATCGGGCTACTTTGCGCTCAGCATGGGCGCAAAGCAGTGCGCGCGTCAGAGAATGATCGAGTCAGACTAGCCGAGCAAATACGCGCCGCAAGCCGCGATGTAATACTTTCCTATCTGGAGGATGAGCAACGAGTTTTATCGCCGGTGATTACAGATCAAGCGCTGCGAGCTGAATTTCAACAACATCATAATAATGTTCGTAAGCTTATAAGTGAGCTGGATCAAATTGAACCGGCTATTGATCCAGGGCTGGGCTTAATCGCAAGCGTGGCTTCTTCACTGGATGCGTATGTCCGTTGGGAAGAAAACTGTCTTTTCCCAGCCCTTGAACAAACACTTGGTAGTGATGAACTAAGCAAATTGAGTGGGCTAACAGCATCAATCGAGGAGGGACGATCACGTCCGACTCAGATTCTGCATCAGTCAGTCGCTTTAGAGATACCAACTGGATTGCCTGAAATTAAGGCAGTGGGAAGATCATGAGCTTGCAAGCCGAGACTTTTTCAATGCTGTGTCATGTGTTCAGCAAGTACAAAAAGCAGGAGGTGGAGAGATGACAATTCATAATATCCACAAAAGAGGAAAAAACCATGGTAAATGAGAATTTCGAGCGCGAAGCTGCTCTACAGCCCTTATCTCGGGACCACGGTGTCTTGTTGGTACTGGTTCAAAGGCTTCATAAAGCGGCAGAGGCCACAGAACAGGACCGTATTTCCTTAGCGACAGAGCTTAGGACCCATCATGCAGCTCTAGTTGCACAGTATCTTGCGGATGAACAACTAGCGCTTTCCAATTTGAACCTTAGCGATCTTCTTTCCAAGGAGATTGCGGGACAACACGGAAAAATCAACGAAGCGATTAAGCAGCTAACATCCAGTACTGTTGAAAGCCTTCAAGCGAAAGACTTTGATGCAGTTGCGAATGTTATTGAAGATCACGTTCGTTGGGATGAACGTGAACTTCTTCCTTATTTCCAAAGAACAATGAGCGACAGCGAGCGCGAAGCTCTGGCAAAACAGACGTCTCAGGTTGAATTAAACCGTGAACGCCCTATCCAGAAACTGCATCGTTCCATAAAGCTCAATAAGTCCGCTGGTCATGCGGAGACATGCGCGTGCGCGGATTGTTTATAAGTTCGTTGGAAACAAAAGAGGAGAAATTAGGCATGGAAATTACGAGCGAATCATGTTTCATAATCATGAGTTTGAAAAACGAGATCTCTTCAATGCTGCCGCGTGGCTCAGCAAGTACAAAAAGCAGGAGGTGGAGTGATGACAATTCATACTGAACGAGTTTATGAACTTAGCGGCACTAGCAAGCAGCCGCATCTCCTGGTTGATCGGATATGGCCGCGCGGCGTTAAAAAAGAGGAGCTTCAGCTGACCGCTTGGTTGAAAGATGTGGCGCCAAGCACCGAACTACGAAAGTGGTTCAATCATCAGCCGGAAAAATGGAATGCCTTCCAGAAGCGCTACTTCGCTGAGCTTGATGAGAAGCCGGAATCGTTGGAGCCGATACTTAAGGCAGCAAAGAAAGGCTCAGTGATCTTGTTGTACGGCGCTAAAGACAAAGAGCACAACCAGGCAGTGGCACTGAAGTCCTACCTGGAGTTGCAAAAGTGGTAATGCTGAATGAGTCGGGAGAAGAGTCGATGGAAGCCCCCAAAAGCCTTAAGGCACAGGTGCTGGAGGCGGTCGCTTTGGTGAACTATCAGGCCGGCTCAATTGTCAGCCGAGAAATAATCAAAAAAGGCGGCGGGACTGTAACCTTATTCGCATTTGACCAAGACCAGGGGCTTAGCGAGCACACAGCTCCGTTTGATGCTTTGGTAAATGTCTTGGAAGGTACCGTTGACGTTACGGTTTCCGGACAAACGAACCATCTACAAGCCGGACAGATGATCATTATGCCGGCCAATGAGCCTCATGCGCTTAAAGCGGTTAGCAAATTCAAAATGATGTTGACGATGATAAAAGCCCAGCCGTAGCTGAAACTCCGATCGAACTAAGTCTTTTACTGTAGTCTTTAATTTTCAGAAGAGCCATTTTGTTTCGGCCTATTTTTGAATTGAACAAAGATTCAGAAAATCTCGTGAATGCGAGGAAACCATATTTGGTGGCACCGAGGCAAAAATTCTAATGAGTCATTGGTGGACATGGCTCCAATTCTGGATGTTCCCGGCATGACTGAATTCAAGTTGGGTGAAAGTTGTGTATTGGGACTAATGCCGGAGACCGGAATGTCCTTGCTTTTGCTGAAGATCCTTAAGCAGTCCGTTTTCGCTCCTCATTTGATGCTTCCCATTAGTTTTCGAACGGTAGGAACCATCAACGCCATGAGAACCGTTGCCACCAGAGCCGCTAATGCCATCGATCCAAACAAGGTCGTCATGCTACTGATATTTTTTTCATCGAAAAATCCACTGAGGCTCCCCGCCGTAAAGTTTCCGATCGAGATACTCAAGTACCACGCGCCCATCGTTAGCGCCGCAAATCTCGCTGGCGCTAATTTGGTCACGGTGCTCAGTCCAACTGGACTCAGACAAAGTTCACCAAGACACTCAAAGAGGAATACGCCAATCAACCAAAACGGGCTCACTTTGCCTTGAGCAGCGAGCATGCTGGCAGGCACCATCAGTGAAATGCCCAGCCCAAGAAGAAAGATACCGATAGCAAACTTCGTGGGTGCCGTTGGCTGTTTGTCTCCCAGTTTGATCCAGATCACTGAAATTAAAGGGGCGAATAAAATAATGAATCCCGCCTGAAAAGTTTGCAGCCAGCTTGAAGGAAATGCCCAACCAAAAATTGTCGTATCGGTGCATTTGTTGGCAAAGATATTGAGGCTCGATCCGCCTTGTTCGTAAATCGCCCAGAAAAGAATATTGAAAACGAAAAGAACGCCAATGGCTCCAATTCGACGCAACTCCTCTTTGGTCAAGAAGTCAGCTTTAATGGCGCCTTCAATGCGTGGTGCAGAATTACCGAGCGGTTTTAAACCGGCGTTACCAAGCAACTTTCCCTGCACAACGTAAACAATCAAGCCGACGACCATGCCTATGCCGGCCGCAGCGAATCCAAAATGCCAGCTCGCATGCGGTGAGATTCCGACAGTAGAAAGCCACGCCTTGAACTCTGTGCCTTGTGCCAGATATCCACACACAAGCGGTGCCATCATCGCGCCAACGTTGACGCCCATATAGAAAATTGAAAAGCCTGCGTCACGCCTCAGGTCGCCGGTTTTATACAATGCTCCAACTATAGTGGCCATGTTCGGCTTGAGCAGCCCTGTACCAACAACGATCATGAACATACCGAGATATAAAGTTGTCGGAGAAGGAAATGCGATCGTGAAATGTCCGCAGGCAATGATCATGCCACCGATTAAAACCGCGCGTCGAGCACCAAAAAATTTGTCGCCTAGAAAACCACCTGGCAGAGCGCTTAGATACACGGCCATCGTATAAAGTCCGTAAATGTGGCCGGCTTCCTTATTGGTCATGGCCAATCCGCCATCACTAACAGCCGCCACCATATACAATACCAAGATGGCCCGCATTCCGTAATAGCTGAAGCGCTCCCACATCTCGGTGAAAAAGAGATTGAACAAACCTTTCGGGTGCCCCGCGAAAGTCTCTTCAGGGAGTGCCGATTCAATAGTGGCTTCTGATGTCAACTTGAACTCCAATGTGCGAAAGACTGACTAGAGGTGAACTATTGGCGTCTCCTCTGCACTCTGCATGGGACCACAATCGCCATATCATACACAGAAGCTAGTGGCTATGAGGTCTGGAGTTCGAAGCTCCCGGGCAGGTATGTTGTAAGGAGCGGCTCGCAATTTTGTGAGCCGTTTCTATTTGGGTGCTTTTGCGGCATAATTTATGCGCCTAACACGAGAGTAGAAATCGGAAAGGAATCACGCCGAGAACATGTCAATGGAAATAAAACTCTGGCACCAGATAACACTCTCTAGTCTGATGACCTTGTCATGCGCTATTGGTGCGTGGGCGCACGCGGACGTCTTTTCCGACTATACGCTTGAGCAAGCAAAGCAAGAGTCGCAAAAAGACCACAAATTTTTGCTGATTGATTTCACGGCGAGCTGGTGCCCGCCCTGCAAAGGGATGGAATCATATACATGGACTGATGACGCAGTGCAAGCCTGGATCAAAGAAAACGCGATTGCTATTCAAATTGACGTAGGCAAGGATGAGAAGACTTCAGAGTCGCTGAATGTCAAAGAAATACCGACACTCGTTTTGTTCACTCCACAAAGCGGCTCCAGCGAGTTCGCTAGGCAAGTTGGCTTTATGAACTCTTCTCAGCTATTGCGATGGCTTGAGGGAGCCAAGAGTGGAAAATCCGCCGCCGCACTTGAAACGGTACAACCTGCATCGGAAGGCAACCATATCTCGATTCGCATAAGTAAAGCGCGCGAAATGCAATCCGTCGGACAAAATGCCGAAGCGCTCGAGGAGTACATTCGGCTCTGGAACATTAGTGGCAAAGGAGATCCAAGTCTTCCAGATCTTCGTGTTTCTTTGATTCCGTATGACATCAAGAAGCTTACGCTGGTGTATTCGCCCGCCAAAAGTAAGTTTACTGAGATCCGGGACGCCGCCGAGAAAGCTGACAATCTACATGATTGGCTCATCTTAAATACAATTCTAAACGACAACGCGCGCACGTTGGCATGGTTTGACAAAGCCAAAACTGATCCGAAGCAGCGCGAAAACATTACGAAGAATACTTCCTTAATCGAGTCAGTTCTGTTCGCTACTAAGAGATGGGCTGATGCTGCAAACTTTTTTTACCCTGAACCGTTGACCGCAATCAACGACATGTACAAGCGTGCTCAGGACATGAAGAAACCGCGTCCCGACACCGAGGTCGCAAAAGATTTCGATCCGTTTCCGAGCATGGTCCTTATGGTTTACGGCGTCTACGTCGGCGCCGGTCGAGAAGCAGAAGCGCAAAAGATTGCTGATGAGTGTTTGCGTTTGGATGATACACCGAGCATGCGTGACGGTCTAAACAATATGGCAAAAGGTATGCATCAAGCACGCGCTGCGCACAGCCAAGCCAAGCCGCCAAGTAAATAAATAACGCAGAGCCGCTACTTTACTGAGCACGTAAGATGCTGACACCACTCGTAGTATCAACATCTTCAGGTGCTCAGGAGCATAGTCGCGAACTCGAGGATCAATTAGAAGCGGGCTGTCGCTAGTTTATAGCGACGTCTGGGCGCCAATATACGCTGTTTTCGCGCTTTAAAAGCGCCGCTCCAATCAGTTCGCGACGTAAGGTGGCGAAGTCTGGATGGTGGCGAGCGATGATCTCGTTCACTTCTTTTTCTTTATAGTGGACGCCTCGCGCAAATTGCTCGCACAGCCAACGCAAGACCACTTCACGCTTTTTTCGGCTGGCGGGAATTTCTTTCAGCCTTTCACCTTCGAAAAAGTCGGTGAGAATTTTGCGTTCCCACGTGTCGGCTGCGACGGTGCCAGCGATAGTTACGATGGTATCCATCGCCAGGACCTGCTTCGACAGCGCCCGCAGTTTTTTTATATTGAGGCGATAAATATGCGTCGACCCTTCAGAACGCATAGCCACAAGCCCGACTTCCTTCAGCCGGGCAAGATGATGCGAAACAGTCGGCGCACGCAACTCCAGAAGGCTAGCAAGCTCCTCGACGCTGCGTTCTTTAGCAGCCAGCACGCCGACGATCTTGAGGCGGCTTTCATCGGAGAGCGCTTTGAAGAAGGATAGGACGTTTGAGAATGGCAATTCGTTCATAGCTTTGTTCCTTACGTGTTCGCTTCAGTTCATCTCTCAACTGAATCAGGCGAGTTTGTAGTTGTCCAAACAGGGTAATTAGATCGTTGTCTAATTAGATGGTTGTCTAATTAGATATATATCAAAATACCAAACGAAAAGCAAGCCGGTTGGAGCTAGATCCAGCTGATTCCGATGATCGCGTCTGAACAGTTCATTGAAGCCCACCGATATCACTTCTGGTATCATATTTTGTTCGCAAGTCTTGCAGTACCTCGAAATTATTTTCCAGCCATTCTCGATCAGACGAGGACGAGTAGTCGACATCGTCAACAAATTTGGTGAATTTTTTGTTTGCGCAGTCGTACTTTCCCCACATGTTTTCCTTTAACTTATACGGTTTGGTCTCTCGGATGAAGATATACCAAAACGCAATATAGAGGATTGCCACTTCGATACCAATAATTAGATACATGAGCATGACACGCTTTCTGTCCTGTTGGTCTGAGCGATGTATTTCCGATTCGCTTGCATCATATGACTAGATTTTTTCTGATGTCGACGGCTGTTCCCCTTTCGTTGTTGCCTTGCGCCCAGTTGATCCTTGCTCCTACAATCTCGGCTCGTAATCTCATGTATTGCAGTCCACGCGATTTGTCGCTGCCGTTTTTTTGCAGCCCAATGCCATCATCTACGACTCGGATCCAGAGTTCCTTATTCTGCATAATGACGGTCAATCGAACTCGGGTGGCATTGGCATGTTTGCATATGTTAGTGATTGATTCCTGGACGAGCCGATACAAAAGCGCCTTTTCAATCTTGCTCAGAGCCTGTATGTCCGATTCGGCGATCTCGCAACGAAATTGCGGTAAAAAGTCGGCTTTTTCAGCTCGATCTTTCAGGCATTCCTCTAATGCTGCAATCAGTCCGATGTGTTCTAAATCGGATGGACACAGACTTTCCATAACCTGGCGAATGTTCTCCATCGCCAATTCAATGCGCGCCGTAGCAGAAGTTAAAAAAGAGTCACTGAGGATATCTTTTTGCTTTACCAACATTTGCAGCATCAGTTTGAGATCATTTAGAACCTGATCATGCAGATCTGCAGCCAACATCTTGCGCTCGATCTCATCTTGCTTAATCAATTGCAGCCTCGTCTCCAGCAACTCACGATTGCGCAGCAGTGATTCAACTTGCTGCGTGCGAGAACGCTCGTTAACTTCACGCAGACGGGCGCTTGCCAAACCGAAAGATAAACCAAGCAACCCGAACGACAGATAAGTGAACGGCTCAAGCGTTGACAGAACGATTTTGTAAATTGGAAGAGCGAGAAGGACAGTCAATGCCAGCAATTGGACCATAACAACCGCTCGCGCCAATCCTTTCAACTGGCGAGCGCAAACGAATGTGATGCATGCACAGGTAAGGGATAACGCAGAGTTGAGTGCCTGCGCAGTGATTGTCTTTTCCAAAACCAAAGTGGTATCAACTCCAAGAAGATGACACAAGCCTGACGCAGCTGTCGTGTCTAGAATCCTGGACTGAGTCAATATACAGGCGGCTACAACAGCAATTACGAGAGTGGAATCCAGGACAGATGTTTTGATAGTTTCTGACATTGCACAATCTAATGCTGGTGATGATGGGGTTCTATGAATGATGCCTACCATGTGTTTTGCATGGTAGGCTCCACTCTTGCCCTAAACTGCCTCAAAACTACAACCACTTTGTTCAACGTTCGGCACTTGAAGTTCTTGGTTTGAGTTAGATAATCATACCTACCAACTTTGAAAAAATTTTGAAACTAAACGATCTTGCTTAGAACACTGTGGATCAGCCGGGAGTTGTTATCAGCGCTCGTAACGTTCATGACGAGCGTGACTAGTTCATTCTGGCTAACATGATCAGTTCTCTTTTTGAGGAATTGATCAGCCTCCTCATTTGCAGGCAGTTCAATGGACTGTCCTGCATACAACTCGACCACTCTTTTATCATTGAGAATGGTGCATTTGATTCTGTCTTTGTTGATGTCAGCTATCAGCCACGCCACTTCGCGGTTGTTGAATAACGTTTCTGCTAAGGCAACAAGCGTGTCGTCCGCTTGAATTATGTACAGATCACGCGGAGAACTAATTCTCGCCATTTCGCCAAACAACCGCTCAGCCTTTTGATGAACGATCGGAGGCTCTATCTCGTCTGTTGCTTCTTTAGGTTCTTCAATTGACACTAGTTCAAGCTCCGGCAACATATTCTCTGTCAGCAAATGAGGAAAGCTTGCCAATCCACTTCTTGGCTTGGCAATGGCCGTTGCTGACAGCAGAGCTCCGATGAGGACGAACTCAAATCCAGGGAAGTAACGGTTTTTGGTGCTGTCTTGTATTCTGGCGGTTAGCGGCGATAATCCCCAGTGGCTTTCGTAACCGAAAGGTGCAGTTTGCTCGCCCGATTTGATTGCCTGCGGACTCTGGTACAGGCTGCGGATCACTTGGTGCGCCGGGATCTGGAAACGATCAGTGCGTGGCACGCCAAAGAAGGCCAGAGGCTCGTTGGGCACAAACCGTTGCTCCTCCGCACCAGATTTAGTATCAACGAATGACTCAGGCGTCGATGCTTTCACGGTATGAGTTTCACTTGTAGCAGGCGGAATTTGTCTGGGACTGAGCGGGCTATGGACGTCGGAGTCTTTGAACAGACGCTCACCTGTCCATGTTTGGCATTCTTTGAAGCCGTGTATGGCATCATTGTCTAGATTGCGTTGAGTTCTATTCTGCACGATTGCAACTACTATGTTCGGGGTTATTGGAAGAATACGGACTAATTTTGAAAAAACTTTGAAAAGCAGCGGTGCTCCGGCTCTATACTTGAGCCATATATGAACGATAGAAAACCCAACAAATTCATGCTTCCAGCTAATTCGCTCGCATTGAGGTTATGCGTTTCAATGAGCGGGCCACTTTTTCTTCTGTTGTTCAATAGCCTGGCTGTCGAACGAGCATGCGCCGACAGGACAAATGACGCTTTCAATAGCGGGTTAAGGCTCTACAATCATCGCGACTATCGTGGCGCAATTAAGTACTTTGACGAGTGCATCTCCCGAAATCAAAAGTTCGCGCAGGCATATTGTCAACGAGGACATGCAAATTTCATCCTAGGCAATCATTCAAGCGCCCTTGCTGACCTGAATACCGCTATTGCCATCAATCCCAAAATGCCTACAGCCTATGTATATAGAGCTATAACCTTTAACGAGCTGGGCCAGCAAAAGAGGGCAATTGACGATTGCAGCAAATCGATCAGTTTGGACTCAAAGGCAGGCGATGCCTACGTTCTGCGCGCCAAGCTGTATCGTGCTGGTGGACATGTTAAAGAGGGCATTGATGATATGACTAAAGCAATTGGATTGCAGCCCAAGGTCAGCGATTATCATTTTGAGCGTGCCAATATGTACCTCGCACTTAGACAATACGAGCAGGCCGCTCAAGATTATACGGTGGTGATTAACAACCGCTCCTCATCAGAGATCGAGAAAGCATATGCCAATCGGGCCCGATGCTATGACAAGATGGGTAGACACGATTTGGCATTGAAGGACCTGCAGAAATTGAATCAGGAGACTGAAGAAGGCTGGGGCTCATTTGTGAAATGAGCAGGTACCGAGCCAGGGTCCAGTAGTTCGTCTCTAAAGAAAGAGCATCAAAATCGCGGTGATTCTATCCGCTGGTGGATAGCGGTGATGCCGTATACATAGTTAAAGATTTCAATGGGACAAATGTTCGTCTGGAAGACTTTCGTTCCTGAGTGTTGGATAACGTCTACCTGATCAAGCAGGCTCTCAATTTAGGAATTCGCGACATCGCACCTGACTCTTGCCCAATTTGGGCACCAGCTATAGTGCCTCTGATTCCAAGCAAGGTGCAGAGGAGAAGACAATCATCACATTCGTCGTTCCAAATTAGCCACACCCCGGGTCCGGTGGGAGTTTCAAAGTTTTTTCAAACTTTGTCAATAAAGTACTCCAACACGGCGATTACCATAGCCAATTTTGAATATGGCACACGGCAGCTTCCAATGCCGAGGAGCGTAGATCATGGCGGCAAGATTAGTAAGTGAAAAAGGGGATGCCCGGCAGACGGCGAATACAGCCGGTCTTGAATGTGACAAAGCCTCTTACAAAGCGTTGGCTGAATCACATCAAGAATCAAGAGGATTGAAAACCGATCTGGAAACGGCTACTGAGTACGCTGTTACATCAGGCTGGTTGCCGGATCTTCACCTGACTGACAAATTGCATACCGCGGAAGCAGCTGTTGGCCATCTGGGTAACAGCGTGTGGGGTGAACTTAAACACGATAAGGACAAGGTTATCGAGATTGCGGGCGATGTGAAAGCAGTGGCAAAGGAATTTGGCAAGGGTGCTGTAGACGAAGTGGTGCATCACCCGGGTCACTTGGTAAAGAGCGCGGCCATTGGCGCAGTGATAGGTGTTGCAGCGGTATTGGTGGCTCCTGAAATCATGGTGGGAGCGGCAGTCGTAGGGGCGGGTGTTGCAGCCTATGAAGTGGCCAAACACGCCGGGGGCTGGGTGCATGACGCTAAGGTGGTTGCTCACCCGGAGAATTATTCGCAGGACGAAGTAGAAAAAGCCAGAACGGATGTGCGAGGACTTGGTGCTGGAGCGATTGACACCGCTGCCGGCGTAGTTGGCGGTATGGGCGGTGGCTGGGCGGCAAGCACGATCAAATCTAAGCTTGCTCAGCGCGCTGCTGCTGCGTTGGAAAAGAACTCGGTTTCAACAGAGGTGCAAGTCCTCGCGCCTGAAGTACAGCAGTCGATTAGGACTAACCAAGGCGTTTTCCAAAGTGCCCACTCCGACAATAGCGTGCTGACTGTACGCAAACAGGATTACAACGTAATGTTCAAAAAGGTCACAGAGCCAACCCAAATCACTACACTAGAAAGTAAGGCTGCGGGGAGCGCAGGCGAGCAATTGCAGCCCGGGCAATGGATTGCTACACGTCTTGATGCAGCCGGTAAACCAGTAATTGAAGACGGCATCACCAATCAGTGGGCGGTTACTGAAAAGGCAATGCTGAAGGCCTACAAAATTGATCCACAAGAGTTGCAAGGCACCAGTAAGCTGATTGCCGCCACCAAGACTGATGGACCAGCAGTGCACATGGTGCCACTCGACAGAGATCTGACAATTCGCACAAGCTGGGGCCAAATGAGCGGCAAAGCGGGCGATTATCTGACTAACTATGATTTCAATCCCGTCACTGGTCAAGCTGGTCAGGATTTTGCGATTGTCACCAAGACCTCATTCAAACAGACATATGAGGCTATTGCCAATAAATGAAACAAACTCTTAGGGATCAGGCAGTCGTTTTTTCTGAACGTCGTACCGAACAAAATCGGCATCACTAGCCAGTCATATCCGGTTCATTCAAACTCTTGCGCCAACCATTTTTTCAGTTCCTTATCCAGCTCAGGTATCGAGTCTGGATCCAACAGTCCACGACTGAAGGTGATAAACGCTGCTCTGGTGCGAGGGCTGAAGATCTCCATACCGGCAAGTTCTTGATAGTATCCGTCCTCCCCTTCGAGCAGTTTACTAAACAAGATGCCGATGCGATTCTGGGCACCACGCACACTTATTTGGTGGCGCCTGGCAATTGCTTTGTCTGTCAGCCCCATTGTCAGGTCGATCAACGTCGCATACTCCACATCTGAGAGCGATGAGTCCTTGGACGTTATTTTGGAACTCACGCCCCGTATTTGGGCAGAAATATATGGATTGTCGAGATTGACGATTGAGCGCAAAGCATGACCGAACACTTCGTCGCTTTCGCTTTTCAAAAGATAGCCATGAATCGCTTCATCAGGCACGATTTTGCCAAGTTCTCTAACATGGGCTTCTCTACTGTATTGCGACCAGAATAGAATCTTTCTTCTTGGTGCCCTGGACCAGATCTTTTCCGCGACTTTAATGCCACTCAAATCCGGCATCGAAATGTCGAGAATGACAAAATCTGGATTGTGCTGTTCATCAAGTTCAAGAGCCTTGGTGCCGCTATCGGTTTCCAGAATCTCAATTGGTTCGGTCAGATACGTCTGCACAAGTTGTGCTGCGTGCTGGCGCATCGGTTGCAAGTCTTCAGCTATAAGTACTTTCACTTGATTTTCTCCTGACCAATGCGTTTTCTCGTGCGATAAGGTTTCTGATTCTTACACGGCATTTTATATAATTTCTCGCATCCACTGCAAATCAGCCATTCAAACGGTATTCCTTTCCGGGCTTCTTGCAATCGGACTAATCATGTTGAGATTGAGAGTCCATTGAACGCTTAACTTCTTGGCGCACCAGAGCGCGCGTCATTGCCGCATTCGCTGGGCTCATGCGCTGAAGCGCCCGTTCGTACTGGTGTGTCGCTCGCTCTCTATTGCCTGGATCAACCTGTCCGTTCTCATGGACTGTCCAGCGTAAGGTGTACTCGGACATTATTTCAGCCAGATTGCGAGCATGTACATTTTCTTTAAATTTCCCCTGTGCGAGTGCCTGGTCACGCGCCTTCTCAAGGCGGTCGAGCCAGACCGAAGCCTTAGCGCTGGCCATGGACTTGTAGAAGTCATCCACTTTTACAGGCTCTTTGGGATTTAGGTCGCCCCCATTTGGATTCTTGTACGTTACCTCTTGCGTTTTGGGGTTGTAGCCTGTGATCAGGACAAAGTGTCCGTCGTGTCGCAGAGTGGACGTATCCACCAGAGTTTCTGGGCCTTGTTGCTGGTGGTCTGGATGCTGGCTATTCTCTTTCTTGAGCGAATCTTCCATTATCGAGTAGAACGGTTCATTTGCGATGTTCACGGCCACCACAGCCGGGAATTGTCCACTCTTATTCAGCTCACCAAGCTGCTTCTTAAACTCTTCTTCGCTGCTCATTTGGCTGCCTCGTGGTTTGCGTGGGTCAGCCATGTCCTTGCCCGGTTGGAGTTCGCGGGGGTCAGCCATGTCCTTGCGTTCGAGGAACGCTTGCGACTGACTTTGTCCGGTGATCATTGTGTTCATGTCGACTAGCTCTTGTAGGCTTCCCCCTTTTTGCTGGTGCCCCCCATTATCGTCGGCAAAAGGACTGGTGAACTCTTTAGAACCGTCGACAACTTTCTCACCAGTCGTGTTAACAGTAGCTGTCTGGATTTCAGGGCCTTGGACATAATGCTGCTCAGTCCCGAACTTTTTATTGTCCCTTTCATAGAGCAGATTGATCGCAGTTACCTGAAAGAGTTGGCTGGCATAATTGCGATTCTGGTCTGGATGATTGGGCGCGTCCAATTCCTCAGGCTGAATCTTGAGGCTTTCCGGATCCAGGCGCACAGTGGTGCGCTCCTTATCTTTTGCAACGTACTGGCCGGTGGTGGCAACATCGGCGATCAGACCAGCTGCGACGTCCGGCTGCCTACTGAACAACCTGTTCTCGAGCGTCGTAACGTTGCATGTATTGTGACCGCCCTGAGGGTTTGATGTTGGCTCCGCAGCGATTGCCATAATATCCATAGCCGCTCTCACTCTTTCTTTCTCCGAGAGCGGCTGATTGCCTTTCGCCTCTAATATGCGAGAGACTTGGCTGTAGGTATTAGCTACTGCTTCAGCATTTAAGCCTTGTTCTTTAGCGCGTTTCTCAAAGGTTTGCATGTCTCCTTTGAATTGCGCTGACTCGCGACTGTCGAGAGTTGTTTTGCCGACCAGAGTATCAAGACGCGTTTGTTCGGCGATCAGATTGGTGTTTTTCTGCTGCTCGCTAGCGCTTTCATATAGGGGAGGTATAGTAAGGAAATCGCCCTTGAATTCCGACCTGACAATCGACTTAGATTGTTGGGAGCCGCGAAGGCTGCAGACTTCGGCGTTGCAAGCCAGAGAGGCATTATCGCGAGCTGTTTCATAAACACTTTTCTCGCTGCCGTGTGCTTGCAGAGGTTGTTCGTAATGCTCTGTCATCGCCTAACGTCTCCCTTCTTCAAATATTTCTGCGCTCAGAATCGGCCACATTAGCTGTGACTGTGTCAACAAGCTATAGAGCATCTCGCTGTTCGCAGACGACCTTTGCCTTTAGAGCATCAAACACTTACTGTTGGGATGCATCTATTCGAGGACCAAAGACAGTCATTCATGCAGGCGAGGACACGAATGAGTCTATGGAACAATTTTGAAAAATCTTTGAAAGCGTGATTTGAGAACCTATGCTGATCTCCTGCGGTTCAGATTTCCGATTTTGGACATAATGCGCGATCGCTCCTCGTTAGATGCACAATTGTTCAAGGCGATAATGTAACTCGAGCGTGCCTCACGATTCTTGCCTTGATTCACACGAATATCGCCGAGCAGCTCTCTTGGTGCCCAGTCGGCTGCATCAATTGTGATTAACTTAAGACACAGCTCTTCCGCTTTTTTCAGATCACCAAGGGCCCAATGTGTGGCTGCTTTGGCAAGACAAATAAATGGGGCATGAGGCGCTCTGAGCGCTGTTGTGACATCAAACATGATCAAGGCTTCGTCGAACCTGTCTTGAGAGAATAAGTAGTTTCCCTCATCAAAAGCTACCAGCCCTACGGCGTTCGAGAGTTGAGCTGCATCGGTACTGGCCGTTTCTGTGACCAGTTGTTGTATGCAATCAGCAGGGTCGATATCTGTTCCAATCTCAATTCTCAGGCGCCGGAGTGAATAGTGGCGAGCACGCAAGAAGTTCCACCCCTGATAGGCCTGGTAGGTTGCTTTAGTATCATGTCGGACAGCCATGAGTTGACAAAGAAGTGCCCAGGTCGCCCAGTAATATGGATCTTGCTCGAGAGCATATTTGCAGAGCGATTCAGATTCATTCAAGCAGCCGGTTTGAAAAGAATTGAGGGCCTGCCACAGAGCTATCGGCCCCTCACAGGGAATTAACTTGCGAGCAATAAGCAAAAGCATACCTTCTTCTGTTCCGGTATTGCGTCTGCTTGGATACATAGCTTCCTGACAGAGCGCGTACGCTAATCGTTCGCCAGTAGGCATTTCTGTTTTGTTGATTAGCGTTCCTTCTAAAAGATGATGAAAAGCTCTGCCCATGTTCTTGTTTCCCCGCAAATAATTCGCACGAATCGCTGCATCAGCAAGCTTCGATCAAGGCACACGTTGCCTGCAATCCAATCTACGTGCCACTCTCAGAGGTGGCACATACGGTGGCATCCATCTGCGCTTGCAAATATTCCCCGTCACCATCCTACGCATTCCTGACCTGGTCACAATGGGTAATCTACGTGACTCAATTTGCGCAATAGCGTGACTGATAGAAAGTGCAGCGCACGCAATAAATATGATTGTACCGATCACGTATTTGCGTAATTAGTCTCAGTTAGTTTTCACCTTGTCTCGGGTTGCTATGCGTCCTACCATATGTGGTGCTCAGCAAAAGCGGTGCACAAGCGATGAGCCGCGTTTCGCGAGAGTATTCAGGAGGTTGGCAATCATGGTGGAAGAGTTTAATGCAAGGGAATCTGGGCGGCATTTTCTTGAACTTGGGCAGAAGTCATTTGAGAGCAATGGTCAAGAAGCCAGAACCGCATTAGCTAATTCTGCTGGTTATGATTTTCAGCCCTTTGTAAGTTCGGTGATCAGTTCGGGGGCGGAGGTGAAGCCGCAAAGACCTTCGCAACTCTCATGGATTGATTTGCTTCCGAAAGGAGCACCGATAGCTGACATCGTAATTCACCCGCCGGCAATCGTGCCACCAAAAGGAGCTGCTCACGGTGCCGGAGCGCAAGACAAAATTGCTGATCGCCCTGTTTATGATGCCGATGAGT
>PLXC01000069.1 GCA_003151275.1 Candidatus Melainabacteria bacterium
GAATGTAGTTGGTGCAACGCTTTCGGTAAATCAATCAACTCTAATCAAATCAGATCAACAAAATTTGATCACTTCGCAAGCTGTAAACTGCAGCAATGCTGAGTAATCTCGCCGTTAATCGAAGCTGTCGACAATTTACTGTTTTTTTGCGTGCCTATGCGGCTTTTGCTGTCGACGATCGCCAGATGATGTCGCTACTGGAACTGGAAACCGAGCCTGGTGCACAAAGGCTGGTCGACAACCACCAGCGGTGCCATACGAGCAAAGTGCCACCACTTCAGGATAATTTTTCCGGTTTTTAATTACCAACAAACAAGATCAAATAGTTTTCCAGACTTTTTCAAACGCTCTGAAACCAGCCTGCAATCGTACTTTACTCAAAATCCAAAAATCGCTGTCGACAGAAAGAAGTCAATCTAGTAATATATAGATAGCTACTGTCGACGGATTCGGCCGATCTGTCTCCGCGAAGAACCGCACCACAACAGCGTTTCCGCTTGTTGTCGACATTGTTTATCCTGCCTTCGGCTGGCGACATCATAAATCAAGGCAGCAACATCTCCAATCAACGGAGCAATCAGCTCAATCAAGACAACCAGGAAATGGTGGCAGATCAATCTATGCTCATTTAAACCGCACCGTTGCTTCTGGGAAAGACCTGTCATCAGCAGTCCCACGCTGAAAATATTGATATTGAAACGACCTTTCGTCCACATCGTTCAGGTCCACATCATCGATCCAATCTTCCTCAGCTATGGGTGTTTTCGCAAGAGTTATGCCCGGTGCCAGAGGTATAACTTCCCTAATAATGATCTGACCAACACCCGAAGAAATGTTATAGATTCTAATTTTATAGGCTTCAATTACTTTTTTCCCTACGCGAATGCTGTGGAGCGGAAAAGGCCACGCAGGAGTCGCAAGCGTGTATGCCATGAAAATCAGTCCAGCCACTGTCAAGCAAGCTAGTAACAGTGTGCAAGGCAAGCACCACCGCAGCTTCCGCCGATTTTGATCTCGTATGGGGACTGCTAAAAGTAAAGCCGGAAGTGTAGAGAGCGCCAGATACCCAATCATGGGACTCAGAAACTGCAGGTGCCACCCAGCAATTGGCACCCATTGAACAAAAACAAAGAATCCGAACACAAGAGCAATCAGGTCCGAATGGTATAAACGTTTTTTCATTGCCTGCCAATGTGTCAGTGTGCGTTTAACCAACTCGAAGCGCCTTTCAATTCGCTACTTCTAAGTCTGTACTTTTCGACATAATCATTTTTAAAAATCAGGTCCAAGAAAAAGTCTGGATCCTTCGGGCTGTTGAAAGTTTTAAGTCTATACGTGCGTTTAACATCATTTGATTCCGATTTTCCAGTTTCGCCCCACAGATGGTCTGCTTGACTGATACTCATCTCAGCTAGAATTGGTATTGGTCCGTAGTCCCAACAATATTTGCGAAACGGATTCTTAGGAAACACCGTTGATCTTGGATTGAGCACGACACTTCCGTCGCTGCTAACCTCAACAACAGCAACGCACCGACCATCACTTGGACGTCTCAATAGAATAAATGATTTCGAATTCGCCAAATCTTCCTTGGACAATGGGTACTCTCCGCATAACGGATCGGCAAGAGGATCTCTTTTGGACGGGAGAGATTGTGAGCTAATAGACCACCGCCTTAGTGCGTCAGCAATTGTAAGTGCCGCAGCTGGATGCTTTTCAGCAGAGGGGGAACGTTCCGCGCGATAGCCCAAAATAATCGACAAATTCCGTTCTGCAGGCTTCGTTCGTTGATGCCTCACCGGCTGTCCCTGCGAATAATGGCTCTCCCTTGAGTCTAGGATATTTGCGCCGCAGCCAGACTGCGAAAAGGCCGATGGAGTTCCGACGCAAAAAAAGACCCAGACAATTGCACCAGATGCGCATCGAAGCAAAAGAAAATTCCTCAATCTGGGTATTAGAGATGATTTTCCAAATGACATAAATTGGGTCCTGTAGCGTAGCTATAATGAAAGCATGGATGTCATTGTTAAGCTAGCCAAAGGTATTGCGGGGAATCAGGTAAGCGTCACGGTGCCCTCTGATTGCTCAATAGCCGAGTTAATCGTAGAGGTGCGTCGAAAATTACCGCCAATGCTAGACAAGTGTGTTTTGGCACGATCATTGAAAACCGGATCGACGATTTTTCTATCGTCGCAACCGGAGGCCCAGCGACTTGATGAAACAAAGCGATTAATCGATTACCAGTTAACGGACGGTTGCACCCTTTGGCTAAACTGTGCTCACGTCGAAGAACGTCACCGTTAAAACAATCTAGTTAGCCACCACTGCCGGTATCGAAAGAAGTTTTCCAGCTACCCGCACCAAACCTCCGATCAGCGCCCTTAAGAAATGCATTCCCGTCGTAGCTAATGAACACGACGGTTAGCTTGCGCCGCGGCTCGCTTGCTCACCATTTCCTCGTAGGCTGCTTGTTTCGCTTGGTAGTTTTTTTCTTGCTCGCTCACTTTTCCTGTCAGGAGAGCCGTTATAGCTATGGCAACACCAATGACTACGAGCAACATTACGATTGGCGGCCACGTCGTCACGCTTCCAGCGACCCTGCTCCCCTCAGTTTTCCATCGAAATTCAACCATGAGACGTCCTTGAGAGAGTTGATGCAGCCACACCTTAGCTCTTCCCACTCTTTTGAATGTCAATCTTGAGAAAGTCTCCTGGCAGTATGCCATGCCCCCTTATCAAATACTCTGATGCGGTTTTATGACCATCAAATAAGAGCTCAAGATGAAACACATTAGGTTCTTGCCAATATTGGCCAACTAAATCAAAAATTGCAATCTGCCCATATCGTCTGGGTTCGCCGAAGCGTTTTTTTGCAGATTCGAGCGTCAATTTGTTGGTTCCCTCGCGAAAAGCCTGCTGCTCGATACGTGCCCGGCCTTTTCCATCGATCCACAACGTGGCAACTTCAACTTTTTTTGGATCATTCATGGCGTATAACTGGTAGCAAGTAGGTCGTCCAGGATCAATCGCCATTCTGAACACACGATAGTGCTCTTCAGCAGTAATCGCATGCTGCCGCGAGGGATCAGATTCTAATGGAAATGGAGCACTTTCCCACGGTGCGGCGGACGTGGTCAGTCCACTGGAAAGAGTTCCGATTGCGAGGAAGATGAAACCTGATGATTGTAGTATTGTCTGTCTGTATGAATTCATTTCAAGCGTCCTGACCTGTGAAGCAGCCGGTCCGTGTACATCATAGCAGCGTCTTTGCCGGAGATCGATTTATTTGCCAGAGCTCAGCTTGTTTGCACCGTATACGGTGCAGCCTGGGAATCGAAACATAAACGTTTATTATCCGAACCTGTCGCTAATTTTCAAATGAAGCAGGTTGGTATCTAATTTGACTCATTCTTACGATAATGACGCGTCAGTCGATGTTGAATAATTAGACACGTTACTATAAAGATGCAGCTACCGAGGCTCCATCCTAAAGCTAACAAGAATCCGTCTGTGTCAATTCGTCCAAAGAATACCGGAATGCAAAAAACCGGAATTAACATAAGCGAGGATATCAAAGCCGATTTTCCCTTTCCAAAAGATTCACTGAAGCCAATCGACCACTTCACATACTTGAAAGAGCAAGCAATCAAAAAGACTGGTATAGCACCCAGCAACCACCAGTGATGAGTATAGAGAGCAATGCAAAAAAATATGCAGCTAATTAGAAGACTGCTTATTTTCAAGAACGTTTTTATTTGCTTCTCTGTCATTATTTACGATGATTGAATGGCTGAGACCATATTTCAGCATACAGCGTTATTTGAACCAAGTGTTTAACAATTCAAGAATTTTACGGCACTCCCCAGGTCGATATTTCGTTGATTTTGAACCATAATAGAGCTGCGCGAGACACTCTGCAGGTCGAAGGGACGCAAAACATTGATCATGTGCAAACAACCCAGAATTTTCTCGATGATCATCTCGATGCTGATCATGTTTGTGTACGTCAGCAGAACTTTAGCAAGTGAGCAGAATAACCAAGAAAGCATTGCCCATTACCACACGGCACTAATTCTCTCTGACAACTCGTCCGATTCACGCAAGAAGTTAGCCTATTTGGTGACTGACGCCACAGGCAAGCCAAGCATATATCCATCGCCAATCCGAAATAGCAAAACCGGAAAGGACAATGACCTTTGCGGGCTCTCGATAAACGAAATTACGCAACTTTGGGGAAGCGTTAAGTCCGAAGAGAAGGGATCTTGTCACTTTGAATTTGCTGGTGGTTATACCGCGAAGTGGTCGACGTTCAAGGTTGACTTGAAATTTGACCGCGACGATCGGTGCGACAGCTTTAAAGTGGTCGGACCTGGTATCACTAATAGTGACTGGCTTCCGACGAAAGAAGTACAGAAGCTCTCATCAAGGTGGACTGGCCTTCCACCCTGGGTTGGTTGTGTAGAGATGCCTTTTGATGTAAGCCGATGCGGCATCGACATTCCTTAGGTGCTAGTGTTGGAATAGAAGCAAGCCGCTTTCCAAGGCTGTCACAGCACACATGGAAATTGCCTAAACAGGGCGAACATCTCAGCCTTTTTTCACTGATCCAACATCTACCGTTGGCGGGGACACTCAAGTGGTACAGTACACGCAGGGTTGCTCGCATGTGCAGAGGCATCTCGTGGTCAGTAACTTCAATAGCAAACGCCTTGCTCTTTCGCTTGTGTTGGTCCTGGGACTCTGCATGTCACTTTCTCTTGCGGATGAAGTTGGGCAACTCAAAGAAGTAGAAGATGCGTTAACCGCCAAGCGGTTCCTTGACGCTGAGAAAATGCTAAAGCCCCTTGCCGATGGTGGCAATCCAAGAGCCGAGTGGATGCTAGGTGATCTCTACATGAACGGGCTAGGCGTGCCTCGCAGTTACACCAAGGCAAGAGACCTGTGGGAAAAATCGGCAGCGGCCGGCGATCAAGATGGGATGTGTTCCTTGGCTTTTCTCTTGAGTGATAACCTTGTTGGCCCACCAGACCCAAAGAGGGCAGTAACCCTTTTAGAGAAATCGGCGAACCTGGGCTTTGGTAAGGCACAATTCGCTATGGGTCTTGCATGCATGTGGGGATTCGGTACTAAACAAGATAACTTGCGCGCGTTCAGATATTTTCAGTCAGGCGCTAAAAGCGGTAACGGTGATGCAGAATGCTTGCTCGCCCATCTCTATGAAATCGGTTTGGGGGTTTCGAAAGATCCACTAAGAGCAGCGACTCTCATGAAATCAGCCAAGGCACACGGTTGTATAGATGGGGAATCTAGGCTCGGAAGAATTTACTTGCATGGAATAGGAACGCCCAAAGATTATGACAAAGCCTACTATTGGCTCAGCAAAGGAGTCGCGGATGGCAATGCGGGTGCCATGAGCGACCTCGGCGGAATGTATGCAGACGAAAAAGGCGTCAAAGTGGATGCAAAGAAATCAGTGGAGTTGTATTTAGAAGCAGATAAAAATGGCAGCTGGTCAGCCAAATACCTTCTGGCGGAAAGATACAGAACGGGAACGGGTTTTCAAAAGGATCTGAAAAAAGCAGGGGCTCTATATGAAGAGTCAGCGAAACTTGGCGACAAAGGATCGGCGGAGAGACTATACAGTATCGGTCTCAAATGTATGCAGGGAAGCGATACTAAACAAGATTACTCGAGCGCGTTCAGATTTTTTCAGTCAAGCGCTAAAAGTGGCAACGGTGATGCAGAGTGCTTACTCGCCCATCTGTATGAAAACGGTTTGGGCGTTTCGAAAGATCCACTAAGAGCAGCAGCTCTCACGAAATCAGCCAAGGTCCACGGTTGCGCAGATGGAGAGTACCAGATCGGAAGAACTTGCTGGCTGGGACTAGGAACTCCCAAAGACTATGGCAAAGCCTACTATTGGCTTAGCAAAGGAGCCGCAGATGGCAATCCGCATGCCATGAACGAGCTCGGCATAATGTATGCATGCGGAAAAGGCGTCAAACTGGATGATAAGAAATCAGTGGATTTGTTTTTAGAAGCAGCAAAAAATGGCTGTCCGTATGCCAAATACAGTGTGGCGGAAAGATACAGAACGGGAACTGGCCTTCCCAAGGATCTGAACAGAGCAAAGGCTCTATATGAGGAGTCAGCGAAACTTGGCTGTACGATCGCGGCGGAGAAACTAAAACTAATCACCCTAACTCGCGGCAAGGACCAACTCGGCAGTTCCGCTCCAGTCAAATAGTCTCCGACGAAACTTGGGACTCTTGCTTTCCGCACTTCGGATGGAAATATTGATACATCAAGGTTGTTCTGCGACTTTTCGGAGATTGAAGCTTAGTCTTGCTTAACACGCTGCCCGCACCACCTGCGGCACTGCCTGCAAACCAGCGAGCAGGGACCCGGTGTCAATTGCTGCCGAAGGCACCCGCAGGGCTTGGCGATTGACGGCGGGTGCGAGGTGGTAGGCTTTGTGCCAGGCAGGATAGAAGGGCAGCCTACCGTGAAGCTCCGTCACTTAAAGAAGTTTCTATGAAAAGTGGTACCACGAAAATCGACAGATTTAAAAATTTAGCTTGCGACGAGTTTCGAACTTGCAACCTAAACCTCCAACGAAGCGCCCCTGATCCAGTCACCTAAGACTCCACTGTTTTACGGTGCCTGAACTTCACAACATTCTTTGCCACCATTTGTTCGTCTGGTGCCACCGGCGGATCGGCGGTTTCGTTTGTTGCCAGAAGAGCGTTGGTGGCATTCTCCATAGCGTGCCTGACTGGATCCAAGTTCAATCGAGCATAAATAGCGGTAGTATTGGAATCTTTGTGATTTAAAGTCTTGCCAATCACATGCAGACTTGCTCCGGTGGCGGCTTGCCAGCTGCCTAATGTGCGCCTTTTATGCCGTGCTCGGCATAAGAGGCGAACTCTTGCAAGTTATATGGCTATGGATAATCATAGTTTACAGATCATCGCGAAAGCGCTGGGGCACAAAACAATTGCCGCAACTCAGATATACTCTCGTCTTTCCACTGACCCCGTCCGCAAAGCTATGGAAAGTGCGCAAAACCAAATTAGACTCTTGGGGGAATTATCACCTGAAAATTTACAAGAATCGTGATCAATTAGTCACTGTCAGCGGCATAGGCTGTTTTGTCTCTAAGCAACTCGCACCGTCAAAATGATTTGTTCGAGGGTGCCTTGTTTACACCGAGGGGGTTAGGAGTTCGAGTCTCTTACCGCGCAAGACTTTCGGGACTTTCAAAAATGCTCCCCCTACACTCCCCCTACAACGTCGGTGAACGATGGGGGATTTAGATAAATTGCGATTATGCTCACTTCGGATGGTCGGTAATCGCACCAGTGATTACTTGCCTCGACATCTTCCCAAGCTATACATTGCGACTTCGAGACTAGTCGCTCACCATCTTTTCAAATTTGACGATCATCGTGGTACCACGGTGGTCTTTTCATACACATAGAGTTTATTCAGAAACGTATGCTTGCGGTCAAAGGGTGCACCATAATTGGTGCAATCCTCATGGTAGTTGTAAATGCTTGCGGATATTTCGTTTTAAGTTTGTTGTTCAATGTTCAGAGGCCAAAAGGGTATGTCGAGCAGAGTGTCGGTCACCTGTCGAGCGGACGATGAGTCGGCATCACTGACATTTATTATCTCGTCAAATTTTTATTCAACACACCCCTATCGAGCCAGATGGAGGACGAATTGGCACTTTTGAATTCTCTTGCAACGATAGCACCCATGAATCCAGTTCCGAACGGAAGTTCTACTCTTGCATTCGGTGCATAGATTAATCCGCCAGCCGATCTCAACTTGATCGTCTTGCTTCCCTTATACCAGACTTGAAACTGCCTAAATGAAACAACAGGCTGTCCGTGTAGCGACAGGACAAATTCTTCTTTGTCTGGTGAATCTGAATCTTGCAGAAAAACCCGGATGGGTGCAGATAAGGTCTGCGGGCGAACTGTTAAGTCACCGAGATCGGTCAAAATATAGTCACCACGCTCTAACATTTTTACGCCAGCTTCAATCACCGGCACCACAGTCCTTGCGTCAGGGGGAGGATCAATTCCCTCCTGGATCTGGAAGACATGCTCAATTGGCAGTATTTTTGCTCTACGATTTTGCGGTTGAGTGAGTGTTGATTTATTACAGTGGATCGTTCCGAAATAACTAATATCCGAACCAGAAATGGAGCCGAAGCTAAGTATTGAACCGTCGCCCTCTGGCGGCATAACGCGCATGAACCCACAGCTGCGACCATGTGCTTGCATGACCGGATCGTTATCATCTGAGGAGTCAAAAGAGATTAAACTTGAGTCATTCCCAAATTCAATTTTGTCTTTTACAACTATACAGGCAGGCAACGTTATGTCCAGGGAATTCGTGGGCAAGGTTGCGCTCACAGTTTTCGCCTCGTTGTGCATGCCAATGTTTTCCAATAATTTTGCGCGCGAAGACTTATAGTCCGAGGTCGGAAGCGCTGTTCGCTCTAAGTCAGAGATCGCCTGATTAAAGAGGGCTTGGGACTCTGTAGTTTTGCCTTGTGCTAAATAAATATTTGACAGCCGAATCTTCCAGTTTTCGCTGCCAGGTTTTACACCGTGACCTGGTGCCGCGACGATGCGTTTCTTAATTAGAACAGCCGCCGGCTCCAGCTCGCCTAATTCTATTTGCTTCTCAATGTATTTGACAAGCATTGGATCTAGTGAGATGAAAGTGAATTCGTCACCGTTAGTGATTAACACATCGAATAATGGTGGAAGATACTTTGGCTGTTGACGACCGATATAGGTGTGAACCAGGTTTACATAATCCTGCACTCCCCAAACAAGATGTTTCTGTTTTGTCAATGCTGCAGAACGCCGCCATGTGCTGTTTGCCTTATCGTACATGCCACTATCTACGTAGAATCTAGCCAAATTTACCAATGCTCGCGCTTGCTCGACAGGATCTGGCTCAAGCATCGAGATGGCGCCGAGAAAGTTTGTTTCCGCTCCTTTGATATCGCCGGCATCCCGGAAGCACCATGCTAAATCGTCGTACAGCGGCGCAAGCCGCCAACTCTCGTTTTTTCGCGCGATTCGGCGTATCTCAATTGCTTTTTCCAAAAGCTTTCGCTGGACCTGCAAAGGCATTTTTTGCTCGCGTTGCGAAAGACCAAAGTAGATTGAAACATCATGCCTTTCAAATTTGCCCTCTAGATGACGCTCTGAGGCTTTAAACAATTCTTCGAAAACGGACTCGACGACTTTCCACGACCTCTGACCAAGCTGTTGGTAAAGCATGTCTGCTATTTCGTCGCTGTTTTGTTTATCCCACTTGTTTTTAGCGTAGAGATCCACCGCCAGCTTAAAATATCTATCTCCATCTTCGCTGTAAAAAGGACCAGTGTGTTTAGGTAATTCTCTGTCGCATTGCGTTGCCGCATCTGCTGTATACGCGAGAGCGAGAACACACGACTTTGGATCCTCAATCTTTTTCTCTTCCGCCACCTTCAGTGCATTCAAGCACCGGCTCAGATTTTCTTGTGCGGCTGATTGTGATGAGGGCGGTGAAGCGGCGTTGACAGTTGCTGTTGAGCCTGGATGACTTTGTTCCAACATAAATGTAGCTGCAGTCAGGACTGACAGCGCAGTCAAGCCGTTGCTTATTGATCGGAGGGCTCGAGAGCTGAACCTCATGAATTTTCCATACGGGAACCGCCTTTAGCAGAGGACCATATCAAGCTTTCTTTGTATTGTAACGCCAGCGCTTTAAAAGAATCGAGCAACGGAGCTGAAAAGCGGGCCAAGTTCGCGTTAAAAAAGAATTTTCGCTGAGCGCCCAGGGGGCATAGCTAGCGAAATATAGAGCCAGTTCAGGATCGCGCTGCTCTCCTCTTTCCAGTTCTTCTTAGTCATGCTCGTTTGGCGTTGTAGCACTCAGGGCAACGACTTTCGTTCTTGAGTTCTGTTATTGGGAGTAGCGGCCCAAACGTGCTCAGGGTTTAATGAACACCGCCACCAAACTTTGATCGCTGATGTGAAAGCACCAGGGCTTTCGTGGACCGAGCTAGGACTGTCCTTGGTTCGGTCCAGTCCCGAGCTTGAATCTGTGGGACTAGGGGTGTAAGGTTCAGGGGAACCATTTTGGAAATCTTTCGATAATCGTTCTTATGAAAAGTCTAGGATTATGGAAAGTACTTGGTCATCAGTTCGCGTAAGCATTGCGGATTTCCTGCTTAAGTTGCTTGCAGCGTCACGCTGAGGTTGCATGTTCGAGACTTGTCCGCCGCTAAGCTTGTCGAGATCGACATTTTGCCCGGGCCCGATTTGGGGTCTGTTGCACAGGAAAGTTCGGAAACTTTGGTAAGTGTGAGAAAACCATCTACGGTGGCACTATAGAATGGTGCTTTTATTACTTCCCAAGAAAACTTTCAAACAACTCACAGATCGTGCAAAATTGTGATGCAAATACTTTGCTGTTAATGAGAGACAAGATGACAGAAGTTGAGGAAGCGAAACTACACATGCAACTATTGCAAGAGGCTGTCAAAAACAAGACGGGCCCCGCCGAGTATGGTCCACCTGAGCTGGTTGCAATTGAACATGATGAATATGACGCTAAGCACGTGGGCAACGCCGCTGAGGAACGCTGAGGTAGAATCCTTCCAACGTCGTGAAGCTTGGTCTATTAATTTCGAGGCTGACATTAACGTCCAAGAATTGTATAAACTGGATGAATTACAAAATCGTGGGTCGCATGTTCAGCAAAAAAATTTATGGAACTCTGATATGACCCGACGCGATAAATCCCCGGATAACGAAGACGAAGGAATGCAGCACGGTGGAATTGGGGCGGACCTCGAGTTCTCGCCCGGCCACGGAGTTACATTTAAACAACGAACAAGGAAGGGATTATCTTTCAGTATAACTGGATTGACAGCTCACTATGAGCTGATTCGAATCGACGGCGAATTGATAAAAGGATTGACCCTACAAGAGATGGCACAACGCTCGAGAGGACCAGTGGGAAGTAAGGTTGAGATAGAAATAAAACAGTATTTTCTCGAAGTTCCAGAGCGACTGATACTGACACGTGTCAATGAATCCGAACTAGCTGAGGATGATTGTGACTACTACGAAACGCTTCAAAAAACAGCATCAGTTCTCGACAAGATTTATTCGTTCAATAGTCGTGACTTTTCCTCCCAGGCTTCTCAACACAAAAAGCTGACCGACTTTGAAACAACAGAAGCGCTTTATCGGCTGGCTGCAGAGCGGGCGCCCGATTGCTTAGACGCTATGGAAGATGTGTCAACGCTTTCTCACTTGGCAGCGTTGGGATGGTTCTTAATATCAATCGGACACTTTGAAAGCGTCAAAGAAGTCTCAAACAATGTGCTGAGTGTTCTTTTATCGGAAGGATTGCAAACCCAATCAGACTCAACCATCAACAAATTTGTAGCTGGATTGGCAAACGGCATTGATGAAGTGGCTGCAGAAGAAATCTACAAACAACTAATCGAGACCTGCGCGACCAAAAACAATGATACCTATCCATACACAGGCTACCAATTCGAGTACGCGCGGTTTCTCACTGAACGAAAACGTTTCGAGGAAGCAAACATAATCATTGAAGAGCTTCTAGTAACCGACCCTCTCAAGCATCATTACCAAAGTCACAGTCATCTTACCGCCGTAGCCGATCTTCTTCAAAAGCAAGGCAAACTAGGGCGCGCATGTGATCTTTACGAACTCGCAATTCAAAAGTATTATGCACATGCTACAGAGAGCGTCCTGAAATCTGATAAGTTGCGAACAGTCTCTTTATTGCTGCGCAAAATCATCGTCACACATTTATTGAATGAGAACTTCGCAGCAGCCGATCTGTGCGTTCAACGATCAATAGCAATCTACGACGCATTTGACGAAGAAACTTTGGTTTCATTTGAACAACGACTGGGGTTCTTTCCCGCACTAAGTGACGTTTTGCTCCTGGCAGGCGACGCACATACTTTAGGAGGACAACTGGACCAGTCCGAAGTTTATTATGAACGAGCTCTCGCTTTGAGAATGAAAGCGCTAGGACCAAAAAACAAACTGACCCTAGCTCTTTTAGAAGCAGCAGCTGAGCGTAAGAACGGTAATAAGACAACGTCGATCGATCAAGTTGAAAGTGTAGTATTCGGCGATACCCAACACGGATTGTGCACCAAACGGGAGACCTTCCTTCCAAATGAAATTATGGAAACCCATAAATTACTACGCAATGCACAAATTCAACAAGCACAAACATTGATCATGAACCTCGTTGAAGAAACATCTGAGTTTAGCCCTCACCTAATTGCAGCATGCGCAAAACTGGCTAGCATGATTGCGAGATCCGAACAAACTCTGGCACTGAACATTTTGAAAACAGTGGCGGCCAAAGCCCTGGCCAAAAATTCAAATCCGCTGGCTTATCTAAGTTTGTTTGCCAATCTTGGCTTCTTGGCGAGAGTCTGTGAAGACCATCAGACTGCTGATCATGCATGGTGGCAGTTGGAAGAATGGCTGGATTCAATTCAACCAACTGCAGACCTCGATGCAAAATCAAAAGGCAATGAACTTAACCTGGGTGACAAGCTGCGCTATTTAGCATGTGTGTTTAGGATCAACAATCAGAACGACGTGGTGGATCATGTGCTTGAGCGAGCAGAAAGATGTCGAGCCGACAAGACTATGCTTGCGTGCGATAGAGCATTGCTTGCGTTCCGCAGAGGAGAAATCGAAAAAGGACGCGACCTATGGCGAGATGTAATTACTCTGCCTGATCGTTCAAAATTTGTAGACAAGCTATTAGAGCTGGAGAAACTGAGTGAAAGTAACGGACTAGAATCCGACCGAGAAGAATTGCTGAAAGCATCAGCCATAGCTACAGGTCGAGACGATGCTCGCCTGAAACTTGCAATTTTTTACAATTCAAAGGGGCGTTACTCGGATACAGAGAATCTGTTAAAGGACACAATTAAACCTTACTCTGGATTGCACGCACTCAAAATCGAGCTGGCTGAGAGTCTAGAACGACAAGCTAAATTTGTTGAAGCACTCTCGTCGTACTTGGAGATCGCCAATCACATGGGAAGCACCTCAACCAAGAGCATGGCTCGCAAAAAACAACTCGTACTTAAACGTGCTGTGCATTTAGAGGAGAATCTCGTCGGAGTCAATTCACCAGGATTGGTGCCAATATTAATGACACTATTCGACTCATTTAGAGATTCTGGACAGAACGAAGAAGCCGCAGAAGTTACGCAACGACTTCTAGAGTTGAGTGGTAACGCTACCGAAAACCAAACCGACGATCCTGAAATCCTGAAACGTCTCGCAAAGCAATATTTAAATTCAAGAGAACAAAGAAAATATATAGAAGTTTCGAAACGGTTGGCATCAGTGCAATACGGCTCTCAAAAGTTTTACGAGGGCATAAGAACTCTTTCTTGCGCAGCATCAAGCGAGTTGCAGATAGGGCAAGTAGAAGAAGCATTGTCTGATGCACACTTGACTCTTGATTGGGAACGATCCGTCAAAGACCAATTTCTATTCGGAATCGACTTCCCGATTGGCGGCGAACATGACACTTTTACAGATAGTCTCGTAAAGGCAAACTTACTGACAGAGGCGGAGAGACTTATTTCTCATGCGGTAGATGTGCGCGGTGAAAGTTGCGGAACAGATAGCTATCGAGTCGCTCTAGCTCTCACTAAACTTGTTACGGTTAGATATGCGAGCAATACTGACTTTCAGCCAACTATTGATCGCATACTAGCCATTTATACTACTCACGGTGGACGATATTACCAATCACAGAATTTCTATAATGTCATTTACACACTTGATCTTCTTGCGTCAAAAATGGCGGCTTCAGGAGACAATGACAAGGCCATTGGTTTGCTTGAGCAACTTGCTGAGGCACAAAGCAATCATGGAATTCATGGGCTACTTTTTGGCAAGACGCTATGTACGCTCGGCTCAATATATTTGACAACAGGTAACTTTGTGCTAGCAGAGAAGGCGTTGAACCGTGCATTGCAATCTTACAGAGACAATCTCCGAAGTAACCAACTTGCAGTGGGGTCAGTTCGCGAACTCTATCATAACGCCCTGCAAAAGCTCGGAAGAGAGGATGACGCTGATTCCTTAATGCGCAGCACTGAGTTATCACCCACCACTCATCGGTTCGGAGTCGATTCAATGAGAACGCAGAAGTTAATGAACGAGGCCAAACGAGCCGAAGATATTCAGGCTAAAAGAACGTTATTAATTGAAGCCATTGATTTAGCCGAAAACTCTCAAGGTCGACTGAGCAAGGATGCCCTTAAAGCGCGCAAATTGCTGAGAGAGACATTTGAGCGGAGTGGAAATCAAACTGTGGAATATTATGAGTTATTGATCCAAGAACTAGATATGCTCAAACAAATAGAAGGACACAACGCGCCGGAGACAATATTCGTAACTATAGAAATCGCGGACTTCTTCAAAAAGAAAGCTGATTTTCCCGCTTCCAGAATGTGGACTGAAAGAGCTAAAAATTCAGCTACAAAATTACAGATCACACATTACACTGATTTTCCAGAATTTCTCAAACTCGGAGACAAATTCATGGAGTTATCAGAGCAAAACGCAGCAAAAGATCTCATCGAAAGAGCAGTTTCCAAAATGGAGCAAGTGAAGGATACTCGCTTTAGCCAGCATGTAAAACAATGCTGTTCCGCATTGAGAAAATACGGTTTCGAAGATAGAGCCAACGAAATTGAAGAATCCGTTAACCGTTGGTGACAGCCAACTTTACAATAGGATCGAAGCTATAGGAGTTCCTCAAAATTTCAGTATGCCATTTTCTAGATTTTCCAATACCACGACCAAGACGGGCTCAATAGCGCCTAGATGCAAGTACAAGTATATGGTCGGACATGAATGGTTTTTGGCCCGGCGGTGTTTACGCAGAGAATAGTGACTTCTTGGAAATTTTGGCATAATAGCTATCTGAGCTCAGAAGAGATCACTTCTTCTCTCCTGAGTTTTTTGTGTCCAGGCTAATCCAAGTCGGCTTTATAATTCCGCTACCTCTTAAACGGTAAGAGCTTAGTTTGTCATTTGCAAACTTCATATCGAGATGAAATATATCCATTTCGGGAGTTCCAACTTCCGTGAGCAAATCACATGTTATTCCACCCTCGGTGTTTGACCTCCCGCCCCATAGTGTTTTTGCGGTTGTTTCATTGACCTCTTTAAGATCTATGGTGTTCAAGGACCCACCAAGGGGTTCATTGGCTGGATTTAAAATTGCTTGGTCATCACTTGTTTTTTTCAATACTAAGCGCTGCCCTCTTTGCGATCGGTCAATGAGTAGCTCGGACCACCTTGGGCAGAAGTGGAGGCTCGTAAGACTAATGTGATTAATGCGATTTTTCCTAGCAACTTCCATTGCATATCTAGGCTCGTAGGTTTGTGCGGTTCCGGGATTCGTGATTGCACTGTTTGTCAATCCTGTGACCACTAAGATAATGACAAACATAAACTTGGACGATTTCATAATAGTGCTTACTCCTATATGCAGAGAACAACAGCAAGTGAGTCATCGTCAGTGGTGCACGTAAAGTGACGGATTGCTTCATGGCACGCTGCCCTTCCATCCTGCCTGGCACTAAGCCTACCACCTCGCACCCGGAATCAATCGCCGAGCCCTCGGGTGCCTTCGGCAGCAATTGACACCGGGCCCCTGCTCGTTGGTTTGCAGGCAGTGTCGCAGGTGGTGCAGGCAGCCGAATTGACCGAAACTGCGAGTCCAATGTCATAATTATGCGTGCGGTTCGCGCATGCAGGTCGCTCGCTTTTTCATATTGCATGTAGCAATGGAAACTCTCATCAAAGCATGGATAGGCTAAGAATCAATGTTTTGAGTGCTTTTCTTGAACTGGCTCTACTCGGTACGGCATTGAATTTATGTCCACCTGTTCATTCCAGTAGATAAGCGTCCGATCGTAATTAGGAAAGGTGACGGCATATCGAAGATTGTCAGGATAAACATTTTTCTCGAACGGCGCGGATTTTCGTATCAACTCACAGGCCTTTACCTCTAAATCACGTGGCGCAGTGCTTTTCCAGATCGTCAAATCGGAAATCTGTCCGTTTGGCTTAAGCAGAACTCTGCAGTCTACTGTTGTGTTGCCAAAAATCTCCCGAAGTTTTTCTTTCATTTCTGGGTCCACTTTTTCGAAATCATAGTCTTTAGCACGCTTGACTAAGCCGAGAGTTACAGCTAGATGTGTGGTGATGCTGCATAAAGTCGGGATGCTCAGGTCGCGGGCTGTAGGATATGGGCCGGAATTCGGTGCCAATGATGGAGGATATGGATAAGGCCATTTTGACGCTTTGCCATAGCAAGGACCCGATGTGATCAGTCCGCACAGCAGTAGTGTGATGATGACCAGTCGTGGCATTCTTATACTCACTTAATTACGTAATCTCGTTTATGCTGCGTGTAACACACTATTCGATAAGCTCTATTATGATGCAAAATGAATATGTTGTAAGCGCCCTAGCAAATTGTTTGATCTTGCTGCTGATTATCGCCCCGTTGAGGCTGTTGGAGCTAGCCAGGATGTTGCCCATCGACTGGATATGGCCCCCCATTGATGGTTTATTTGGCTGCCTTGATTGAGCACATTGCTCCGTTGATTGGAGGTGTTGCTGCCTTGATTTATGATGTCGCCTCGCCAGAGGCAGGATAAACAATGTCGACAATAACCGGAAACGCAGTTGTGGCGCGGTTCTTCATGGAGACAGATCTGCTGAGTCTGTCGACAGTTGCTATGTATGCATCACCAGATTGACTTCCCTCTGTCGACAGCGATTTTTGATTTGTGCGTTAGATGTGATTGTAGGCTGGTTTCAGAGCGTTTGAAAAAGCCTGGAGATTTATTTGATCTTTTTTGATGACAATAAAAAGCCAGGACAATTTGCCCTGGCTTTTTGAAAATTGGTTGTATGGCACCGCCCGTGGTTGTCGAGAAAGCGTTGCAGCAACCACGCTCTTTAAAAGAGTGATCGCGCGCGCTTAAATTGAGCTATTCTCGGTTGCCTAGTTTGGTCGAGATTGCGATTGTCGTTGAGCTAGCCACCGGTCTGGAAGGAAGTTGTCGATTTG
>PLXC01000093.1 GCA_003151275.1 Candidatus Melainabacteria bacterium
TTTGAGCTGTTCATATTTTTTTAGCCAACCTTTGCTGATATCAACTTGTTCATAACCAAATCTTTCCCCATTTATGTTGACCGTTTGATTTGGAGAAACCCAGTGATGACTTGCATCATAGTGGCCTCCTGGCACGCCAAATCCAACCCTGCCTGAAGCATTCCCGGTAGCACCATAGATGGTATCAGTTCCTTCTTTCCATGCTTTAGTAACCGCGTCAACTAATGCCGGATTGTGAGAACTGCCAGGGTTATGCGTTGGATAATAACTACCGGTTAGAGCTTGCATTAGCGTTTGGTTTCTAGCCATGGCTCTATTCATGACTTCCTCGGCAAATGCTAATTGTGCGGCTGGTCCTTGAGAGCCTACTTCAGACGACATTCTGCCGGCAAATGCCGCCATAACTCTGGGATCTTGCAATTGCGCATCGAATTGTGATCTATCGATTGATCCTACTGGGACTTCTGGTGCTTTAAACGGTGGACGAACATCATCGGATGGTCTGGAACGATACGGGGGCTGCTGATCGTTCGAGAGATCGCTTGGTGTGGAATCGTTAGGATTGATCGCTTTGAATTTCGCGCCAGCTGAGCCATACCAATCAGCATGTTGACCGCTTCGGTTTCGTTCCTGAGTAAAGCTTCCGTCCTGATTGGCAATGCCTCGCAAGACCACGTGCTCTTTGCCATCCGGTCCGGTCATGTGCAAGTGCACCATTTCCCGCGTTCCAGCTGCTTCTCGCTCTAAACGCAGATTATAACTTTGACCGTCTTTGCCTTGCATCGTCAGATTCGAAATGCCTAACTTCGACAATTCGCGCACAGCCTCCAACTGTTGCTGAGGAGACGAATTGCCGTCAAACAACGTGGCTGCAGCGCCTTTGTTTTCAGGCGAGCGCTGAGCTTCCGCAGGGGGACGTTTATCGGTGAGCGCGTCAAGTCCTCCAATTGAGCAGGACGGCAGAAAACGATTGGCTTGGTCCCGGTCACCGGAGTATTTATAGAGATCCGTCCCGCGCTCCCGGTCACCTGAGTTTTTATAAAGATCCGGTCCCGAAGGGCACAGGTCCGAAACTCGACGCGACAAATCACCAGCTCGATCACTCGGATCGGGGCGAGAGACTCGATCTGGGCGATGCGTTGCATCAGACACCATGTCGGCCTCCGGGCGTGCAAACGCACTTTAATAACGGTTCATTTCCCTCGACGCGTTCGCTGCGATGTGGCGATTCCAGGGGCATGGTTTACCTAATAGTGCAGTGACTGACTGAGGATTGCCCCAACACTTCTGTGGGCAAGGCTGCCGCGCACACTGCTTGCGGCTCTATAACTGTCGTTGCCGCGATAGTCACTACCGTAACTCAGAATTGCTTGGGTATGGGTTTCAGTGCGATTTGAACTCGATCCCTCGGAAACATCTGGTGTGACACTCGGTGCTTTAGGTAGTGCCTGAGCTATTGCTTGCTTTGCCGTTGAATGAACGACGACAGGCAGTGGCACGTGATTTGGTTTGATGTAAACGGATTTTCTTTCAGGCATCGGCGCTGTGTTTGTTTGCTTGGAAGTGCCAGTGGCCACTGACTGGGTGTAACCAACCACAGGTGACCAGTTCCAGTGACCAAGGTTTGGATTGCCGCCAACCAGCTGCTTCTCCCAGCCTCTGACAGTGTACGAACCTGTTGTGTAGCGAACTCCTGGTCGCCAGTCTGAACGCATTGGCGTTCCTTGCGGCGCGGAAGATTGCGCGTAGCAAACTGAGCCTGCAACCGAGAATAAAGCGGTCAAGAAAATAATTAGAATCGAGGTGCGCATGAAAGCTCCTTCTGCCAAATGAGGGGGGCAAAAGTCGGAAGGCGAATTTTAGTAACTTGTTTCCACCTTGTAGTATTAGGAAATGACATTACCAAAATGTTTCCATCTCACCCGGTAGGCTAAAAATGGAAGATTGGATATCGGACGAAGAACCCAAAGCCCAACCTGAACCATCAAGAGGTGGTGGATCAGGCGGTGGCAAGACACGCATCGGCGCTGGGAATGACGGCGAATCTGATCCCGGCAGCATCATTGTATTTGCACAGGAAGAAACAAGGCGCCTTGGCTTTAACTCTGTGGGCACAGAGCACATTTTGATCGGTCTTATTCGCTGTCGTTCTGGAATTGCACCCGGCGTTCTATCTGACCTTGGCGTCACGGTTGAGGCGGCACGAGCTAAGGTAGAATCAATCACTGGCCGCGGCAGCGGTTTTGCTACCAAGGAAATGCCATTCACGCCGAGGGCGAGACTTGTACTGCAGTTGGCCTGGGAGGAAGCTCGTGACCTAGGACACAATTACGTCGGATCGGAACATCTTCTGTTGGGAATTGTAAAAGAAGGCAATGGCGTAGCCTCACGAGTATTGGAGAAGTTCAAAATTGATGGTGCCTTAGTGCGCTAGAAAATGTATCGAGCAATTTAGATTAGCATTAGAGATTCATACGAACTTTCCTCGGCAATCATATCTACAGCAGTATCTTTCAACTGAGGTGAAGAGAATTCTCGACTTGGCGCAAGTATTTGGATTTGTTGAAGAAGCGCAATTTTTCGAAGATTACCTGCTCAAAATTCGAAAAAACAAAGTCAGCCGGTAGACACCGCGCGCGATACCATAGACATATTTGATTTGCCATTCAATAGCATATTCATTCGAGTCTTCCCGCACAAAAGTAGCGACATAAAATTAGATTGGCGCGAACACTACTGCAGCTGAAACAACGTGCATTGATATGAAGCAAGAACCACAGTCGACTTTGCAGACCACTCTAAAGTGGTCGCTGCACCACTGGTAGTATCAAGAAAATAAGGCCAATGTAAATCTTCAAAAATAATTAATATGGCAAACAGCTCAGCCTGGGCTATTCTCTTGCTGGTAGTCAAGTGAAGTGATGACCAGATTTAGGTCCACATAAGCTATGCGACTGCTTCAATAAGCCTTATGCTCATCATCAAAGGCACTAGATGGCGACGTGGGGAGCGCCAAACATGGTCGCGTACGGACATGAATCGACTATCCAGCCGGCACAGGACCGAGAGGTACTGCTCACCGGTGAAGACCTGACAATTGATCAGGTCGTTTCAGTTGCCCGTCAATTTTCCAAAGTTTCTTTATCAGACGAAGCTCGCGTCCGTGTTCGTGCGGCGCGAGACATTGTCGATCATATAACCGACGACGAATTAGTTTATGGCTTGAATACTGAGCTTGGTCCGTTGGCCCATCAATTGGTTCCAGCAGACCGTTTGGAGCAGTACCAAATCAGCACTATCGTCGGTCATGCCGTGGCATACGGGCAACTGTTCGAGACTTCATCGGTAAGAGCAATGATGCTTGCGCGTGCGAACGGTATGGCTCGGGCCGGCGTCGGTGTGCGCGGTGAAATAATTGACGCGTTGATCGAGCTTTTGAACAAAGAGGTACATCCTATCGTTCGCGCTGGTGGCTCGATTGGACAAGCCGACCTGGCTGAGATGTCGCAGATTGGTTTAGTGCTAGTAGGGTTAGGTGAAGCCGAGTATAAAGGCCAAGTCATGCCTGGCGACCAAGCGCTCACAGCTATCGGCATGAAACCGTTAGTTCTGCAAGTCAAAGAAGCGCTTGGATTGATCAGCGCAAATGGCGTCACGATTGGCTATGGTTCGATCGTTATTGCTGATGCAATCTCTGTTCTAGACGTATTCAACTTATCGGCGGCGTTGTCGCTCGAAGCTTTCGGCGCTAACCTGAGCATCATCCATCCAGCTGCAGCGCGCTTAAAACCTCATCCTGGGCACATTGCCACTTCGAAGCGCTTGCGCAAACTTCTGCAAGACAGTTACTTGTGGAAAAAAGGCGCAGCACGAAAATTGCAAGATTCGCTTTCATTTAGATGCATCCCGCAAGTTCACGGTGCCCTTGATGAAGCTTGCGATCATCTCCGCCAATCAATGGAAATCGAACTGAACTCAGGTGGAGACAATCCTATTGTCAGCATTGAGGATGGCACTATTGTCTCAGTCGGCAATTTCGACGTGACGAATATTGCCATAGCGTTCGACAATTTACGCATCGCTCTTGTGCACGTAGTTCGACTAGCTAACGAGCGCCTGCACAAGCATCTCTGGTCGGACTTCAGCGCTTTGCCGACAGGATTAGCAAGGCCAGAAAACCCACTCACCAGGCTTTTGCCGCTGGCTCGGACATGTTCATCACTTACCGCTGAAGCACAAAGTCTTGCCAATCCTATTTCACTTTCTTACGGCTCACAATTGGGTGAAGGAGTGGAGGATCACGGCAGTATGGCACCGCTGGCTGTGAAAGCAACCGCCCGGTTGATTTATGTCGCTCGGCGTGTAGCGGCACTGGAATTAATGATCTCAGCTTCCGCAATTGATATGCGCGGCAATCCATGCCTTGGGAAAGGCACTCAGATTGCCTACGAAATTGTCCACGCACATCCTTCATTAGATGCAAACGTTTGGAAGACCGAACTAGAACGTGTTGTCGAAGCCGTTTCGGAAGGAAAGCTCCTCTATTGGGTGAATGAAGCCGTGACAAATACTGATATCGACGGAGTGAAAGTAGCGCAAGCACAGATCAAACAAGGAGAGCAGTCGTGACTGCACAAACCAAACCTTTGCACACTCGCATCAGCGCAGGGCGCGGAACGGAATTGCGTTGTCGCGGCTGGAGACAAGAAGCACTATTGCGTTTGCTCGAGAATAATCTGGAAAATGCGGAGCGACAAGAGGATCTTGTTGTCTACGCCAGCTTTGCAAAGGCAGCAAGAGACTGGGATTCGTATCATAAAATCGTTCACGCTCTAAAAAACATGGACGAAGGTCAAACCCTGATAGTTCAATCAGGCAAACCGATCGGAATTTTCAAGACGCATAAAATGGCGCCCCTGGTGCTTATGGCCTGTGGCAATATGGTAGGACGGTGGGCGACACCTGAAAACTTTTACGATTTACAGGAAAAAGGCCTGATGATCTGGGGCGGACTTACCGCTGCTGATTGGCAGTACATTGGCTCCCAGGGAGTGATTCAAGGAACGTATGAAATTTTGTCCCAAGTGGCAAAAGAGCATTTCGGTGGTTCCTTGAAAGGGAAATTCGTCCTCACTGCCGGTATGGGCGGCATGGGTGGCGCCCAACCTCTTGCGGGGAAACTGGCGGGAGCAGTGATTCTCGTTGTCGAAGTGGATCGTAGTCGAATTGAAAAACGCGTTGCTGCTGGTTACTGCGAACTAATTGCGGACAGTTTGGACGAGGCACTGGCGTTGGTCAAAGAGGCTCAGGATAAAGGGATCGCCAGATCTATAAGTATGGTTGGCAACGCCGCAGAAGTTTATCCTGAGCTAGTCAAACATGGTATCACTCCAGATGTAGTCACGGACCAAACCTCCGCTCACGATACACTTTTCGGTTATATTCCTGCAGGAATGGGGATCGACGAGACAGACGCACTGCGCAAATCGAACCCAACAGAAGTGCGTAAACTTGCACTCGCTTCCATCGCGATTGAAGTGCAAGCGATGCTTGCCTTTAAAAGGAATGGCTCGATAGTGTTCGACAACGGCAATAACATCCGCTCGCAAGCAGCTGAAGCTGGGGTAACAGACGCTTTCGACATTGACATTTTTACCGCCCGTTATTTGAGACCACTCTTTTGCAAAGGCATCGGTCCCTTCAGATGGATTGCCTTAACAGGAAATCCAGAAGACATCCACGTCATCGATCAGCTCGTGCTGGACCACTTTCCAGACAACGATCTGGCCACCAATTGGATCAAGCTAGCGCGCGAGCATATTAAATTCGAAGCATTGCCTGCACGAATCTGTTGGCTCGGACATGGGGAACGCACCAAGCTCGCCTTGTTGGTCAATGATGCAGTCCGAGACGGCAAGCTCTCGGGACCGATAGCGTTTACGCGCGATCATCTCGATGGAGCCGCGATGACGCATCCTCGCATCGGCACAGAGGGAATGTTAGATGGCAGCGATGCCATTTCAGATTGGCCGCTGCTTAACGCCCTTCTCAACACCGCGTCGGCTGCGGATCTCGTCGCCATACACTCTGGAGGCGGCGGCTATTCCGGTTACATGACCAGCGCCGGTGCTACGATCACAGCCGACGGCAGCGAAGAAGCGGCGCAACGACTATCGACAGCACTGACAGCTGACACAGGCATTGGCGTCTTGCGCTTTGCCGATGCAGGTTACCCGGAAGCTCAGGAAACAGCCAAAGTCCACAAGCTCGGACTTTAGTCAAAGAAAGGGAGAAGTAAATGCGCAAATTAGTTGCGGCCGATGTTGCAGCCGCCGTCACAGGTGGCTCAGTCTTAGCTGCGGGAGGCGGCGGGTGGGTCGATCACGGTTACCTTATTGGTCAAATTGCCACCAGTCTCGGTGAACCAACGCTCGCCAGCATTGACGAAATTCCCGAAGACGGCATTGTTGTCACGGTCACGGCAATCGGATCACCTGCTGCAAAAGACTGGCAGATGTTTCCAATCGATTATGTACGCGCCCTTCAGCTGCTGATCGAGGCGCTCGGCAAGCCAATCGCCGGAGTCATAACCGCCCAAAACGGATCATCGACTACGTTGAACGGCTGGAATCAATCAGCAATACTTGGCATTCCGGTGATCGATGCGGCAGGAAATGGACGGGCGCAGCCCACTGGAAAGTTTGGCTCCATGGGACTTCTGACAAAGCCCGGTTATCAAACCATTCAAACCGCAGCCGGAGGCAATCGGGCACAAGGACGTTATTTGGAAGTCACCGTCCGCGGTGAAGTGGCCAGAGCTGACGATATTCTGCGCGCCGTTTCCCTGCAGTCAGGCGGTTTTATCGCGGCCGCAAGAAATCCGATAGCCGCATCTTATATAAAAGAACACGCCGCAATCGGTGCCATTTCTTACGCGATCAAACTTGGCGAGGCGATGCTGAAAGCAAAAGATGATGGACCGGAAGCAGTGATTTCTGCAGCCGTGCGAGAGACGAAAGGACGCATTCTTGGTGTCGGTCCTGTCAAAAATGCTGCTGTTGATACACGTGACAGTTGGGACTTCGCGCGCTTTCAAGTGCAAGACGAGAAAGGAATATTGACCCTGCACACAATGAACGAATATATGGCGGTAGACAGAGACGGCGAAAGACTCTCAACTTTCCCGGATCTAATAACGACGCTGTCGCTCGATACAGGGTTACCTGTAAGCGTTGCACAAATGAGAGAGGGAACAAGAGTGGCTGTGTTGGTAAATAATAAAGCGGACCTTCCGCTCGGAACCGGTGCACGGCAGCCCGATGCATATCACGAAGTTGAGGCAGCCATGGGAATCGATCTTCTTTCATACGCGCTTGCGTAAGGAGTTTCAATATGTCTGATTTTGATTTAGTTGTCTCCGGTCGAGTTGTGCTTACCGACCGCATCATAGATGGTGGCTATGTCGCCGTTAAGGATGGGAAAATTTCCGCAATCGGTGTTGGTAAACCTCCGGGTGCTGCTGAACGCCACGATTTTGGAAACAGCCTGGTTATGCCGGGTGCCATCGATTCGCAAACGCACAGCCGCAGCCAAAAAAATCAAGAAGATTTCGTTTGGTCGACAAGGTCTGCTGCGGCAGGCGGCGTGACGACGATCGTTGACATGCCTTACGATGACGACGGCAAGCTGATTTGCACGGCAGAAAGACTGCGTGAAAAAGCCAGGGAAGCGGGCGAACAAGCACGCGTGGATTTTGCACTGTTCGGCACAGTCCATCCTAACGACGGCGCCAAACACATCGCTGACATGGTCGAAGCCGGGGCGGCAGCGTTCAAGTTCTCAACATTCGGAACGCATCCGGATCGATTTCCGCGCATTCCTCCACAGACAATGTTTGAATGCTTTTCGGAAATCGCCAAACACGATTTGATGGCAGGCGTTCACAACGAAAACGACGAAGCTGTGCGTGCCTATATTTCCAAAGTAAAAGATCAAGGACTGACTGATTATCTATCTCACGGATTGAGTCGCCCGCCGATCACCGAAACTTTGGCAATCGCCGAAGTTTACGAAATCGCTGCCGCGACAGGATGTTCGGCACACATAGTCCATTGCTCTCTGGCACGCGGTTATGAATTGTCCGCAAATTATCGCGCTCAAGGATTTGATACCACAATCGAAGCGTGCATCCACTATCTTACCCTCGACGAAGAAGACAGCGTGCGCAGGCTGGTTGGAAAGGCAAAAGTAAATCCACCAATCCGTCCACGAGCGCAAGTCGAAGCGCTCTGGAAACACCTTGGACAAGGCAATATCACAGTCGTGTCAACGGATCACGTCAGTTGGTCTGAAGATCGAAAGACCAATCCAAACATGCTGGAAAATTCTTCCGGCGCTCCTGGACTTGAGGTGCTCTATTCGCTGTTGTTAAAAGGATTAGAAGAACATGGGCTCAGTGTGACTTGGGCGGCGCGCCTTTTGGCAGCTAATCCGGCTCGATTGTTTAGACTTGACCACATCAAGGGCGCACTTGAACTTGGGAAAGACGCGGACATTACAGTAATGAAAGCGAATCGCTATCGATACGATCCCTCAGAAAGCGGACACAACGTGATTTCATGGAGCCCATATGAAGGCATGGAATTGCCCTATCGGGTTGAGGCAACTTTCTTACGTGGACAGCAAATTTTCGATGGCGCCAAAAAAGTCTCGGCACCTGGCACTGGACACTTCCTTCGTCCACGCAGCAAGACAGCCGCACGCACGCTCGCTATTGTTTAGACGACCTTTGTGAGAACCGATCAAATCTAGCAAAGCGATTGGCAAAAACACTCTGACATACGCTAGCACGCTAGCTAGCCGCCGCCGACCTATGGTTTGCTGAGCGGCGAAGTCGGCTTAGTTCTAATGGAACTGGTTGAATACCTGAAAACTCAGTCCGGCAACGAAGAAGTCATAAAACGTCTTGAAGAACGGATAGAAGAAATAGTAGAAATCTATCGAGACGCCTGCACATAGAAATTAGTATAATCAAACCTCAACGCTCAGTTCGCATGAGGTTTGATTATGACCGCAGGTGCAAAATCGAAGGCGCTTGTTAATTCAGAGCGCCTTTGGCATGATCTAATGGCAATTGCGGAATTCACGCAGCCGGACCAGCCCTACACGCGCCGCGCCTTTACACCATTGTTCGCCAAAGGTCGACACTGGCTGACAGAAAAGTTTACTGAAGCTGGTTTTGATGTGTCGCTGGACGCAGCAGGAAATTTGATCGGCAAAATTACCGGCACCACACCCGGTGCGGGTACGATTATGCTCGGCTCGCATTCAGACACAGTTCCAAGCGGTGGGCGCTTCGATGGCGTCGCCGGGGTAGTCGCCGCGCTAGAGATCGGCAGAATCCTCAAGGAAAGCAATTTCAAAGTCAAACATAATATTGAAATCGTTGATTTTCTAGCAGAAGAGCCAAATGTGTACGGTCTATCGTGTGTGGGCAGTCGAGGTATTACAGGCAATCTAGATGAGAAGATGTTGGCATTTATCGAGCCTGCCGGCGAAACATTGGGTGAAGCAATTAAACGAGTTGGCGGTGCACCAGAAAAAATTTCGAGCGCAAAGCGATCTGATGTGCGCGCGTTTTTTGAGCTGCACATCGAACAAGGACCAATACTTGAAAAGGAAAAGTTAGACATCGGTTTAGTTACTGCCATCGTCGGTATTCGTCGCATCGAAATCGTCTTCAACGGTGAGGCAGATCACGCCGGAACGACACCAATGAATTTGCGACGTGACGCCGCTGTTGCCCTAGCAGAAACTGTAGTCTTTATCCGCAAAATCGCTGAAGAATACGCATCTTGCGGTGAAGGGCATTTTGTCGCCACCGTGGGAGTGATCGAGATTCAACCAAACGCAATGAATGTGGTGCCTCAAAGCGCACGTCTAGTTATTGACGCACGCAGTGAGAGCCGCCCATTAATCGATCGCTTCTTGGAGGAAGTAACACGAACAGCTGCAACCGCAGCAGAATCTTACAGAGTCGAGTGCGCCGGTCCAAAGCTTCTTTCGGATTCCATACCGTCAATTTGTGATGCCAATCTGCGCGACCTCTTAAGCAGTTGCGCAAAACATTTGGGACTTACAACAATGGACTTAGCTTCTGGCGCCGGACACGACGCCGCCTTCCTCTCTCGCATCGCGCCCGCCGCGATGGTCTTCGTGCCATGCCTGCGCGGAAAAAGTCACGCCCCAGAAGAGTGGGCCGAACCTTCCGCATTAGCCGCTGGCGCCAACGTCATCGTCGAAGCGATCATGCGATTCGATTCTTGATATGACAATGACTTTTCAAATTGGAATTCCATATGAGATTTGATTTTCTTCGGCAGCACAAGAAGTTTTTTATTGGCTGGACATTTTTCGTTTTTCTCTGTTCGTTCGTAGGTAGCCTCACCAAACACAACGACATTGCTGGATTGTTGGTAGCAGAACATCGAAGATGCACATTTGACGAGATTGTCCGCTAATTCGTTTCGGCTGGACCTTGCGGAACTAAGTCGCCGATGGGAGCGACATAAAGACATATTACTGCTGCAATCACTCCTGCCACCATGAAGGTCAGCACCGCAAGAAGCAGGGCACCTCTCAATATTCTAGATGAGTCTGTGTGCTCGCATTTTCGAGCAGACGCGGTCGGTTGCGAACAGGCAGGATCAATAAGGGAAGATTGTGTTGCCATAAATTATTACCGGGTTTCCGTGTGTATGCAAAGTCTTCAAAGCAAGTCCACGCTAAGTGCACGTAGCGCGAAGCAAATGTAGTCTAGTCTCGAACCAGTCTGATCTCATGCGGTTCACAGGAGTTGGTAAATTTCACGCATCGGCTAGACCCTTTGGCAGGCCGCGTCGTTATTTGGGGTCACACAATTATACCGGCGACAAAAAGCTTGTCAAGATCTAAAGCCAAAGCTGAACCCAGGCGAAAAAGACCGGGACTGCGTAATTCCGCAGTAATGTGTGCAGATTCTCGCATGGCTTCATTTGGATTCGATCGCTATCATTTCATTATCGAATCTGTGACACCGCATCCGGTGGCAGCACGAACAATTTTTCAGGGGACAGCGAGCGAAGCATCGGGGTGATGGTTCGCTCTCTGCGTTGTGGCTCGAATTCTCGCGATGTGACAAATCCAGATATTGCCAGGATATTGCGTTACGGCATGGTTCGCCTGGCATGAATTGTTTTAGAATCTAATGTAGAGGCCAAGAGGATTCATTTCTGCGTCCATTTATTTTAGTTGCTTGTTGCGCGCTGTTTGCGCTTTCCCAGACCTCCGCTACAGCCTCGGACTGGGTGGAAGGTCCTGCATCCGTATTTCAGCTACCTCCGCGTCCGCATGCTGACAAACTTCCTCCCGTGGACACGCCTCGGGATCTGCCCACAGTCGGGGTGACAGACGGGCACTCCCACTCAGCAGGTCCGCACGGATTGGAAGGCAATGTCACCAATACCGGCGTGAGAGAGCAAGGCGGCGAGCAACCCAACGTCTGGAACACACAACCACCGTCTGCAGGACCACCGCAAACTACCACCGTCTCGCCTAAACTGTTCAGCGGCTGGCTTCAGGAGACCCACCCTGACCTTAAACCGATGTCGAAAGATTCCGTCATTGAAATTAAAGGGCAGTGGGATGATTCAGGACACGCCTTGCACAATTTCGGCTTCAATTTCAACAAAATCAATCCGAATGCAATCAGCAAAGTTTCCTTGGCGAACACCAGCGTATTGATAGTTGATTGCGCGGGAGAAATTCCCGCGTCAGGGCTCGAAGTAATTCGCAACTTTGTCGCCAACGGAGGTTACCTAATCACGACTGATTGGTCCCTCGATAACTGCCTCGCCCGGGCAATTCCAGGCTTTGTCGAATGGAACAGTGCAAACTCAGTTTCAGAACTCGTCGATGCTGCGATTAACAAAAATGCCGGTGAGAGCGGCGATTCGGATTTACTGCTCAACGTCGTGCCGAGAGCTTATTGGAAGCTAGACAACAAGTGCCAGATGGTAAAAATTCGCCGCCCGGATGTGGTCACCGTGCTCGTGCGCAGCAAGCGATTAGCGTATCAAGATCCCAATCGCACTTTCGCTATAAACGACAGAGGCAATACCGCTCTTGTGGATAATATTGGAATTTTAGCGCTGACATTTAAATACGAGAAGGGACGAGTGCTTCATCTCGTCGGTCATTTCGACAACAACACAGATTTGGCGTTCAACAATTCGTTGCCCGATCCTGCACCACGTATCGGCATTAGCTTGCGACAAGCGATCGCTGCCAACTTCATCGCCGCGGCATTAAAGGCTAATCCGCATCCGATTGCATCGAAGAACTAAGGCCACTTCATTTCTTGTCGGCGTCGTTGAGCGACCAATCGTTTGGCTTATAAATGACAGAATAATCAGTCAGCTTATCGCCAGCCGGTATGTCATTTTTGACGCTTGCAGGCAAGTTCTTTGAGAGATAAGCGACGACAATTTGATCGTCAGTTGGCGGCGGTTTTTTTCCGGAAATTCCAGACGCTTTAGAAAAATCCAGCGGAAACCATTTGAAGATCTGAGACACCGTAATTGTTTTCTTTTGTGGATCGATCAGGATGTTCTTTTTGTCGCTGAGAAATTTTTCTTTGCATGCCGCTAGATCCGTCTCCCATGTCGTGGAGACAAAGGCCCGCTTTCTGGGAGCTGCGCAACCCTTTGCCGCGCAAACCACCGCGAAGTGGACTTCAGGGTAGCGAAAGGCTCGTAAAATGTCGTGCTCAATAGCGTCGAGAGTGTACTGCTTACCGGCGACCATGACTTGATACTTTTCCCAGGCATCAGGAATTTGCCTGAAACTGTCGGTTGGATAGTAAGGATTTTTACCGGTGATTGGATAGTGATCCAAAACGAGCTTTACTGTGAATGCGTTATAAGCATTCATCCATAAAGCTTTCCGCTGATCGTGGGTCATATCTTCGAGTTCTTCAGGAGTGATATCGGCAAGTTCCTTTAGATATTTATCCAAGGCGCCCTGTTTCTTCTGCCACCGCGCGTAGTGAATCAAATCTCCGTCCACGTAATGCTGCAACTCGTGAGTCCAGATTTTATGCCTATTATCAAAAGCGGCTAAGGCTGAGCTTCCAACAAGCAGAGCGAAACAGAGCGGCACTATAAATCGACAGTTCATTTCTTAGTCAGACTTTTAATTCGTTTGTCTACAGCAGCGACATCATAAAGCGGAGCCGAACACGTTTCCCCGGCGCAGACAAAAGTCGCTGGCTTCGGCAGTTTTGGATATTCAACGTCGGCGCGTGGAAGCGGTCCCTCGCTTCGATCCAGCCACTCTATCTGCTTGTAATCGGAGGGATAACTCAAGCAGGCAGCGTGCATGGCAGCGGAAGTGGTGTCAGTTTTTGAACCGACCACGACCAAGTGAGCAGGGTCGCTGCTGCTTTCTCTGTTCGCCAGAAGTATTCCGGCAACTAGGATGTGTCGCAATCTAGCTGTTTCAGGAGCTGCCAGGTATTTCATTGCCTGCGCACATAGAGCCTTATCCGATCCTCTGCCTGAATAATGATAAAGAAGATTAGCAAAGCGAGCCATCATTACATTCTCATCGAGCAAGGGCACAGATGGCACTCCGCTTGAACCAGCGGCAGTAACGAAACCGGCTAATACTGACGGTTTAGGCGAATAGTTAAAGTGCTTGGCGATGTAGTCGGCCGATTGCTCAGCACGTTTCAGCCATTTCCGATCGCCAGTCGCTGTGTATAGAGAAAGGCAAGCGCGACCCATCGAAACCGAATCACCCAAGTAAGGACCCGCCAAATCTTTTTCATCATGCCTGTATCCACCATCGCTGGTTCCACGATGAGCAATGATCCATTCAGCTGCAGTGCGGGCTTGATCCAAATACTTCTTATCGCCGCTGGCCATGTACAAATCGCATAATGCCGCAATTGCCCACCCATTTTCGCGAGCATAAATATGTTTGTCGACCGCTGGAACACCAGCTTTTCTGCGCGCAGCATCATCCAAAGAAAAATATTCGCCACTGTGTTTGCCCTTCACAAGATCCGCATCCTGACTTGTATAGAAGGCGCCATCAGGGCTCATCAAAAAAGATTCCAAATAACGCTGGATGTTTTGCGCAGCCTTAAGGTAGGCGGGATCACGCCACAACATATAGCCTAAAGCGTAAACACGCATGTTCTCAGCTTGGAATTGCATGATTTTTTCGAAGTGCGGATGGTTCCAATCGCCATTTGTCGAATACTGATAAACACCACCCCAGACTGGATCCATGAGCTTTTGCTGATTAGTGAGCGTCCCTTTGGCGCGGTGAGTTGCGTCCTTATCTCCCTCTATCGATCGGGCAATTGCGTACTCTACACTGTCCCAATCCATGAACTTTTGAGAAAAGCCCCAGCCACCATCTTTAGTATCATATCCATCGACGTGTGCTTTCTCCAATTCCTTACGCAAGGCTGGAGTTAGCGACCCTTCTTTGGAAAAAGTGGAAGGACGATCGATCTTAGTTTTCTGCACATCGGGATGTTTAATAACACCGTTGAGCATCGCAATCATTTCTTTCGGCGCGATGAATCCTTGCCTAATTTCAGCTTCTTTGCCAGTGGAAGTGAATACCACTGTGGCCGGCCAACCATAGTCACCGTAACGATTTGAAAGGTCAGGACGAGAATCTTGATCGACTTTAACTGTGATGAATTTTTCACTGAGCAATTTGCGCACGGCGAGATCGCTATACGTTTTTGCGTCCATCACATGGCACCAGTGGCACCAGATCGCTTCCAGATCCAGCAGAACAAATTTGTGTTGTTGACGCGCTTTTTGAAAAATGTCGTTAGACCATTCCTGCCATTTCACAGGAGTGCCAGGCGAATTTTCAGAAGTTCCAGGTGACTTCGCGGGGCTCTCAGTCGGCTTTTGCGGCTTTTGAGTCGAGGTGAGCTGTTCGGCGGAAGCACCACCGTGTGCAGAAAAAAAAGTCGAACAGACGACAGGTAACCAGAGCCAACGCACCTTCATTTCCAGACCTCAATATGCATCTGTGGCATCGATGATAGCATTGGCGACACCCCTGATATGCAAGCTTGACGACCAGTGGCAGTATCAAAGTGGAGGCAGCAGCGTGGCTGACAAATACAAGACCTTAGTTGAACGGCTCAAGCCGGGCGAAGAGTTAGTGAGTGCATTGCAGCGAGTCGCCTTTGAGCACAATTTGAAGGCCGGCGTAGTTGTCTGTGCAGTGGGTTCGTTGACAGTCGCGAACTTGCGAATGGCTGGCGCGAACGGCGGTAAAACAATCGAGGGTCCGCTGGAGATTGTTTCGATCACAGGCACCCTGTCAGACACAAGCATGCACGTTCATCTCGCCGTCTCTGATGCAGACGGCAAGACAACCGGCGGGCATTTGCTAGCAGGCTGCAAGGTGAATACGACCGTTGAATTGGTGGTGCTGAATCTGAGCGCGGAATGGTCCTTCGACCGAAAGATCGACGCGCAGACCACGTATATGGAATTGGACCCTCTGGCGGTTCAACATAAGAAGGACCGCTACGAAGTCAAGTAGTCCTGAGACAGAGTTCATTTAATCCCCGACTTGGCGCATTTATTCGGAGCACGCGAACGCACGCGCTCGATATCGGTGAGGCTCGGCCGTGCTCATGAGATGCAACTGCTCATGCCAAAGTTATGCTGCTGAGCTCTCTTCGTCCGTTGAATCGTCGCACGACTTGTTAAATCCGCCATTTCGACCAAAACTGAAGAGTATTAAACCTGTGGGTGGTGCTTCTTGCTGAGGTTCACGTTCTGCGAAGGGCGCTTTGAAGGCCTTCACCAAATCAGCATTTTGCGCCATAGAGCTCATATCTTTCGAATATCTGATCATGATCCACTCCCTTGAATTCAGACACACGACGCAATCACAAGGAGAAAAGATTCCAGATATTTAACGGATTGCTATTAAGCTTCCGCATTTTGCTGGGTTTGCGGAGTTGCTGATCTGGCAAAACTCTGTAAGATAGCGGGGCCAAATTGGCATTTAATTGGCTGCGATGGGGACAATGCATGCTTGTAAAAGACGCAGAGAGACTAGCCTTTCAGCTTTTAAAGGAACACAACCTCAAGGATTGGACTTACGAGACGAATACCAGAAAACGCACCCTAGGCTTGTGCTTTTCTCATCTTAAGCGCATCGAACTTTCAGTCTATTTCATCGAACACAACACACTAGCGGTCGTCAGAGAAACGCTAATCCACGAGATCGCTCACGCGCTGGTCGGATCAGACCAGGGTCATAACGCCGTCTGGATGGAAATGGCTGAGAAACTCGGCTGCCAACCACGAAGAAAGAGCGCAGCGGCGATAATGCCGCCTGGTCCATGGCAGGCCACCTGCGCAGGGTGCAGTCGGCTCTTCTCAAAGCATCGTAAGCCAAAATACATATCGGGCAATAGCTGTGCTCTATGTGGTCCGAAAATCGGACGGCTGTTCTATGCTCGAGCAGAATCCAAACTTGCGCTACCCAAAGGCGCAGCGGCAATGCAACGCCAAAGTAAAAACGACTAGCATTCACAGACGATGCACTTTATGTGGTGGCAAGTTTCGCTGAATTTGCAGAATGGCTCTGCGTCTCGATTTCGAGTTAGCCGATAGAGTATTTGTTGAGTTAAAACCGAGGGCTATTCAGGCTTTCGTTCCATTTACCTCTTGACTTCCTACGCCTTCACGTACTAGACTGGTACGTAAGTATGCAGATCAGCTCATAGAAAGGATCTATGGGTTAACCGGGTCTGATGCTTCAAGGTGATAAGGTCATGAAAAATCTGGAGCTAATTGCAATCGTCCTTCTAGTTATTGGGGGGATCAATTGGGGCTTAGTAGGTGCTTTTAACTACAATGTAGTTACTTCACTGCTAGGCGATGGAAGCACAATGACACGCGTTGTTTACGCTTTAGTTGGACTCTGTGCGCTTTACGAAGCGTTCAAGATGATGAAAAGCAAAACTGCATAACGCCACGAACAACAACATGTGACGCAAACGCGTCACTGTTCTAGCTGAAAAAACACAACCAGGCAAAACCGAATACCGAAAGCGTCGTCTAAAAAATGCTTTCGGAAGCTGAAACACGCCGCTAGACTCGGCTAATCCGAGCCTGAAAGTGGTCGTGACGGGCTCTAAGCAGACTTACGTTCTTTTGCTTGTTTGGCGACAGCGTGCTCGATATATCTGATCGGTGCCCATTCATCGGCACTATGATTGGTGCGTTCGATTGATTCAATAATCAATCGCGCGTTTTCAGGCATGTCATTTCTTTCGTAAAATGATGCGAGCCATAAGAGTTCTTTGACAGAGGTAGATTGTTCAGACATTTTCAATTGCACCGCCGCGTGTTCGAGTCGTCCCGTCAGACGCTACTTACCCTTAATTTTGTTCCCTAAGCCCAGTTTAACTGTTTACAACGGAATTAAAAGAATGGAGTCACGCCTATTTCTTTGCGTCCATAGGTGACCGCAATTCGCAGCAGGATTCGTGCAATTCTTTGAACAGCTTTGCTAAATCACTCTCGTAATGCTCAGATTGACGAGCAATCTCAATAACTCTTGAACCAACAATAACTCCGTCGACTCCTAGTTCCAATAAAGCCGACGAGGTCTGCTTGCTGGAAACCCCAAAACCCGCGCAGATTGGCAGTTTAGTCAAAGCTTTGAGCCGGCTGATTAGACCACCTAGATTCGTTAAATTGCCGGCAGACTTATCCGTTCCGGTCACTCCCAATCTGGAAACGAGATAGATGAAGCCACCAGCACTAGTGGCAATGCGTTGTAGACGCTCGTCAGTTGTCACTGGTGAAACGATGAAAATCAAATCCACATCATTAGCTTTAGCATAAGGCAGCACCTCTTCAGCGCTTTCGATGGGCAGGTCCGCAATTAAGACACCATCAATGCCTGCAGCCTTCGCCTGTTTAAAGAACGACTCCACACCGGTCGCAAGTACGACGTTGTAATACACAAGCACGCCGATCGGAATCGCTTCATCTAGCTTGCGCACCTCGCTAATCAGGGCGAAAGCATCCGCTGTCTTGAAACCGGACTCAAGCGTTTCAAAAGAGGCTTTAGCGATAACAGGTCCGTCAGCGACGGGATCGCTGAACGGGAAGCCCAGTTCTAGCGCCGACGCGTTCGAGGAAAGCATGGTCTTGATGATGCTTAATGACTTGTCTTTATTCGGCCAACCAAGCACCGTGAAAGGCATGAAAGCCTTTTGATTAGACTGCTTCAGTTTTTCGAAGCGAGCTTGATAGCGCTTACTCATGCCTGAGGACCTCCGCCAAATCCTTATCACCACGACCAGATAAATTGATCAGCACCCGGCTTCCTGGCTTGATATCCAAGCACAGCTTTTTCGCGAAAGCGAGTGCATGCGCACTCTCAAGAGCTGGAATAATTCCTTCCTTGCAAGATAATTCTTTGAACGAGGCTAGTGCCTCTTTGTCATCGACTGACTCGTATCTAGCGCGCTTGATCTCTTGGAGATACGCATGCTCAGGACCGACTGACGGATAGTCTAGTCCGGCGGCAACACTGTGAGCTTCAATGATTTGTCCGTCATCGTCTTGCAAAACCATGCTCTTCATGCCGTGCAAACATCCAGGTTTTCCCTTACTCAAAACTGCACCGTGTTTGGTGCTACTTAACCCGTGACCGGCCGGCTCTACACCAATAAGATTCACTGTTGGATCGTCTATAAATGCTGAGAACATACCGATTGCATTTGATCCGCCACCGACACAAGCGACTACATAATCAGGAAGACACTGATAGCGATCGAAGAATTGCTGACGGGCTTCACGACCGATAATGCTCTGAAAGAATTTCACCAAAGTCGGGAACGGATGCGGTCCCGCTGCTGTTCCAAGCAGATAGTGCGTGTCTCCTAAGTTTGTGATCCAGTCGCGCAGTGCTTCGTTGATCGCATCCTTCAGAGTCTTACTGCCTGTGGTTACGGGATGCACTTGGGCGCCCATTAACTTCATGCGTTGTACATTCGGCTGCTGTCTGACGATGTCCACTTCACCCATATAAATCTCTGTCCGAATGTCCAGCAATGCACCGGCCATGGCGCAGGCAACGCCGTGCTGACCAGCGCCAGTCTCAGCGATGATGCGCGTCTTGCCCATAGATTTTGCCAACAATGCCTGCCCAAGCGCGTTGTTTGTTTTATGCGCTCCACCATGCAAAAGGTCCTCACGCTTTAAAAATATGTCTGCACCCCAGAGTCGCGACAAATTCTTGGCGTAATAAAGTGGCGTCGGTCTGCCCGCGTAGTCTCTAAAAAGATTGCCGAGTTCGCCCATGAATCCCTTATCTTCTTTAGCGATTAGGAACGCAGATTCTAATTCTTCCAGGGCCGGCATCAGCGTCTCAGGAACGTAAACGCCACCGTAGGTTCCAAAATATCCAAGCGTCTTCATTAGGAAACTGCCTCATTTTTGACATCGATGCCAGGTCTTGATTCATTGGTGCCGGCAGGGATGCCGGCGCTCCCAGGTTGTAGTACGTCGGTGCCGGCAAGGATGCCGGCGCTCCCAGGTTGCGGTACGTCGTTAACTGCGTCGCAAAATGCGATCATTTTGTCCATATTTTTTACACCTGGAGCACTCTCAACTCCTGATGCAACATCGAGTGCATGGGGAGTAATGCGGTTCAAAATTCTGCGCACATTAGTGTGATTCAAACCGCCGGCAAAGAAGTAGGGCGAGTTATCCGTAAGCGCTTCGACCTTGTCGATAGCCTCATCAAGCCAACTACCAACGTCAAGTCCTTTCGGTCTGTCAAACAATATGTATGCGCAATTTTTGTACAAAAACACTTGGCTGCGCAAATGATCAAGGTCACAATCAAGACTTATTTCAATTGCCTTGATTACAGGACCGTCAACGGTCTGACAGTATTCTGGAGATTCCGACCCGTGCAGTTGGACAAAATCAAATTGCAGGGATTTGGCAAGGCGGTTTACTTCCGCGAGAGGACTGTTCTTAAACACGGCAACGGTTTTGACCCGTCCCGCAACGGCTTGCAGGACCTCTCTCGCCATACTTTCATCAATTGATCGGTCACTGCTCGGCACAAAAATAAATCCCAAATAGTGCGCACCAGCGGTAATGGCATTTTGCGCATCAGAGACGTTGGTGATCCCGCAGATTTTTATACTCGTCATCTCACGATCCTGCTGTTGCGCGCGTCTGAAGACTAACAAATTCTGCCAGTAGCGCATCCATATTGTCACTTTTCATTAGAGCAGAGCCAATCAAGAAGTTGGAGCAAAAGGGCAGCAGCTGCTCCAGGTCGTCTTTGGCAAGAATCCCGCTCGCTGAAATCAGAATCGTACCAGACGGTATCAGTTTCGCCAGTCGCTCGGTAGTACCCAAGTCCATTTGGAACGTTCCCAAATCCCGATTGTTAATCAGTAGAATGCGAGGATTCAAGCGCAGTGCGCGCTCGACCTCAGCAACTGTTTGAACTTCGACGACAGCGTCCATTCCCAACGATTCAATACACTCGTACAAAATGCGCAACTGATTGTCAGTTAGTATTTTAACGATGAGCAGTACCGCCTTCGCTCCAGACTCCCGAGCTTCAAAGCACTGATATGGCTCCAGGACAAAGTCTTTGCAGAGTGTTGGTAAAGTGCTTTTTTGATTAACTTCAACTAAAAGCTCCAGGCTGCCACCAAAATATTTCTGATCTGTCAACACAGATATTGCTCTGGCAAAACGGTTATAGGACGAGATAATTTCGTCTACATTGACCGAGCCACGAAGAACTCCAGCCGAAGGTGATTTGGGCTTGAGTTCACAAATCAGATTCACGCCCGGCTGAAGCAGCGCATCGGCAAGCTCGTGATTCGCATTTTGAATTGAGGAACTGAAAGACTCAAGCGTGCGCTTCTTCATGCGCTCACCTACTTCAAGTTTTTTGTTTTGCACAATCTCAGCTAACGAACCAGGCATAGGCCCTCCTGCACTCCTCGTACTTCGTGGCCACAACTCCGGTCAAAAGTAGTTCCCGTGCTAATGCTGCACCTGCTTGAATGGTATTTACCTTTCCAGCTGCCTTGAAGCCAGCCCCGGCATTAGTGCAAACCATGTGCATAAAATATGGATCGGCACTGCCAACAATGATCTGATGAAATTTTTCATGATTGTGCTCAGCGGTCATCGCATCCGGTGGCACTTCAATTTGGAGCGCTGCATCGATGGATTGATTTTGCAGCTTGTCGCCTTCAATTTCGGCATAATGACTAGTGGAGCAGGGATCGAACTCATCGAGTCCTCGCTCAGAGCGCACCACAATAGCATGTTCGGTATTCGCATCAGCCAGAAGATAATCAGCCACTAGTTTATAGACGAGGGCGTCGCTTGTTCCCATCAGCCTGAACTTAGGGTTAAAAGGGTGAAGTAGCGGACCGATTGAATTGAAGATACTAGGTCCTGGCAGGCTTCTGCGAATTGAGGCAAGCTTGGCGAGCGTGGGATAGTAATGAGGCGCGTACAGGAACACAAGTCCAACATTGTCCAGAAGTTCACTGACATGCTCGAATGGAATTGACGCCGGTATGCCCAAAGCTTCCAACAAATCAAAACTACCGCTCAAGCTACTCGCGGCTCGATTGCCAAATTTCGCCACTCTGACTCCGCCTGCAGATAGAACAAACGCAACGGTTGTCGAAGTATTGAAGTGAGAAAGTCCACTTCCCCCGGTGCCACTGCAATCAATTGCGTCCAAAGAGCCTTCAAACTTAAATGCGGCCTTCTCTTTTATTGATTTGATGAATGCCGTTAGAATGCGAAGATCTATGCGATCGCTACTCAATTCAAGCAGCACCTGCCGGATTTTTTCTTCCGGCAGTTCGCAATCTATCAAGCTGCTAATAGTTTCGTCAGTCAGCATTTTTCGACAAAATTCCTCAGCATTTGTTGCCCCTGGGGCGTGCCAATCGATTCGGGATGGAACTGGACTCCGTACATCCTATCCGTCTTGTGCTGCAAAGCCATTACGAGTCCCTGACCATTTTCCTGCGCAGTGATCTTAATTTCGTTCGGAACCGAAGCCAGGTCGGCAATCAGAGAATGATATCTCATCGCTTCAAATTCATCATCAATACCGTCGAATAATGGCGTTTTACAATTGACACGAATCTTGCTGGTCTTACCATGCACTATCTGCGGCGCTCGAATCACCTTGCCGCCAAGATGATGAACTATGCCTTGATGTCCCAGACAAACCCCGAGAATTGCGGCATTTAATTTCTTCCTGTCTAAAATGATTTGCTTGCACACACCGAAGTCCGCATCGTTCGCCGGATGTCCCGGACCGGGCGACATCACGACATGGCTCGGACGAAGCTCCGCCAATTCGTCAATCGTGATCTGATCGTTCCGAAAGACCTTGATCGGCTCCGGCATAAGAGGCTGCAACATTTGATAGAGGTTAAACGTAAATGAGTCATAGTTATCGATAATCACAAGTTTCATTTACTGCTTACCTCCGCGTATTTAACGGCTTGAAGCAGGCTCTTTGCTTTGTTGCGGGTTTCTCGATATTCCATCAATGGATCGGAATCATAGACAATACCGCCACCAGCATTTACATGGACATGCCCATCTTTGACCAGAGCTGAGCGGATAGCGATTGCACCATCCATGTTACCCAGTAAGTCAAAATATCCGACAGCTCCCGAATAGACTCCACGTTGCTCGGGTTCCAATTTGGAAAGCAGTTGCATCGCTCGGATTTTCGGCGCACCGGATACGGTACCAGCAGGAAAGCAACTTTGGAAAGCATCAAAGCAAGTTTTACCAGGAGCCAGTACTCCGCTCACTTCAGTGAATAGATGCATAACGTGTGTATACTTGGTCAGACAGGCGATTTCGCCGATCTTGACTGTGCCTGGTTCACAGACTCGACCGAGATCATTTCGCCCGAGATCGACGAGCATGCGATGTTCAGCCATCTCTTTTTCATCGTTCTTCAGCTCAAGCGCCAACTTCCTATCCGCCTCTTCATCAGCGCCTCTGGGTCTTGTTCCGGCGATGGCTCGCAAGAGGACATGACCATTTTGAGAGCGCACAAAGGTTTCAGGTGAAGAGCCGAGATATACAAAGTCAGGGCACTTGAGAAAGTACGCATAAGGCGAAGGATTAGTGGCCTGAAGGGCTCGATAAATGTTGATCGCAGGTATTGAGCAGGGAGCCGAGAACCTTTGTGAGAGCACGATTTGGAAGGCTTGCCCTTCGGCAATGTACTCTTTCGTTGCTAGAACCGAGTCGATAAATTGTTGCTCGCTAAATGGTCCCGAGACATTCTGAAAAATCTCGTCCTCTGTTAATGCACGAGATGGAATTTCTTGAGGCGGCAACTTCACAGGCGATAGAGCTTGCTCAAGAAGCTGCCGCGCGTGCTCTTCTCCGCGATGCGATACAAAACTGACCTTACGATATTGTTGGTCGAAAATCACCACTGAGTCATACAAACCATATCGACCGTCAGGCACATTGAATGGATCTGAGGCTTGAAGAGGAATCTTCTCGAGAGCGCTGACCGCGCCGTAACCGAGGTAACCGACAAGGCCTCCAACGAAAGGAAGTTCCAGCTTTTTGATCACTGAATCTTTCAAGAAACTTGTCAGTTCTTCGCCACTGCCGAATGTTGCTTTGACAAAATCTTCAACCTGCAAACGCAATAATTCAATCGGATTTGAAGCATCAACAGTTCGTGTTTCGCCGCTCCGCTCTGTGATTTCAGCGGAACCGTTTTTCAACGATATGGTTCGGATCGGGTCTATTCCCACCAGGGAAAAACGCGCCAGTCGACCGTCACCTTCGGTGCTCTCAAACAAAAAACCATCCTGCGAAAGTTGACTGAGGTTGTGAAAAACCGAAACTGGAGTTCCGAAGTCCGAAGCAACGGTGATGACAGCCGTTTTCGGGCTCACTCGCGCATCTGCTTCGTTTGATTTATTCATGGTAGGTTGTTGCATTTCCATTTCTCCGCGACAAAAAACAAATGACCGCAAGCACCATCAGTCGGGTAAGCTTGCGGTCAATGAATTCGGTTTGGTGTTCGAAAAGGACTACCAACCCGGCATGAGCTTACCTGGCTGTTGCGACCAGCGCCACCAACCTTCAAAGCCAAACAGGATTGTATCGAGATGAACCATTTTTTCGGGCGCGCTGCTTTTCGGTTTCTACCAGTAATTTGCAATGTTAGCACAAGGCGCTATATTGGCAAGTTGATTTCAACTTTTGCAAAGTTATTTCCCTCGACGCTACACGTGAATGCGATTTCTTAAATCTCTTACGTGCCTTGCTGGCAAGATGATTGCTGAAAGCGCTCTGAGCTGGAGCCATGATTCCCCAGTCATATTGACGCCATGCTAGAAGGTGGCGGACTCCAAACGAAGATGTCGTGCCTGAGAAACATTTGTTATTCGAGCGAAGCTTACGCGGCTTTCAAGCAGTGCGGGTCTCCCATGTGCTTCTATAGTCGCTATGGTAGGCAAAAATATTATGGTGGCACTTAGCCTTTGGGCGATCGTCAGTCAATCTTATGCTTTCGGTGCAGAATTCGGAAGCGATGCTCTTTCGGTCGGCGACAAAACTGCTATGAGTGAAAATGTTCCTCGAACTGACACTGAGCTATTGAACACTCTGTGGACAGCTGTGCTCGACAGGGATGCGGGTTTCCAAAAGATGCTTAAGGAGTCTGATCCGCATGAGTTAGAGCAGATCAAAAAGCTATCGTCGCTTAATGTGTTATTGGAAGGACGCCGCGAAGAGTTACGCCCTATTGACTCTCTATTTCATTCGCCAAATTGTCAGCTATTGGGAAAACGGCTGCACCAAAAGTCCGACCGACTTTATAGGGCTCGTAACGACGCTCACGCCTGTCGATTAAGCCTCTGCGATATGGCTGGTGAAGACACAGTGGCGAAACTGGACAAAGGACTTAAGTTCAACACTGGATTTCTTGATTCAATGGACGGACTCAAAGCTGTTGACCAATTTCTCCATGGTGATCGGAAAGTCCTGAGAGGTTACATGCAGCCACTTTGGCTGATTCACCAAGCTTAAGAGCGCGTGTAGCCATTTTCAGAGCATGGTGAAACTATTCAACGCCATGCTGGGAGTGCCGCCTATCACTGCCGGTGGTGCCTATGCATTTCAATCAATTAGGACTCACGGCATGTTGGTTGCAGTTACCGCGGCCCCACCTCTCGCGCGATTAAACCGGAGTAAGTGCCGATCTTTGCGACTTGGCTTCAACTCCGTTTGGATGGGGGAGCACCCCACTCGGTGCAAAAATGCAGCCTTGTCGGCGATTTCAGGTAAGCGCATAATGCGTGAACAAAAATTCATCCACGCATACTCATCTGCGACCTGATCGCGGCCTCGTTGAGCAGTTTTGTGCTGCTCTCGCATGGGCTTCGCATCGCTTGCCGCGCGCTTTCGCATCCCTGATTTTTCCCAGAAGAGGTCTTGATCATGAACACCGTAGAAAAACCTTCAGTCGATTTGGCATCGGATCATTGCTTGGCTGATGAAACTCCGGAGGACTTGCCGTTCACGGAAGCCAAAATCAGCGGATTTGATGGTGGCACTCGCCCAGTCATAAAAGAGCCATCACTCTACCTTTCAATCGCCGTCGTTTTCATCGCGACTTCCGTTTGTCTGAGCAAAACACCGACAGTGTTCTGGCTATCGCTCGTCGTGATGACTGCGGTGGCAGGAATGCTTCATGTCATCGCAGAAAGGCTGCTGTTCCGAGGCAAGAAGGAGTTCGACACTTTCGCCGCTCCATTCGAAGGTGTATTCGTTATCACGTTCGGATCTGTGCTTCCTGGTGTAGGACTGCTGGCGTACGGCATTTATTCATTGTCGACGGCGATTCATCCAAATGTTCTCGAAGAATTAGGAAAGATGGCTCTGCTTTTGGTCGTTCCGATCTTCAATTGGACAGTTTGGAAAGCGGTGAGAAAAGGCTATCTCATTCGTCCACGCTTGACCGGTCTGATGAATGGGCTCGCGCTCGGACTTTCGGCCTCTTGGACGGCAATCTGGATCAGGTCCTTGTTCTTCGCGCACGCTGATGCATCGTGCAAATTCGGCTGGATGCTACTACTTTGTACCTCACCTTTTTTGCTTTTCTCCGCCGCGTGCTTGAGCCTCGATCTCTGGCGCAAGACAGAAGCGAGCATAGGCCGCATCACAACGACTTTCTCTGTTTTAGGAAGTCTGTTGTCACTTCTATTTGTATTCACACCGATGGCTCGTGCATTCTTTGTGCAATCTCTCATCACTGATGCGAGGCAGGGTTCTATCGCTGAACAAACGAGGGCTATCCCGCTCTTACGATCACTGGCAACGGATGAGGATTTGCAACCGTCAAAGCATCCGGTCAGCGGTTTTGCTTTGGCGGCGTTGTTAGTTCCTGATCGCGGGCTGGATGCTGGAACTGACGCCGACAGAAATCTCTACTTCAAAATCACCGGCAAACCATATTTCGATGATGATCGCAAAGACATCATTGCATCGGAGACGGAGCAACTGCGAAACGTCGTCGGTCCCAAACTTCCAGGACTTTCTTTGGCCAAATCGCAAATCTCTGGAAGTATTGACGCTTCGACACTTTCCAGTTCCATTGATTGGACACTCACATTCCGCAATTCAAATTCGGCAACGCAGGAAGCACGCACTGAAATTGGACTACCAAAAGGAGCCGTGGTATCACGCGCGACACTATGGATCAATGGTGAACCCCACGACGGAGCATTCGCATCTACCGCAAAAGTTCAGGAAGCGTATCAAGCCGTAGTCACCCAGCAAAGAGATCCTTTGCTGGTCACCATGTCTACACCAGACCGCATTCTGGTTCAATGCTTTCCTGTACCCGCCAACGGTGGTGAATTAAAAATTCGCATTGGCTTCAAGGTGCCGCTCGAAACAACAAACGGCAAAGACTGTTCAATGCAACTACCAAAATTGTTAGTCAGCAATTTCGTCCAACCGAAGCGACACCGCATCAATCTCGCAACGCGGGACATGCCAGTGCAAAACATTGCCGGCATTGCGACGAAAAAGAATGCCGATGGCTACAAGCTCACCGGCATTATCAAGACTCTCGATCGGACCATGACGATTAGCTCGGTGGTTGTCCAGAGAACCGCGCCGTATCGGGAGTTCGCAACGCCAGATTGTTACTCGAAAGGCAAGCGATTTATCGTTGAGCAGCTAAAAGAAGTGACAACACCTGCACCAAAACATCTTTTCGTGGTTATAGATTCATCAGCATCGCTGAAGAGCTACGCCTCTCAAATTAAACAAGCTCTCTCAAGCATTCCTCCTAGCCTCAAGCCGATTGTTTACTTTGCTGCGGAGCCAGACACCGAAAATCGTAAGGAAATTGGGATAGCAGCAAAACCTCTGGAGCAAGCACAAACTGTAATTAAGTCAGAGGCATTTGTGGGTGGGCTAGATAATGGACCGGCACTGCGAGAAGCTCTTGAGACCGCAGCCGAAGAAGCAGATAGCGCGGTTCTCTGGATTCATGGTCCACAGCCTTTGACTCAAAACTTATCGGAATCAACGGCGATAGATCTGGTGCACCACATTCGCCTGTACGACTTGCAAATCGCAAACGGACCAGACTCGATATTGCAAAGTATTCAGACGGAGGACGTTTCCAATCTGATTACTTGCGAAACCGTCTCTCACGAATCAGTTGTTGCGGACGTGAAAACTCTTGTCTCAGGTTGGGAGCATGGGACAAAGCGGCTGTCGATCCGCAGAACGGTGTCTATAAACCGCCCTGAGACGACGATAGTTTCCGATCAATTAGCTTCAGCGCAAGTGACCTGCTTGTGGGCGAAAGGAGAAGTTGCGAGATTGCTTGAGAATGGACAGCCCAAACAAGCTCAAGAGCTTGCCACAAACTACCGTCTTGTCAGTCCAGTTACAGGAGCGGTCGTATTGGAGAACGCCAGAGACTATAAATCCATTTGGCTGAGCCCTGATGCCAATAAAGTCGAGCCAACCCAAATCTCGGGAGTAGGTGGGCTGGTTGGTGCTCCGGTCGATCCCCGGTATGGACAGTCGAATGAGGTCGGTCAGATGGCCGACTTTGGCTACGACACCGCTCGTGATATTTCTCGCATGCTGACCGCGATCTCGCTACTCATCTCGATATTTGTAGCCAGATCTTTCCTCCGGGGCAGAAGATCGATAACTCGATCGGACGTCATCAAGGCAGTCGTTCTTGTCCTCGCAGTACCTTCGATTGTGCACATGATGGGCACGTTCATGATCAATAACTTTGGTGGTCTGGGTGGAGGATTGTAATAGGTCGCCATGACACCGAAAAAGTAACCCGGCAACGGCATGCGCTTGCAATTTCCTCGGTAGTCAGACCACACGTTTATCGCAGCGTAAGTGCGATTTGCGCGTTGGGCGACAATGCCGGGTGACAGCATGTGAAGATCAGCCGAAGATGATCATCCTTGAAAGTCTCTTCATCAAAATCTTCAATTTCGATGGTGCTTAACGCAAGCATGCTCCCGTGTTCTGCAACGGTTTTATCAAAGCGAGCGCGCCTGCCTATTGCGTCAATAGCTTTAAAACGCGCCGTCGATACAATCCACGCCCGCGGATTACCTGGAATTCCGTCGCGGCACCATTCTTGACGAACTGCAAGTTTGCATTCGCATAACAAAACAGTATTGGTAGCCGCTCGTTCAGTTATAAAACGACACAACTAAGGGGTGTTAAGCGGAACTAGTTTTCTGCTCTTCACGTCTGTCTCGGCACTAAGAAATTACAAGCAAGGCTCATTTGGAGCTAGAAAGGAGACATCATTATGCAATTGAGTAAAGCAATTGCTGGCATTTTGGCGGCGATAACATTGGTACCACTTATGGTGCCTTCAGCAAGCGCCAGTTATGTCTGCAAGAAAAAAGTTTTCAGAACGAGCCACCGTTCTTATCCGAGAAGCAGAACAATTACGAGGACAAGAACTGTATACAGGACATCCTTCATTCCGATGACTCACACCGTGTTTAGGACACAGTACATTCCAATGAGAGAAACCGTATTTAGTTCTAACATTGTTCCAGTACCGGCTTTAACTCAAAGAATTATTGTTCCTCAGCTGAATGATACGCGCACAGTAGTGACCCGCACCACTAGAACAGAGCAATTCATGCCGATCACACAGCTTCCTGAGCAAACAATTGTAAGAACAACTGGGATAATCGCACCAACCACCACAACGCGAATAATCACCACCACTCCCGATCTGTTTGATGATTCAGATGTAACACGTCGAGTGATTATAAAAGATGGCAGAGATCACATCCGCTTGGGCTCACGTGATCGAGTAATCTGGTATTAATGCTAACCGCTCAATCCTCACAAAGGGACGCAGCTAACAAGTGCGTCTCTTTCAATTGGAACGACAGCGAAAAGCCGCACTAGAATTTCATGGTGAGCAAGTAGTAGTCGGTCTCTGAATATCGCGAGAGCGGCCCTCTGCCTACATTAGGAGGTTTGAATTTGATCGCGGACTGAAGGTTGAGTCCATTTTCAGTTAGCCATTGCTCAACGAGAGGCGTTTGCGATTCTCTTATAGGGTAGACTCTGCCGAAGCCGCCTGGTTTCACGACGCGCCTAATTTCAGATAAGAACGTACCGACTTGACTTTCTTTCTTTGCCCAGTAGGGAATTGAGAACATTGCGTAGGCTGCGTCGACTGAATGATCAGGAAAAGGTAGAGCCTCACCATTTGCGGCCAATGTCATTGATTGTGCTTCGTTGCGCCCTTTCAGGCGATATGATCGGTCCATAGAGTAATTGATTCGACTGAGATCCTCCTCTTCCTTAAGAGCCAGCCCCGGGTCGATCGAAAAAATGCGACTGGTCAATCCAGCCTTTTGCGCGTCCCGTGCCAATTCTTGTTGAGCGCCCGCGCCTATGTCCAAAATGCGATGTTCAGAAGAGGAGAGTTCGTTTGCAGGAATTTCCAGCTTTTCTGTGTAGTCTTGGAGTCCACGTTTGGTCATGTTCGACAGCTTACTAGCGACATGTTCGAACGGCTTGATTTTTGTCATTCCAAGATGAAAACCTTTTAGCGGCTCCATCTTCGACAGTAAATCGGTGTCGCCTGCTCCCCGAAAGATTGCTGCATCCGATGGAAGTACCTGGTTATTGATCGTCTGGATGTCGACGTGATGGAAAGTTACTTGCTCACCCACCTCATCAACTTCAAAGACATTGGCACTACCGGGAAGCATTTTAAATCGACTGTTCGGAGATAGCGTTCCCAACCGAGCGCTGACCAATTCAGGTTGCGCGCGTGACTGCCAATTACCTCCAACCTCTACGCTTTCGCCGCCACTATCACTAATGACGTCCAACAGTGCGGATTTCAACTTCGCAGCAGCGTCCGCCAATTCCCTTGCGATCGGAAGCCGATCCGCAACTGAACTCAGTTGCGTAATGCCATCATCAAACCTACCTATGTGCTCTGGATGTATATGACCACTGTTTAGTTGTCTCAATGCCTCTAGCATTCTCGAGCTGAATGGAGATGGCAGACCGTCCCCTAACTCTGCAAATGCACCTACTTTTCCATCAGCATCCCACCAACGTTTAGTTAGTGCTTGTGCATCGTTAACGACGGACACGAGGTTTTGATCGGACAGCGCACCTTTGGCCGGCGTAGGTATACCCGTCAACAAATCTCCCCTAAGCTGTGGTATCGCCGCTGGTTCGGTAACGGCTGTTACTGACGTTTTTAGCTGCGCACCTTCATGTATTGAGCTGCCGGAAGAACTAATGAGATTGCTGGTTTCGCTTAGTGGAACGGATGGAATCAGCGCCTCTGTGCCCGCCGATTTTGTTGCCAGCGTTTCTCCTGCTCCGAACAACTCTTTTGCACACGGCCAGATCTCTCCAAGTTTGCCTCTGAAGGCGACGCCTCCTGCAACTGCTAACCCGATCCCCACCGCTGAGTCCAAAAATGGATGGGTGTGAACCTGCTCCTTGGCGCATTCATAAGCGTTTGTTGCCATATCGCCTAAAAACCTCGGAACGTCTGTCATATTGGTGTCTCCGGTTCTCGCGCAAGCTGAATTCGACTCGGAGTTTTTCCTGCTCGAATGCCTCGATAGTATTGTTCAGCCGTGACAGAGTTATGGCAGTCGTATGGCTAATCGATGGCAGTGCCTGAAAGAAAGAGCATTATGAACTTCAGAACAGTGAGGAAATAATCCGACGCAGATAAGCGGACTGTCCGGCGCTGGCGAAAGCGGTGCGATTGGCGGCTCATTCTGGTAATGCAACCGCACTAATTAATGCTTTGACAGGATCATCTTCAACAATCTCAGCAGCATCCAGATGGCACCATGCAATTGGACAACATGCAGAATAGACCGATTACTGGCACCACTGACTGGCAGAGATATGAATGTGTCATGGATGTGCCCGCGGCTACCAGCAACATTTATTTTGGACTTGTTCTTCAAAGCAGCGGAAAAGCCTGGATCGACGACGCAACAATCGAAGAAGTTGGGAAAAACGTGGTTGTAACCTATCCATACTAGTCATGATATTCGAATAAAATCTTTGCAGAACCATGGGCTATGGAACGAAGTAGCTAATCACCCAGAGCAGGGCAATGAAGGCGAAAACCAGTCCGATCCTCGTTCCAGTTGACATAGATCCGTCTTTGCTTGGACCCATTCGTCCTCCGAGAAAGAAAACGACCGCAAAACACGCACAAAAAAGCGGCGTGAAGTAGTGAATCATCCATAGTGGCGTGCTGCTATTCGGCAATTTAACTATGCAGATTTTCGGCGGTCGACCAGCTTTAGAAGCCTTTGGATGATCAGGAACATATTGTTTACCGTTACTCATTCCGACAAGATAGATCGTCCCCGGAATGGATCCAGCAATGAACTTACTGTTTCGATCAAAGCCATGTGCATAAAATTCACGCACATCTCCTGACGCTAATTTATGCACAACACTCAAACAGTGGATTGCACCTGGATAACCAGCGGCTTCCTTGAGCCACTTCGCGTTCTCTGTCGCCTCTAGAATTTTTTCCACCGGCATATTAACCACAGGCACATCGACAACTTCTTGCACATTTGTAGTACCGTTCTCAATTCTGTCGATTGATGGCATCTCGGGTCTGCCACTGACGGCGTTTTGACCAAGATCACCAAGTAGAATATCCCCTCGTTGATGTGGATATTCTCGACGCTGCTGAAACCACGAACTAGCAATCTTGGCGATCAATTCTAGCTGACGCACCACTTTTACTTCAGGGCCATTCTTCGAATACAAAACCGTTCCGTCTTCACGTTGCAAACCCGACGGAGTTTCTTCAAACCAAATTTCCTTATTCACGAGAGAACTTAAAATCGAATCTTTGAAATCCATCAAATCCGGGCCCATAGCGGTTATCGTAGAGGCATAGGCTTGAGATCCAACTTTGTAACTTGGTTCTCCCTTCGGCGAGATTACTAAATCAAGGTAACCATCAGATGTTTTATACGCGGTATTTTTAAGATGATTTAGTTGAGACGGTCTTGCTGAGCTTGAATTCAACACGCCGAAAACAAGGTAAGCACAGAACAGAAGCACGCCCGCCGTCACTAGTGAAATCAGCACACCGCTGGATCGCCCAAGGGCAATCAGCAATTCTTGCCGAGCATCGTCCTTGTTACTATCATTCTTCTTATCTTTACCAGGTCTCTTCAGCGGCACCAGTTGATCATCTTCGGAGAATCTGCTGGATGTTTCCTTTGTATTGCGCGAATTTGATCGCTTAGGCAACGACGCCGGAGAAACAACATTATTTGATTGCCCAGGCAACGATGCCGGCGAAACAACAGTGTTAGTTTGCTCGTGCTTAACTGGCGTTTTCACGTCTGGCACAGGACGACTCAGCGCCGCCATTGAAGACATCGACATCTGGTTGGCGCGCCGAAACAACGTCTCAGCATCTTCGGTTAGCCCCAACTGTTGGTAGGTTGTAGCTAGCCGCAGGACCATATCGACAACACTGGGATGTTTTTTCCCAAGCACCTTTTCGCCGATCGCGAGCAGTCGCTTGTAATGTGGCATCGCCTCGTTGTAGCGGCCCATTTGATAGTAAATATCGCCAAGACTTTGCAAGCACGCAATCGTATCTGGATCGCCTGCACCGTATACCCGCTCCAGCACATTAAGAGCGCGACCATAGATTGGCTCGGCATCTATGAAGTTGCCTTGTTTAAAAAGTTTGGCAGCGTACTCTAGCGATGCCGCGACATCGATGAGCTCTCGTTCAGTTTCTCCGGAATACATGCACCAATCTCATGCGGTTAGGTTACATAGGAAACATACCCGAAATCGATGGATTAAGTGTAGTGTCAACGGTTCCTGCTCAAGCTGCTCTGAGTTCCGTGCCATCTGAAAAAGTCGCCACTTAGAATGGCTCGACGGGCAGCATCGACGTCTGTTTGGGTCATGGCGGAAGATGATGAAGCAGCCGAATTACCTCCGCCGTAAACAGGCGTAGACTCGACTTGAGAAGCACTGATTCCAGGCTGCCCTTGCCATGTATAGCCAGATTTGGGAGCAATGCTTGTCGCATTTTCGGACAAACCGTTAGCATTCTGATAACTCGTCGGTTCCGAACTTGACCATTGGTTGCTTTGCACAGATGTTGGGGCAACCTCGTTACGGACCGAAGAGGAATCGCTCGGTAGTCTTGCAGCAATTTGTTTCAGTCTGGGTGGTTGCCTTCCATAGCGAGGCTGATTTTGAGCCCAAGCGGACTGGGGAATGAGGGCGTAAGCGATAGTAATTAGTATAAAGAATTTAAAAGTACACATAGAACCTCCCAAGTTGCAATGCAACTCCGGTCACTAAAAATCTGGTTGTTGGTAACTTGGCTCCTAAAGCTTATATACGAACAGACAGTTTTTTGGAAATTGAGTTTGGATCGCGACTTCGTTTTGTTCAAGGCGGATTGGAAATCCGCGCTCCATTTCGAAAGGCCTCCGATATGAAAGGAGCCAATAATGCTGGCTCCTTTCTTCGTGTTAAATGTGGAATTCAGCGCCCAGAGTAAGTTTCGGAAGCAACTTTAATGCGGTACCAATAGTCCTTGAGAGCTTCCCCTGGAGGAGGTGGTTGCTTGAATCCTTCCCCTGTTCCCATCGGATTGTGGATAGTATGAGCCTCTCGAACGCCGTCCTCATATTCTTTTGTAGCCTTATCCAATGCCTTCAATTCGGCTGGAGTCATGTGAGCACGAACATCATTGGCAATCTGTTGCTCAGCTTTTTGTACACGCTTATCAACTTCGTCGTGTATTGGACAATTTGGTGCCTCAGGAAATTTGGCATTGATATTCGCCTGCAGTCCCCAATGAGCTTTTTCCTCGTTGTACTTATCAAGCTTCTTTTGCTCTTCTTGATACTCTTGGTATTTCTTCTGCTCAGCCGGATTTTTACTATTCTTCATGTCATCAACAACTTTGTCTTTGACGTGGTCAACGATGGTCTCGCCATGATATCCGAAGAAATCTTTGACCTTGTTCCAAGTGTGCTCCCATCCTGTTGATTTATCAGGTGCTTTTTGATCAAACCCAGTTAAATCAATCCCGGGCAAAATGTCTTTCATTGACCCTTCTTTCAGCGGCAGACCAATTCCTCCAAAACAGCCATGACCGCCGCTTCCGTAGATCGAAATCCTGGTAGCGTCCAACGCGTCGACTTTAGTAAGATTTGAATGACCAGATTCTTTAACATCGTCACAGTTCTTTAAGCTCATATTTAAGCTCCTAGTAAATTTGGGCTGTGGTCATCAAAACGTAAACAACAAATGTCGTTCCTGGCAGTTCTGTGATGAGTGCGGCTACTCTAGCCTCCTTATATAATCGATCGCGTGTGACAACTTAGTGACATATTCGTGACCGGTTCGAGGCAAAGGCAGATGAGAACGCTGCTCAAGGTTTATATCCGTCGCAAGTTCTTTTTGGACAGAGAATCAAACAAATTTATCGGCAACCGAAAAACGTACAATAAGTTCGCTTGATTGGCATCCCAAACTAGAATCACTACTTTTGGCGAAACAACGTAATGGTAGATCCATCAGGCAGTGGGCGGCTTGCCATCTCAGTAAAGCGTCGATCCGATTTAACGAACTGCTTCAGTTGTTCGAAAGCTTTTTCAGATGCTTGATCAGCGAAGCCTTGATAGTGATTCTCGCTTTGGATTAGGTACCACTGGTAGTACAACGCTTTCTCAGGAGAGAAACTGGCGGTGTCGCCGCCTATCGTGTAGACCCGAGAGGTTGTTGGCTTAACCGCGCTATTCAAATCCCGAGCAATCAGTTCAAAAGTATGCACATTCAAATCAGGTGAGTTGGAAAGAATATTCAGCCAAACGGTGTTTCCATTTTCAGTCTTGTCGATAGTCTTTACGACCCAATATTGTCCCCAATCCACATCTGGTCTGGGATTGAC
>PLXC01000088.1 GCA_003151275.1 Candidatus Melainabacteria bacterium
TGCGCAAAACGAACGCATCGCGCCGTCAAGTGCGTTGATCTGTTGGTCGCACCAATCCCGATCTCTGACAACTTTATAGGTGCAGCTGAGCTTTGGCGCAACCCGCACTGGATTCCGATCAGAAGATGGTTTCCCAGTCAGGGAGTGCACACTATTCCAGCCTTTAGCCATTTGGGGTCTGGGCAAGGTATCGCAACCACAGGTCCACTCGACTCAGTAAAGTAGAGCCCGGTGGGGTCTGTGATTTGCATCAACCCAAAAGGTGATTTTAAGTTCGTTTCAATCATTATTCTGGATGATGTGGGTAAGTCGGTCGCGTACTAGAATAAAAGTGCAAAGAGAAAAGGATCTAAAAACTAAAAAGTAAGTGGTTAAAGAATCAACCACAAAGCACAAAGGTTTCTCAAACGGCCGAACCCAAGCATAACCCTCTTAAGGGCTGGTTTTCAGGGGCATCGGCCGTTTCTGATTGCTTTGTGAATTTGCGCTGCCACCAGTGGTGCCCAAGAGCAACATGACGCTAACTGCTCAGCACTAAATACGGTGCTTTCAGAACCGCCATGGCGTTACCGCTAATGTCAATCAGGTAAGGGCATCTGTTTCTTAGCAATCAGCATCAACAGCGACCGGCGAATGTCGTCGTCTGATGCATCTCCAGATGTGAAGGTGACAACATCGTGTGCTGAGTTCAAGAACATTGTCACTGGCAATCGGTTGCTTCCGTATTGTTTTAGCAGTTCCGCACCCTGAGGTTTTTCCGAATCGACTCTGACAAAGTCCACTCTTGCGGCAAATGGTGCGGTCATGCGAGTTATTATCGCCTCGATATGTTGAAACGATGCAGATGCAGGCTGACCAAACAAGACAACCATAGGCTTATCGTTGGCTTTATCCACAAGCGGGGAGGAGAGTCGATTAAGTGCTATACGCGCTAGATCGACAAAAAGAGACCGCTCGCTTAACGAGCCGATCTCAGTGCTGGAGACCTTGTTCTGCCGATCCAGGAAAACGATACTGGGCACAAGACGAACTCCATACCCATCGAGAAGGCTCTGGTTTTGAGGATCGTCAGCATCGATTCGAACAAAATTGACGCGCTCCCCGTATCTCTTAAGCCCGGTCTGTAGGACAGTATTTAAATCATAGGATGGATCAATCCAGCGCGCGCCGAAAAATATCACTGACGGTTTGTCATTGGCCAGGGCCTCTGCATGGGTAACAAACTGAGCAGCTGACGGATGTTGCCCCTGAAACAAATTCGGCTCAGCCAGCCCAGCTAATAACTGTGCGGCAATCAACGCAATCGGTGTGCCTCGTCCGATTGTTAATGCCAACAACAGTTCTGTTCGTGCTTTTTGTGTCTCTCCTAGTTCGATCAATCCCTGGCCAATTCGAAAGTGCCCTGTAGCCAACTTGAAATCCGCGGGCGGCAAGCCGCCTTTGCCAACTAAATATTTCTGCTGATTTTTGGCGATGACGTGTTTGTACAACCAACTCGTAAGCACATCAGTGACGTTATCGTCTAATTGCCCTGCCTCCAATATCAAATGCTCGGACGTACCGATGAGGAGGAAGTCCTTGTCTTTAGTGGGCATATCTTTGAATGCCTGAACTGTGCCTTTAGGCTTCACTAGTTGATCGCTTCCGCCTTGCAGAAATAGAACGGGTGCTGAGTCGATTTTGCGTGCTGAGTCATCGACGTGATCCATGAATTTCTGGAAGCGCATCAGTTCTTTTGCAGAATATTCCATTCTGCCTTTGGGGTCTGACTTCAACTCGTTGCGCAACTTGGGATCATCTGTTATCTGATTGACGATGCCATTGCCGACCTTGATCGACTTTCGAGAGCCGGTTAAGATCCCGAGCGCAACCTTGAGATCAACACCTTTCTCACCGAAACGGTCATCGCCAGGCACAGAGCAGATAAGACCATCTGCGAGTGTCTGATTCTCGGCCATGGCTTGTAAGGCCAGCGATCCGCCCATGGATTCTCCAAGCAGGATTAACGGTACATCGGGATGCACTTTGCGAATTGCGATCAAGGCTGTCTGTACGTCTTTAATAGCACCTTCGAAATCAAGCTCCTGTTTCTTGTCTTGCCAGCAGCCAAATCCGCGAATGTCGATAGCATAAGTCGGTATGCCGAGCTCTGACATATGTTTGCCGAATTCGTTGTAACTGTTCATGTTCATGCCAAAACCGTGCAGGCAGAGCAAAACAGCATATGGCAGGCGGTCGGACCGGTACCAGGAACGGCAAGGGATTTCGGCGGAGTCCGCCGCTTGCTTCTTCTCTTGCTTGACCGGCTTATTATCTGATTTTGAAACGGAAAGCGCTCTTCTGACGGGTCCTTTGAATGCCATACCAGGCAGAGTTGCGCTCAAGATGATCATTGCCACCAAAACGGACCGGACGGTTTGGTTAGACTTGGTTAGCATGTTCAATTTTACTCGTTCCGACAGTCTGACATCTCTCATCAAGTCATTGGTGTCGGCTTTCATGATACCGTACCCTCATTTTTGCGATCTTGGTTTGCCAAATCCTCGTCCTATGTCCATGTCCTTCGCAAGGCTATCAAAGTCGTTTCTCTCGCTATCATTGAGAATCAATTTGCGAAAGTCGACCGGTCGATAATCTTTGGGGTAAGTAAAAAGATCGCCTGGAACACTCACTTTTGTGCACTCTAGCGTAGTGAGATGCCGATCTGAATGTCCATCCAAAAAAAGGTTTTCAAACATCGCTGGAACGCCGTTCGCATTAGGGACTCCATCTAACCGTCCAAGAATCTTTCTGGCAGGTTCAGACAGGTTGAGATCCAGCATGACCAGCGTCGTTTTCAGTTTGTAACCAACGTCTGGCACCACATTTGGATCGATCAACAGGTCCCTCTGTGTGCGCTGCGAGGCGTACTTACATTCGTATTTATGAGCAGGCATTGCGCACCATGTGCATGCTGTAGCCGGTCGCTTGCTCCAGTCACCGTCCCAGGCTCCTGCTGCAATCATGACGAGTAACGTTGATGATTTGCACCACTGTTCAACTGGCATGGAAGCATAGATTTTGTCCTTCGGTCTTACTATCGTCACATCCCATTTTGGAGGATGACTGACGATAAAGTAGCCCCTGCCATCATTCGTGGCCTTCAATCCGCTGTCACTGATAACAATTGTCAGTGAACCGATTTCACTGGACTTCTGTTTCAATTGATATACTTTTGATTTGTCGATCTTGCTGTGCGCCGATGAAACACTCAGGGAAAGGCACAGTAACAGCCCAAGCAGCGCTCTGGCTTGACGACTTAGCGTAGTCTGGGTTAGATTCATTGATCTCTACGGTCGGAAACTGCAACATCATCCTAGCAGACGCTCGTCTCTTCTCGAAATGTTCGAGTCTAAGCGGGTTTGCCGTTTCGAAAAGACTCGCTATAGGCTCGTGACGCAAGTCTTCTAGCGCTCGCTTCTGCACTACTCAAATGCGATCAATTATAATCCCTTGCCAACCACTACTAAGACAAAGGAGCCGATGAACACTCTGTTCGCCGGCTCCTCTGTAGAATCTGAGTTTTGTCACTTTGGTCACTGATACGTTCTCGTGTTTTTCGGTCTCCACTTCAACACGCATTGACCTATACATTCAGTCTCTTGGATTGATTCATCAAGCATACTTTTTTCATAGGCTCCCCACAGAGTTGGATCTAAAGGGACCTTCTGTCTGCTCGTTGCTGGTTCCTTATCGGCTGGTTCCAGTCTGTCATTAAGAGCAATAGAGGCAATGACAATCAAAACTGCAATTGCCAACATGATTATGGGTGCTATTGTTCCTGCTCCTAAAAGTGAATAAAGGAAAATGTTCATGTGCTCACCTTTTCAAAACTGTTTGCGAATGCCCCGTGCGCGCAGACATCACAGTTTTCCAGTTCGCAGTCGCGGATGTTGATACTGTATATAGTGGCTGTTTCTGCCAGATCCTGAAAGACGGTTACAACGATCATTCCGATTGTTACAACCACTGAAGCCATAATGAAGTATTCCATATGCAATGCTCCTTTGAGTCGATGAAGTCTTTCCAAACACCTAACACTTCTGAGAACTGGCAAACAAGCGTCGGTCGATCGCCAAGGAAATCAAGAAACCCGCTTGTTAACTGGTCTTTTCGGAGGTTTTACGAGCGAACATTAGTAGGATCTGTGCATGTTTTAGTGTTGTGCCAGGCTGGAGATGGAAACTGTGCTAGTTAGCGTCAATCATTGCGACCTCAGCTGGTTTCTCTGGCGGGCGGTGATCAATGAGACAACAGACAAAACAAAAGATAAGATTGAGTGCTTAAAGCGATTCAAGGATAAAGGTATGCAAGATATTCACCCTGTGTTGAACGAAGCCAGGCAGCTCCAAGAGGAGACGATTGCGCTTAGACGTCAGCTCCACGCGCATCCGGAGTTGAGCTTTAAGGAATACAACACAGCCAAACTTTTGGCGGCTAAGCTGTCTTCGATGGGATATACAGTCAAAACTGGTGTAGGCAAAACGGGGCTCATTGCCGATCTTGGCGCAGGTGCGACAGTGGCTATTCGAGCTGAGATGGATGCGGTGCCGATAGGTGAGTTGAACAGAACAACTTATTCTTCTACGGTCGCTGGGGTGTCGCACGCCTGCGGTCACGATGCCAACATCGCCTGTGCAATCGCTGCAGCCAAAATGCTCTCTGAGCTTAAGCCACCTGGACGCATCCGCATGATCATGCAACCTGCAGCCGAGGAGTCTTGCGATGAAAACGGTAAGACTGGAACTCAGCGCATGATAGAGGAAGGCGCGCTTGAGGACGTGCAGGCGATTATTACTTTGCATGTGGATGGCACCTTGGCGACAGGAAAAGTTGGCATCCTCTTAGAGCCACAAGCGGTATCCACTAACATTTTCAAAATTGTGTTGTGCAGTCGTGAGGGTATTAATAAGCAAGGACAGGCTCAAGATACAGTCCTCTTAGCCGCTCGTCTGGTACAGGATATATACGAGAAAGCCGGCCAATCCAGCGTCAGCTCTGACGGAAATGTTTTGTTCGTTAGTTCGATTCAGAGCTCCAGTATGCATGCCGATGTTCCAGCGAACCAGGTTACTGTGCAGGGCTTTTTCCGCAGCATGAGCAAGGATGCACGCAAAAGTATTATGAGCAAACTCGATCAGATCTGCGCTTCGATTGCGAAAGAATCTTGCGAGTGCACAATCCTATATGGAGTGCCACAATCTGCGCACGGCAATAGTCCGGAGATAGCGGAGTTGATGAGGCAAATCGCATCTGAGCTGATTGGAATCGATAATGTTCTCGTGCTGAAACGAAAGACATGGACTGAAGATTTTGCCAGCTTCACCGAGGTGGTGCCCGGGGCGCTTGTGCTTCTTGGCGCAGAGATTGCCGGTAATCGCAGAATCGCTCACAGCCCGACATTTGATGTTGATGAATCCTGTCTTTGCGTAGGAGCCGCCATTTTGGCTGAAACTGCTTGCCAGCTAATAGAAAAAATACAAACCATGTAAATGATGTTTGCCTTTGATTATAAGAAGCCGTGAGCGGCAGGAAGTCCTAGCATAGGGAAAGTGATGAGCCGACCGACACGACTGCTCAGCAACATCAATGATGGATAATCGAACCATGACGGGCGAAGGGCAAGATACAACAACAATCGTAGAGGTTTGGGGCGGAGTGTTCGCCTGGGTCTGCTCTCGTCTGCTCTTAATCCTGCTTTTGTTTCTGCCTTTTGTCTTAGGCTGTTTCGTCGGTGGCGTTGGTCTTCATGACCCCGACACGTGCTGGCTGCTGGCTCTTGGGCGCTACATTTTTGAGCACCATGCCCTACCAGCGACTGACCCCTTTTCTTACAGTTTCGCTTTGCAGGCTGGCAAACCCTTCGTGATGTATCAATGGCTGAGTGAATTGGCTTTTTACTGCGCTTACCGGCTGGGTGGATTGTCGAGTTTATTGATGTGCACAGCTCTCGTGCTTGGCCAGTCGTTTCTGGTATTTCCCTTGCGAGTGGCAGCCCGGTCTGCGCCTTTGACGATGGCCTGCTGGATGATGATTCTGGGGGTGTGCAGTGCTTGTTTTCACTTCTTGGTCCGACCCGAGATCGCATCATATTTTTTCATGGGAATTTGTCTCGTTTTGATGCGCAGAGTGTACAAGGCGAAGAGCACTGACCCCGTTCAGTGGCTGACTGTGGCAGCTTTCACTCTTTTGTTACTGGTCTGGGCTAACGCGCACTCCGCTTTTGTGCTCGGTCTGATTTTGCAGATTACAGTTTTGATTGTTAGCGGATTACAGTCCCTGATCGAGAAGCGACCGTTCAGAGGATCCTGGAAAACTGCCACTTTGTCTGTGATTTGCTCGACGCTGGTGACTTTGTGTAATCCATATGGACTAGGCTTGTGGTCCTATCTGCCAGGACTATTCTTCGCCAAATTCAACTACCGAATCGCCGAGCTCAGACCAATCCGACTTTCTGACTTAAACGAATTTACTTACTATCCGTTTGTTTTGTTGGTTTTGACCTGCATAGTGATCATTGTGCGATCAATTACCAATGCGAAAAGGAAAAATCAGGCATTTTGCTGGAGCAGCGCGATCGCCATTGTGATCTGCGTTTTCTATGGTGTCACTTGTCGACGAATTATTCCTTTTGCCGTTTTGATCATGATTGCCCAGGCTGCTGAGTTGTTTGATGATAAACCAATCGCACTTGTAGAGCCTATCCCCGGCGAGCCCGAACGACTGGATCGTCCTGCTTATTCCTTTGCCGCAGATTTCGAGAAAAAATTTGCCAACATCTTCAATCCACTTACATTCGTTTGGCCAATCACCGTCGTCGCTCTTTCTTTGGCTGGTTGTTTCTTTACCTTTACGAGAGTGGTATCACCCACGATGCCACAATCAAGCACTGCATTTATCGCACCAGTTAAGGCAATTGATTTTTTAAGAGAGCATCGACCTATCGGTAATGTCTTGAATGATGCGCAGTTTGGGGACATGCTAATTTGGTATGCGCCTGAAATTCCGGTTTTCATTGACACCCGCTACGACATGCACGGCGAGCAGATGGCTGCTGACTATGTGTCGATGATGTCTGGTACGCACAATTGGGGGGATTTGTATAGGCGCTACAAAATTGATTGGCTGTTTTTGCCACCAACGGCGGAGATATTAGATCAGCTAAAGACAGACGCCAACTGGAAAGTAGAATTCGAAGATAAGAGCGCGATAGTGTTGAGCCGAATCAAATCAACGATTCAAGCTCGATAAAGCGAAAAGACACGAACCTGCTTCAGCTAACGCGAAAAGACACGGACGTTCTTCTGTTCTGATGTAACGCGAGACACATAGCCTCCCTAACGGAACGGAAAGATCTACTTCAGTCTCGATAACGGGAGCTAAGTTGGCGCGCGTTTATTCAGCGACCTTGGGATCACCGGAGAAACGCTTTGATAGTGAAGTCTACTAAGAGGCGACAGTGAAGCTTACTAAGAGGCGGCGCCGGCGGCTGATGATAAATTGTTCAGTTGCTTCACTACAGAAGAAAACGCTGCAGAAATCGCGCCAGTCAGTGCGCCTTTTGTGATACCAAAGACAAGAGCAACTAGGATCGCAACGAATGCCAGGATGGCGCCGTATTCAGTGATTCCTTGACCGTCCTCTTCATAAATAAACCGATGTACAGTGTTAGCGAGCATATTGCTCCTCCTTTTCTAGGTATCCTTCAACGCAATAGATTCGACGCCATTCGCGTCGAACTACCTAGATAAACAGTGCCCAGCTTTAGAGCGGTTCATAACAAGTTCAGACATGCTTTAGCCCTCTGACAGGCGACCGGCTATTTATGAGCTTCTCTAATCCCAGACTGGTGCCGGTGAAATGAAGTTCTCAGACTAACATGTTTGTTTTTTAATCGAATCACTATCGAGATCAAATTATTATTGTGCGAGGAGATCTCATGAAGACAGTCATTATTACGGGCGCTACTGGATTTGTCGGAGCCAATTTGGCCCGTCGCTTGCTTGTCGATGGGCATCAGGTGCACCTAGTGGTGCGTCCTCAATTTACTTCATGGCGAATAGATGGAATTTGCTCTGATTGTCAGATTCATGAAGTTGACTTGCAAAATGTCGAACCTTTAAAGCAAGCAGTCGCCGAGATTAAACCTGATTGGATCTTTCACCTGGCGGCTAACGGAGCCTATTCGTGGCAAACAGACGTGCAAGAAATCATCAGCACCAACATGCTTGGAACAGTCAATCTTGTGCAAAGTTGCCTGGCTTCAGGATTTGAATCTTTCGTGAATACTGGCTCTTCATCTGAATATGGATTCAAAGATCACGCACCTAAAGAAAACGAATACATCGAACCGAATAGTTATTACGCGATCGCGAAGTCTTCAGCAACGATGTTCTGTCAGTACATCGCTCATTCGCAGAAGGTGCATATTCCGACTTTGAGACTTTATTCAATTTACGGCCCATTCGAAGAGCCAAACCGACTGATGCCAACGATAATCGTCAACGGTTTAGACGGTAAATTGCCACCATTGGTTGATCCTAATATTGCTCGGGACTATGTTTCGTGCGATGACGTCATAGAAGCATATTTGCTCGCTGTGAAAACGAAGACTGATGATCTTGGCGCCGTTTATAACGTCGGCTCTGGGCTGCAGATCTCCCTTGCCGAGGTCGTGGAAGTTGCGCGTAAGGTGCTCAACATCAGCGAGAAACCAAATTGGGGTTCTATGCCTAATCGAAAATGGGACACCAGTGTTTGGGTTTCCAACCCTGAAAAAATCAAGGCTGATCTTGGTTGGCAAACACAAGATAGTTTTGAAGTTGGCTTTACCAAGATGGTGTCGTGGTTTAAATCCAATCCGGAAATGCTTCGCTACTACGAGCAAAAAATCAAAGCTGTAGCGTCGTCGCGTTGATCATTAGTGAGCCGGGGTTGATGACTTGGATGGGCTGGCTGCTGGAGTAGTTGCAGTCGGCTGCGTCACCATGGAAGGTGCCAGTTGGTAGTTTCGAATGTACAGATTCGTGCCTGCTGGCACTAGATGCAGGCTTCCAGGCTTGGCTTGTTGGCTCATCAACTCACGAAGATTCTCTGCAGTTTTTTGAATTTCCGAAGTCACTTTGCTGGTCGGCACATACCGACTGCCCTCATACATGCGTCTGAGAGCTTCGAGCTTGCTTGCTGTGTCTGTTCCTGTCGTAGTAGTCGTGGTAGTCGTCGTCGGTTCAAACAGCCGTCCTCCGCGCCCGACATCAATGCCCTTCTGCACGATCGTCGTTCCAGGCAGTCCGCCTTTGCTAGGATCCACACCGGGTGTTACACCCGAAGGTGGCAAACCACCCGGTGGAATACCGGCTGTCTGACCGCCAGGGGTCAAACCACCCGGCTTTGATTTCAGGTCAAGCAATTTGTCCACGGCAGCCTTAGCTATCGCGTCTGCAGACGGATTGGCGGTCGATGTCCCAGTCGGACCGGGTGAGTCGGCATTCAAGCCGGCAAGCGCTTGCTTGGCGTACTTGCCCACATCCTTATCCGGATCAAGAGCATACGCAATTCTGAATTCTCGGATTGCCGCCTCTTTCTGCTTCATGTGTACATAGCAGTTGCCTAAATAGTAGTGCAGGACTGAGCTGTTGAAGTCCGTTGATAAGGCTGCACCAAAGTGACCAGAAGCATCTGAGTAATTTCCGCTGTTGAATTCCGCCATGCCTAACTTCAAGAAGTTGTTTTCAGCTAGTGCCGGCGGCTGAAAAAATGACAAGGCGCACAACGCTGCCAGGCTGCCGATTGCTTTAGTTGACAGATTCCGTTTTTTCATCATTTAAGGCACACCGGTAAAAACACATTTGGTCGTGCGGGATAATTTCAAATCGCCAAGACACTGTGAAAATCCTGTTCCTGGCTGCCAACTGATGCTTCCATAAAACTCGGTCCAATGTTTTCCAGTTGGAGATTTTCCACCAACTATATTGTCATAGCAGGTGTTAGGTTCGTCTATTGCCGCAGTTTCTGTGGTAATTACGGACTTGTCACCATCAGCCTGGTTAGCGGCCGCTAGCCACCCTGGCATCGCAGCGCCAGGTATAGAAGCGATCTTCATAGTTGGATTGGTAAAGTCGGGGGTCGTATAGCTGGGATAGATGAAGTATTTTGATGCGCCGGGCATTAAAGTTTGGCTGGACATCAACCCAATAAGCCGTTCCTTAGTGAAAGTCGGATCGATTTCCTGGACCCGCTGCACTAGCTTCATCAACGCTACGGTGTGGTCGCCTTTGGCTGCCGTAAAGAGCCGCCAGAGGTTTACCATTTTGTATTCGTTGCCTAGATTTCCAAAGCCGTCCAAAACGCCGCCCACGGAGAGTTTGATCTTCTTTGCTCCTTGCTGCGTTTCGGGCTCAAATCCGTAATTGGTTTGATTTACTTGTTTGTTTTCAACAATCCAAAGAGCTCTGTTGGCAAAGGTGATCGTCACATAAGCTTGGGGTATTGCCAGTAAGTATTGTCGCTGCGGGTTGGCTTCGGCGCATGCTGAGGCAGACAATGTGGTGCCTGCACCATCTGCCATTCCCATTTCTCTAAATGCATTGGGAATTGGATTGGTTGGTAAGCCACCCATGTTGCGCTGGAAATGCGAATCGGCAATTAAGTGAGGCATTTCGCCCAAGCGAAAACTCGGAAAAACAAATTCTTTGTTGTTGGCGGTAAATGGCGTGTAACCTTGAACGTAAGTTTTGTTGCCGACTTTGACTTGTTTCACTTGTACATTCATTGGAATTTGACTGGGTGTAAAGGATAAGTTGCTTTCGGCGCCCCGATCAACCATGGCTGTTGCCCAGCCGGTTTTGGCATCCTTGGATGTGTTAACCGTTGCACTTTCGCCGAGAAGCTTGGCTGGCTTGTTTGCAGACAGTTGGTTGAAGAATTGGTCTAACAGATTTTTGTCGGTCAGTTGGGCACGCAAGTTGGCGTTGACCGTTTGAGCGGCGGAGTAGACTTGATCAGCAGCATCGCTGGCTTGTCCTGTGCTTAATCCGTCATTTCGCATGCCTTCAGCATTTGCGTTAATCAAATATGCTTTGCCCCAGACTCGGCTGATGTTGCTCATTCCGACAGTGCCCATACTGTCGGCGCAGTCTTTGAAGATTCCGGACGGCACTTTCAAACCGACAACACGCTTGCCGACGTTGAGAATGGAAGCGTCAACGGCGTTGCGAACCTCGCGAGAGCCGCCCATGATCAGGGATAACTGGAAGGCTGCGAAGACAATAATAATAAGTCCGAGAGCGCAAAGTGCCACAAGAATAACTGAGGCACCACGGGTGGTTCTTATTTGTTGTCTCGTTCTTTTCATTTAACAGCCATCATTGCAACGCAGGAGTTGACACGATCGGCTGCACTGCGCCAGCTTTGCAAGAAATTGTATCGAAATTTGGAAACGGCACAGGCACGTGCACTTTCATGATCAGGCTGACACCGACCTGACCAGTATCCAGATTGTATTTCACATCATCAATGACAATTTCTTGCACGACATTTGTCAGTGCCACGTGATCTACGACTTCTTGCACCGCATGTGTGGCTGATGCAGCGTTTCCTTTTGTGGAAGCTGCTCGCGCCGCGATCTCGCACAGCTCTTCATTGTTTTGGCTGGCGTTGGTCAAGACAACTAAGTCGACTGCTGCTAGTCCGATCGGAATGATTACGATCAGTCCGATCATCACTTCAATTAAGCTTTGTCCCTTTTGACGACGTTTTCTGCGCATCTTCGGCCTCAATAGTTCAGGAATGCTGGATTCTCTAGCATTCTGCTGCTAGTGATAGTGAAAACCATCGGTGCGCTTAAACCTGGCACATTGGGAAAAAATGGAACCACTAGCAGTGGGCGAACAGCGACCGAAGTCGAAACGTCGACGACGGCGGTTCCCGCGACAATGTCGTAGGAAACCTGGGTCTGAGGATCAGCCATCAACGGCGCCAAGCCTCCGAAAGCCGAACTACGCCAACTGTTCGGAATGTCTTGCTGAACTGTCCCCTGCGGATCGGTGGCTACAGATTTGGGAACTCTGACGGCCTCCCGAAGTTGCAGGTTATTGAGGGTGACACAGGCGCAATATCCCAGCCCGTCAAAAATTAGATCCAAAACCGGGAAAACGGCCACGACGAACAACAGAAAGAGAGCGGGAGCAAACTCGCTTATCGCCGAACCACGCTTGTTTCGTTTCGCGCGGACCACAACCTTACCCTTAATCTGTATCAATTCTGCCTATAATCATTAGATTCCACTTCTATGGTACACGCTAAACGGGGTTAGCCCTAAAGTTGGACACGGATCCCACAGTTAGAGCGCGGATAATTCATCTAGCTGCAAGAATTTCGCCAGAATAGAACTTCCGTCAGCGCGAAAATGGAGCGCGGATTTTCAATCCGCTTCGGTACGACAGGAAACGTCATGTGGTTATCGGCGGCTAGGATAGGCGCGCTCCATTTCGTTATCGGGAGCGAGGCGCTTAGTTCCGTTATCGAGAGCGCCGCGCTGCGTTTCGTTGTATTCAGTTTCGGCTAAATCCTTGACGTGATTAAGCACTCGCATGTGGATGCTGTGGATGATCCAATCCGACCACAATCGCCAGTAGCCGCCAGGTCCCATGCAATTTTGATACCAGGTTGTGCCCTGCAGGATCGTGTGATTGTCGCCGCTGGGCGTGAGAAGAAATTGTCCTTGGCGCGCCACCAGGTATCGATCCAAGTGGGGTGGATGAAGTTTCGGATAGAGGGATAATTCGTGCATGGGTGGTGCTTGTTCAAGCACTCCGAAACGCAGCAATTTGGGCTCATTCCAAATTTGAATTGGCTCGACAAACTTTCCGGTTGTGAAAATGCATTCGCGAATCGCACCAGGTCCCCGACCTTTGATTTTTGCTTCAATCGGATAAGCAATCCCTGTTTTGAAAATCAATTCAGTCGGCGGCTTCAGGCGTGGGAAGTCGATCAGATATTTCCACACTATATTTGGTGGCGCCGCAATTTCTATGTGACTAATGTTTTCGTATGTCGGGTACGTTGGCGGCGCGATAAATTCACCAACCATGAGGAGTGGAATTACAATCGCGAAGCAGCCCAGTAGTCGAGGTACGCCTTCGCTTCGGGGCATGCTTGCCTGAATCGCATAGCCAACCAATCCCCCAACGATGCCGATACCGACTGCGAGTGGACTTGCCATTAACAGGCAGATCACTCCTTCAAATGGAATGATCAAAAGTACGCTGGCCATTAATAACAAACAGATCACTGCGTTGAATATGCACTCAACCAGTGTTCGCTGCCTTTGCCATCCATACAGAATCGGGGCGGCAATGGCTGCCACAAACGGCACAGCGGTGAATACACTCCAGCCGTAAACGCCTAGAACTGAAACGCTGAACAAGGCTGCTAAAACAGAAATTGGCACTGGTAACAGAGCGGCTACAAGGAATGCTCTAGGGTTATCCACCGGCATCTTGCTAATGATCCGCAGGGCAGTTTTCTCGCCTGGAAAAGGCAGTGGCATTGCCGTGGTCGCAGGCAGTGGCATTGCCGTAGTCGCAGGCAAAAGTTTGCTCTCCGTGTCATCCCACGGTATGTGCCCTACACCGATTGCTGGTGGCTCGTCTGCGGTCGCTTTCGTTTCGATTGCTGTGGGCTCAGATACCTTCGTAGACGGTTTGCTGTCGACCACTGAAAGTATGATAAAGAAAATCATATTGACGAAGGGCGTGTAAAATAGAATCACCATCCATGGTGGCAGTCCGATTGTGTTAAGGCGGCGCAGCGTCAGAATAGAACCGATAAATGCAAACGGCAGGGCAACCATTAACATTCCTGCGTAAAACCACAAATCCGCTGTACTGACGGCGGTTACCCCAGAGAAAGCGCCGGGCACGAAATAATTCCAGAACAACCATTCTCGATGAAAAAAGAAACCGCTTACGAAAGAATCAATTCCGTACTTTAGCAGCATCAACGACGCGCCTTGCGCCAGATACTGGCGCCCCGACATTCTTGGCATGTCAGACAGTTGGTATTTCTTTCGCACTGCAATAGGAAGTTTCAAGCCGGCGCTCCGATACTTTGAATTCAGCCCAGGAGAGGTTAACTCATCAGAGGAAACTTTAGCAGTTGCGTGACAATTCTTAGGCGCCAAATGCCCAGAAGCTGGATTGCGAACAGGATGCTAGTATTTGCAGGATTCCTCTAATAGGGCTAGGCAACCATGGCTTGGACTGTGCACACACGTGAAGTAGAAGGCCGTCCGGCGCAAGTTTTGATTGATGACCAATTTGCTGGTCAGGCGCCGGTTAAAGACTTGATAAGACTGAGCGGATTCAGTCTGTACTGCAAGCAGCAACCACTTAATTCGCTGTGGCACCCCGACGAAGGCGATGCGCTGGATTTAGTTGAAGAGCATTTGATTAATCTCTGTGAAACGTATTCGCACGGCTGGTGTCTCTACGTTCTGCGCCTTGCCACCTTCGGTGTGAGAGAATATTTTCTATACCATTCAGACCGAGCTGAATTAAGCCTGGCGTTCGCTGGACTGCGGGAGCTGCATCCTGATTATCGTATCGAGTTCGCGACGATTTCCGACCCCGACTGGAAACAATATCTCAGTTATGTGCAAACGGTCCCAGTCGCGCGCGATTAGCGGACTAAGGCGCTTTCGCGAAAGGGGATTCGAAGCTGCCTAGGCGCTTTCGCGGTGAAAACCGAATATGCCGACAACGTTATAGACAGTTCGTTCGATGAAGTTCTGCGACTGCATGCGACGCAACTTGCGTACTCTAGATTTGGGCTTCGCGGGCACAGGTGTTTCGTCAACAGGTGAGTGCTCAATCGCGTCAAGCCAAACTTCCTGCGGCGCTGCTTTGTGTGCGAATTGGGAATCTAATAACATAAATTCTTACCTATTTTCTAAATTCATTCCGAGCAGTGAGAAGGATATGTCGAAATAAAGTTCCAAAAAATAAATTTGTCTCACTAGCAACTAGTTTGGTATAGGACACTAATTTCATGCATTCTCGAATTTATATCGTTTTCCCCTGAGTCTGGAATCTCTGACTGGCAAGGACTTTGCCGTTTGTCTGGACGGCTGAAATTTGTGTTCAGGAAAAAGTACATTGGCCACTTTCTTAAATTGACCCTATATATTTTTATAGGTAAACCAGCACTCTGTTTCTTGTCGTGACAGGCGCTGATCCCCGTGCAGTTCCGCCTGCATACCGGGTCTAAGTACTCTTAGGAATTTCCCGTTCGGCTGATTCAGTATTATCTAGGTATTGTTTTGGTACCTTTCTTGCCACTGCAAATGCCACTGGTGGGCAAATCCCCATCAGGCGATCGGTGACGATGGCAGGCAGCGTAAGAATAATTTCTTGGCTGTTGCCTGCCATCATAGCGTCACGAATGGCTTCTGCTGCCTGTTGTGGACTGTAGCTGAGCAAGTTTCGCATCATCCAACCACGAAAATCTTTTCTTTCTCCGATTGTGGTTGGATCCATCGTGGAGGACAAATTATTCTTCTTGAAAAAATGGCTTCGTACCCAGCCGGGGCAGACCGTTACTACATCAATACCGCGATGAATTAACTCGGCGGCCATGCCTTCGCTCATACCTAAGCAAGCAAATTTGCTCGTTGAATAACAAACACGACCCGGCAATCCGACCTTACCCGCGACTGATGCAACGTTGACAATCGTGCCCTGATTTTTTTTCAGGAAATAAGGGAGAGCCGCGTAAACAGCGTAGAGTGGTGCGAAAAAATTGACGTCCATGACCCGGTGCCAGTCTTCTAGTTTCACATTTTGCAGTAATCCTGGTATAGAAATTCCTGCGTTGTTCACGAGCAAATCAATATCACCGTATTCCTCAACGCAGGCCGCTACTAGGCGCGCGGGCATCTCCTTTGAGGCGATGTCGCCCACAATGGCAATTGCCTTTCCACCTTTTTCTTCGACAATTCTTTTAGTGTCCATCAAGGCGTCTTCGGTTCTGGCATTGATCACCAATTTCGCTTGATAGTCGGTCGCCAACAGGATGGCAAGTGAGCGGCCGATTCCCGTCGACGCACCCGTGATTACTGCTGCAAAGCCTGGCTGTAAGGATTTTTTTGTTTTCATCGTGCCAATCTGCGGTAAACGAGGCCAGTTTAGCCTGCTTCTCTCAAACAATCCAACCAGGCAGCGACCATGCAACCTTGTTTAGTTCAAAAGCCGCTGCTTGAAAAGCTCTTTCTCTTTGCGGCAAGTTTAGCAGATTTCTCGGTTGAGCCAGTGTAATTGATACTGTATGTGGTGCCATGCTTCAGAACTTTCGCGTCAGCAGTGCTTGATTTTTTTGCAAGTAGTCGACCGTTCGAATGATGCTTTGCTTAATAGTTAGCTCGGAATGCCAACCAAGCGCTCGAATTTTGGCTGTGTCCAAATAAATAAACGGATTGTCTCCGATCCAGCCTCGTTCTTCCGAACCAAAATGAATGGTTGGTTTCAGACCAAGGTGCTCTGTAATCCAGCCTATTGAATCTCTGACTTCGCAATATTCATCGGTGCCTAAGTTGAAAATGTTTAGGCGCTCATTGGCACGCGATACCGCACAGGATATGGCGTTTATACAATCCTGTATGTACAAGTAAGATTTTTTCTGATGACCGTTTCCGAGCACTGTCAACTGTGATGGATCTTCCATAAGACGCCTATAAAAATCAAAAACATGACCATGGGTATAACGCTCGCCCAAAATTGAAACGAACCGAAATATCCAAGCCTGAAAATCGAAACTTTCGCAATACGCTGCAATCATGCCTTCACAAGCCAACTTTGAGGCGCCGTATAGTGAGGTTTGAATGGGGAACGGCGCATCTTCAGGAGTCGGAATAACCTTTGCCTCGCCATAAACAGATCCTGTGGATGAAAAGACGATTTTCTTGATCTTATTTGCCCGCATGGCTTCTAAAACATTGAACGTAGCGACTATGTTTTGCTGGAGATTCTTGTCTGGTTGCTCCGGATTGAATCGAACGTCGGCATGGGCACACAGGTGATAGACAAAATCGCCGCCAACCATAGCTGCAGTCAAAGATTCCAGATCTGTGGCATCAACTCGAATCAGCTTGAAATTTGGAGATTTGCGGGCATTATTAAGGAAAAATTCTGAACCTGTTGAAAAGTTGTCTAATCCCACCACGTCATGTTCTGCAAGTAAGCTGTCGACGAGATTGCTGCCGATAAATCCTGCTGCACCCGTGACAAATACTTTTTTCTTCACAAGAGTGCCTCAAACAAATGCCCCCAATCTGCCGGGAGCAGATTATCATAGTGGGTGGGTCGAGATAAAGCTGCTTCCCAGTGCCCCACTATATGAGCTTGAGATTCAGGCTTTTCCCCTTTCCAGGTGTCGAATTGGATTTCACTAAATCGTTTATTGAGCTGTGTTCATCGTCGCTCTTAAGTATTGATAAAGATGATATTGACGCAATTGCTATAGTTTTGTGCGATCTGCGCGAGCGAGACGGACGATTATTTTTAATCGGCTCAGGCGGTGGTGCAGGTCACTCCTCGCACGCCGCGAGCGATTTTCGCAAAATTTGCAACATTGAGGCTTATGCGCCGTATGACAATGTTTCGGAATTGACAGCAAGAATCAACGACGACGGTTGGGAATCAACGTTAGTGAATTGGCTCAAGGTGAGCCGATTTTCCAGCAAAGATTGCCTGTTCGTGTTCTCCGTTGGAGGCGGCGATTCTGAGAAAAACATTAGTGCTAATCTGGTCGCGGCTTTGGCCTATGGGCGCAAGTTGGACGCAAAGATTGTTGGTGTGGTCGGTAAGGACGGCGGTTACGCAAAGAAGGTCGGGGATGCGGTGGTTGTTATTCCCAATGTCGCTCCAACTCTAGTCACGCCGATCACCGAAGGTCTTCAGGCTGTGGTTTGGCATCTTCTTGTCTCGCATCCTCTTCTCGTTCTTAATCAAGCAAAATGGGAATCGCTATCACCTACCGTCCATGATCAGCAAGAAAATTCAAAGCGGCACTTGAAAGAAGATTTCACAACAAAGATTTTTGCTGATGGAGCCAACAAAGATGCGATGTTAGCTCTCAACAAAAATCCAGTAATCGCAGGATTTACTACAAATCCCACTTTGATGAGGAAGGCCGGAATAGTCAATTATCGAGATTTCGCAATCGATATTCTCAGCGTCATAAAGGACAAGCCAATTTCTTTCGAAGTCTTTTCGGACGAATTCGCCGAGATGGAGCGGCAGGCACGAGAAATAGCTTCTTGGGGCGATAACGTCTACGTCAAGATACCGATTACAAACACTCGCTCAGAAAGTAGTATTCCGCTAATTGAATTACTTGGTAAGGAAGGCGTTAAGTTGAATGTGACGGCGATTATGACCGTTGCCCAAGTACAATCGGCCCTCAAGGCCGTGATTGCTTGCCCTGCAGCGTACATTTCCGTCTTCGCCGGCAGAATAGCTGACACCGGGGTTGATCCTCTTCCGCTCTTGGAGTACGCAGTTGAGCTGCTTTCTCTCTATCCGCATGTTGAATTGATTTGGGCGAGCCCGCGAGAAATTTTAAACGTAACCCAGGCCAGCCAGATTGGCTGTCACATCATCACAATCACTGATGACATTCTTAAAAAGCTATCCCTAGCAGGCAAAGACCATGAGGAGTATTCTCTGGAAACAGTGCGGATGTTTTACGACGATGCAAAAGCGTGTGGCTTTTCAATTGCTGCAGATGCAGAACTCGCTCGCTAGCATTTGATGCCCACACCTTTTAGCTCTAGCCTCTAGTATGGACATGACCACACGTAACTGTTGTCTTTGCAATCATTCCGAATTTATCTATCTTTTTGCCGGAGCTGATAATCGCGTGGTTAGATGCTGCGGCTGTGATCTGTTGAGACTGGAGCCGGCAGCGACGAGAGTTTTAACGGAACAGGAAGTAGTTCCTGAAAATGAGATACGCACGGAAGAGCTGGCCGCTCAGCACTACATCCGGTGCCTAGCTGAGCAAGGACTGGCAGCAGCGAAAATTCTTTATTTCGGGCTGCGCGAACCAGACGTATTTAGCCGGCTTCTTGAGCGCTCAGGGCATTCGATTACCTATTTAGATCAGGCGACGGACTGGACTGCTCCAGTTACAGAGTTATCTAAATTTGATTGCGTGATTCTATATCAGACATTGGAACGCTCTTCAGAGCCTCTTGAGCTGCTGCGAAAAGCGCGCGCCGTCCTTAAAGAGGCTGGTCATCTGATTGTCATCGGGCTAAATCTGGATAGCCTGCCCGCTCGCATTTTCGGCAAACGTTGGATCGGTTGGAACGCCGGGTTGAACTATTTCTTTTCGCGCGCTACGTTGCAGCTCCTCTTTGAAAAAGCCGGATTTCATCAACTCGAGTTTGCCGCTGACAAACGTGTATACACTCTCGAGCATGCAAGCAATCAAATCAGCCGTCTATCGGATCAATCGCGGCGGCGGATCTTGTTGCCACTGTTTGCGGTGGTGCCATCATTTTTGAAGAAAAAGGAAGTCTATTTAGAGTCCTCGGCAATGATCGTCATAGCCCGCAAGTCTGCGCTTCTTGATCGGCAGAAACTGTCGATCATCATGCCTGTGTATAACGAGAAAAACACATTTTTGGAAATCTTCGCCAGAGTAAATCAAAGAGTGACCGAGGGCATCGATGGCATCGACGAGACTGAGATCATTATCGTGGAAAGCAACTCAACCGATGGTTGCCGCGAGCTGGTGCGCTCCGTGCAATCTGAACAGGTAAAACTTATCTTTGAAGAAAAGCCGAAAGGTAAGGGACACGCGGTGCGAACAGGGCTCAAAGCCGCAACTGGAGAGATCTGCATTATTCAGGACGCCGACCTTGAATATGACGTCTACGACTATGATGCCCTGATTAAGCCTTTGGTTGAATATCGCCGAACATTTATTCTTGGCACTCGTCACGCCGGGCAGTGGAAAATTCGCGAATTTGCTGGAGAAGCTCTAATGGCACTTGTCTTCAATACCGGTCATATTTTCTTTACGGCCATAATAAATGTTTTTTTCGGACAAAACCTGACAGACCCATTTACGATGTATAAAGTATTTCGGCGGGAATGTATTTATAAATTGAAGTTTGAATGCAATCGTTTTGATTTCGACCACGAGCTCGTGATCAAGCTGATTAAGAAGGGCTACCAGCCTGAGGAGATACCTGTGAACTACAAATCTCGCGGATTTGCTGAAGGTAAAAAGGTAACCGTCATTCGCGACCCGATCACTTGGATAATTGCAGATATCAAATATTTCTTTGCTAGTCCATATGAATGACAGTCTAAGCACAGGAGCAGCGTCTCGTAGGCTCGACTACTTAGAAAAATGAGTGATCGCCTAATCTTCACTTGCTGACTGACAGAAGCTTTGCCAATCGCTTGCTGACGGCATCCTCATTTTATCAAATATACGTAACAATCACATTCGCCGATCCGCTGCCAGCCAGAGTTACGGGCGGCGATGGGCAATGGTTTGCCTGGCACCATAACTACGGCTTTGACACCGTATTTCTTGAGGACGGCGAATACACTTTGGGCTCGGTCCGGATAATTCTTGAAAAACGAATCAGCATCAAGAATTTCAGCAACGATTTTCACCTTTGCTAGGTACGCCCAATAATACTGGCGAAGCGGATCGAGATCGGCGACGCGATCGCCGTGCTTGATGCCTAGCTTCTCAAGATCTCTTGCCACTTGCCAGTGCACATTGACGGGGTTGCTCAACAGCAAGTGCCAATCACTAATAATTTGCTCTCCAAGGGGCACGAAGAATAAAATATTCGCTACCAGCAAAGCCGCAATAACGGCATGCTTGGACCTTGGAGTATCTTTCAATCTAAGGCTCAATAGCAATCCGGCCAGCATTTGCAAAAAGAAGGCGGGCAGGTATCTGAAGGCATAAGGATAAACTTGATTGAGATTTACTCCGACCAGGTAGAGCAATAGCGCCACCGTCGCTGGTATCATCACAATTTTATTCTGCCAAAGCAATCTAAAGCTCAGTCCCTTCTGTCGTGACCAGGCAATCATTGTCAGCCAGGCTAGTATTAAGGGTCCGAAGAACAACTTTACGTAAATGTAAGCGCTAGCGAACATGGAAACAAACTGGCTAAGAGGTGTGAATTTTACTTCGCAGCCAGCGTACCAATACGATGGGTCATACCAGATCGGGAACGACCCTTTCACCGGCTCTGCAAACTCAAAGACCCTCGGTTCGTCAAATATAACCCGACTGGGATGGATCAGATGGTGGCAGCCCGGAGCCAGCTCCTTACCAAGTAATGGATGCAAAAATGGCACTGAGCGACTAACTGCTTCGCAATAAGCTATTTTGCCCGTTTCTGAGAAGGTAAGATGCCCTAAATGATACGAAAGAACTGCAATATAAGGTCCAGCGATCAAAAAGAAAACCCCAAGTGAGAACGCTGCGCGCTTTATGGCAACTTTCAGAGATGGCGCTGAAATGGCCGCCACTAAGAAGTAGGACAGGGAAATTGGAAGCGCTACGGCCTTGGAGAAATAAGCCATGGCCAGCAAAGTAGACATCATGGCAAGATTTACTGGCTTGTCCTCGCCCGTCGAAATCTTGATCAAGAAAGCGCTGGCAAATAACATAAACGCGCTCAAAATAAGATCTGGCGTGTCTTGATAGACGCCACCTAAAGACAGATTAAAGCTGATGAAGGCCGCGTAGAGTGTCAGCTTAATCGTGCTCGACGAGGGCGTATAAGAATTGGCAAAAGCACCTGACCGCCAGCGGGTCTCGTGCAGATTTACTATTGTTTTCAGAAAGTATTCAAAGCCGATGATCAAGAAGAGAAAAGTAGCAAAATTCACTACCTTCAGCAAGGCAAATTCCCAGTTGGGCACGGGTCGAAAAATCGCCAATGTTGCTGCCAACAACCATGAGTAAAGCGGGCTCCAATATCCGTTCAAGGCGTTAACCCAATCGCCTCGTAGGTAAGCCTGCGCAATGTCGAGATAAGAAATGGCGTCGTCATCATAAACGGTAAATCGGTGTGCATATCCCTGCAAGGCTCCGATTGAAACTGCCAAAATGCGCAGAGCGTTGACCGCAAGATCACATTTTTTGGAGGAAAGCATTGTCCTGTTCGCTTTGCGGTAGTTCGGCGGGTTCTGTTCGATACTCGAAGTTTAGTGGACTGAGTCCGACACGACAGCCATCAGGTTGCTTGAAAAGCCTAGAAGCTTATGATGATAAACGTCGACTTTTGCGTTGTCAGGAAAAAGCTCCAATAGCGTTTTGCGATTGAGCAAATTCAGATTTTCTGTTTTTGACCAAAATTTCAACCCCAGCATTTGCAGGATGCTTTGATGTGTTGGTTGAGGCAACCAATGGATAAACGGTAGAAAAGTGTGAACTTCAACAGGGAAGGAACGATCTGGGGTCGTGATGAATGCCTTTTTGCTAATTCGAAGTAGTTCGCGAATAAAGCTCCTTTGATTGTCCGTATCGCCAACGTGCTCGAGCACGGCGAAACTAACTGCGATGTCAAACGACTTATCCTCGAATGGCAATTTCCCAGCTCCAGTGCGCACAAATTTCAGCCCTGGATAAACTTGCTCCATGAACGATGCATCTTCAATGCTTGTGGCTGTAATCATTTCGGGATGCGGATAAAGCGCTTCGAAAAAGTTGGAATCGATCAATGATTGATCGGGCGTGACACCAACGTCTACTATTAGTGACTGTTGATCAGGCGTCAGCTTGTCTGTAAAAAAGGCATACATTTTCTTGCGGGCGCCCAACGCCACCTTCGAGGCTAACCCCCTTAATGGGTGGTCTAGCGAGAAATAGTCGATTGGAGCAGGCTTTTCCGTGGGCTTCACAGTTAATTTGATGGTTAGTTGCATTGGTTGGGAACTGAAGCAATGGTAACCGAACAAAGTTGGCTATCCCATACTTTTTCTTTCGCAACTGTTAATTGCAGGGCGCGCGGGGGCATAACTATAATGGCGCGCGTGTGGCTTTACTAATTGAGCCTTCCTGAATCCTTTTGGGGTAATTTTGTGGATGACCTTCGCTTCTCGACTGCCGGAGTAAGCTTCCAAGAGCATCTGACTTCGCCAAGTGCTCAGCCCCAACAGGCAGCAGCTGTGTCTCCGGCTGTGTCTCCAGGGCCCTCTGTGAAAGCAGAGCCTTACAAGTGGATTTTGCATCCTGTAATCGACATTTTGTTTGTCTGTGGCGGTTTCTTCTGGTTCTTGGTCGCAGTGCTGTACGCATCTGGTTTAAAAGTGGACCTATATGGCTCTCCAACTGCATTTTGCCTGGCTGCAACGAGCATCATTGGCATCCAGCTGATGGGAGATGCGCACCAACCAGCGACCCTCTTCCGCGTCTATGGCAGCAAGACCACACGGGATACGTTAGGCAAGCCGGTTGCTCTGATCGGACTGGTCGCCTTGGCGGTGGGCCTGTGTACGTTCTTCGTCGCAAGTACCACCACGTTCTTCCTCAAAATCATTCTCGCCTGGGGCATCCAGCATCAGTTAGCTCAGTCATATGGCATCGCTCTGGTGTATTGCTACAAGCGCAAGTATTACTTGAACAAAGTCGAGAAGAAGATCATGTTCTCGATGGTGCAAGCAACAATTGTCTTTATGGTGCTGCGCATGTTTGCTCTTAAAGACTTTGCCGCATTCAAGTTGAACGGCTATAACGTGCCGTTCTGGCAGATCGTCCCAGAGTGGTTGGTTACGGTCTCTGGTGTAGCTCTTGCAGTTTCGGTGCTGCTATTTGGTGGCATGGTGGCAGGCAAGTACATCAAAGAAAAGGTGATGTTTCCAGTGCCTGCTTTCTGCACCCTGATGACCTTGATCGCACTTGCCCTGTGCGCCTCGAACACCTTCCTGGTTGTTTGGTATTTGTTCTCAACCTGGTGGTTCCACTCAAGTCAGTATCTCGTTATCACTTCGGCGTTCTATTTGAAAGAACGTGGATTGCCTGAGAATGTCCCGTTTTCACAAATCGCGCGGTTGCTTTTCACAGCAACGTTCGCTAAATATTATGCACTGCTGTTCTCAACCGGCTTTTTATTCTTCTTTCTGATGCCTAACTGGATGGCTGATCATGGGGCAGAGAAAGCGGTAGCAATTGCTGCAGTCTATGTTGCAGCTAACTTGCATCATTACATTACTGACGCTTTGATTTGGAAGCTGCGAGATCCGGCAATTCAGAAGCTTCTGATTGCTTGATCTGAATGCTATTTCTTCATGTAAATGACAGCGAGTCGCACATATTCTATAAGCGTAGCGACAAGTGGCATGGATGAGGGGCTCGTCTTCAATCCGTAGTCGTAGTGTAGTGGAATCTCTTCGATGCTTGGATGAAGTGTTGAAAGGATCAGAAGTATTTCGCCATTGACAGCAAATGATTTGCGCGCTTTAAACGAAACACCGCCGGCAAAGCCGCGTTTGAGAATGCTTCCACGATAAGCGCGGTAAAAAATCGTGTAATCTTCGACTTTTGGCAAGTGCAGTGCTACACGAAGAGCTATGTTGACGATAGTTGAGGCTACTGTGCGATACCACGGAAAGCGCACATAGGCGCCGCCCGGAGCGTGTCGCGAGGCAATGACGATGTCACTGCCGGCATGCACTTTCTCAACTAACGCGGGAATCAATGCCGGGTCTGACGTTCGATCCGATTCCATAATAATGACCACATCTTCATCGCGCAGAAGCGGCACGACGTATTCCAGCGCGCTTTTAAATGTGCCTGGTATGCCGCGATTCGGCGAGTGTGTGATGACTTTTATCGGATAAATTGCGCTCAATGAGCTGAGGATAGCCGCACTGGAATCGGTGCTGCCATCGTCGACCGCAATAATCGTGCGTACTTCATTGGCAAGTTGCACCGATGCAAGCATCTCTAGAAGCGCAGGTAGTGCGACTTCCTCGTTATAAATCGGCAAGATGAAATAGACGTGACCGGCGTATCCGGTTTCTTCAATTGGCATAGTAAACCTAAAGTGGCGGCAGCGTATCCTTGTGTTCTTGAGCCCAAGAGATCAATTTGGAAATGCCCTCGTCAGAAGATACTTTCGGTTTCCATCCGAAGTCGCGCTCGGCTTTTGAAACATCGCTTATGTACACTTTCTGATCGCCAGCCCGCCACGGCTCATATTTCCATTCAAGTTTCGGGAATTCTTTCTTGATAATCTTCAACACTTCAACGACCGATCGTGCAGATGTAGGTCCGCCGCCCATGTTATAGATTTGACCGCGTGTTGAGTCCATGTTCGCTTCAGCCAGTTCATAAGCATCGAGAAGATCGGTTATAAATAAGAGATCCCTGACCTGCTTACCCGTTCCATAGACGTTTACGGACGCTCCCACAAGCGCCTTGCGGATGAACCAGGCTATCCAGCCCTGATCTTCGATTCCGACTTGCTGTGGACCGTAGATGCATGATTGGCGAAAAACCACTGTGTTCAATCCATAGATGCGCGCGTAATCTCTGGTGTACTGATCCGCCGCTCCCTTCGAACAGCCATAGGGCGAATGGAAGTCCAAATTCTGAGTTTCGGGGATGCCATTGGGCAAGTCAACAAGCCGATAGCGTGTCTCGTCCTCAACGATAGAGAGAGTCTCCAAACCCCCATAGACTTTGTTTGTCGAAGTGAAGATGAAGAAGGCTTTGGGGTTTTTGCCCTTACGCAATCCTTCAAGCATATTCAAAGTGCCTTGGGTGTTCACGCCAAAATCGTGCATCGGATCCTGGACGGACAACGTTACTGCCACCTGCGCTGCACAGTGGAGGACAAGGTCGAAAGCGTTATCTTGGAAAAGTTTTAAAACGCTGTCGGCGTCTCGAATATCCGCACGAACAAAAGTAAGGTCTGGAATGTTCAAACTTTCTAGCCAATCAAGATTACGTTGGCTCCCTGTTCTTGAGAGCTGGTCGATCAAGGTGACTTGATGACCTTGAGAGGCATAGCGCTGCACCGCATTACAGCCGATGAACCCTGCGCCTCCGGTGATAAGAATGTGTTTGCGCATTTGTGATCCGTGTCTCTAAACAGCACCAGTTTATCTCATTATTCGGCTTCGATGTGGAAGAGTCAGTCTCACGACTTCTCGGTATAATATGCCCAGCCTGCCTCCGCGCCGATGCCTCTTTTGAAGGCGAATTACCCAGAGACGATCGTGAAGATTCTTGTTCAACGGCCCGTAAACGTAGCAATGCTGCTGGCAGCCATGATTTTGCTGGCACTGATAATGCTTTGGCCAACACTGCACATGGGGTTGTGGCTGGATGAATTGTGCTCGGTCAATGATGTCTCCTTGCCCGACGTGCAAACTGTGATCGCGAAGATGTGGGGGCGAATGGACGACCTACATCCGCCGCTCTCCTACATCCCGCTCTTTGCTTGCGTGCGGCTATTCGGCTTGAGCGATTTGGTTGTGCGCACGCCACCACTGGTTTGTGGACTGTTGCTGATCCCAACGATGTATTGGCTTGGCAAGACAGTTCACTCTCGCTTAGTTGGTCTTTTGGCTGCCTTCTTTGCCGTAGTCTCTCCGTTTGCCAACTACTTCGACTGTCAGTCACGGGGCTACGCTCTGGCAACATTGTTGACGGCGCTCTGTTTGATTGCGTTTTGCAAACTGGCTGATGAGAAACAGGCGAATCGAACCGTGCCCTTCATCGGCGTTGTGCTGACAACGGCTGCGCTTTGCTACACGGAGTACGTCAGTTGCTTCATTCTTCCGGCGTTGGGGATGGCGACAATTTGGCTGTGCTTGTCCATGCGCAGCGACGCCTCAAGATCCGCGCAGGCACTACCCACCTTCATCCGTTGTGCCGCGGCACTGACATTGGGCTTCCTGCTCTTTGTGCCTTGGATACCCTCTGCGTTGATCCAATCTGGCAATATGCACGATCTGCAGGAACTGGCGCCGCGAACTTATTGGCCGCTGATTTTTTCTTTCAATCTGATGATGATGTTGCCAATACCGCTCATCATCGGAATCCCGCTATTTGTAGTGGGAGTTTTAGGGCTGATTGTGTATGCAATTTGGAAGAGGAAAAAACTCGGTAACATCAAAGCGTTGCTTAGTTCAGTGCCTTCATCCTATGTGATTTTGTTCTGCGCTGTTGCCATTCCGTCCAGCCTGATCGGTTACATAACGCCTTGGTACATCGGTTACTTCCGCTATATCTATCCATATTCGCCCGCGGGCTGGACGTTGCTCGCGATTTTGCTGGATCACGCACTTGGTTATTCGTCTCAGCCGGTGGCCGGTGACTCTATTGCCGGTGATTCTGTTGGACCGTTGTCGACGAAAAGAAGTAACATTCGTTTGTTGATTACCTTGTCGGCGATGCTTGCTCTGAACGTGCTCTATTTGTCTTGGTTCGATTCAAGACCACAATCAGGACTCAGAACCGTTGCACAAGACGCGCTCAAAGGAAAATATGACAACTCGTTGATTTTGATCGCACCTGATGTGATTGGTCCAACGCTTGGATATTATTTGCCACCCAAAGAACGTGCTGCGCACAATATTCTCATCGCAGGCTACCCAAGGTGGTCTGATCCTTTTACGCCAATTGCCATTTCCGACTTAAAGGGATTGTGGGGACCAACCATCGTGGATGAAGCGAGCAAGCGGATCGAAGCGCTTCCGAGTCAGGGCTTCAAATTTCTTGTCATCGCCAAGGATTCTGACAAACAAATTCAATCATTGAGCACTCAGACCGTGCCGCGGGCCGCTCGCGTCAAAGCTTTGATGGATCTAGTCAATAACAAATACAAAAAAATCGCAGAAATGCACTATGCAGGTGTTGTCGAAGACGTGACTGTGTCGACTTATCAGTTGCCGCGTTGAGAGCTTTAGATCCATTTTAGATCCGTGTAGGACGGCCGAAGCGCTCGCCATAGGAAATCCGAACCGTCACCATATTTAGTGGCTTAGGGCTTAGCATATTGTGGCTCGGGGCTTAGCGGCTACAACTAAGGACTTAGCTTATGGCTTAAGACTTGGCAGGTGATTGCCGATAACTTAGCAAATGAGGCAAAATACTTTGTCGCGCATGTGCTTCTCTGAAGCGCCAAAGAAAAGCATCCAGAAAATAGTGACAAGCCGTGACGCCGAGCCAAAGCCCTGTGAGCATTTTGGTGACCATGAGGTTGGATTTGAAGACCACGTTGCCAACCAAGAAAACCAGCATCGCCATTACGAAAAGAGTGATGCAAGTGATAAAGAACAACAGTAACGGCGACATCCGCGGTAAATCACCGACTTGTGCTGAATCAGGGGCGTACTTGCTCTTCACCATTGCGTAGTTCAAGCCAATGTATTGGAACCAATGAACTGTGACTGGGATGATCCACGCCTCGGCGAAGTTCTTTCCTAAAAACGCAAAAGGCACGATGCAAGTCACCGAGATGACCCAGAACGCAAAAGCTGGAACGTTGATCTTAGAGCCACTGCGGACCTGATTGCGCATGTCGATAAGATAAGCGACCACCGGGCGCAACGCCCAAATCGATAGACCCGCGAAGAATACGACCCAGCCAATTCCTTGTGGGCTGAGCAAAAAGATGCGCCAAAAAAAGATCAGTGAAAACAAAATCGCTGGCAACTGCTGACTCTTCATCTCGAGTTGGCGATTAACAATCGCTTCCCCTTTGCCTTGATTGTGGTACAGCAACAAGATGCCGACGTTCTGCTGCACTAAGTGTTGGATTGCCCAGATTGTAATCAGAATTTCGACGACACCGAATACATACATAAACGTAAGCGTGACGCCAATGATCAGAAGGGGTGGCGCCAGGAAGAAGATGATTTGTTTGCTGCGCATACTCTTCCAGTAATCTCGATTTTTCTTATCGAAGTATGCAAACCAGGTCGGTCCAAAATGGAAAGGTCCGGCCCCGAAAGCGTCCAGCACTAAGAACAACCAAAATGCTGAAGCACTTACAACGGAAACTTGTGACAAAGCAAAACAGGTAATGCCCAGCAGTACAGGCAGAAAAAAGAACATGACGTCAAACGACCGTCCAAACATCCAAGGAAAAGTCAGCACGTCCGGTCGCACTCCTAATTGAAGCGCGGATGGTTGCATGTTTTCCTTAGGAATGTGCATTAATGCGATCTTTCCCAGTACCCCTGTGGAATTATCATATCAAGCGCCTCACCCTTAACGTTGAATCACAGGACCAGGGACCGCTAGTTCCGATCCTTCCAACACGAGAATTGGGCTATTAAAATGGTTCCAACAGCGCGCTTTTTGCTGCTCTGCAAGTAGCCTCGACTTCCGTCTCGCAGAATTAGAACTTCATAGCCGCCCGGCCGCTCAAAAAGGACCTCGCAGCGGAGGTCTTCTCCGACTCTGTAGTTGGAGGGATCTGAGCCACTTGTTCCAACAGCCGTTCGGGAGGGTGGACCATTGCCTGAACGATCTGACTGCAGCTGGGTCTTGGGCAGGTCTTCAGTTGTCCCCGGATCGAAATCGTTAGTCATGACGTTTGTCCTCGACCGCGTCTGAATCCCTTTAAAGCGCCGTATGAAATGGAGCGCGGATTTTCAATCCGCCCCGAGAACAAAAGTCCCGCGTTGGTTATGGGCGGGTAAAATACCCGCGCTCCATTTCGGCGCCTACTCTTTAAGATGATATCGCACGGTTGTTACGACTTTGCCAGGGCGAAAGAGCAGCATTGTCTTAATGGTGATCGCGCTTTGATTGTGTAAAAGATGATGCCACCACTTTTTCGAGATGAACTCCGGAATCACAATCGTGACGACATCGTGATCAGAGCGAGCTTCCACTTCGTCAATGTACTTCAATAGTGTTGTGCTGAGTGAGCGATGGGGAGATTTCAAGACGACCAAATTAATGCCGCTTCCCCATGCTTCCCAGTCGTGTTTCAATTGCGCTGTGGCCTCTGGATTAAGCTCCACGTGTACCGCCTCCACGCGCTTGGAGATGCTGGTTGCATACCCAAGTGCAGGCAACACTGATTTGTTTAGGGTTGCCACCAGAACTAGTACCGTGTGATCAACAGTGACAGGGTGATAAGTGCCCGGTGCTAAAGCCAACAGTTTTTGCGAGGTTTGGTAATGGTTTTTGATACAACAGAAGATCCAAATTATTAGCGGTAGGCAGATCAGTACAAGCCAAGCCCCAGCCATGAATTTTTCAAGGCAAAGCAATAGGCATACGGATCCCGTTGCCCCAGCTCCGAGAGCATTTGCCACCACTTTCCGGATGTCCGTTTTTTGACGCAGACCGCGGACCACCATGCCTGCCTGCGCTATCGTGAAGGACAAGAAGACGCCGATTGCATACAGAGGCATCAGCGCGTGCACATTTGCGTGAAAAGCGACGACGAAAAAGGCGGCCAATGTTCCCAGCAAAACTATGCCGTTTGAGTAGACAAGGCGATCTCCGAGATTTATCATCTGTCTGGGCATGTAGCCGTCACTGGCTAGAATCATTGCCAGTCTGGGAAAGCCGCCAAAACTCGTATTGGCTGCCAGAATCAAAATTATCATCGTTGACCATTGAACAACGTAGTAAAAAATGTCCTGGCCGCTGAGCACAGTCCGTGCTATCTGCGAGACGACGGTATCACCTTCCACCGGTACAATCTGGTAAACCATAGCCAGATAGGTCAGTCCAATGAATATGGTGGCAAGAATGCAGCCCATTGCCACCATGGTGCGGTTAGCGGTTTGGGCGGACGGCTCCTTGAAAGCTTTGACTCCATTCGACACCGCTTCGATGCCCGTAAGTGCGGCGCAACCGTGAGCGAAAGCCTTCAGGAACATCAGCCCGACTGCCATGTGCTGAACGCCGATCTGGATGCCGTGGAACACTAGCGGTGGTGGATGAGTGAAAACTGAGCTGCGAAAAACACCTGTAAAAATTAAAGCGAACATGCTGGCAATGAAGACATATGCCGGAATCGCGACAATGCGTCCATTCTCTTTAATGCCCCGAAGATTCATCAACACAAGAGCAAAAATCGCCACTACTGAAAGCACAATCGCGGATCTTTCTTCCAGCACTTCTTGATAGACCGTGCGAGCGTGGAATGTAGCCATAATCGCCGCCACACCGGCACTGACGCTCACCGCTACTGTCAAAATGTAGTCGAACAACAGGGACGCGGCCGCCAACAAAGACAACGCCGGGCCGAGGTTGTCTTTGGCCACGATGTAGGCTCCGCCGCCATCTGGATAAGCTTCGATCACTTGACGGTAGGAAAAGATGACGATTCCCAGAAGCGAGGCAATGGCAAGGGCTACAGGAAAGCACAGGTATAAATTGCTAGCATCAATTGAAATCTCGGTTGCGGACGTCGATGCTGTAACCGAGATCATACCGACCAGTGCGATCAGAATTTCGTCAGTGGCATAGGCAGACGAAGAAAGTGCATCCGAGGCAAACACGGCCAGTCCAACAGGAATGTTCAGACGCTCTTCTTTCTCGCTTTGACTATCGAGCGGTGCTCCGAGAAACAAGCGTTTTATTTGCCTAATCACTTAGTTTCCCCGCTCAACTGTATTCGCCTCTGGTTGCGAATGCGACTTGGTTTGCTTGAACACCCAGATAATAAACGAACCAAAACTGCCTATAAAAACGCTGATCAGCGCGACTTGCCAGGGAACCATTGAACGGTTTCCCGGGACAAGAATAGCAGCGAGATATGTGTCAAAGGCCATGCCAATTAGCAAAATCATAACTACGGCTGGAACGTAGAATTGCAGCTCTCTTGTCCAGCGAAATAATACTATCCACGCCGGCAATAACAACAAAGTGGCGTCGTACAACAGCAAATGAGGCGCCGCGAGCACCAGGAAAAATACACATATGATCACTAACAACTCTTTGCGCGTGTCTTTGTCCAGAGCAAGGTGCAAAGTTTTTAGCGAAATCGCGACTGCAACTAGCATTAGAGCGCCACCCAGGGCATAAGTAGGCAGACGGGCACTTTCTTTCAGCGCTTGGGGCAAACAAAACAGGATGATGCACGGAAGAGAGATAAAGAGATGATACTGCCAGTAACCCGTAGACAGTTTGCCGTACATCTCGCCGCTAATGTGCACGGCGTTCAGCCAGCCCATGTTCAGGTCCAGCCCAACTATTAAAACGCTCAGACTTGCTAAGCAAGCGATACCCAGGCAAACTCCCAAGATCAACAAAAGCGAGTCTTTAGGCTGGAAATTAGATTGATTTTGACTCTTACCCAACCTCGTTTGGTTGAGCAGAAAATCAGCAAATAAAGTAGCCAGCAATATCGCGATGGGGATAAGCAGTTGAGGCTTGAGTGCTAAAAAGGACCAGGCTAGCCCGGCTTCAAGTGGCTTGTTTTTCATCCACAAAAAGTATCCTCCTACCAACGGAAGCAGGCCCAATAGCAGTGAAGTTTGACCGACCACCAGGACGTTGAAAACTGGGAAGAATGCGCTGCTTGCGATAAAGATGAACAAAGCGTTTTGTTTGACGTTCTGTAGGTTAGCAAAAAGCCATGCCGACAGAAATAAGCTGAGCGCGCTCAGTGACTGCCAGATGATCAATGACTTAGTTGGTGTTGTAAAACAAATGACTGAGGTGACAAGGGCAATTAAGGGTGGATAGGGGAAAAGGTAAAAATTGTTGGAACTCGTGTCATTGAGGAGCTTTCGTCCATACGTTTCGAACTTTTCATTCTTGAACGTCGTGCCGTCGCGTGCAGGATAAATATCCTCTTGGGCATGATTACGCACCATGTGGCCGGCGATGTACAACGTAGTCACATAATCTGTTGTATCAATCGCAGACTGCGGGCGCGAATCTGCGGCCCACAGCAGCAGCGATGACAACAGCAAGCTGATCGCACTAATCAACAGAATGATCATGTTGAAAGTGCGAGGGCTTTTAGAGAATATGTCGGACAGTGCAACCATCAGCATCACTGGGACAGGACGATGAAAAGTATAGACCGCATGGCAACCTGCTGCGATTAAACACGTTTGACAGGTGACTACCGAAAGTGGTCACCATATTTGGTGCCAATAGAGCACTCTGTGAAAGCCATAGTTACTCCATATCAGCGACTTAAGTCTGATCCTTTTCGGCATTAGACAATGGTAGAATTCAAAAAAACTATTGGCATGCAATGCGACCATAAGCGAGATCAGGAGAAATGGTTTGCTGTTATTCGTACTAATTTTGATTTCCTGGTCGATAATTCTTGGACTGGCTACCCTTCTCATTGTTCGCTTTAACTGCAACGTACTAACGAGCGGAAGTGTTGATCGGTTATACCGAACATTTTCGCGTCAAGCTGCCAAGTATGCCGAACATCCGTACCTTTGCATGACAGCTATCGCTACTTTTGTAATTGTGTTGAGACTTTGTGCACTCCCCGTTTTGCCCATTCCAGAGCCTAGATCTCATGATGAGTTCAGCTATCTGCTTGGCGCTGAAACATTCGCTTCTGGGCGCATTACCAATCCGCAACATCCGCTGTGGCAATTCTTTGAGACAGAACATGTTTTGGTCAGACCCACTTATATGTCTAAGTATCCGCCCGCGCAGGCCCTGGCATTAGCCTCCGGTCTCAAGCTGGGGAGTTATTGGTACGGTGTTTTAGGCAGCTTTGCTGTTATGTGCTCGTTAATATTTTGGATGGCTTGTGGCTATTTACCGGTGCGTTGGGCTTTACTTGCCGGCGTTCTGCCGCTCGTTCATCCTGGCATCGCCTCGTATTGGTGCAACTCATATTTTGGTGGCGCCATGGCTGCAATCGGGGCCGCTTTGGTATTTGGCGCTTGTGCGCGATTATGCAAAGAGGTGACGACCCCACCGGCAGTGGCACTTTCGATTGGACTCGTAATTCTGGCCAATAGCCGGCCATTCGAAGGGCTGGCAGCAACCGTGGTGCCCTTGTGCTGGCTGCTACATACAACGCTGATCAAAAAACGCCTTGGATTAGCCGCAATTCGATCCCACCTGGTTTATCCAATGTTGGTCCTGACAGTAGCTGCTGCGGGCATGTTCTACTTTAACTACCGTATTACAGGCAACGCGATGGTCATGCCTTATTTTGAGTTACACAAACAATACTCCCCGATACCGCTTTGGTTGGGTAAGCCTCTTGCGCCGGTGCCTATCTATAACAATCCGCAGCTGCGCGACAATTATGCCAGGGCAGATCTGGCGGATTTCAATAAAGTACAGACGTTTGCCGGGTGGCTTGATATGGTGATCAACGATCGGTTGATGGGGGCAATGTATTTTTTCGTAGGGATCTGGTTAATGCCAATGGCCGCGGCTTCGTTGCTTAGTTTAAGGGACGGCAGAGTGAGGATTCTTTGGTTATCGACTGCTGTTATGTCAGGCGCAATTGCTCTGGAAGTCTTTTTTCAACGTCATTATTTGGCACCAATTACAGCGCCACTTTATGTTCTTCTTGTCCAGGGTTTCAGACATTTACGTCTGATTAAACTGCAGAATCGTCAGGTTGGCCTAGTTCTAGCGCGACTAGTGCTGGCAGTGGCCTTTCTCGGTGTTTTAATAGGACTTTTCAATTTGCCTACTGTGAGGAGCATTGCTCAACATGAGCAAGATGTTTTCCCCAGGCTGAAGATAATGAAGCAGTTGTCTGCGCTGCCTGGAAAACAGCTCGTCATCGTGCACTACGCGGATGGTCATGATCCGCGGCGAGAATACGTGGTCAATAGCGCCGATATCGACGGCTCTAAGGTCGTCTGGGCCAGGGACCTTGGTGCAGATAAAAACAAACAATTGCTGGATTATTATCGCGATCGACAAGTTTGGTACTTTGACCCCGATTGCCTGCCGGAGCCTCGTTTATACACACTAGAGGAAAGCAAGTCCGCCAATTTTTCCAAAAGCGTCAGCACCGATTCATGGCTGCAGCAATAAGTAAATCTCTGCGATTACAACTATGGTGTTTCTTGAATGATTCGGCGTTGCGGAATTCTCATCACGGACATAAAGAACGATCCAAAACAGATTTGGGCGCCCACTGCCATCAACGTCTGGGCTACGATCGCTTGCCTAATGGCAAACAATCCCTTTCCGTAGGTTGACAACCATTCGGCGACAATCACCAGATTCAGTGCCAACCCGACAAGAAGGAGAAGCATTCCCACGACAATTCCGCGCTCGAAAGTAATGAATTGGAGCAGTTGCTGAATTCTTGGATTGTATTTCGCCAGCCCTGTATACGCTTTCGCTAGATATGTAAATTGAATGCATTGTATGCCTAAAATTAAAAGCAGCGAACTTGGAAAGAGGAAGTGATAGTCCATGAACAAGCCGCCGATCACCTGAGGCTTGTCCCATAAAAGTGCAAATCCGACAGCGCCCAAGATCACCATGAGCAGCCCTGGAATGAAGAACAAGCGGTCAGCAGCGTAAGTCAGAATGAACCTAAGGTGCATCCATCCATCTTTCCAGGTATTTAAATGTGGGCGGCGGTCACGTTTGTCTAGCCTCAAGGTAGCCGGTACTTCGGTCATTTTGAGCTTGAGCAAACTTGCTTTGATGATCATTTCGGAGGCAAATTCCATGCCGGTAGCATGCACTTCCATCGCTAAAAAAGCGCTGCGGGTAAGACCCCTCAATCCGCAATTGCAATCTGAAATATGCGTGCCGAAAAACAGGTTGATCAAGAAGGTCAGCACTGGCGTCCCCAGGTAACGATGGCTATTGGGCATTGCACCAGGCTCGATGCTGCCTCGCAGGCGCGTGCCCATGACAAACTCGTAACCTTGCTTCCACTTCTCGACGAAGCGATCGATTTCCATGAAATCGTAGCTCTCATCAGCGTCTCCGATGATCACGAACTGCCCCAGCGAGCCCTCAAAACCTGCTGTTAAAGCACTGCCATAACCTTTCAGCGACACTTCAACCACTCGAGCGCCATTCTCTATGGCAATCTCGCGTGAGCGGTCGGTCGATCCGTTGTCTGCGACGACCACTTCGCCCCTGTAACCGTATTTAGTCAATGCCGCATGAGCGGTATCAATGACGTTCTTAAGCGTTTTTTCCTCGTTGAGACAAGGTATGACAATTGAGACTTCTAGGTCAGCCAAGGCAGCCACGTTTCTAATTTAAGTACTCGACCTCTCGTCGCAGAGTATCAGGCTCGATATTTATCTGCAACAAATTGAACGTTAGATCTGCTGAAGAGAAGAACTGCTCCAACAGTCTGTCAGTGCAGACCCACATAGTTTGTCGCGCACCACTATCACATTTGGATCATTGTTTTCAAACACTTTCAAAAACGATATATCTGTTTTTCTTAGGACCAGGTGCACCGGTTAGATCCGCTTTCAAATAAGCTTGGTGCTGGCTGCCTGCTCCAAGCCGGTGTTAGTTTTGGATGAATTTCAGGTATAAAGTAAATAGTATTGACGACCGAAGAGTCGATTGTCGTTTGTAGGCGCTCTCGTAGTCGATGTTTTACTATTTTCCGGCGGCTGTCTTGAAGAATCAAGTCAATAATGAAATGAACGACCGAGTTCGTACTATCGAAGATCCAATCGGTGTACTGGAGCATAAGATCCGACTGGGCGTTAGTCAGGAGGAAATGCGAAAGTGGATGAAACCGCGTCCGGCGCGAGTCATTGCTGATTTGTTGCTGAACTGGTTCGGGATTATTTTAGCTATTTACCTAATGGGCTACTTCAAATCACCTGTCGCTTACGTACTCGGCGCGTTCTGGATTGGCTTTCGCCAGTATGCGCTCTTCATCATGGGTCACGATGGCGCTCACTGGTGTCTGCACACCAATCATAAAATCAACGACTGGCTCTCACGCTGGTTCATTCTTGGACCGATGTTCATGTCCCTGGAAGATGGGCGGCGCAATCACCTCGAGCACCACAAAACGCTGGGCACTGCAGCTGATCCGGATAGATATTTGCACAGTCTTTCCAACAAGAACTCTGTCAGCGCCTTTCTTCTCTTTTGCTCGGGCCTCGCCACCTTCGGCAAAACGGTGCGCAAGGTGACGACGGTGCGCCAACCTGCCAAGGATGTGAGCGCTCAAAGTGCTGAGGATTCGACTGAAAAGGATAACTCAGCCTTTTTGTTGTTTATCAAGCAACGTATTCCAATCCTGGTTGCTCAGCCGCCCATTATTGCTTTGTTCTGGTTTTGCCAAATACCGCTTTGGCTGTATCCACTCTTGTGGATTGCGCCGATATACTTTGGCGTCTTCCTTCCAGATGAGATCCGGGCATTTTGCGATCATGCCATTCCTAGCGTGCCGGATGAAGCGGTCGACGTTAATCGGCTAGTGAGTTTTGAGCCAACTTGGCTGGAGGCGATGGTTTACTCACCGTACAACATGAACTACCATGCCGAACATCACATCTGGCCTGGCGTTCCCTATTACAATCGACCCCAGGTTTATCAATTCCTCAAATCACATCCTGCAGTAACCTACCGTAAGAGTTACACCGTTTTTTTGTTTAGTCTTGTGCGAAAGCTGCCGTTGGCACCTACGAAAGGCGACTGATAATGTCGCTTGCTGCATTGAAAATGGAAAACGTCAGCTGCGGTGTTTGTCGTTCTTCTGAAGCGCGGCAATTCGCCAGCGGGAAGGACTTCGAATATCACTGCAGTGAAGACGAATTTCGGATGGTCGAGTGCGATGAATGTGGCAATGTTTATCTCAACCCGCGCCCGACCAAGGAAGAATTAGGCACCATTTATCCAACTAACTATTACTCTTACAACTATGACACTGCCATCAATCCGCTTGCCATCAAAGCGAAGGACTTTCTCGACCAGAGGAAAGTGAAGTCATGGTTGCGCTATGTGCGCACAAAATCGCCTCGATTCATGGACGTAGGCTGTGGCAATGGGCGGATATTGCATATGTTGCATAAATTAGGCCTGCCGAAACAAAATTTGTCTGGTGTTGAGATGCATCAAGGGCAAATGGACCGACTTAACGAGGAAGGGTATCGCGGCTACAATGGGCGCATAGAGGACGTTGAGGGACAGCTGGAAGCGGGTTCGTTTGATTTAATTGTGATGCTCCAGGTGCTCGAGCATGTGGAAGATCCTTTCTCCTGTGTGGGGAGTTTGGCGCGTCTGCTCGACAAGGACGGCGTTCTCATTGTCGAGACTCCCAATACAAAAAGTTTTGATGTTCGTCTCTTTCGAGACCGATATTGGGGTGGATATCACTTCCCGCGCCACTGGAATTTGTTCTCAGTGCAGACGCTGACGCGTCTTGCTTCAGACCATGGACTTAAAGTCGAAGCGGTAAACTACCTACCGGCGCATTCATTTTGGATTTTTTCATTGCATCATCTTGCTGAGGAACGTTGGAAAAATTTGACCCTGGCAAAGTTTTTCAACCCGCTTCAAAACATGCCTCTGCTGTCGTTTTTCACAGCTTTTGACATACTGAGAGCCAAGTGTGGTTACCAGACTTCCAATGTGCAAGTGGTGCTGCGCAAGGAGTCTTAGAGCGCGCATTAGCCCACAGCCCCTGCGCCTTAAGCTCAAAAGCGCATCAGCCCAAAGCCTTCCGCCTTACTCAGAACGTCACAAGAGGCAAGCATATGATTTACCGTCGGCCAGTTTCCGCCAGGTAGAAATCTGCTCTGGTGGTGGCTTTAAACCAGGATACAAAATTATTGCTTTCACGTTTTTTGATTTTAATTGGTCTTTGATTTCCTTTTGCTTTTCTTGACTGGCTTTGAAAAATTGATCATCATTTGGAATGTCAGCGACGATTTTTACGCCAGCCAAATGCGCCCAGTAGTAGCTTTTACATTCGGAAAATTGCGTTGGTCCGCGCTTGAACTCTTGAATGCCATATTCGAAGCCCATCTGCGCAACTCGGTCGCCAGGCTCGACGCCCAGACTTTGCAATGATTGCGCGATTTGCCAATCTCTTTGATCGGATGCGTAGGTCTCGATTGCCAGGTCAGAAACGAATTGCATGACGATTGTCAGCGCAAGCGGCAGGCAGACAGTGATCAAAGCCATGATCTGATTTTTCTTGCTGGCTTTTCCTAGTGAAATAGCGCAAAACAGACCGGCCGTGAGCACTGTGGCGTAGCAGCTATAGTATCGCGACACGTATGGAAAGAAAAGGTTTGTAATCGTCATATAGAGCGATATAGCAACTACTGGCGGTACTATGAGCGGCAGAATTTTTTTGAGTGCTGTTGTTGTAAACGGAAATTGCTTCTCTAGTGCCCAAAGCGCAAGAATCGAGAGGATAAACACTCCGCCGAACTGCCCAACAAAAGCGATCAAGTTCAAAGAACATACGATGATCGAAAATAGCGGACTGAATCGAAGCACTGCCCCTTCACGCCAGTAGCTGCGATTGAAAAAGGGTGCGTAAGTACAGGGTTCATCGAGCTCAAACAAGTAAACGGTTGGTTTTCTGGACAGTACCTCGTCTTTGTGAATCAGCTCAAGATTCTCTGCGTGTTCTGTTTTGTAGGCACCACTTACAGCTTCGAAGTAGGCGAGACGAGTAGCATCGCCAAATGAAAAGTGATGCATTTTCTCAGACATGCAATAGACCCACGGGCTGCAGACCAAGAGTGCTACTGTTAGAAGCAAGATAGTTTTCTTTAGTGAGTCCGCAGCTTTCTGAGTTAGATACCAGCAAAGCACAGTAAATATGAAGACTAGCGGAAAGAAAATCGCTTTCACGTAATATCCCAGTCCAAGTACTAAACCAAGACAGAAATAATTCCTCCAATTCGTCTGCCCACCCGCTAGTTTCAACAGAAGCGCTGTGGCGACGTAAAAAAATGCATTGATGAGCATGTCCGGCGTGTCTTGATAAACACCTGCCATGGTCAGGGTTGTGGCCACAAAAACCAAGTAAAGAGCTGTCCGAAAAGTCCCTTCAGAGAGACAGGAGGGCACGTCTTCGGCAGAATGAAGACGTCTGAAATGTGCTGTCACCTCGCGCAAGAAAAATTCGAATGCCAGCATGGTTGTAGCAAAAATCAAAAGGTTGACGACTCGCATCATTGCGCATTCTAGTTGCATGCTCGGTTTTGATACTGACAGTGCGACTGCCAGCAGAGCTGGATAAGCGGGACTCCATAAAGTATTGATCAGCCACTCGAATTGACCGTGGGAGGCGGCTCTTGCCATATCCAGGTATTGCACAGCATCTTCCATAAAAGCCCGATTCCGGTATGCCCAGGCTTGGAATAGCGCTAAAGCGATGGCAATTATGCGCAGAGCTGGTATCAATTCTGTTTCTCGGCTGAATTGAAATCCTGGCTTTTTAGATAAAGCATGCCGCAGGTGATTAAGAACATATTGATTAAGGCGTAACAGAAATTGATTCGGCTGGGCAGTAAGCCAATCAGCCAGCCAAGCGCAGGATAGACGAAAAGAACTGCATGCCAGGCTAATAGCGGACGTGATCGTAGCTTTGCAATTTGAAAGGGACTGATTGTTTTCATTGTCAGGGCTGCCGGCAAGCAGATCAGCGTTAAGTCGTAAGGAAACATAGACGGGGCAAAAACCATGCCCACAAGTACCGCAAGTGCCCATGTCCAGCGTTGGCTCTGGAGAGAATCACTCTTTGTTCTTAGACAAATTATAAATAAGATCAGCAAAGGCAGCCAGTAAAGCGAAGTGCTGGCGACAAATGCTGATTGTTCGGGCAGTACGTTAGATAAGAGTCCGCGCAACGATGCATGAGTTTGGGGAAACACCCCCACATCTTGTAGCACCTCCAAATGAGCGAGCATTTTGGGATACTCGATAACGTTTTTAAAACCAATCAATAGCCCAGCACCAATATTTAAAGCAAGAATTGTCAGAGCTGCACTCGCGCTGGTGCGCCATCTGCGTTGTCCTAAGGTAACCACAATGAGCGGTAGAGCAAATTGTGGTTTCACAGCTAATATCCCAAGCAGTATCCCGGAAACGATTTCTCGTCGTTTCGTTGATGTGTAGAAAAATAGTGACGAAATTCCGACTAACCACCAAACCCATTGTCCTGTGCGGATTGCGACAACGGCCGGAAGCGAATCTGCGACCGCCAGGCAAAACATTACCGTGTCGACGGTGCCAAATTTTCGAACAGCGCGCAGCAAAAAGGAAAGTCCAAAAATGCCACAGATCGCCGATCCAATCACCCACACGATGTACGCAGTTAGCAGCTGCAAGTGACTAACCAGGCTCATAATCAAAAAGACCGATGGGGGAAAACTGAGGGATGACTGCTTAGTTACCACCAATGGCGAAATCAGTTGGTTAACGAAAGGAAAATGCGCCGCAATTTCATATACGTGGAGATGTTCGGCAGAGCGCGCCATTTCTCCTGCCACGTAGTAGCGCACGAAGTCGGCGATAAAGACCACGTCATTTTCACCGCGCCAGGCAAAAACGTTGCCAGTGGTAAAAGGTTCTATGTAAGTATTGATCACCTGAATTTGCCAACAAATAAGAGCACATAGAGCCGTAAAGCGAAGTAGCTTCATTTTTTTTTCAATCGGTAACCGATCACTTGAATTTGCTTGTTGAAGGTTAGTCACTGACTCAAATTCTCTTTGCCGCCCGGAATCTATTGCTAACGGCGGATGTACTCGGCCATGCTGTCGACGATGTATTGCAGCATCGGTTCATCCAACCCAGGATAGACGCCAACCCAGAAGCTGTTATTCATAACGATATTTGTGTTCGTCAAATCGCCAACGATGCGATGCACCGTGTCTCTATACGCAGGTTGCATTGTCAGGTTTCCGGCGAATAGCTGACGCGTGCCGATGCGGCGACTTTCCAGAAAGCGCACCAGTTCGGTTCTTGTGAAGTGAGCTTTTTCAGTCAGTGTAATTAGAAATCCAAACCAGCTCGGATCGCTGTTGGGCGTTGGTTTAGGCAGAATGAAGTAATCCTGAAATGGTTCAAGCGCTTTACTCAAAAACTGCCAATTCTTTTTACGTGTGGCAATAAATTCCGGCAATTTTTTCAGTTGCGAGACGCCAATCGCGGCCTGCATATCAGTCAGTTTGAGGTTGTAGCCTACATGTCCGTAAATATATTTGTGATCGTAACCGACGGGCAAATCGCCTAATTGCCACTCGAATCGCTTTCCGCAAGTGTTGGCGACGCCTGGATCACACCAGCAATCACGCCCCCAATCTCTAAAAGACTCAACTAGCGTCTTTAATGGACCGCTGTTGGTCAGCACGCAGCCGCCTTCTCCCATAGTGATATGGTGCGCCGGATAAAAACTGACGGTGGCCAGATCACCAAACGTACCTGTCATTCGTCCGTCGTAAGTGGATCCCAGTGCGTCGCAGTTATCTTCTATAACCCAGAGCCCATGCTCTTTCGCCAATTCCTGTACAGCTGCGATGTTGAATGGATTTCCGAGCGTATGGGCGATCATTATGGCGCGCGTCTTTGGCCCGATTGCAGCCGCGAGCCGCTCAGGAGTTGGATCGTAGGTGCCCAATTCGATGTCTACAAAAACGGGCACTAGATTGTTTTGAATGACCGGATTTACAGTTGTAGGAAATCCAGCCGCTACTGTGATCACCTCATCGCCTGGCTTAAGCCTTTTGTCTCCTAGCTTTATCGAGGTGAGAGCGGAGACGGCCAGCAGGTTTGCGGATGACCCTGAATTGCATAGCATCGCCTGGCGCACGCCCACAAACTCCGCAAATGACTTTTCAAATTGTTTGGCAAAACGCCCAGTCGTTAACCAAAAATCCAAAGACGAATCCACCAGTGAGCAGACGTCATCCGCTTCAAAAACCCGCCCAGACACAGGGACTGCAGACTTCCCCGGAACGAATTCTTCTTTGGGAAAAGCCTGATCGTGATATTGCTCCACCAGAGCAAGAATTTGCTCCCTTAGTTCCGCAGCTTTAGTTGTCGATGCAGTTTTAGACACTGATAGTTTCCCGATAGGTTCGGATTGTTTCTTCGAGCGCTTCTTCGAGCTCCCAGTGCGGAGTCCATTCGATACTTTTAAGAGTTGCATCCATATTCGCCAGCATCGGTTCTCTGGTCTGCCTGACGTCTGCAACTCCGAACTGCGGCTGAACATCAGTGTGAAGTAGTGTGCAAATTTGGCTGGCTAGATTTTTCAAAGATGTTTGGCGTCCGGTGCCGAGGTCGATTGGTTCGGTCGTTGAGGCAGGAATGAGAGACGCTTTGAGAATGCCGCGCACAACGTCTTGCACGTAAACGAAGTCACACTCTCGATCGCCATCAGACAATCGGGGCGGCACTTTGCGCAGCAAACTGAGGATCGTGTGCGGAATCAGTTTGCTTGATTCTTGTCCCGGTCCAAAGGTCATGAACGGTCTGACCACAGTAATTGGCAGACCGTATCTCTCCTGAAATAGTTTGAAATAGATGGATGCGCATTGCTTCGCAGCCGCGTAGGGTGACGCTGCGGATAGGTCGTTGGTAGGTTCTTCAGGAGTCGCGACGGCAACGAATTGCTGGCAGTCGCTCTCAGTTGCACTCATCAACAAATTGACTGTGGCAACGACAATGTTATTGAGAGTTGGCACCACCAATTCAATTTTTTCTTGCGCGGTGACGGTGGCAGCGAGGTGCAGAATGATATCAGCACGACTTTGGGCCACTAACTCTTTCGTCGTTTGAAAGTTGCTTAAGTCGCATTCTAATAAGTGCAAATTCGAATCGTCTTTGACAGTTCCCGTCCAGTCCCGTGAACTGGCTTGGACTGATGCGCCGAGTTCAAGCAGCGAGTTGACGACGTGTTTACCGATGAATCCACGCGCTCCGGTGACCAAGACTCGTTTATCTTTAAACGAATCTTTGAACTCAGAAACTAAGGAATGCTTTGTACCAATCGATGGTTTCATTCAACCCCCTGTGTAAATCGAAATTTGCGCTCCAGCCCAAAACCTTTTTTGCTTTGCCCGCTGAGAGGCTCTGACTGTGTATCTCACCCTCAGCCTGATTGAGAATACGAACTCCAATGTCTTCCAGATTGAGCGATTTTTGTATGGATTGAACCAGCTCAAGCACCGTTAGTGGTGACTCGGTGCTGAAGTTAAATGCTTCTCCCCGCACCCCATCTTTTGCCAATTGCTCTGCAAGTTGCATGTAGGCTCTGGCTATGTCTTTGACGAAAATATAATCGCGAACGTAGCCACCATCGCTGCGAATTTCTGGTTGCTCTTTCTGAAGCAATGAACGGATTGTTCCAGGCACGATCCGGTTCCAATTCAAGTCGCCGCCGCCATAAATATTGCCGCAACGTGCGATGGCGACCGGTGTTTGATAGGTGTGGAAGTACGACTGGGCGATCAAGTCGGCGCAACTTTTTGAAACTTCATAAGGTTGGCGTCCGATCAGTGACATCTCTTCTGTGTAAGGAAGTTGCTTTTGTGTCCCATACGCTTTGTCACTTGAAGCAACCACAACTTCCTTTACCAATTTTGCATGCACTCTGCACGCTTCCATAAGATTGTAGGTGCCGCGAATGTTGGCTTCGAAAGTGGGCAGAGGAGAACGATAAGCCGTTCCAACAATGGTCTGAGCTCCAAGGTGGATCACAGAGGCGATCTCGTGCTCGTTGATAGCGCGTTCGATCGTCCAGTAATCTTCGAGAGCACCATTGACGATGCAACACTTTTCCACGTCCTTGCTGCGATAGAGCTCAGACTGCGGGTCCGCATCATGGATCAAGAGCACCGGAATGGCCTTTTCTAGAAGCAATTCTTTCACCAGCCAGGAACCGATCATGCCGGTTCCTCCAGTTACTAAGACTCTTCTTCCTCGCCAAAACTCACTCATGGCCACACCTTCCACGGCGCCGCTCCCGCTTCCCACATGCCTTCGAGCAACCGCACGTCCCGTAAAGTATCCATGCATTGCCAGAAGCCATCATGCTTGAAGGCAACCAATTGATTATCATTCGCCAAGTTTTGCAGTGGTGCCCGTTCGAAGATTTCGTTGTCTCCGCCTAAATAATCAAGTACAGCTGGCTCCAAAACAAAGAAGCCGCCGTTAATCCAGCCTTCTCCCATTTGCGGCTTCTCGATAAAGTCATTGACGTGCATATTGTCGCCGTCAAAATTTAAGGCGCCAAATCTGGCTGGTGGTCTTACTGCCGTAATCGTGGCGAGCTTACCGCGCGATTTGTGATAATCAATCAGTTGCGTTATATCAACATTGGCTACGCCATCACCGTATGTCAGCATGAACGGTTCGTTGCCGATCCACTTTGCTAGACGCTTGATGCGGCCAGATGTCTGGGTGGCAATTCCAGTATCAATTAGATGGACAATCCAGTCCTTCGAAGCTTTGTCGTGGACTTGTTTCTTGCCGTCGGAAAGATTGATCGTAAAGTCATTCTCCAAATAATATTGATCCAAGAAATAGCTTTTAATCACCTCACCTTTGTAGCCAAGGGCGACGATGAATTCTTTGAACCCATACGTCGCATAGATGTTCATGATGTGCCAGATGATCGGGCGCCCGCCCACCTCGACCATCGGTTTCGGTTTGACTACAGTTTCTTCCATCAACCTTGTGCCAAATCCACCTGCAAGAATGACGACTTTCATTGAGTTGGAAAGACCTTCCCTGTGGCAAGACAGGCGAGGATAGAAGCGCATAACAGGCTGGAATTGTACCATCCTGAAAATCAAAGCATCAAGAATCGCGGCTCCCGATGTTTTTGGGGTAAACTACGCCAAGCTATTTGACAACACCGAAACGGGCACTTTTACTAAGCCAAGCTGCTTGGCAGGCGACCATCGAGATGGATCAGAGATCCCATTTCCATCATGTGAACACTTTCTCCCCTGGCATCACCAGTCGAGATTAGCACCATCTTTCCAAAAAGCCTCACCGCTTGCGTTTTCGTAAAGATCACCTATAGTCACCCACCTGTTGCATTTCTTGCCCCACTGATTCGTTATGTGTATTTTTCCTGTTTTTTGATCGTAACCGTCTACGGTGACAACGTGTCCGCCGTAACCAGGACGCTCTACACCAGCGATTGGCCAGTGGCAGCCATCAACTCCTAGAATAATCGGTAGCTGTCCCTGTTGTTGAAACTGACTCAATCTATGCTTTAGTTGATTCTCGTTGTAGACGCTGTCGACTGAACTCAATCCGTCGTGAACGCCTACGAAGTGAGTGTCATTTCCGTTCAACCGCCTGGACTCCTGAGCAATTTCATGATCGGTCACGTCCGGTCCGCCAATTGGTTTATTTGCGCTGTCCTTGACCTCGTTTCCGTTTGCATCTCTTATTCGCTCTCCCGTATCGAAAGAATGCTTCGAGCGATGCTGCTCGCCTTGCACATAAGATTGCTGCGGATTGCGGCGCTGCAAGGCATCGTTCACCATAACTAGATTTAGAACCTGGGTTGCGAAAGTGCGATCGCCCGAATCTGCAGGTGGATATTTCTTTTCTTCCGCTCCAGGTATCAAGCTATTCCTGTCTATGTTGATCACTTTTCCATCCGGCGCTGTCCACTTTCCGTCAATCGCTGTAGTGGCTGCCATCTCTGCTGCTTTGGAAGGATTTTTGACGAGCGTATTTTCGGCTACGCAGGTCACATTGCATGTGTTGTGCAAGCCTTGCTCGGTCGTATCTGGATGAGCGCATTGGTGAATCAGTGACTCTGCTAAAATGGCGCGATTTGTGTTGGACACCACTGCTTCTGAGGCGTTGAGCATTTTTGAAATCTGTTGATATGTTTTAGTAACTTCCTCGGGCGAAAGATGATTCTTGGCGGCGCGTTCTTCGAATTCCGCCATATCTTTCTTAAAATCAGCTTGCCGGGCAGCCGGAATGTGCTCACTGACTGCCTTGTTCAATTGTTCTTTGGATTTATTGAGCTCGGCATCATGTTTGTAGTCGTAAGCAGGTTTTTCTGAGATCTTTTGTCCGTCTTTTTCGACGATCTGACTGCCGTCTTTCTTGCTAGTCGTTATGGTGCCATCAGGCGCTCCGACGGTCACTGTGCCGTCTTTCGTTGTTGCGGTGGTTGTAGTATGATCATTTTCGCCTTGCGGTTGTTCAGTTCTTTTTGTGGTGCCTGTTTTGGCATCAAACTGCTCATTATCCGTGTAGGATTTTCCGTCTTTTGTGTAGCCGCCAGTTTCTTTATATCCACCATCGTTAGAGTACTTTCGCTCACAATGGCTGGTCACATTTCCATGCTCATCCTTCTTCTCTATCGAATATGAGCCGTCAGGAGTTCTGACAGTTGCGCAAGTTTCGTTGCCTTCCTTGGTGATGGTTATTGAGTGATTCTCGGTCGTGTCTTTGTTAAAATATGTGGTGACGGTTGAGCCATCTTTCATGGTCGCTACGTGCGTTCTCTCCGCAGCATTGTATTTTGCCTTGGACATTTCTAATTCGGGAGAACCAGTTTCCTCCCAATCTCCGTTCGGGTGAATCGTTTTTGTTGCTTCTTCGGTGGTTGTGTTTCTGCCGCTGTAGCGAGTTTTGACTGTGTCGCCGTTCTCGGATTCTCTTGTGATGATCGTGCAGTCAGATTTTTTATTGTATGTTTTGTCGTAGTTGTCGCTTGCCTCTGGTCCTTCGTGGTGCTCTGTACAACTACCGTATTTGTCGAGAGCCTGCTTATAGCAGTTAGTGCCATCTGCCTTCAATTGCCATGATTCATTTTTGTCTTTCGGATTGATGTAGCATAGCGAATTGTCTGACTGACGACCCGGCATTTTGAGCGATTGGCCGGCGTGCAGCTTGCTCGCATCACCGTTTGGGTCGGTTAGATCGTTGATTTTGGCAACGTAATCGGCGTAACGCTGCACCTCTTGTTCGCTCGCGTTTGCGCCCAGCGTTCGCCGAGCGATTCCATCTAGGGTTTCACCGGCTTTGACCTTGTGCTCTAATTGTTGTATGGGCGCTTTTTCGCCAACTCTTGGCCATGCCAGTGCTCCTGCCTCACCGCCCCTAGTGTCAGTCTTTGTCTCGCCGGCTATTTTGATTTCGTTGGCGGCGAAATTTTGGCTATCGCTGCTATATAGGGCGGCTGTGTTCAAATTATCGAAAGTGGCTGTCGACGTGGGTTTAGCAAACAACTTTCTCAGATCGTTTCGGTCAGCAGTTGATGCTGGATTCAGTTGTCCCGCGTTGAAGCTTCGCTCAGTCTCCTGGTGCTTGAGTTGGCTGTGGAAAGATTCGATCATTGGTTTTTAGAAGCGGGTCTGGTAAGTGGGGCGTACGTTTGGTCTGGCAATGGACGGTTGAACCGCCAAACCGTTTGGGCTTTGGCTAGTCAATTGCTGTGAGACGTACGAAAAGAGTACGCCAGAGAGTATGAAATTTATATGAGAACGGGGGTGGAACGCTGGGTGCGGTGACGCGACTTACAGATCTAGTGTTTTTCCCAGTTTCTTCTCTTGGCATCGAGGTTAGAATAGGCAAGTTCTCTTACTAAAAGTAAATAAAACAACATGCCAAACAAATACGTGAGCGGCTGCCTCATGGCGCTATGCTTCGCCGTTTTTTGCCCGTCGTACGTTTTCGCGCAAGCGGAGGCAATTGAAGGGCATTATGCCTCTGGCTCCGACGCCTTCGCCTCTGGTGCGACCTGGTCTTCACGGACTCCATCTCCATTGGAGATGCGACGTATTCGCACGCAGTATTATCACGAAGAGAGCTCGCTCCCCGTGAGCGGCGATATCTTTGCTGGTTATGGACCGAATCTTGTGGACGACTTGGATCTGTCGCTCTTTAGCATCGCCGGAAAAAATGATCCGTTTGCATCGGGTGTGCCCAGTAAGGAAGACACTTATGCCTATAGACCTCCGTTTTCCGGTGAAGATTACTACTGGGGAGGAAACACCGGCAGCCAGGGGGCAAGCGATGTGTTCTCATCTGGCGATACGTTCTCTCGAGGAATTCGCTTGCGCGGTCGGACTAATGGCACGATTGGACCACAACGAGGCTCGCGAAAACAATTTGTCGCGTTTGGCTCTAAAGGAGCGCCTCCATTGTCGGGACGCACTTGGGGCGGCGTTGAACCTAAACCAAGAAATTCGGCGCCCCACTGGGAAACTGGTCGCTTGCCACTTAAGGTGTACATCTCCGGCACTGTCGAGTACGCACGAAATGGACTAGTTCGCAACGAAATCAAATCTGCATTTCGCGCCTGGAATGACGCGTCGGGCGGAAAGCTGAATTACGTAATCACATCTCGATATGTTGAAGCCGACATTTACTTCGTTTGTCAGCAAACCGCAGATGGTGACTGGGCAGAAAACATAACAGATTTCCATAACGACATGTTCGATCGAGTCAAAGTTTGTTTTTTGCAAAACACCTTGCTAAAGCTAGAGCCGAAGAGGGTTAAAGCATTGTGTCTGCATGAAATTGGTCACGCCCTGGGCATTATGAGGCACTCAAGTAATACCCAAGATGTGATGTCGCTTTCTGTTACCGATGACGTTCACCCAATTACAGTCCTCACTAAGGGAGACAAAAAACTAATTTCTGCTTTATGTGATTGAGGACCGTGCTTATTAGTGGCTCCTAAAAATATCTCCGAAGTCTTTAACGCGCGCGCCCGCTACTGGTTGTGTTGAATTGAGCGTCGGATTTTCTAACTGATCGAGTTGCTTCTTTATAGATTGCGTTTGTTGATCGTCGAATCCAAGTGTCCACATGCTGAATGCCAAATCGCGCTTGAAAAGATGCTTGGCTCCTTCACCGTTATTATTCGCGATTGCTTGCTGAGCTACCTGTTCGATTTCTTTGCAGTGGTCGAGGGCCACGTTCGTGCCCAACGAAGACGCCATCAGTGCCGCTGACTGATCGGATATTCTCTCTGACAGGGCATAAAAAGACGAAAAACTGTTTCTAATTCCCTTTGTCCATTCGTTGAAAATCTCGTCCGATGCATGTGAAAGTTCATTGCTTTGGACATCTGTATTATTTCTAGGGTTTCCAAATCTGGGATCGACTTCAGTCATTGTTGGGCTCCTTGTGGGGTTGCATTCAACATAAGCCACGGCGCTCAAGCATTCACTGTTCAATTCCACAGTCCGTCTGAGTGTCCGTGCCAATTAACAAACCAGAGGATTATGAAGTTCGCTGGATCCGATTAGTTGTGTCTGGACTGACTAACCGCCCAAAAATAAGCGGCAGAGTGTACGCAGGTAGGTGTAAATAAACTTCGCAGTTTCTCTTTTAGATTTGCCGGTGACACGTTCTTGGAAGATGTAAGGCACTTCTTTGATTTTCAATCCCGGTTTGTTTCTTCTGGCTTTGACAAGGATTTCTTGGATGATATCGAAGTTTTCGCACTTCAAATCAAGCTTCTTCAGGACTTCAGACTTGTAGAGCTTGAAGCTGTTTGATAAGTCCGCATAGTTTAAGCCGAACACTAATCCGTAAGTTGCATTGAGCATTCGAGACATGACGATCGCTTTGGTGGTGGCACGGCTGGCACCACCTTTTGCATATCTCGAGGCGATGACAATATCGAAGTCGTCTTGGAAAGAGAGCATCTTGTGAATAAACTCTGGCTCGTGCGAACCGTCCGCGTCCATAATCAATATATGGGCACCCTGAGCAGCTTTGATGCCGGATCTATTGGCGGAACCGTAGCTGTTATTAGGTTGACGATTTAAATATGTGGCGGCATTTTTTTTACAGACTTGTTGGGTCGCAGCGTCCAAATTGACTGTGTCGACGACCAGAATTTCGTAGTCGAGCCCGGTTGTTGTCAGCGCGGAATTCAGACGCGGCAAGACGAAATCGAGATTCTTCGACTCGTTAAGAGAAGGAATGACAACGCTAAGTTCTACCACCGGTTCCTCCAGCTATTGCTTTCTCGACAGACAAAATGGAAGCGCATCCACTTTCGGATGCTAGGCGACACGACGAAGTGAATCGATTGACGCAATGATAGCTTACTTCGTTTTGTTCGAGGAGCGTGGGATGCAGGCCCTCTCAGTGTAGGCTTGCGAGGTGAATAAATTGTCCTTCAAAAATTTAGCCAGCTCCCTGGTTGGCCTGCTTGAGAAGCTTCTTGTCTTGAAAAGTGATTGGCATCGCAAATTTCTTCTGAACCGACTCGACTGTTGCTCCCTTGATGTCTATTTGATCAGAGGCGATGTTTCCCACTACTTCACCGGCCATCTTTAAATATAGAAAGCGATCGATGGGCGCTTCCATCGTCCGCGCGCAAGTGGCATCCACCGCCGCGAGGTCAGTGCCCAGAACGATAAAGCCCATTTGTTTTGCTGTCCCATTGATCGGACCGTCCCCTTCCATGGCGATGATGCCATCAACAAATCCGATTTGCGGCTTGACCAAGTGCACGAGGTCCAAAATGCAATGCGGTATTCCATTTATATGTAAGATGTTTTTCGGCCAACCATACTTTCTTCCAGGCACGGTGCCGAATAGGTTTTTCATCGAGGCTGTCATGCCCACCCAATGATGTGTTTTCATTTTCGGCACGCTGATTACAGCATCGGCTTCGACAATTGTTTTTGGCAAATAAAATGTCTTCATGCCGCTGAATCCATCAATGTTGTCAACTTTCTCTAAATCATCAAGATTTAGATCGACAAAGCGCAACTTATGTTTTTTGCAGAGCTCTCCAATTCCGGAAGCCTGCAACAAAAACTCCGTATCCCGCATGTGTCCAGGACCTTCGCCGATGATGATTTCTTTGGCACCGAGATAGTTGGCCAGTTCAACAGCGGCCAAAATAGCGGCGGGATTTGTTGTGATCGGAAAGTTTGGATGATATTCGACCATGTTCGGCTTGAGCACAACTGTTTTGCCTTTCAGGTCAGGCAAACTTAAAGAGGCGAGATAAGGTTTGATCGCCTTAAAAATATCTTCTTCGTATGAAGGGCATTCAAGAATGCCTACGGTCGATCTGCCCTGGCGCTTACGAGCGCGCTGAGCTGCTGTCGCTTCAGGTAAGTCGGGATTGATCTGTGCACCGCCGCAGCCGCCGAGCGCAACGGTGGTGATCGCACCAGCAATGAAGTCGCGACGTTTGATTTTGCCTGGCGCCGAGCTGCTTGAGCTATCCGGGGGCGGCGAATGTTTGTGGTGCGAATGTTTGCGATGATCCATTTATATCGAATCCATCTTAAATGGATTGACTCCATTTGCGGTATTGAGCGCCATCGCCGCTAGAGCTGATACCATCATATTCGGTCCGAAGCTGCCATCTGCGTTTTGAACACTAATAAGATGAGCCAAAGTTTTTTGCGAATCTTTTCCGTATGCATGGAGCGCCAGAGTGATCCAAGCCAGAGCCATAGCCGATTTCCTTTGACCAGCGTCAGCTGCTTCAGTAGTATTTGCATTGAGAAAATCAAAGGCTCGATCGATTTCTTTATGCGCTGCCGTATCTTGCAAAGCTAAGAGCGCCTCCGCCGTCGTCACTATATATGGAGGCAAGTTAAATCCGAGGCTGAAATGGCTTCCATGGTTCCAGCCGCCTGCAGCGCAGGTATTGTCTAGCAAGAATTTGTTGGCTCGGTTGATCAAGGGAGCAAATCCATTCTTGTTTTTAGGCCGTTCCGGAATTTTGAAGGCGTACAAGTTGTAGCTTGTCGGTTCAACCCAGTGGAAGCAACCACGTGACCAAGGCCATCCTCGAGGCGCTTCTTCTGTAGCTTTCACGCCTTGCAAGGCGCCAAGGATGATCCTCGCCCCAGCGTTATAAAGCTCTGTGGGCATCTCCGTGAGGAAGTTAGCACCGCGTTCGAATGCCGAAGCGCCTTTGTTATCGGCCAATCGCCTTGAAGTAGTACGCAGCGCAAACAAAGCTGGACCGGTGCACCAATCGGATTTGCCTTCCGAAGGTCCAGTTGACCATCCACCATCTTGATTCTGCGAAGCGATTAAAAAGGTGAGTGCCGCAGGGAGCGCTGGATTCTTGTCGTCAAGGGAGAGCATGCACCAGGCAGTTGCCTCGGTTGAAGGCTCGCGACCCGGCGAGTAGGGCCACCATCCGTCCTTCATATTTCTATCTATATAAAGATTCAGTCGATGCTGCGCTGCTTTCAGATCGCTTGGGTGAGATGGTGAGTCCTGTTTATTCAAGATTTTTATTCGGTGTGAAAAATAATTCAGGGGGATTCGAGATTGATTTAAGTATTGATTATGCCATGTCGCCAAGCAGGGCGTTCTTTCGACCATAATTCGGGTTTTTATGAATTCCCATTTTTAATTTGACAACCACTAGGCTACCTTGGTGGTATGAGCTATGATAGAAAAGTAAGCTGAATATTCAACGGTTGCTAAAGCCGATGTATACAATGCGGCGGATAGAAAGCGAAGGAGGTTTCCGTAAAGTAGTCTTTCAATCTATTCAGTTGTTGTTGTTGTTGTTGATTACGTTTTACATTACTACTAAAATATAGGTCTTGCATATTACTGGTGCTGAGGGTAGTAGAATTCTCGCTGCATAGGTATAGAAAAGTATGAAGATCGACAAGGAGGTTCTCAATGGTTAATCGGTTTATTACAGACGAATCTGGACAAGGTATTACAGAGTACGGCGCCATCTTGGCATTCGTTGCAATTCTAGTAGCTCTAGTATTCGGGATCACCAAGGGTGCTCTCACTGGCGCTATCTCAGCTGCCTTCAGCGCAGTTGTTTCGCAATTGAATAACCTATCATCAGCAGCCGGCGCTGCTTCGTAACTGTCCGAGCATCAAGACAATTAAAAGCGGGAGGGCTAGCGGAAAGGCCCTCTCGTTTTTTCATCTGTGCAGCTGTTTTCTGCTTGCTAAATTTCGGCCTAAGCGAGCTGGTGTAATCGTTCTCATGACATCAAGGAACGGATTGTTATCTGCTCTTTGTAACCACGATTTCACGAAATCGTTTAGATATGACGCTTTTGCGGGTAAAAGATTTTGGTAGGGCACAGGACAAGCGTTGTTCTTGTGTCACCAATGTGCGTTAATAGTAATTGGTTAATCTTTCTCGAATAGATAGATAGAAGGGGGAACCGTAATGAATCCATTACGAGCTTTGTTTTTAAGCCTTTCTCGAATGCCTCCAGCAGTGATGCTGCTCATCATCATCGGCTTAGCCGTTGTGGTGACAATGATGGTTACGGGAAAAGTTTCTGAACAAGAAAAGACATTCCAAAGCAAACAGGCCGAACTCGAGTCGAAGATGAATGCTAAGGGCAAGGTTGTTTACACCATCAAGGACATCCCTGAAGGTCAAACAATTCCAACTGAAGCTTTAGAAGAGCGAGAGATCGAACAAAGCAAAATACCGCAAGATGCCATCACATCTGCAAGCCTTGCTGCTGGTCGCGTAGCCAAATATGGTATTTCAACCGGACAAATCGTGTCACAGCACGACTTGGCACCACAAGGAATATCACTTGGTTTCGAAGCCAGACTCAAGGAAGGTTATCGCGCTGTAACGTTTGCTGTTGATAACAACTCTGGTGTTGCCGGTTTCGTCACACCAGAATCTCA
>PLXC01000160.1 GCA_003151275.1 Candidatus Melainabacteria bacterium
GACGGGTTCTCTTCACCGCGTCTATCGTTAGCCAAGCGAGTGCGCAATTGCATTGCTTCGCGTTTTGTCCAACAATATGCGGGTCCGGCATTCTGGCCACGAGAACGGCAAAGTACTGCTACTTTTCCAGAGGGCTGGGGCCAACCTAAGACATAATAAGCATCGTCTTGCATACAATCATAATGATAATTGATGCGCCCAGAAAGTCCAGTGAAGCCTAGTCAATAATGCACGCTTTTGGAAATATCTTGATCTACCATCCAGCCGCAATCGGCGACTGTATGCTGGCTACGCCCGTTGCCACCACTCTAAAACTAAATTTTCCTGCAGCTCATTTGACTTACTGGACTCATCCTTCCTTGCGACCAATTTTGCTTGGCTTGTGCCCCGCCGTCGACGATGTCGTCGATTACGTCAGAGAGGCGAGCTTATTTCAGCAAATGAAAACCTTTCAACAACTCAAACCAGACTTGTTTGTTGACCTCTCTAACTCCTTCAAATCGTCGGCCTTTACGTTTATGACTAAGGTCACAGTTTTGCGCTATGACAAGCAGGCACCACATGTGACGCCAATCAAACATGCCACCGCCAATTTTTTGGATACGATCAGACCTGTATGCAACGAATATCCTGAACAGCTATTTCCGACAATTTTTCCTGACGCTCTTGCAGTTGATGTAGTGCATAAGTTGCTTTCCGAACATGGATTCGGACCGCAACCACTGATCGGAATCGTTCCTGGTGTCGGCAAATTGAGACCACATAGGGCTTGGATATATGATGGTTGGAAATATCTGTTGCAGCACATTTTGAGTTGGCAAACTCACGTGCCAGTTTTGATCGGTGGTCCTGAAGAACAGGATTTGTGCGCTGAGCTGAACGCCGAACTCGATGGCAGATGCTTGAATCTGTCTGGACTATTGGCCCTTCCTGAAACGGCTGCATTCTTGAAAAAATGCAAAGTTGTGATCGCCGGAGACACTGGTCCTGCGCACATCGCAGTTGCCGTAGGTACCAGAGTAATTGGCTTATATGGACCGACTTTCCCAGCACGAAGTGGACCATACGGTTGCTCTGACTTGACGATCGATCAAAGCGCATCTTGTCAATGTCACGATCAAAAGACATGCAATTACGCAGCACCAGGCAAATCTGGTGAGTGTATGCACCGGATCATGCTGCCGGAAATTCTCGCTCTTTTGAACGCTGAACTCGAAGCACAAGAAAGCGCGTATTAGTTTTTCTTCCTCGCTCTGCTCTGCTCGTTTGAGTTTCGCCAATTATGAAACGATGCGGGAATTACGTAGTGCAGGGGTTAAATCTAAGCTTGCTGCATTGCGCAAGGTGGAAACCAATGTTACAAACATAAGGACCCACTTGGAAAGTGTTTACTATGACTGCGCCCTTTCAACCTGAACGGTCAGAACTTTTGCAGCCCGCTACGCGCGGCGGCAATGGGCTCAGCACTGAATATGCCAGCTTGCTTCAAAGCACGCAAAAAGCGGCTACCGACAAACCTCAGGTGATGAGCGCTGATGGAACGCAGCTTGTGATTCCTCCTATTGGTCAGACAACAACGGACCAGACAGCCGCTGCGACGACGCAGACGAAACCTGGAGCAACTGCTGACGTCAGTCAAGCCGCAGCGCAGACACCAGCGACAGAACAACTTCCAAAAAGTGTTGCCTACGATCCAACTTTGGCTGCACCAGCGTGGCAGCGTTTTTCGCAAACCCCGGTGGCGCTTGACGGTTCGTTAATGCCAGCGTCTGGACCTGGAAGTCCCGGCGACACCGGTCCAGGACCGGCGATGCCGATGTACATGCGCTTGGCCCCACCGGGCTATTATCATAATCAACCTGCTAGTGATTCGACCGCACCTACTGATCAGTCCAGCCAAGGGCAAACAGTCGCATCTCCTGCAGCCACTGATCAGCAGACAGCTTAGTTAGCCTTATCAGCTTTAGCTAGCGCAAGCTGATCGTGCGTTTATCGAGCAACAGCTTCTTCAAATTCCAATTCAACCGTGTCTGTCTTAATTGAATTGAATCGTTTGTGATAGAAGCGCCAGTTGCGTTGAAAATCTTCCACTGCCATCTCTCGCGAAACAGCCGCTGGCAGTCCCACTTCTAGGCAGCTCTTCGAGCCATCGATCTTGTAAGTGTATCTTAGTGTTTTGCCACCTTTTGACTCGTAAGATGACACTGTAGACCACTTCCCATCTGATTCAATTTGCAATTTGATACTATATGCGGTGTCATTGTTGTCGGTCGAAATCATCCGGCATCTGTCCGCAAGTTTTTGAATGGACATTTGGCGTTCGACTTTGCAATGCGCAGAAGCGGCAGGAGCGGCTGAGGCGGTGGAACGTCGACTAAAATCAACGTCAATTTTCTTGCCCGCTAATTCCGCTATTTCCACCAATTTGCTGAGCAATCTGAATTCTTCTATTTCTGCAGCGTTCGGCAACATGATTGTCTCGCCACGCGTCAACAATGTTCTTGGTCTGCCTACAACATCGATTGCAGTGGCCAAGTTGTTCAATCGGCAAATCAAAATCCACATGTTCACATCTTTCATCAGCGGATCATGAACGGCAATTGATTGCAGGGTTTCACCGAGGCGAACTTTATGGTGGCGTCTATCGGAGGGTTGCGCTGGTTCAATCTCATCCAGGTTGACTGAATTTCTATTTCCGGCAAAGCGCAATCGATAGAGCACAAGAGCCATTGGGCTGCTCACAGGTCCAGCACTATGCCCCACTGGTGGTGCGGTAATGGAACGATGTCTGGCGGCGAAATCTCGTACTGTTGTAGGCGCTTCGTACTCCTCAACCATGATCGGCGTTTCCGCCTCAGGCGGCAGCTCGTTACCTCTTATCGCGGCAGAGTTCGAATTAAAGTAATGCTTTTTGTGGATGTTTAGTTCGTTTGGCGTCGGTATCCAGAGGTATTGCCCTTCGTAGATCGTAGACACGGTCTTTCCATTCGCAATGGTGAAGATTATTTCGGCTCTATTAATCGTGATCAGTAACTGCACAAACCGTATGTCACCTAAAATACGTTCGGCCACATTTTCTAACGTGTCGTCTTTTTTGACCAGATATCTGACGCGATGTTGCGTAAGAGAACGCGCAGCCCACTGCTTCTTGTGTTCTTTCTTTTGTTCTAGTTCGCTGGCTTTTTCGAGCAGTTTCAGAAAATCTGACAACCGCATTGCTTCTACAAACGATGTTGTAAAATGCTTTCCGTCATTTTCTGTGGTCGAATCATTTGACTTCAAGGCGTCGATAAGCCGCATAGCTTCCTTAAAGCTAGGCAACTCAAGAACTTCTGAGGTCGATAGATTCTGGTTTTGTTTTAGTTCGCTAAGCACATTCCTAATCGCGGCGGCTTCCTTTTGCGTTGCCACCATATCTGATGCGACAGTTAGAATCGGTTGCCGAACATTTTCCGAATTATCATTTTTCTTTCCATCAATCACAATATCGTTGAGCTTATTGACTGGAAGTTCTGAGCCGCGTGTCACCCCATCGGCAGTTCGGCTCGGCGGCATATCCCCAGGTCGAGTCGATGCAATTTCGGAGCGATTCGCCGGATTTTCAGTATTTAGTTTTATCGGGTTTTCGGAGACACGGTTAGTACCAGAGTCAAGGCGGATTTCACCTGGTCGACTACTCGGAATCTCACCAGTTCTAGAGGTGTCATTGGTTCGATTTGCTCCTGTCTCTGAACGGATTTCACCTGGTTTGTTGGCTCCAATCTCTGATCGACTTTCTCCACTTTTTATGGAAAGCGAAGATTGCTGCGTTGCTTCTGATGTTGGCCGCCCAGCAGAGAAATCTGAACGAGTGGCGCTATCAGACTTGTTTGCTTGAATCTCGGATCGATTCGTCAATGGCACGTCCTGACCGCGATTTTGCGAACCATCAGTAGATTTTGAAGTAGTGCTTTGGTCTGCAATTCGAACATCTAGATTCTTGTTGCCGGAAGGTTCAGCACCCCTGTTGACTCCAGCATCCGCCGACTTGTTAGTTGCGCCATCGCTGTTCCGTGCCGCGGCGCCATCTTGATTGCGCACTAATTGATTGTCGACTGGGCGACTACCGGTCACATCAATTCCACGCTGCGAGGAATCCACATTCCTGGATGCACTATCCGCGGTGCGTTCGCCAATTCGGTCAGCGCCGCGACCTTCTGACGTTTTGAAATCTCGTCCTGCTTCTGTTGACTTGGAGACCGGCTCAAGTTGTTTACCGTCGATTATCCGGTTGCTAGCATCAATTGCTTTGGATGGCTCTAGAGTTTTCTGGCTGCCATCCGTTTTCGACTCGCTTCTGGCGTCGGCCGGTCGGCCTGTGGTATCGCCTTGTTTTGCTTCGAGATTTGATCTGTTCTCAACGCGACCTTGAGCTTCTGTAGGTCTCGCCCCATCGTTGCTTCCGGTTTTGGACTGATCGTAAGGTCTAGTAGGTCCGTCGTTGTTTCCTATTTTTGTCGGATCAACTGTCCGCGCAATTCCATCGATGTTTCCGGTTTTGCCAGAATCGTTAGGTTTTGCAACTGCTTCGGCGTTGCCGGTTTTGGACTGATCGTAAGGTCTAGCAGCTCCGTCATTGCTTCCGATTTTTGTCGAATCAGAATTAGGTCTTCCGTCTGGGCCTACGGTCTTCGTCGGATCAACGTTAGATCGTACGACTCCGTCGTTACCTACAGTTTTTGCAGGATCAGAGTTGGGTCGTACAACGCCGTCGTTACCTACAGTTTTTGCAG
>PLXC01000123.1 GCA_003151275.1 Candidatus Melainabacteria bacterium
GTGCCAACTATCACGCAAAGTCACAAACTGGAGATACTGAATATGGTGGCGTCACCAGCTCCTCTTGATTAGACAAAATGCCCATTTTGTCTAACGTCACTTTTTCGAAAATTTCCAAAATGCCGGCATTGAACGGCTGTCAAGAATGCGAAATTACTCTTGATAACCATGCCCCGCTAGAAGCCGTTTTAAGCGTCGTTTTTAAGTATTCGCTTATGATTGGTCGTTTGAAAATTCGGCACTGCTTATGGTGGCATTTAAATCCGCCGGCACCAAAATCATCTTGGTGTGAAATTCAAAGCCGCTTTTTTCGCTTCTATTTCACCGATCGACAATACGAAAACTCGACTCGCCAAAAATTACGGTCTCACCCACTCCGGTCGGCCGACCCACGGGTTCGTATTCCCAGAAGTGCTGTAATTGTCCAATAAGCTGTTATTGGCATTATAGTTTGATAGTGTCCAGGAACGGAGACACCATTGCGTGTGTTCATCTTCGAAGAAATCAAAAGATAGAAGAATTGCGCATCAGCTGTGAAAGCGGTCGACTAAAATGGTTGCCACCTATGGAGCAAAAGCATGTTGTCGCACATTGATGTCCATTACTTAGCTGCGATTCTTACGCAAATAGGAACTGATTGGGGGGTGGAAATTGAACTGGGAGAGATGGTCGAGGATGTAGTCGCAGAAAAGGGACGAGACGTTGATATTACTGCACGGTACAAGCAGTCTGATGGGACGGTGACTGAATTTCATGGAATTGAAGTCAAGGATGAGAAGCGTCCATTGGACGTTCAGGTCGTGGAGCAGATCATCGCGAAATTGCGGGACATGCCTTCATTGACCAAGCATGCGTTGGTGTCATCAAGCGGCTTTAGCGAGGCTGCGAAAAAGAAAGCACGACACTACGGCCTTGAGATGTATCACTTTCATGATTGGGACGGAAAGGGACTACAAGTCGACTTGAGTCAAATGACTTTCGAGTTTAAGGCAGAGGAATGGGAGAGCGTGACAGCTTTTCCGGTGATAGATTGCCCACCACCTAAGGGAGATGAAGAAAAACCTGGCGAAGTGTCACTGGCTTCGATCGTCTCTGATCCATACAATTCAGGCACAATGCGCCCTCTCCGGGAGGTTATGAATCTGGTTTGTGATGATGCACTCAACAAAGCCGCTGCTCAAGTTCGCGAGAATCCGGATTTGGCCGAGAGCGAACGTTTCAACGTCGACATTCCTATAGACCTTCTCACTACCTTTGAAATCACTGCTGGTGAGAAAACGATGAACGTATCAAAAGTACAAGTACAGGGCATTGTAATCATAAAGAACCACGCGGTCCAAACCGCTTTGAAAGCATTGGTGCGTGATGGCGAAGATAAGCCCGTTGCAGGATGCATGATCGCGGAACTCCCTGACCGTTCCCTCTGGCTGTTCATGGCGTCAAGTCGAGAGGGATCGCTCACAGCCAGAATCATTTCTGTCGCAGACCGTGGCAAGAAAAAAATATACCAAGAAAAGATGACAACAATTCCGCCAAAAGGTCCTCAACGGTTAGGTCACTGATACGTCTACAGGACTCTAATAATCAGGTACGAATCAGAATGGTAGACAAAATGAGGTAAGTGTCTACCGCACAAAATACCAGGTATGCGAGGCTTGATACACTTGATTCATGTAGGTATCCTGGGTTATTGTCTTGAGACCTTCCTCAAACTATAGATGTCGCACTTTCTCTTTGCCGCCAACATAACATAATTACCTCCGTCGTCCGTACCTAACTATGAGTTCTGAACCTGGTGACGAAAATAAAACAGCCAAACCCCACATTTGGTTCAAAGTAACGTACAGCCTTGCTACTATGTTCCCGACGAGCGAGCCTGAAAACCCCGTCGTTATCTCGCTCCCCGACGATCAAGAAATTAGTTTCTGGATGAGAACTTTTCCTCCGGAAAAACATATTCCAGCGCAACTATGTTGCAGCGCTATTGCTAAACGCTCGATAAACGACAAGCTGAACGAGCACTTCGTCAAATTTTCAAAACGAGTCTTGCCTATAGATTCATCTTCAAAAGTAACACTGCCTCATACATTATTCCATGACGCTCGAATAGACAAAGATGGAAACATTCCGGAGAACTGTGGGGTCGGCCTAGGCCTTTTTCCTAATAACTTTCAGGACATTCAACGGGAAATGAATTCCAAGCTGCATGACTTAATTGAAAGCTACATCAAAACCTTGCGCTGGGTTCAGAGAGCATCCGGCAAACAAGCACCATTAGCCTTTGTTTCTTTTGAATATTCTTTTGACAGACAAAATTGGCATAGTATGCCTAACAATTCCTATGTCACCGTGCACTCTCCGAAACCTATCAAACTCAAAGCACTGGACTCTGTTACAGAGCTATGGACCCAAAACAAATTTGAACCACTTGCCCATGAGCTATTGCGCGAAGCTTTTGATGTGCTTCGATCCAATCCACGTAGCGCTTTACTAATCGGTTCTACTGCCTTAGAAACTGGATTAAAGCACTTCATTGATTTCTTGCTGCCTAATGCCGGCATATTATTAGAAAAGATGCCATCACCTCCGCCGTTGACAATGATACGAGACGTGATTCCCGAAATCCAAAAACAGTTAGGCAAGCCTGAAATCTCTCTTCAGAAGGATGAATTAGAGCTTCTACAGAAGTGGAACACAGTGCGAAACAAAGTTGCACATGGTATGCCTCAAGAAGTTAAACCTAAAGACCTCGAAGAATTCTTGAACTTTGTTCAAAAACTTCTCTACCACCTTGATCAACATAGAGGACATGCGTGGGCGGCCTCTTTCTCACGCTAAACCTTTCAACGGAAACTATGAGAGTTGACCCGGATGCGAGGTTGATTTTATCGATCAGTCGTGCGTCATCATCGGCACGCGCAGTTGAATCGGCTCTCGTTTATTTTGAAGATTGAAATAAATTACAGGCACTTATCAAGCGCACCGTTTCAAAACAAAGTAGACAAAATGCCGTAAATGTCTAGTCCCCACTCCGTCGCCGCCGGTGCCATCATTCCCGTCATTGTCCGGCATCCCGCGCGACAGGAGCTATCATCAAAAAGAGTGTAAAGCCTGAAGTAAAGACAGGCGGTGTATCCTAAGACTTGCTTACAGTAAGAGGACACAACGAGAGCAAGAAGCCTGCCATCGAATCCTGATGGAACTGGTAAATTTGCTGCATAAGTTTAGCGATCACATTGCCCTCGTGGGTGGCTGGATGATCAACGACAATTTGTAGCGCTGGCCATTCTCAAAGACAACGGATATTATCAAAGCAACCCAGTACACAAGCCGTTCCAGTGGTGGAAAACATCAAGGTAGATGACGGTGATCCTGTGCATGTCGAAGTCGATCTGCTCGCCCCTGAATATGGTGGCAGGAGCCAACGGCATGAAAATCAGTTCGTCCAAGACAATCTTGGAAGGCACGCTTCCAAATGGAGTTCGCGATAAGCTGAATGTTGAAAGGAGCCAAGTTCGTCATTTCAGTATTTTGCCTGATATCAGCACTTTTACAGGGATAAGAAATGGACCAGGATCTTCACCAGCAGTCAGTGGAATACGAATTAAAGGCTGACCTGCTTATAGTAACGGTCAATGACCACGAAAGAGACGCCGTCTTGGCAGTCTTTGATCCACAGGGTTCCTCCAAACTAAGTGAAGTTGAAGAGCGTACATACCGCAATCTTGGAGTGATCAACGGTACGCACGTATGGCATGCGATTTCTGAAATGGCCTCTGGAACGCCAGGAGGAATGCAGCAGACGGTTGAAAAAGCGATACGAGCGCTCAAACCGACGGCCGTTATCGCTGTCGGAGTTGCCTTCGGCGTAGATGAAGAAACCCAAGCATTGGGCACGATACTGGTCTCTACGCAACTTTGTCCCTACGAGAATGCAAAAATAGCAACTGATAAACAATCCTCGGTGTTTTCTAGCTTGATGAAAAAGCCAACACCAGTTAGGACTTTTGTTGGTCAAGCCTTTGTCGACATAGGACACCGGTTGATGGGACAGCCAAGAGCTGTTTTCCAAGCTCGGGGAGATAGGCCTAGCGCTTCATCTAGGCTAGTCAGTTATTTTAGAGGCACTTCGTATAATTGGTCTGATTCGCTAGTTAAATTTGGTCATTTATTAACTGGCGAAAAACTCGTAGACAACCTTGCATTTAGAAACCAGCTGGTGAGCGTCTTTCCTACTTCTATTGGTGGTGAAATGGAAGCGGCGGGATTGGCTGTTTCTGCAGCTGATAACAAGACAGATTGGATCGTCATTAAAGCCATTTGCGACTGGGCTGATGGTAACAAAAAACAAGAGAAAGAACAGCGGCAAGAACAGTCCGCAAAAAATGCCGCTAGGTTTTTAATGCATTCACTGCAACAGTGTTCTCTGGCAATTAGCAGAACCACGGTCCAAGTTAAAACATCAACAGCAGCAGAGTCCGGCTCAAATCAGGGTTTTTTCTTGACACAGCTAGACGAGCTGTATGGACCTGTGTTTTCCATTCGCTCACGAATAATGTCTCTTTCGAAGCAGCATTATGACGTTGAATCTGCATTACTCGCCAATTTGGATAGTGGACAGACTACCAATGCTGGATTGAAAATCTATTTGCGCGAAAATTGGGGGCCAGCAAGAAAGCTCTACCAACAATTAGGCGAGATTTGCGCAAGCAAAAGCTATCTGGCTGATCCGGATATGATTGAGGCTTTTGAAATCATCGCATCGCAGGCCGCTTGGTTCGATTACGCTTCAACTGCCGATGCAGACCAGGAAGTTGCTCGGACTATCAAGCCGAATCCCGAATCTGTAATCAAGTCTTTCACAGAGATTGAATCCAGACTTGAACGCAAAAAGCAGATTCTCAGCTCTTTGATGGATTTAAGCAGAGAAAGTTAACTCCTTGAATCTGCGGGGCCCCTATGTTGTGTGATGAACCCCATAGTACCAAGACGGTCACTGAGTTGCTAAAAAAAAGAGACCGTAGCATGATTCCAGCGGGCTATATGTATAAATTGGTAAATGCATCACCTGGTGGTGTGACAGCAAAGAATGTTGTCGACATCTTTTCAGTGGGCGCCTGCGGTGCTGGCACCTCTCCGTTTTTCACAGAGTACATCCCATACTGGAAACACAATGGCTATTGGTTCTTCAACTCCCCAGATACCCTGCAAGAAATCGCCCGACAGGATGATATCGATCTTTCGAGAATGACTCTGCTCTATTACGAAACTTATGGATACGAGTTTGATCAGTCTGGCGACAGCAAAGTAGCAGGGTGGGTCCCGTTTGAGTGCGAACGTTCCTTTGTTACAGACGTTTTGATTCCACAAGAGAAGGCTCTTGCGGGTTATGACGTCGTTGAATACGTCTGTAGAAATTCTCCTGAATGCTCACTACTATCCTGCTGCGATCTTGCCGCAAAATTCACTGTGAATTCGCACTGTCTGTTCGACACTTTTGAAGAAGCGAAGAAAGCCTTGGAATCAGGGGAATTTCGCACTTGTGAGCCTGGGCCATATTGAATCCTTGCGGTCTATGTTGTGGGGAGGTGCGGCTAGACAAAATACCTAATTTGTCTAACAACATTTTTCATGGCGCACCGTTCAACTTCTTATCTCTTTTACTTGTTCCTTTCCGCTCCAGGTTCAGAAATGGCACAATGTTTTCATGGGAGCAATAGACGGATCCACATTGTGCTTCGACGATGGTACCTTAACCGGCGGTGCTGCTTTTCGTCTTAAGGACTCTTCGCCTTGTGACTTCAACTGGACGAGCACCACTGGAAATAAGTGCGTTCTTAAAGAAAATTCGAGATGGCTCACTGTAGAACGAACTTCAGTCTTGTTGTCACTCGAAGAACATGCTGAGTCGACTCATACAGATGCTCAAGCAGCTTTAGATATTTTGGCGATCGACCAAAAATGGTTTTTGTCGATGCCATCAGCTCACAATCAAAACATCATGTGGAATCGGTCACCAGACGGGATCATATTGAGATTGACGAGTTCCATTGAAATGCAGATGAGATATTCAATCTCTATGACGTTAAAGTCGGCCGATGGGACCGTCCAGCCTCTTCCTGTTTATCCTCTACCCAATTGGCATGAAGCAATGCGTTACTTCCGATACTCTCAACTAAGAAACGATTTGTACGTGGCCTATCGCGAAGCTTTTCTCGCCCTAGAATCACTGTTCAGCACCATCTCAGCACAAAATCCTGGCGAACGAGAGATAGACTGGCTTGTTAGGGTAACAAGATTATTGGAAAATAAATACACAGAACTCTCCTTTGACGACCTGGTTCCGATCTCCAGTACCGACAAGCCTAGAGATTTTATTTCGGAACAATTCAAAGCCTATCGCTCCGCTTTGAATCATGCCAAACTTAACAAACCCCATTTGCTGCCTGGAAATCTCGGCGAGCGTAAGAGTGTTGTAATTGCTCTAAGGAAACTAAGCAGGTTTCTTCTTCAAGCGATGAGATTTGTGCTGGCGCCAAACGTTACCAATTCTGTTGTGACTCTAACTGGTTACAAATGGACGATTGACAGGTTTTGTTCCGAGCTTGTTCTGGCTGTTTCCCCAAACAGAACACCAGCTCTTTCGGAGGATATATCGATTGCGCCTGCCGGCGACGTCATCACGGATCTAACAACTACGTTTGAAGGAGTTTCTGATGGATATGGTGCAGAATTCTCGTTTGTTGGAACGATACCCGTTGCAAGCATGCGCTCGTCAGAGATTAGCACCATAGCAGGACACATTCCCAATGGTCTAATCTTCCGTCGGAATATCGAAAACCTCAACGTGACTGGTGCAACAACTTTTCAAATCAGACTCCTTTATTCTTTCAGCCAGCCGTCGGAATTTCGATCGGCTTTTGAACTTTGACCACAGAGCTGTACACAATATGCAGTTCTTTGAAAAATCCGAAACATAAATGTCATTATAAGACTCTGGAGATCTCATGGCACCTTTCTCTTTTGTCCGGTCATGTCACGACAAGGAAGGTGAATTTGTCCTGACATGTTCCCCTGTCCTGCAATGGCTTGCTGCCCGCGCTGATGGTCACAGACGATCAGCGAAGTAATCAGCAGTCTGTGCCACTAGCTGCCTTTACGTCCCAGAAGCCAATTTAATAAACTTGGCTTCGTTTTAAGTTGCTCAGCTTCAGCACACAATTTTTCATTTTCTTCGGCTAATTCGCTCGCCTGTTTTTCTTTTTCCTCTTTTTCGAGCTCAAGATGTTGGACGATTTTGAGACGCTCTTCGTTTTCTTTGCTTAGCTCTTCTGCTAATTTTGCACGCAATTCGACATCCAACTGAAGCTGGTCAACAATCCGTTGTTGTTTTTCCATGCTCATTCTCAATGACTCTACCTGCTCTTCGAGCGATGTCTTTTGACTAAGCATCTGACGTTCTTTTTCTTGAAGCTTTTCCAAGTCGGGAAGTAGCTTTAACTGAGCATCTTTCTCTGCAAGCTCTTTCTGCAAGGAACGATTAACCTCTTGTTGTTTCTCGAGTTGAACAGTGAATTCCTTGACAAAAGATTCAATTATTTTCTGTACTGGATTCTTATCCTCTAACTCTTCAGTCTCCTGATGCGCTGGTTGTGCCTGAGAGCGAGATGTTTCTGCATCGTTCGGTAACAGGTCAACTTCATGTGATTCAGCCTCGAAAATATCAGGATCTTCGATTTTTTGTTCTTTTTCTCCACTTACACTTTCTATAAACGAAGGGGTAATCCATACGTATACAGGCGAATTGCTTTGGCTGCCCATGCGCTTCCACTTCAAGGCGCCTTTTTTTACATAACGCTTTATCGTCTTTTCGGATTTCTTAGTGGCTATGGCTGCATCGAGATAGTCCATCCATTTACCTTGCTCTACTTCGCTCCTCTCTCTTGCCGGGACAGAACTTGGAGAAGATGGTTGGGATACCGACGCTTGATTATTTTGCATTTGACATCACAAAAGAGGGGAGGTATTGCAGCCAGAAGTTGAACTTCACTTACATTATAAAGAGTAACCGCATCTGGTGCACGTCTTTTTTTCAGGCGTGACAGGACATGTCGCCTCACGTCAGATTATGATCGGACACGGCTGCCCTGACCTGTCTGTGCATGCCCGGACGTTTGTGGACAAGCTTACTGAAATCGATTTTAGAATCTTTGTATATACGCATGCTGTATATAGTCGACTCCACTGGTGGTGGCTCGGGTATTTACCAGACTTAATGGTTTCGAATCAGTAGCGTAGGTCCGTTAGTCCGTCCTCGCTGTGGGCTTTTCTGTCAGGACATGCCCCGACGGAAGTGTTTGGAAACCGATTGGTTCCAACAGGCGGCTAACTAACAAGCACCGCTCATGGCATGTCACCGTTTATTCTCGGAATCATCTTTAGCAGGGCTCTAACTTGGAAGCAGTGACTCTTGTCACCTCACGTCCGGACAAGAGTCATCCCGTTCGATCGAGCAAGCTTTACTTATTGGCGCCTGGGGATGCCCATAACTCAATTTCGACTTAGACTAATTTCTCACGCGGGCCTTGTAAAAGGCGCTAAGTATTGCGCATATTAGTTTCTATCTGTGAAATGTCCGGGACAAGAGTTGTCCGTGCACGTCCCTGCTGCAGTTTACTTTTGTCGCTGCACGCCCGGGCAAGGCTGGTACGGATTGCTGCACAGCCTGACCCTGTGAGCGCTTTGGGTTTGCCTCGATCGTGTCCCTGCTTGTCCGTGTGTTTTGACCGGACATGTCCTGACAGTCTCGGTAGAACCACCGGTGGTGTGTAATTGCGGTCCTGTCCGGGGACATGTAGTGACACGTCCGGCCATGTCGGGACATGCGTATATAAAAATGAGGATAAGGATTGCGCTGCCAGGACATGTGATGTATATTTGTCGGGGCATGTCCTGACAAAGTTCTAAAAAGCTGGCCAGTTCAGGCAAAAAAGGGTTGATCAATTTTCGCTAAGGCCGTAGGATCGCAACTGATCCGGATCTGCAAGACACCGTTGATGGTGCTGCACTAGAAAGACAAAAACTGACCTGACCGAATCGCACCAATATATTGATCTTTTGTTTCCACCAACGAACAACGGTTCGTTAGCCCCCTAGAACGTGAGCCTCACTATTTCCTCTGATCTTAGCAATTCGGCACCGCCGATTGATAATGCGTTGCGGCCGCATCTGCAGCTCGATCAATTCCTCTCCTTTTTTCCAAACCGGCACGGGTCGCTGGTCAAAAGAGACATGGGGCATTGGCGCACAATGAGCCAATACCACTCGCTGTCTGATGATGAGATTCTGCAGTCACTGAGTAACGGCTCCCCCCTTAAGCGCGCCTGTAGCTTCGAGAGCACAACAAAATTTGCGGCCATCCATGTCCCTTCAGAAAGTCGCTTTTACGAAAGCGATCAACTTGAATACGTTAAAACAGCACTGGGTCAGATCGCGCCTTACATCAAGCTTTACCAGTGTGATGATGATCGTTATCTCTACATATTTTTCAAAGCACCAGAGTCCTCTGATGTAGTTTCGGATGCACTCCAAAACGCTCTTTTAAAAGCTGGAGTTGAAATATCTGATACCACCGTTCGCGTATATCCATCTTCTGCTAATTTCATACCGTTGCCCCTTCAACCAGGCTTCGCGTGGCTAAGTCCAACTGGCCAGACAATCGTGCGACGCGAAGAGGTTTCGCTTGAATCTGCGTTAGCGCTCTTTCTTTTCGACGCTCAAAAGAATGCCATCGATGGGTCATTCTTTTTTGGTACGCTCGCCAATGTAGCGGTACTAGAGCCAAGGACTGTCTTTATTGAGCCGGGAGTGCGCACTTGCGGTCTGATCATGGCTCCTCTTGATCGAAGCTTGGCTTCGCAGGAAGAAGAGTCCCGCAGCATTGCCTTAAAGGGTGACGCTGTATCGCCTTCTGAGACCTTGTTACCGAACTTGGTACCCCTAATTTTTTTGCGGAATTCGGCGAATAATCGCCAGCTAGATGAGAAAAAAACATCGAGAGCTCCGCCGCAAAACTTACGTAATTACGTAAGTTTTCGATGCCGTTCCCCTGACTCAAGAAGGTCTTCCAGTGGTCGTTATTGACGTGAACCGACACAAAGCAATATTCAAGCAACTTGGTTATGACAATGACGAAGGTGCAGCTCTTTTACAGCGCACGCTTTTGTTGAAGACTTTGAAATCAGAGCTTGAAAAGAAAGGTTGGTCGCAAAAAATGGCTGCAGAAAAACTCGGCGTTAAGCCTCAGCGTGTATGCGAGATATACGCATTGAAAATCAACTTGTTCAGCATTGACTTGCTCATCAAATATTTAGCGAGGCTCGGCAAAGAAGTGAATTTCACTGTCCGAAACTCACGCTAAGACCACCACAAACGCGTTAGACGCAAAGGAAAACTGAAAGACAGACACAAAAAAATCGGCTTACGCCGACTTGATTGCAGACCGTTTTACCGGACTTTCTATTCGATTGTAATTCAGAATTTGGTTTGAGACCCCGTTTTCTGCATGCGCAAAGAATAAACGATAGATTCGGCTAGGTCAACTCATCTCAAATTAGAAAGAGAGCACCTTTTGACCGGACAACTTTCGCTGGCCAACAACAATGTTGAGCCCGCTAGATTTTCACGCCATAAATTCTTTCCGAAATCGGCTGCGGCTGCGATTTCTGACTTCCTTTCGCTATTCTATCGATATGGATATATCTATAAGCAGTATGGGGAATCAGGATGGTTGTCTGCAAACGAGGTGTGGCAGCTAACTGATTCGGAAATCCTAAAAGCTATTTCTTGTGTTCATCCCAAATGCTTTATCGGAACACGCGCAAGCAAAGCGTCTCGATATGCGGTGCTCGATATTGATGCCGGCAGTAAATATCACAATCTACAAGGACTCCGCAGCATAACCGCTCTGCTAAAGAAAGCAGGAATCGATCAAACAAATCTGTACCGCTCTTCCGAATCGAACGGCTGGCATTTGTATATCTTTTTCGATTCACCAATCAGCTCCCGAGACCTTCGCGAGCAACTCGTTCAGTTATTCCAATTGCATGACTTTGAAGTTGCTAAAGGCACCTTGGAGATTTTTCCTCATTTAGGCAATAGTTCAATTGGACAAGGGTTACGTTTGCCGCTACAGCCAGGCTGGGCGTGGCTGAATCCTGACACTCTTGCAATAAGAGACGATCGATTCGATATGAGCCCGATGGAAGCTCTTCTGACTTTCCTTCGAGATATAGACTCGTCATCTAACAGCTATCATCAATTTCATCAACTCAAAGCCTTTGTAACGTCGACAGCTGAGACCAGAGAGAAGATAGTCGCCCGAACGGCTAACAGTTCAAGACTTGCTCAAGTAATCGAGTTACGTAATTACGTAACTAAACCGGGGACCGATTCTGCTATAAACACCGTAAAAACGGTCTTTCACAAGCTCCCTCCAGGTATCGCCGCTGATACATGGGTGAAGGGTCGCCACTATTACAACTTTGGTTTGACCGGAATATCTCAACGAGCAGAGGCAATTTTTTGCCTGTCGCACTATTTGTTTTATGGCGATCCTGAGCGATTGATTTCGCCCCTCGGTTATGGCTACGAGATGGAACGAAAATGGATCATTGAGGAAGTTCTCAAACTTAAGCACCATGGTTTCAGCAAAGATATTGATGCTGGTCGTCCTGAAGCTCTTAAACACATCGAGAGAGCAGCTAGCTGGGTGCCGCCATCAAAACGGGGCCAGGAAATCAAACGATATGCTGCTGACGTTCCGATCAACTGGGTCAAGGCAAATCAAAATCGAACCACTGCGGCGCGCAAGAAAATTACGGATGCCGTAACTGAATTCGATGCTGCGGGGCATGGCTTCAGTATGCGCGAACTGCGTCTAAAAACTGGATGCAGCAGCGACACCCTCGCTAAACACGATGACCTTTGGCGCTCAGCTCAAAACTATCGGGCCAATAATACACAGCGCTTTGCAAGTGATCCAGGCGAATATAACGCTGGGATAGGGGCTGCTTGTTCAAAAAGCGAGCCTCAGTTTCCTGTTTTTCAAAACGATATGCCGCCGGGGCGCTTGGCAGCTCGTAGGATCGCTTATGAGCTCGGCAGACGTACGTCCCCTGATATTCGTAACTCAAATCAACTTAAAGATGTCTTAGAGGGTTTTGAAGACCTCTGGACAGAGCGTGTCGTTGAAAGTTTGCCAGAAGAGATCTCTCAGACCGAAACTAGAGATCTTTTGAAGTTGGCTGTCTTATATAAATTACTTCTTTTGCAATCACCAAGTTATGAAAGCGTGAGATGGCTTGCAGATATTCTGCATTCGCTAGACGATGAATTAAAAACTCGAGCTGGACCACCAAGTTGAGAATTGACAGATATGTTCTAAAACAATGCTTGGACATATCACGAGGACTTCTTTTTGCGTTTGTCTGCCGCTGCCGCTTTTTTGATCTCATCAAAACGTTCATTTAGCGTTTGCTCAATGACTTGAAATTGGAAATTGACTAAACGAGCATCAAAACTATCTGGATTGAAATCAGATCCTATCCATTCAAGAAATTCTTTTCGTTCTTCGCTTTCAGGATCTTCGATGCTATTTATAAATCGTCTATAACCGTCTGTGCCACCGACGTCCTCTGGCGGACAGGCACGTTTTCCAGCCAAACATCGGTCCAGGAGCATGGCTTTAGGGTCATAAGGTGTCACTTTTTCAAGCAGGATGTTGTGCTCCCAACCATCGCCAAAATCGTATCGATAGTGAGCGGTGTCGCCTACGATTGCAAGAAGATTTATCAAACAAAATTCACGCTCGTCTAACATTTCAGAATCATCTTCGCCAAACTCAGTTTGCCCATAGCGCGTATCATTTGCTTCAAATTCGTGCAAATGTGAATTGGTCCAACCTAGTGCAATTTGGAAAATCTGATGGACAACATCAAGTTGGACACCCGACGGGATCTGCAGCCGCCTCCAGATTGGCAAAGGTGAATCGACCAAAGAGACTTTAATTTGAAACAGTTTCTCCAGAGGAGGTCTTGGTATTCGTTTAGCCGGCATTGATTCCTCTATTAGGCGACGGTGAGTGATGGTATCACAATGACGCCTTGAAGAAGAATTGTCGAAAATGAAACATAAGAAAGTCGCGCGGCGTTTTTGTCCAGCTACTTTCTGGTTTTTCTCAATCCACCAGTAATGAGTTGGTTCCTCATTGCTCCTTTGAAAAGGCGAGCTTTCGCCCGCCTTTTTCACTTCTGAGATTCTTCTTTGGGAACGTAGTCCGAATCTGTTGTCAGCTTCAGATCGTTCTGATCGGCCTTCATCATTGCGGCTACCACTGGCTCTGAGTTTCTATAGCGCTGCGTGAATGTCGGACCGGAATTTATTCGAATCATTTGAAAATCTCGAGTATGTTGCCGTCCATTCACCATACCGCTTCTATGCGTTGGCACGCGCCTGGTCTTCTTTTGTTGGCCCGCACCAGCTTTCTCTTCTTTGAAGGTGACCACTGCTTCAGCTGAGGCTGCTGGAGTCAGTCCTTCCGCCAACACTATTCCTGTGAGATCAAGTGATATTTCTAGCTTGTGAGCATCAATTATCCCTTGACCGACGTAGACTTTGTCCTCTCTGTCAACGATCGCCTCGCCAGCGGCGATACCACCTCTTAGGGCCAGGAGCCTATTTAGAAACACCCGATAAATCGAGAAACAGAACTCACACAGGTCATTGAGGCTCTCATCCGAATCATCTTCAGTAAAGATAAAGATCGAGTCCGAAAAGACGGCGACTTCGTAAATATGTGGAAAGTCCGGAAACATCTTTCCTGGTGGCGGTGTTCCATCGACATTCGTTATGCCAGGCGTGTCTGGGATGAAGTGAGCAGACTCTTGGTGGCGCTGGAGTACCTTAATTGACGTCCAGTAATCGTTGTACAACTTGCCTACATCTTGTTTGACCAGATTGGAAAAACCGAGCACATCCAAACTGGCAACATATCGTCTCCGTAATGTGCCTGCGCTGTCCATTCTCATTCTCCTTTTGCTGACTTCCAGACAAGTATAGGAGGAGTTCTGAGTGTAATCGAGGAGCCGTGACGCTTCATCAACGATCAAAACTTGAAGATGTTTGTGGCGCGGATTGGAGTTTCTTGTGCTTTCTCTTTGATGCTCTTTTGATATCACACTGATGTCAATGTAATTTCAAAATGGTGGCTGCTTTGATTTCAAAATAATCCTGAAAATGAAACACTATCTAAGGAAGAATATCGGACTGAACGCGCGCAGCGCGCATTAAGTGGCCGTAGTGCGGACGTGACATCGCACAGGTTCTCCTTAAGGAAACTTACGATAATGAGTTCTCGCCCTTCTTATTTTTTAAGTGTCTAAATGAGCAACCATCACTAAAATAGAGTTGCAATCAATTGTCATTATTGGTTAAACATTGTTCTCAAGAACTTCCCAAACTCGGTTTGGCCGCGTGTGAATTGACGATTTAAATGTCC
>PLXC01000167.1 GCA_003151275.1 Candidatus Melainabacteria bacterium
TTGGCGTGATGCAGATGTGGACCATACTTGAAAGCGTGATTGAGCGCGTATCTTTTGAATTGACCAAAAAACTCGGACGAAAAGTAACGCCGGAAGAAATTCGAGAAAAGAACATGTACCGCGATGGTACTGCAACGGAATACGATACGACGCACTTTGGGCAGGAACTGGATTTCTGTAACATCCGAGAAATTTGGAATGAGTTGAAAAAGAGTTCTGATTTTGAAAAGCGTTCAAATGAAGTCGACGAATTTAACCGCAAAAATAAGTGGCGCAAACGAGGCATCGCCATGATGCCGCAGAAGCATGGTATCGCCTTCACTGAACCGCGTGGCTCGCTGAATTCGTCGAGCGCTTTGATCAATGTGAACATGGCGGATGGATCGGTGCTGATTCACCAAGGTGCAGTCGAGATGGGTCAAGGCGTTCACACGAAGCTCGCTCAGCTCGCCGCCAACACGTTGGGCATTCCGATGGAGCTGATTAGAATTGCCGGAAACAGCAGTGACGTAATTTCCAACACTCCAGCGACAGCAGCATCAACCGGTTTCGACCTTAATGGTGGTGCTGTTGAAAAAGCTTGCCGAGTTTTGCGCACTAGATTGGAAGAATTTTGTGTCAACTTGGAGCAGTTCACACCTTACTCCAGAATCGAAGATTGGCGTACGCACTGGTCAGAGAAATGGAAAGAAGTGGTCTTCAAAGCTTGGTTCAACAGAATCAATCTAAGCGTAGCTGAGCTCTATAAATCACCGCACTACAAAGGACCAACTTATCGCAATCCATCAGGCAAGCCATTCCTTTACTTTTCCTACGGTGCTGCCGTAACTGAAGTGGAAATTGATGTGCTGACGGGTGAGTACAAGATCAATCGGGCGGACGTTGTGTTTGATGGATGCAAATCGCCGAACGCGGCAATTGATGTTGGACAAATGGAAGGTGGTTTCGTGCAAGGTGTCGGCATGTGCACGACGGAAGAACTTGTCTACGATCACAACGGCAGGCTAGTTACCGACAATATTTGGAGCTACAAGCCACCGTGCACCAAGTCAATACCGTTAGACTTCCGAGTCCGACTGCATCCTGTCGAAACGACGCGCAACGCCAGAGAAGTTTTGGCCGAAAAGCAAGGCATCAAATCGACTAAAGCGTTTACCGAGTCTGCCCTGACCCTCGGTTGCTCAACTGGTTTCGCAATCATTCACGCCATCAAAGCAGCTCGCGACGAACAAACCGGCAAAAACGAATGGATCGATATGGATCTGCCTCTAACGTGTCAGCAAATTCAGCAGTTGTGCGCTGTCAAAACTGAGTCTTTAACCTTATAACAGATGAGATTGGAGGTATGAATGCGTCAGAGTGCGCTCGGCAGATCTGCAGCTTTTGTGGTGGCTGCTGTTTTGGCCTATCTGCCAGGAAGTTTTGCTCCTGCTACTGCTACCAATGCATTGCCGGAATTAAGCAAAGCTATTGCGAGTGATGACATATATGATAATAAGTTCCAATCTTTAGAACCGGAGAAGAAAACTTATATTCAGCCGTGGAGCGGTTATTGCCCGGCTTTTACTTTGCCAAATAAGGCGATTGAAGCAAATCTTTCTTGTCAGGCATTCAATATAAAGGCAAGTGGACTTTACGACGGTATCGAGGTTTACGGAAACAAGTGGGTGGAAATGGCCTGTGAAGAAGCGCGCTTAGCAGCCGCCAAAGGGCAGCTCCCATTTGGTTCAGTAATTGTTCAGATTGATGATCAAACAGGGCGAGTGATTAGATACTGGAGGGATTATGCGCACGTCGTTGAATGGAAGGATCCTACCGCTCATGCAGAGTTGACTGTGATCCGCGATGCGTGCAAGGAACTCGGTGTACTCAATTTGGGCAAGATTGAAAAAAGCGATTCGAACCTTTTGCTTCCGCAAACTGGCGCAACATCACACTGCGATCTATATGCTAGTACAGAGAGTTGTCCGATGTGCTACACCGCTGTAGGACGCGCTGGCATCAACTCACTTATTTTTGCAGCCACTAGATTCGATTCGGCAGTGCAAGGGGCAGAATTTCCAATTGACCGCGACTATCATCAGATGACTCTCCCCTATGCCAAGAGAAGCATCCATGTTTATCAAGCAACCGTGCCGAATTCGTTAGATTCTTACAATCTCTACAAGCGCACACATGCTTTAGATAATTCAATCCCAAAATAATTTTGATTCCTAGAATGTCCGATCAGCTCAGTCACTTCCTGGTTCACCGTCCCTTTGTTAATGGTGGCAATTCTCAATTTAAGCAGCGCAGTTTCAGCTCAAAGAACATCGAAACCGATTGCACCGTCCGCTCCAGTAGATAGAGAAGAAAGAGCGCGATGAGCAAGGCAAGAACGAGTGGATAGATCTGCCTTTTACGTGTCAACAAATTCGACAGTTATGCGCGATCAAAACAGAATCCCTAACGCTGTAAAGTATTGAACGCTACATCTGCACCTTATATAGTGGCGGATAGCTCAACGATAAAAAGGCATCTCGTTCATAGTTCATCATGATTAAGGAGACTTCAATGCAAGTCAGCTCAGTACTTAGAACAATTTTGACAGCCACCTTAGGATTTCTTGTCGTTCCACTTGTGGCGGTGACACCGGCATCGGCGGCGGAGAGCAAAGGCAAAGCATTCTTTGGCAATCAATATGATCCTGCCACGTGCCAAATGACTGCGACTCCATCTGACGAAATGTATCAAGGCATTCCGAAGCCGGAGCCGAAGCACGATCACTTCTCATACTACCAGCCGTGGAGCGGTTACTGCCCCGAGTCGAATCTGTCTGACAAAAAGAAAGCCGCCGCTATGACCTGTCAAACCGCCAATATCAAGGGCGGTGGGTTGTACGAAGGCATTGAAGTGCAAGGAAGCAAATGGGCTGAATTGGCTTGTGATGAGGCAAGACACGGTGTCGAAGCCGGTGGCGGTCCTTTCGGCGCGGTGATTGTGCAAATCGATGACGAAACTGGCAAGGTAATTCGCTACTGGAGAAATCACAACCACGTTATAGAGTGGAGTGATCCTACGGCTCATGCCGAGATGGTCGTTTTGAGAGCTGCATGCGCAGAACTTGGATCCTTAAATCTCGGACATATTGATGGCAATGATCCTCACCTTAAGCTTGCCACTTCAGCGAAGAAATCACACTGCGACTTCTATGCAAGCACAGAGCCTTGCCCGATGTGTTACACCGCGATCCGACGGTGTGGCTTCAATACTCTCGTTTTCGCCTCCACCAGATACGACGCTGGAGTTGAAGGAATCGATTTACCGCTCGATGCAAACTACCAAGAACTTCAATGCAGCTACGCCGACAGACCAGCGAAATACGGTATGCATGTCTACCAATCAGCAGTGCCAAATTCACTGGACGGATACAATTTGTTCAAGCGGACCAACGTACCAAAGTACTAAAATTCGCGAAACGTTTAAACCAAACCGCGTCTGTATGCCAGGCGCGGTTTATATTTGCTTGTTCGCAGATGGGACCCGAAGATTACTAGGTTGTGATGCTTGCACAGGTGAACCAGAGAGTTCTTGTTAATCGCGTCTTGTTAATCGCGAATAGTCTAGGAATGTTTCTTTAGCACTAGCGAGGTGGAGACAATCGAATTGCAATTGATTAAACGTTGTCCAACAATTGCTACCTTTTTCCTGGTAATGGCACGCATCCTGGTGATCCGCGGCCCTAGAATTTTTACCGATGACGGTAGAAATTTTAGCTAGACAACTTCGCCGTGCTCATGCGGATATGCGTGATGCCTGCTGGTGTATATACGAATTCGCGAAGCAAGAACGTGCCAATTGATCCGGCGCTTGTTAATCAAACTCGCGATCGGATCATGTCACTATTAGCTATTCTTCCTGATGCCAAGGATGTGATCGTTAAATAGTCTCTGGGGTAGTGGAATATATTTCGCAGTCGGATACACTAACTACATCAACGGTGAGTGCTTACTAAATGATAAGCACTTTGAGCCGAGGGGCTTTGTGGAAACGACAGGTCGGCGCTGACCAGAAACACTAGCAAGAAGCCCGATGTATGTGAAGGACTGACTGAAGCGTACATAAATACTGAGCCCACATCGCAAGGGGCAGTCAGGCAGTAGCGAAGACACCGACGCAGAGCAATCTGGTTGGTGTTTTTGTTTTTGCTATTTTGCACATGGTGCACTGAGGAGAAGACATGGCGATTATCACGGGACTTTCGGGAAACGAACTTTATTGCTTGAAAGAGAAAGGCTATGATCCTGGAAACCTAGTTATCGGCAATAGTGTTTTTGCGCTTGGTTTTGTTGGTGGCATTGCTTCTGGGCTAAAAACTCTTGGCGGTGGTGAAGTCCACGAAATAACAGAGATTATTAGAGAAGGAAGAGAGCTTGCTTACATGCGCATGGTCGAAGAGGCTCGCCGGCATGTGGGTGTTGGTGTCACCGGTGTCGCCAGTCAGCTGATTTTTCATAGCGCGAATATCGAATATCTGTCGATTGGATCTGCTGTTCATGCCGCGGCTGGAGATCCTCCTAATACGGATCATTTGTGGTCGACTTCAGCCAATGGACAGGAACTTTACTGTCAACTCGATTGTGGCTTTGAACCACTGCAGTTTGTTTTTGGCAACGTAGCTTATTCCATTGGTGTCGGCGGCGGTATCATGGGCGCTCTAAGAAGTTTGAAAAGCGGCGAGGTGATCGAGTATTCAAATATGCTCAACCATACGAGACATCTTGCTCTTGAACGGATTACGAGCGAAGCGAAAGCCGCCGGGGCAAATGCGGTTCTCGGCATTAACACTTTGATTACTCCGATTAGCGGCATGCAAGAAATGTTGATGACTGGCACCGCATCTCACAATGCCGATCTTCCAGCTATGTTTACCGACGCCCCGATTACCAGCGACCTCACCAACGAAGAAATGTGGAATGTAATTCATTCTGGGTATTGTCCGATCAAGCTCGTACTGGGTGTGTCAGTTTTTTCGCTTGGTTTTGCTGGTGGTGTCAAAGCGATGTTCAAGAGTTTTGTGCGCGGCGAAATCACAGAGTTGACTTATTTGATATACCAAGCTCGTGTGCGTGCTTTGGCGATGATTGCCGCAGACGCGGCCACAGTTGATGCTGAAGACGTAGTCGGCGTCAAGACTTATGTTTACGATTTTGGTGGCGGCGTGATCGAATTGTTAGCAATTGGTACGGCGATCAAAAAAATGCCGAACATGAAACCACGAACCAGTCAATTAATTCCTCAAGCAATTATCAAAGACGTGGACACCTTCATTAACAAGGTGCCGCTCCTTGTGCCTAATCCCAATGCCCCGTTTGGTGGCACCGACTGATATCCGTGGACGAAGCTTCGTTTCGGGGTGTAGCGGGCGACGTGAAGATCCGAAGTTTCGAAGTTGCGCCACTGACACAAGCGATTCGAGTTCCAGCGCACTCACTACATCAGTCTGTGCCGTGGAACATTGCTTTGCTAGATTCTTTTGATCGAGCGTATCGCAAATACATATTGATCTGTGGCGATTATGGTGCATATATCGGTGGCATATATGGTGCGTCTAGTTTAGCCGGTGTCCAATAAATCCAAACTTATGATCTAGCCAGGACGCGGCATCCCAGCGTCAGATCTGGGTTTTGGTGAAAAGTAACGCTTGCGGAAACTTTTCGCGAGTGTTACCTTCAAATCGTGCAATTCCGAAAGGGGTTGCAATCAAAACGAAGTTGTAATTCCAACAGGAGACGCAACAAAAAATCCTTTGCTGAGCATTCAGCAACGTCAGGGATCGAGCTGTTCGAGACTTCATAAGCAAACGAACAGTACGATCTGGTGGGGGAAGTGTGGTGAAAATCCACCGCTGTCCCGCAACTGTAATTTCAATCCACGAGATTGAGAGAGCCAGGCTTCCCACCTGAATGCCAGAAAATGGACGGACCTCTTCGAGGCAAGGAGGGACACGTCACGCGCACCGGGTAAATCCGTGTGCCGAATGACAGTTCCTCCTGGTTTCGAGACCAGGGGGATTTTTATTTCTCCACTTTCAGCAAGATTTGGGAGTTTGAACAAATGAGTCAAGTTATCGCAAACAAAATTCCGGATGTCGGCATCAAAACTGCGGTGGAGTACAAAGTCTTAAGACGCGACAATTCGGTTGTTGATTTTGACCCGGCAAAAATATCAGTCGCAATTACTAAAGCATTCATCGCCGTCGAAGGCGAAAGCGGCAATATAAGTTCGAAGGTGCGTGATATCGTTCAGCGGCTCACCGCCCAAGTTTGTTCCGTGTTGGAGCGCCGCTTGCCTGATGGTGGCGTGCTTCATTTAGAACATATTCAAGACCAAGTCGAACTGGCGTTAATGCGTGCTGGTGAGCATGAAGTGGCTCGTAGCTATGTTCTCTACCGCGAAGCGCGCGCTAAAGAGCGCACCGTCGATCCCGCTAAGCAGTCTGCTTTGGCAATCGATGTCACCAAGACTGATGGCACACGCGCACCGCTAGATGTAGCCAGGCTGAAAGTGGTGATCGAAGAAGCCTGTGCTGAACTTGGCGATGCGGTGTCTGTTGAAAAAATCTTCGATGCCACGATCGGTAGCTTGTATCATGGTGTTGCCCAAGCTGAAGTATTTAAGTCCGCCATTTTGAGCGCTCGTGCTTTGATCGAACACGATCCGGCCTATGCATACGCAACTGCTCGCCTGTTGCTCGATCAAATTCGTCTTGAAGTTCTTGGCGCACCGACTACGCATGAGCAGATGAGCGCGCTTTATCCAGCTTACTTCGCTCAATACGTGGCGAAAGGAGTTGTTGCAGGTCGCATTGATGCTCGTCTTGCTCAGTTTGACCTTGTAAAAATTGGCGCTGCGATTAAGCCCGATCGAGACTTGCAATTCCAGTATCTCGGACTGCAAACTCTATTTGATCGATACTTGCTCCACATTGATGGCACGCGGATTGAATTGCCGCAGGCCTTCTGGATGCGTGTCGCGATGGGCTTAGCGATCAACGAGGTCGAGCGAGAGGCTCGGGCTATAGAGTTCTATGATTTGTTGTCCAGTTTCGATTTTGTCTCTTCTACACCAACGCTATTTAACTCAGGCACGCAACGTCCGCAGCTCTCATCCTGCTTTCTCACCACAGTTAGCGATGACTTGATCGGTATTTATGATGCGATCAAGGAGAACGCTCTACTTTCCAAATACAGCGGCGGTTTGGGAAATGATTGGACACCTGTGCGAGCTCTTGGTGCTCACATTGAAGGCACCAACGGCAAAAGTCAGGGTGTCGTGCCATTTTTGAAAGTCGTGAATGACACAGCTGTTGCGGTCAACCAGGGCGGCAAGCGTCAAGGCGCCGTCTGCAGTTATCTTGAAACGTGGCATCTCGACATCGAAGAGTTTCTTGAACTTCGCAAGAATACAGGTGACGATCGGCGTCGATGCCATGACATGAATACTGCGAATTGGATTCCAGATTTGTTCATGGAGCGCGTGCTCAGCGATTCGCAGTGGACATTGTTCAGCCCAGACGAAACTCCTGATTTGCACAACTTGTTTGGACCAGCATTCAAAGATAAGTACGAAGAATACGAATCCAGAGCAACAGCAGGGCAGATCAAGCTCTTCAAAAAAGTCTCCGCGCTTTCATTGTGGCGCAAAATGTTGTCCATGTTGTTCGAAACTGGTCATCCCTGGATTACCTTCAAAGACCCTTGCAATCTGCGCAGTCCCCAACAACACGTTGGTGTTGTTCACAGCTCAAATCTCTGCACAGAAATAACTTTGAACACTTCAGACAGCGAAACTGCGGTTTGTAATCTCGGTTCTGTTAACTTGGTTGCTCATATTGCAGATGGTGCACTCAATTTAGAAAAATTACAAAACACCTGCCGCATCGCAATGAGGATGCTCGATAACGTCGTGGACGTAAACTACTATAGTGTTCCCAAAGCGCGTCAAGCTAACTTGAAGCATCGTCCTGTAGGGCTAGGACTGATGGGGTTCCAGGATGCGTTGTTGCTGTTGAAGATCCCATATTCGTCAGAAGCTGCTGTTGATTTTGCTGACTACTCGCAGGAAGCAATCAGTTTCTACGCGATTCTTGCCAGCAGTGAATTGGCTAAAGAGCGCGGCTCTTATGCAAGTTACACGGGATCGTTATGGGAACGAGGCATTTTACCTCACGACTCCCTAGAGTTATTGCAGTCCGCTAGATCCGTTCCGATTGTCGTGCAACGCGGCGGTAAACTAGACTGGAAGCCAGTTCGGGAACATATCGCCAGATGGGGAATGCGCAACAGCAATTGCCTCGCGATTGCACCGACTGCCACCATCTCTAATATCGTCGGTGTGAGCCAATCAATTGAACCGACTTTCCAGAATCTTTATGTCAAATCCAATTTGTCAGGCGATTTTACCGTTCTAAATAGCTACTTGGTTGACGATCTCAAGCAGCTGGGACTTTGGGATGAGGTTATGGTGCACGATCTGAAATATTTCGATGGTAGCGTGATGCCGATCGAGCGCATACCAAGTGACTTGAAACAGAGATACGCTACCGCGTTTGAAGTCGATGCGAGTTGGCTGATTAAAGCAGGCTCTAGAAGACAGAAGTGGATCGATCAATCACAAAGCTTGAATCTGTATTTGGCCGAACCAAGCGGTAAAAAATTGGATGAAATGTACAAACTTGCTTGGACTTCCGGCTTGAAGACAACCTATTACTTGCGAACGACAAGTGCCACCACAGCTGAAAAATCAACTGTGAAAAATAGTGCTTTGAACGCAGTCTCTTCAACGATGTCGTCTGCTGTTTCAACCTCAGTGTCTTCCCTTGCTGATGTGGTTCAAATTGGAAAAGCCTGCCTTATAACAGACCCGGAATGCGAGTCTTGCCAATAATTCGATGGACCGCTGATATACGGTCGGACGCGTCGGATCAATACTACGAATGAGAATCGAGGATGACAAATATGCTTACTTTTGGACAACCGAG
>PLXC01000124.1 GCA_003151275.1 Candidatus Melainabacteria bacterium
TGCGAACCTTCTGGTGCAAGTGCTGGTCAACCTGCTCTCGAACGCCCTCAAGTTTTCGCCACAAGGCAGTACGGTAAGCATTCTTGCCGAGGAACGCGGTGAGCAGTTGCTGATCAAAGTCATCGATCAGGGGCGAGGCATTCCGGCCGAAAAACTAAAGACAATATTTGAGCGTTTCGAGCAGGTGGAGGCTTCTGACGCAACACAGAAAGGTGGCACCGGGCTCGGGCTCGCCATTTGCAAAACGATCATCGAGCAGCATGGCGGATCAATTGGGGTCAAGAGCGAACCAGGTCACGGCAGCACTTTCTGGATTGACATGCCCAAGCAGTCAACCGCAATCATTGAGACATAGGAGAAACAGCGCATGCGTCTGGATCTGAGACTGCTGCACAAGGCGCTTTTAGTAGCCGCTGTCATGTTCATATCTGAGCTGTTGTTTGTTTCAACCCTGGCAATTCTAATTGAAAACACTAAATCTCAGCTTGAGGAAGACAACAGAGTGCGAGCGATCATCTCTCATCTGGCTGATCTGTCAGGTATTTCCTCAGTTGGGTGGGCGAGAGCTTCTCTTCATCCACTCCTGGTAAAGGAATATCTGTCCCCTGGTCAAGTCATTCTCGAAGATCGCAGTGTGACTGAATCCAAGTTGCAAGTGGAGTTATCCACACTCAAGTCACTATGCAAAAAACATCCGCAAGAGCTGGACGAAATCGATGAGCTGGAGAATAAATTCAAAATGGGTGCCATTCTTGTAGATCAATACAGGCGCATGCATGTCACCAAGAATGATAGACATCTGTCAGCGAGAGACAGACTCTTGCAGCAATCGGAGGCGGTCGTGTCATCTACCGACCGCATCATCGATAACTATAAAAAACTTGAAGAGACACTCATTGCCGAACGTGCCACTACGCGCAGATGGCTGAAACTCTGTCTGGCTGCCGGTGCAATATTGAACATAGTCCTGGCTCTGGTTGTGATCAGATCGTTTTTCAGCGCAATTACAAGTAGATTAGACACGCTAGCAGACAACGCGCGACGGCTTTCGGCTGGAGAGCCGCTCCAGCCATTAATGAGCGGCAACGACGAGACAGCCAGCCTAGACATAGCATTTCACCAGATGGCAGACGCTCTGGCCGATGCATCGCGAAAAGAGAACGTACTGGTGCATAACGCCGTTGATGTGATTTGCTCGCTTGATGGCAATAAGACTTTTATGTCCGTCAGCCCTGCATCTTTATCTGTCTGGGGATATTCTCCAGAGGAATTAGTCGGCATGGCTAGTACTGATCTGCTTGCCATTGATGAAGCAGAAAAATTCAAGAGCGCCCTTTCCTCTTTAATCGACAAGCCCAAGCAGGCTCCGTTTGAGACTCGCCTGAAACACAAAGATGGGCGCGACGTAGATCTGCTCTGGTCTGCCAGATGGTCGAAACGTGACAAGGCATTCTATTGCATAGCTCACGACATCACCGATCGTAAGCGAGCAGAAAAGATGTTGCAAGAGAGTGAAGCACGAATAAACACCATTATTCAGTATCTGCCCGTTGGAGTTGTGACCGTCGACAATCGTGGGCTGATCAAGTCGCTCAACCCCAGAGCTGAGGCGATTTTCGGCTACATTGCCAATGAGCTCGTCGATGGACAACTCGGAAATTTGATCGAATCACCGCTTTTTGAAAGAGCGGATCAAACTGTCGACGGTCTTCGCACCATGGCTGTCAATCAAGTGTTGCAGCTTGAGGCCAAAAGGAAAAACGGTGAGCATTTTCCGATCGAACTAAGTCTGGAAAGTTTCCACACAATTGAAGGAGACCATTTTCTGGTTATCGTTCAAGACATAACGCAACGGCTTCAGGTTGAGCGCTTGAAAAAGGAGTTTGTGGCTATGATCAGTCACGATTTACGAACCCCGCTTATGTCGGTGGAAGCCTCACTGACGCTTCTGTCGATTGGTGCTTGTGGCGATCTGCCTGAGCAAGTGCAGGTTGAAATCAACGATGCTGAAACGGATATCGAGGAAGTGATCAGGCTCACGAACGGACTTTTAGCCATAGAAAAGATGAGCGCAGGCAAGCTCTCTGAGAACTCCTGCAGCCTGCAAACAATTCTGGACCAATGTCTTCAAGACGTTGAAATTTTAGCAAAAAAATTCGCAATTACGTTTTCCGTCGAGCCGACTAGTGCCACTGTCTTCGTCAACGAGGATTTGCTAACCAGATCTTTGATAATTCTTACTTCAAATGCCTTGAGGTTGTCTCAGCCAGGCTGCCAGTTAGCATTGACTGCGGTCATGCAAGATGGTGCGACTGTAGTACGACTGGTGCAACTTGGTTGCCCGAAGTCTGAGCTAAGCACGTTGGCAAACGCTGATCAGATCAGCATTGTTGATTCAACGAGGCATGCTCAAGCGGATCTCGGTTTTGCTATTTGTAAGACGATGATAGAGCGGCAGGGTGGTTCAATCACCATGCACAATCTCGAGGAGCAAGAGATGTTTTGCCTTCGACTGCCAGCTTGAACAAATGACGCGTCCGCCCCACTCTCCAGGTATTTCAATGTCCCGAGAATCGGCTTTAGCAGCCATTGCTCACGCCTAGTCTTTTGTCAGTGCCTGTTTAAGGCAAAGTAGCCAATCGCGCTTAAAATCAGGACAACAAATACAGCAACCAAAATCGTCAGTAGTTTTCTTCTCTTCTTTGCGGCGAGTACAGCCGCTATTTGCATCTTTTCCCGTCTGGGGAAAACTTCCAATCTTTCAAGAAGCTTCGAAACTGAATCGAAACGCGACCGAGGATCCTTTTCTAAACACCTCTCGATCACTTCCTCTAAATCTTTAGGTCTTTCTGCTTCAAACTTAAGGGCGGAGATTCTGGGTGGTAGTTTCAATGCATGAGCATTTTTGATATCGAGGGCAGTACCATCTTGAAATGGTGGTCTGCCTGTAAGTAGCGCAAAGCCTACACATCCGATCGAATACACTTCTGATCTTTCGTCATACTCCAGTCCGCGTGCTTCTTCGGCAGACATGTATAGAGCATCGATTGATTCGGTCAACTGCTCCTTCGCTTTGATTTTAGGTAGACTGAAATCTGTGATTGAAACGGACGGATCTGAGTTCATATCGTCCAAGAAAATTATGTTACCGGGTCTGATATCTCTATGCAGGAGACTTTCTTTCTGCGCATAAATTAACGCTTCGCAAATACTGATCAGAATCATGACTGCTACATCATGACTGGGTGTGCCGTGAACTGCCAGGTACTGCTCCAGATTGAAGCCGTCCTTGTATTCGGTCACCATATATGGTGTCTTGTTGTTATAAATGAAGCATTCCAAGACTCGTGCGATATTGTTATGACTTAATTGCTTGTTCTTCTTCGCGTCTTGTTCAAAAGCCGCAAAAGCGTCAGGTCTAATCTGCTTAAAGCATTTCACTGCTACCTTTTTGCCTGACTGTTTGTCTCTAGCGAGAACGACATCGGCTCTTGCACTTTGTCCCAGAATTCCAATTGGTGTGTATCTCTCCAGTGGAAAGCTCTCCGGGGATATCGCAATAGAAGTCAGGTCTAGTGTTACTGCTTCGGGTTGGTTTTTATTTTGTTGAAAATTTGTAATTTTCTTCGGGGTTGGTTTCTCGCATGAGCAAAGGTAAAGGCGATCGACCTTGCCAGTAGGGATTGCCACCACTCTCTTACTGCAAGTCGCGCATAAGTCTATTGAGAATTGCGCATTGGGAGCGTAGGTGCGATCGCATTTGCAAGCTGATACCCATTGAGTCGTCGGCTGTGAGCCAGCCTCTTTCATAGGCCGGAGACAGGTTTGACAATTCAGGGAAGCGGTTTCTTTTTCCATGTTCGTTTGGTTTTGGGATTATTATACCAGCGCACTGCGCTGAGGCGACCCTAAGCCAGAAGAAATCATGGACAAAGTCGTACCTGCAACTATCGGCGGTGCATAGGATGCTTTTGAATTCGCTCTGGCGTAGCACTGAACTTCGGCATCGACGTTGGCACCAACTCAAAAGATTTGTCCTTTTGAAGATCTTGGATTTGAGCAACTACAGTTTTCATGGCCGAGTTTTCTCTTGATCAGGATTTTGCTTAGTTCAGTGTACGAGAAATGCGAGAGAATAATGACTTTCCACAGGGATAAACGATGACGACTTGCAACACTGCTCCACGAATTTGGCATGAGGATTTCAAAATCCATTCATATGAGATCGGTCCTTCGGGATCAGCGACGCCCCAGGCGATGTGTCGATTTCTTCAGGAGGCTGCCGGCAACCACGCCGCCAAGCTCGACGTTTCTGCAGAAGAGATGGCACGCCGCGAGCAAATGTGGGTGCTGTCCAATTTAAGTGTGCGTATGGCAAATTATCCCCGCTGGCACGAGACCGTCCACATCGAGACATGGCCGGTATTCAAAGGCAGCAGCATTCGTGGATACAGAGACTTGATTTTTAGAAATGAGCATGGACAGGAGCTTGGACGTGCATCATCTATGTGGCTGCTCTTAAACAAAGAGAACAGAAGACCTCTAAAGATTCCACACTGGTTGATAGATGTCGCCAGCCCAGGACATAACGTTGAGATCCTGCATGAGGTCAAGGAAAAACATTTCAGCGGCGCCCCCCAGGTTTCTCAGGAATTTGTCATTCGTGCAAGCGACATCGATTGGAATATGCACGTCAACAATGTCTGCTACCTGGAATGGGCGCTTGAAGCCGTGCCCGCAATGTTCAGACTGCAAAGCAAAATCACAGAACTCGATATCTCGTTCGTCGGCGAAGGCAAATACGGCAACTCGGTGATAGCTGAGTGTTTTGAGCCAAGCGCAACTAACCTGCCGTATCTGCACAAAATAGTTGAAAAACCGTCCGGCAAACTTCTTGCCATGTTGAGAATTCTCTGGCAGCCAAAGTGATAATCCATTGAAGCTAAACCGGCGAAGAGCCTAACCGCGCTCGCAGCAATGCAAACCAGGCGCGCTACAATGCCGACACAATGCACTAGGCAGTCGGAAGCGCAAATTGATAACTTTGGCTCGAATAGAGACCATGATACTCAACCGAGTAGATTCCATTCACCGTCGGTTTTCCTTTTAGTAGCCAAGTAAAGTAG
>PLXC01000150.1 GCA_003151275.1 Candidatus Melainabacteria bacterium
GGCAGATCTTAAAGTGCCGAGTCGCGAAGGCGGCAAAGGCACAGGCATCATGAAAGAACGCACTGAGCTGATTTCTGGACTTTTCCCTGCTCAGCTTCTGGTTGACTCTAAACCAAACGAAGGCACGACCACCACTTTGGCCATTCAGCTCCCTACGCAGACGTCCTGATTCGTACCGCGCGAGATCTTGACTCGAAAGTTTGTTTGGAAATTTCTCGAGTAATGGAGAAATTCTTGCAATCCGAAGCTAAGGGTGATCACCTAATTGATCACCCTACAGTTGCCGCAAAAACAACAAAGCCGCATAAGCACTCGACATAAGGCTTTGCGGCTTTGAATAAATAAAATGGTGGAGGCGGCGAGAATCGCACTCGCGTCCAAAGAAATCAAGAGATAAGCATCTACAAGTTTAGTTCAGAATTTCCCCAGTATCGTTTTACCGATCCGCTGTGATAGGCCTGAACAGCCATCCGGGATTGCGATTATGTCTTAGACCAGGCTAGCAATCGCTAATTTTGCCTGGTAGCAACCACCGTGGTTGACCCAATAAAAGCGGGTGGTCAAGCTCTTATCGAGTCCAGCAGGCGGACCTAAGTTTTAAGTTAGGCGGCCAACGCGATGCGTTGTGCTGGGAATTTTACGATGTTATTTGCATCTATATTTTGCTCTGTTTATTTACGAGGATCTAAGCTACCTCGACCTGCAGCCTACGACCCAACAACCCTGTCGAATCTAAACGCCCCCATGTTTGGAGCTAAGGCTCAATCAATTTCTATTCAATTTTCAGGATTCAAAGTTACCGCTGAGCGGCAGTTCCAGTCTATGTCAATTTGATTATATCAAAAGCATGAGTCTTAAGACGCCGCAAAAATAGGCAGGTTCCGGAAAGCAACCAGGCTGCCAAAATTTTTACCGATATCGGTAAAAATTCTAGGGCAGCTCTAACGGGAAATCGTTATACCTGCCCAAATTCCCGAAATCTGCTCGTCGCGCTTGACCCAACGCCGTTTAGCGAGCACTTTATCCAACATTTTAAGCTTTTCCTTGAGAATTCCGGCACAGATAACAAATCCGCCAGGAGCCAAAAGGCGCTCATACTCAGGAAGAATGGAAATAATGTCCTCACACGTGAGATTGGAGAATATCACGTCAAAATCTTTGCGAGAGACCGCATCTGTGCTTCCACAAATCAGCTCTACCCGCCCTTCCACTTTGTTCAGTTCTAGATTTTTCGTGGCAACTTCGATCGCCACCGGATCAGTATCGACACCGATAATAACTGCTTTCGGACCCGTCAGCATTGCGGCGGCAATGGCCAGAATTCCACTGCCGGTGCCAACGTCAATGATCCGCTGAGGTTTCGGCTGCATTTCAAATGCGGTTAAACAATACTGCGTTGTCGCATGTAATCCGGTGCCAAAAGCCATTCCTGGTTCGAGAATCAAAATCTTGCGAACACCAATTTCTTCTTTCGTCAGCGAATCCAACGACCAGGGAGGACAAATCAAAAACTGATTTCCGATATTAAATGGCTCTAGCCCTTCTTTCCATTTCGCCAACCAATCTTCTTCTTCAACCGATTTGTGACGCAAAGTGCTGAGGCATTGGGAAAGTCCATACTCTTCCAAACTTGCTTGGATTTTAAGAAGCAATTCTTCGGAAAGCTCAACTTCATCGAAAGTCGCTCGCACAACGATGTCACCACCTGGATCCATCTCGATAATTTCGCAACCAGTGGAGCCGCATTGAATCATCAACCATGAAGCCAAATCCTCGTTATCAGGTATGGTTTCGAATTCGACGGTCGCCCACCGTCTTTTTAGATCTTGAACCAGCTCTGCTTGATCCATTAGAGGATTCCTTCTTGTTAATTACAAATTGTAGTTGAGTCCTGGACCATTAGTGAAAATAAACTGGAACGCCGACGAACAGAATCAGAGCTAAACTAGCGATGCATTGAGCCTATAAAATATACGCGCATCGCAGCACTAAGGAGCCGACTTTGCACAAATTTATCCTCTTCACAATCTCAATTTTGGTGATCACTATGTCACTATCAAGTCCGGCCAGCGCCGAGGCGCTAATACCAACAAACATTCCTCATGATACAAATTCGGACTGCGGGGCCCATACTTCTGATTGCCCAGAGGGATGGTTCGAAGTGTCAGAGGTCCGAGTTGCCGCTGCAAGTTTTGCCGAAGCTAGCTTCTACCATCAGGATATTCTGGCCGCGATTTCCTTTAGGCTAAAAACGCCAATCAAAATCGGTACAGTAACTTCCAAAGGATCGACTACGATACCCTCGTCGAGTGTTGCAATCACATTTTATAAGGCCGATCACGAACTGGTCACCTGCGCCGGAAAGATAGGGCCTACAGAATCATATTGGGCAAGTAGCGGAGGAATTTTTAACTTTGTAGAAAAAAACAGACTCCTGTGAATTTCCGTCTACGTTAAGCCAGGCAATTTCGGCGGACCTGACAAGGTCAAAATTATTTGTACACTTTAACCCGGCAGACATGCCTAATAGCTGGTACAAGCTCAAGATTGTGTTGCCAGAACCGCAGCGCGACAATAAAAAAGAATGATCCTTCGACGCGTACCTCATCTCAGCACTGCAGCAGCCAGCCTGGAAACTCTAAAACCTGGTCAGCATGTCGAAGTCAAGGTAAACCGTTATTAGAGGCGAGAAGTGTTTCTGGATTATCTGAGGACACTGCCTAGACAGAGAGGAAGTGAGCCTACCGTTTATAATAAGACTTACCTGTTTAGCCGGATGCTGAGCCACAATGATTACTGGAATTGAAATCGTAGAGGCATTAATTGCCCTTGGCACACTATATTTAGTGGCATCGCCACGCTTTGGTGAGCGAGCGTATCACTCCGCGTTGTTCGCGCCATGGAAATATCCGAAAGGAAATTATCACGGAGAATTGGGCAGCAGCGGTCGTTTTGAAGATGTCTATTTTCCTGCAACTGATGGCAAAAAATTGCACGGTTGGTTTTTTCAGGGAGCAGGGACCCAGACAATCATCGTCAATCACGGCAAAACAGGTAACATTACCGACCTTGAGCGGCTGATTGTTTTACTAGTAGAAACAGGCGCATCCGTGCTCATTTACGACTACCGTGGATTCGGTCGAAGTGAAGGCTCACCGTCGTTAAAGGTGATTTGTGAAGACGGCATTGCCGCTTACAAATGGCTTGTCGAAACAAAAAAGACAGCGCCTGAAAACATCATTGCTTATGGCGAATCTCTCGGCGGGGGCGTGGCATGCTACCTGGCAGAACACACCGAAATTGGTGGTTTGATTCTGCAATCGGTGTTTGGTGGGCTGAGAAAAATCAGCATCGAAAACATGCCCGTTTTGCGGTTCTATCCTGATTTTCTATATCCGAAGTTTTTTAAGAATTCAGTGGCTGTGAGCCGATTCAGTAAACCAGTTTTGCTTCTTCACGGCGCGCTGGATGAGGACATTTGCATAGAGCACTCGCATGATCTTCTTGCAGCCGCTAACCAGCCTAAAGAGTTAGTAATTCTGCCCAACACTCTGCACGACGAAATATCTGAGCAGGATTCTGAATTATTTCTCCAGACAGTGCGAAGTTTTCTTTCAAGTTTAAAGGACTCCCATTCGTCAACTGCCCGGGCACCGCATACGGTGAATTCCTAGGTTCTGGATGCGCTCTTAAAATCCACCCTACGCACTGATTAAGAGATCTGAGCGAGCGCAGATTAAACCGCTTCTGTCATGAAATATTGGTAGTATCAAAAATGAAAATCTAATCATTTTCAAAGGCGGCAGCTCAGATCCTCGCTCTCCGGGAATATTGCTAATGCAGGCGTTAGCGGAACTCAACAATGATGTCCAAGCTCGAAATATCGTTTCCATATCGAACTCTATCCAAAAAGAAAGCTATTTTGTTCGGCGTGATCTGGGCGGCTTTTGGGGCTTGGATGGCGATGCAGTTAGTCAATATATTCATTGCACTGGGCCATGTTTACTTGACCGAATCGACCTCACGGCTAATTCTCGAACTTCTTTTCGTGTTCGGGTCCGCAGCAGTTTACGCATATGTGCCGTTCCGCCTTGCCACCACGTGTTTGCAAGCTCATAGCATATGTGCCAATCAGGACGGATTGGGCTTGCCTGGCAGCGTCTTTGGAAACTCACGATGGTTGCCCTGGTCACAGCTGAAGGTCGCAAGAGAAACCAACGGACAGGTAGAACTGGAGTTCGCTCCCGGCGGCATCGTAAAAGTGGACACAAAGCAGATCTCGCCTGACGATTTAGAGCAATTCTTGCTTGCTCTGGAAGTTTGGGGGCAAAAAGGAATCTGGGCTACTTCATTAATCGAACTTCGGGATCAGTTGCAGAACAAGAAAGCAGGGCTTGAGGAGCACAGCTATACAAAAGTGTGGGAGGAAGAGCTGAATCGCCGCTTCAACTCGACCACCTTCATTCCCTTGGAACCAGGACAGAAGCTGCGTTCCGACTCGTTTACGATTATAAAACAACTGGCGTTTGGAGGTTTTTCTGCCGTTTATCTTGCTGAAGATAGCAACCGGCAGCAAGTTGTGATCAAAGAATCCGTAACCAACACTGATGACGAGACGCACGCTAAAGCTCTGGAATTTTTCAAACGTGAAGCTACTTTCCTCGGCAATTTAAGACATGAGCAAATCGCACATGTACTCGACAATTTCGTCGAAAAAGGACGCAATTACTTGGTCCTGCAATACATTCCAGGCGATAACTTACGCGAGTATGTTCGGAAAACTGGAGCGCTTGAAGAGCAAATGGTGCTTGACCTGATGAGCCAAATGGCAGGTGTTCTCAGCTATTTACACGACCAAAATCCGCCCATAGTGCATCGCGATTTTACACCAGACAACTTAGTCCTGCAGCCAGATGGGTCGATTGTTGTTATCGATTTCGGTGCGGCGAATGAATACGTTGGAGCAGCTACAGGAACGCTGATCGGTAAGCAGTGCTATATGCCGCCCGAACAAGTGCGCGGCAAATGTGTTCCTGGCACCGACCTATATGCATTAGGTTGCACGGCTAGTTTCCTCCTCACGGGGCACGACCCAGAGGCTCTCACGATCTGCCATCCCCGCCTAGAAAAACCTGCCATTTCAGTTAAAACAGACACGATCATTTCTGAATTGACACAGCAAGATAGCAAAAAACGGATGCAGTCGGCAGAACAGCTGCTGAATGTACTGCAAGGACAGACGCCCGTCGAACTCTCACTTAGAACACTTGAGCACCGTAACTAACTTAAAACATAAGGACCGCAAACTGAGTCACCAAATATCAACGGAACTGGCGCACAATTACTGAAAAACCACGGTATCGGAACTTGATGGAGCTAGAAACTACTGCAAACCGAAAGCATCGGAAGTTGATGGAACTGCACTCTCACTGTAAACCTAGAGTATCGAGATAGATGGAACTGGAAAAATCAACCACAACTGAATTACGTACGGTGCCTGCGCAAAAAGACTACACACTGCCGGTTTTGGCGCAGCATGATTACAGACTTCGCTGGAGTGAGAAAGCAATACAATTCGAGACTTCTATCGGAATGAGGCATCTTGATTGGAAAAACGCCGTAGCAGTCGCTGTTTCTGGTCCCGTGCGTGGCAAACACGTTCTCGATCGCACCGTCGATATTACAGATCGGGGCGGTCAGGTGCACAAAATTCTGCTCTCAGACATACCAACCAAAGCACGTTGGTTGGATTTCATTGCAACGGTGAAATACAACTCCGATGCAAAAATGGTTGGATTAGACGAAAAATTATTCGATAACCTCAGAGATTTCGTCGTACAACTCTGGCCGTATAGCGACGGAAAGACGGATCATAAGCGCGTAAAGAAAATAGTAAGTGCAGTCATAATTCTATTTGCATGCGGCTGGATTGCTGAGTTTCTAATTCTGCTTGGATCAAACACTTCGCAACTTTTGCACGGAAACTTCTACTTCATGTTCCAGTTTATAAAGTTCATCCCCTTAGCGCTCATTCCACTTTACGCGCGAACGTCTCCGATCACACAGATACGGTGCACACCTGAAGAGCTGCGTTGCGAAACAACGGTTGCTGGCTCAGCGTCCGTGAAAAAACAACTACCTTGGCGTGACTTAAAAAGCATAAATCTGAGCCCGGAAAAACCAAAGCAACGCACCTTAGATCGACAAATTTGCTTCGTCAAAAAATCAGGGCAAGAATATAAAATCAAATTGGAGCAAATCGCCACAGCCCAGAATTGGAAAGACTTGCTAGGCGCTCTAGCTTACTCCTCAGGACTTTCGGTCGAACACATTGATCCAAATTTGTTCGATCAAATAAACCCCGATCAAAAAGATCCAAGCTACACACAAATTTGGCTTGATTCGCTGCTGGCACCACCGCGACGAGAGAAGCTCATACCGCTGATTTCCGGCTCTAGCTTGCAAGGTGGAAAGTATGTATTGGAGGGCAAGCTGGGAGCGGGAGGGCAGGGCTCCGCTTACTTGGCGCGAAAAGACGATGGTACTAAGGTCGTCTTGAAAGAATACATTTTGCCTATTTACGTTGACGCCAAAGTTCGACGCAAGGCTTTAGAAAATTTTGAGAACGAAGCAAACATGCTTGAACAGCTAACTTCACCTCTGATCGTCAAGTTGCAAGGATTCTTCGTCGAAGACCATCGAGGTTATTTGGTGCTCGAACACATTGACGGTCCGAATCTGCGTGACTACGTGATTGAGCACGGACCATTGCCCGAAAGCAAAGTGATCCAATACGGCGTGGCGATGTGCGATGTACTGACACACCTGCATTCACAAAGTCCACCAATCATTCATCGAGACTTTACGCCCGACAACATAATCTTGTCCGGCCACGATTCAATCAAGGTAATCGACTTTATGGTGGCACAGAAAAATGATCAGCATGCGACCGGAACAGTCGTAGGCAAACACGCATATCTTCCGCCTGAGCAATTTCGGGGCAGAGCCACGCTACAAAGCGACATCTATGCGCTTGGCTGCTCGCTGTTCTATCTTTTGACGGCAGAAGATCCTGAACCGCTGACGACTTCCAATCCTATCCTTATAAAAGACACTGTCAGCGGTGCCTTGGACGCCGTGGTGGCTAAAGCGACGGCGATTGAATCTACTGACCGATTTAAATCCGCACAAGACATGAAGACGGCATTGCTAGGATGCCTTTGCTTCGAAGCTTAATCGATGTAATCTCTCAAGCGGCGTGAACGCTGGGGATGACGCAACTTACGAAGCGCCTTCGCTTCTATTTGCCGAATCCGCTCCCTCGTAACACCGAACAATTGTCCGACTTCCTCTAGTGTTCGTTGCCGTCCGTCATCGAGTCCAAATCTCAGGCGCAGCACGTCTCGCTCCCTGGGGCCAAGCGCAGCCATAACTTGAATTATGTCTTCCCGCAAAAGTTGATGAGTGATCGAGGTGGCAGGAGTCTCAGAATCTTGATCCTCAATAAAGTCACCTAACCGGCTGTCGTCTTCTTTGCCAACCGGAGTTTCTAAGGAAACGGGCTCTTGCGCAACTTTCAAAATATCTCGCAATTTGGCAATGGAAATTTCCATCGCATTGGCGATTTCTTCTTCAGTGGGTTTGCGGCCAAAGTTTTGCGCAAGTTGGCGGGTCACTTTCTTCAGTTTGTTAATCGTTTCAACAACGTGCACGGGGATGCGAATAGTGCGCGCCTGGTCGGCGATCGACCGTGTTATTGCCTGACGTATCCACCAGGTGGCGTAGGTACTGAACTTATAGCCGCGTTGATGGTCAAACTTCTCTGCCGCACGGATGAGACCCAGATTCCCTTCCTGAATGAGGTCGAGAAAAGCCATGCCTCGATTGGCATATTTTTTAGCGATCGAAACGACCAGCCTTAGATTCGCCCGAACCAATTGCCGCTTGGCAATCGCCCCTTCAGAACCGCCCTGCTCGATTCTTCGAGCCAACTCAATCTCTTGATCCGCCTTAAGCAGAGGGATGGAGCCAATTTCTCGCAAATACAAGCGAATCGGATCGTCGTCACCGGCGCCCTTAACCACGTCTTCGAGCTTCGCCGGCAATTCGACTTCTTCATCGTCTTCAATTGCACCGGTGAAAATATCCTCGGCTTCCGGCTCATCATCATCATCACCAGATTTAGCCGTAGCCTCTTTTTGCACCGCGGGTGATGCCGCACCCTTCTTTGAAGACTTTTTATCGTCGACTTTTACCAAAAGCTGTTTAAGCCGAATGATTACCGCCCCTGGAATCTCGTCTTTGCCCTTAAGGTTTTGGACGCTCTGCCCAAATTCCGGGTCATTGCTCCAGGTCGATTGACATTTGGGGCATTCGCCTAAATGCTCGCTTACTGCTGAGGTCGATTCAGGCTGCTGCTGGTCATCCAGCATTAAATTCAGCATTGGTACGACTTCGCTACACTTCATCAATACACCTCAACCGGGAGTTCCTACTCCTATTTTATGCCATTCTTTTGAATGATTACTCTTCTGTGAGATGATACCCCAAAACAGTCGGCAGGGAAAAGGGTGGCCAAACAGAGCGACATCAAATTCGGCAATGGTTTGCTTGGCACCATAAATGGTGGCGGAGAACGGGGTCCGGTAATTGTTTCGCACGGCGCAGGGCGCGGCTTGGATGCTCCAATCCTGGTCAAAACTGCGGAGCAATTGGCGCAACTTGGCTTTATCGTGCTGCGCTTCAATTTCGGCTATATGGGTCTGCGCCCAGCTCCCTCTGCGGGCGGAAAAAAAGAGCAGCCAGAGCTTATTAATGCAATCGAGTATATGCGGAAGTACGGCAATCCCATCCTCGTTGGCAAATCATTTGGAGCCAGAGTCGGTTCTTTCGTGGCGGCTGAAAGAGACGATATTCGCGCCCTGGTCTTTTACGGATTACCAATATGTGGGCTAGGGAAAAATCCCAAACCCCGCGACTGGTCACATCTAGCAAAAATTAAAGCTCCAGTTTTATTCATCACCGGCAATAATGACAAGCTTTGCCCCTTGCTGCAGCTCGCTGAAGAGCAAAAACATATGACCGCGTCGTATGCATCACAGGTGGTGCAAGGCGACCATTCCTTCAAACCAAGGAGTGAAGATGCCGCTATTGACCTGTGCGTGAACTGGATCAGCGCGCTGCCGCCTGAGTAGTCCGGTTAGGCTTGGTGTGACTGAAGAGCGACTGTGTTTTAGTATGGTTGAAGAACGAGCCTGGAATATTAGCGCCGGCGACTTCTTCATCAACATTCATCCGCTTTAGATTAGGCGAAATGTACTTCTGTTTCTTCTCGTGGGTGAGTTTCCACCAATTGAACTCTGGCACTGACTTGTGAAACGAGGTGACCAGCTTCCAGGTGTCTTTGGTTCTTGGATCCATGGCTAAAACGTGCTGCTCATCGGTAACAAGCAGGATGTTCTTGCTGTGCCTGCTCATTCCCGGCAGATCCATGGCGACAGTGGCTTGTTTACCATTGATTGTCAATTTGATCGATGGACTGAACGCCTGGTCGGAAGCGCCAACTACGATGGCTTTGCCGTTCACCTTAAACGAGCTGTAAAGGTCCGGAGCTGTGTAATAGTTGCCGCCCAACGCGGCGAACTCTAAGCAGGTCATGTCTGTAAATGCCTTCAAGACGGTATTTTTGACGTAGGCGTCACTGACGTTAACAGCGGCCGCTTTCGGCAATTGATTACCGCCATTGAAAAAGTCGCCGTCCTTCAAAGAATCGACCTTGATGCCGCCGGCTAGTTGAGTGACACTGCCGCTTAACGGCACAACTTTATCCACGTGATCTGTCATCGCAGGCAAAGATTTAAGTTGCTGCTCGGGTGGCAACTCGTTTTCAGTGGCTTGACCCTGCAAAGGCTTTTTGTTGTTTGGAGCCGTTTTGCCTACCATGGAAAGCAGCCCGACCTGATCGATAGAGGCTTTCAGGTATGGACTGGTCGGATCATATTTGCGGAAAAGTTCAGCCGCAGCTGCGTACAGCGTTGCCGCTTGAGCATTCTGCCTAAGCATGCGACGCGTCTGCGCCTCTGCATACTTCGCCTGAGCCTGGAATCTGCCGTTATTTGCCATAGCGAAGCCTGCCTCAGCAATTCTGAATTGCTCAGCGGCGCCGTATAAATTGTTGACCGAGAGTGCCGAAACGCCCTGCTTGTAGTACTGGGAAGCTTGCCACTCACGCAGATTGGTGAAGAGTGGCGCCGCCATTTCCGCCTTACCTTCTAGCTTCATGCGCGGTTGAACTTGCGTATTGTCAAGCTGGGCTCGTTGCGGCTGCAGCAACGAGATGTCGTTGCTTTCAACTGACAACGCCGCCGGCGCGCACAGCGATGACGCGCCAAAAAGACTAACAATGACCGCCTGAACGGCTGAAGAACTGCCAGAAGACCTGAGTCGCATCTGTAAACCTGAAGGTTCGGACTGGATCGCTCTTTTCATCATGCCCGTTTTCTTCACCTTGTAATCAGAATAATGGCATTAAATGGCTGATTTTACCCGTTCTTGTCGATGCCACTCCATTCAGAAATTAACGGATTAATCGAACCTTTTGCTGAGAATTTTTACCGATATCGGTAAAAATTCCGCCCATTTAATATTCAATTGGAAAGCTTTACGCTGGCCAGCACTCGCTCAAAAAGGTCGCGCGACTCGCGTTCCGGCCACAGGGCTGAATTCAACGCGACGCAATAGTAGTGACCTGAATCCGCAAAGAATGCAGCAGCTTGACGCATGGGGTGTCCGTTGACGGTAAATGAAGAGTAGTGAATTTGTCCGTCCACGTGACTGATACCGAATGTGGTGCGATGGCTCGATTGTCTACGTAAATCTTTCAGGTCTTTCATGTAAGTGTCTTCGTATGTATCCACAAACTGATCGAGAGATAGCGTCGGGCTTTTGTCGATCCGGGCCAAGTTTAATTCCGCACCAAGTCCTTGAGAATTTGCACCAGCAAACTTGACGTCGAGCTCCTTTCCTGGATCACGATTTTCAAATTTCCAGCCAGCGGGATAATCTACAGCAATCTGTCCCGATTTATCAGAGTAGCGCTCAAAGCTCAACTCCTTCTTTGCGGCGCTCGATCCCGCCACCGAGGAGCCCTGAGAGTGGTGCACGCTTGAGAGGATTTGATCGAAAACGGGGCCCATAAAGGCGTAGTCGCTATTCTTGCAGATAAAGGAGAAAATGAACAAATGCCCGTTATCCTTAAAGAAAATCATTCGATCACGATAAGCAGCCTCACCGATAGTGAAGCTCAGATGCAAGTCAGTGCCTGTGAATTGGTATTTGGTACCGAAGCGCACTTCGCGCTCTTCCAGCTTAGAGCTTCCAGGAATGGCTCGCTCCAAACCAGACTGAATGATATTCTTTGCTGCTGCAACATCAGGTACATCTTCGATTCTACTGATCTTCAATTCGCCGTAATGACCATCAGTAGCGCCCCCCACTTTCAACACCGAGTCTTTCTCGGTTGTGGGCAACGGCTGCCAGGCCTTTGGACAGTTAAAATCCAAATTTGTGGTTGCCTCATGCAACGGAACCATCGCTGTTCGGCTCTCTCGCGGCGCATAAATATTGACTATAGCGGTGGAAGACATGCTGCCAGACTGCGGGTTTGCGGCAGTAGCGGCGGTGCCAATTGCGACAGTGCCAATGGCAAAATTGCCGGACAGCAAAATTGCCCATACTCTCATCGACAACATATCTATCTCCTCAATTTCTCCGCCTATTCTTGGTCATGTCGCTGATTTCCTTTTGCAATATTTGTAGCTCTTCAAGGCGATCTTTGTTGCCAAAGTAAGCAGCAGCATAAGCTTCCAGAAAACGTTCGAGTTTGGATTCCAGTTGGAGATCGATTGGCAATCCTACTTTCTGTCTTTCGATAATGGTAGCTCTTAAGCGCTCACGCAGATCATCTCCAGTGTCTGCAGGAGAGCGAATCACATTGACAGCCTTCAGGTCTTTAACAACCTTGCGAAACAGTTTAACCTCGGCCGTAATCAGGTTCGCATCAGCTTTACTTTTGCGGATCATTTCCTTAATCGCAATTATCAGCAGCCAAGTAATGACCAGCAAGATGCCACCACCGAAGATGTACTCCATTATTTGGCGCCAACTTATTTCTTGATCAGGCGTTGCGGTAGAATGCTGGTTTTGCTCGACGTCATGTCCTTTGGCTACGGACTCAATTTTCTTGGCAATCGTCGAAAAGCTATACCGCTCCTCGGCTGCTTGTGCAGGCAATGATCCATTCGGAGTTGAGTCGAATGGAATCCATCCATAATCCGGCAAGTATATTTCGGACCATCCATGCATGTCACTTGCACGAACTTCGCGCAATCCCGTAATATCATTCAACTTTCCGGGCAAGTAGCCTCGCACAAGGCGCGCAGGTATGCCTGATGATCTGCACATCAGCGTGAAGGCCGTGGCAAAGTCCTGACAATCACCGGCTTGTGCTTTGAAAACGAATCGGCCGACGGGATCCGTTGCATCTGAATCTAACTCATTGTCATGAATCTTGTATTTGTAATGTGTCTTGAAGTAATCAGAGAGGCGCTCTGCCTGAGTAAACCAATTGCCTGTATCACCCATTATCGTTCGAGCTTTATTAGATAACGCGGATGAGAAGTTCGTTGGAAGTTGAAGATTGCTACTTTGCGCATACCGAACAGAATCTTCTTCAAAAGCGCTCATTCTAGGGATTTGGCGCATATAGTCCAAGTTGTAAACCGGTACTTTTGACTTTACTTTGTAGTGCGTTCCCTTGGTTAAAGAATGACTCGCTCTAATTACTCCATAACTATCTACGTTGATTTTTTCACCATCATAAGTCACCTCTTGCGGCATATACGCCACGGGTAAAACAGCACTAAGATTTTCTTCGATGCGATACTCCTGAGTCAGGTCAACGCCTGGAAAGAATTTCAAGGGCGAAAGAGACTGGGCTTGCGATACCACATATGGTGACCCTTGAGTCGGGAGAAATTCCTTTGTCTCATTTACTCTCGAGGCGTCTGCTGACCAAACACGTCCGTCGAAATAGTCGTAACAAAGAGACCGCACATAGAAGGTGCGCTTTGCGACAATCTTCATGAGCAGGATATTGGAACTCTGAGCGCCTTTCGCATGATAGGCGATGTCCAGATGTGAGTCATCCTTAAGCTGCTCCGATCGAGAGTGTTGAGCAGTGGCGGAGGCGCTTGGGGCACCACTAGTCGAGGCATTTACAGCAGTAGTCGCTGCGGGATTAGCCGCTGCGGTGGTAGCAGTCACACGTTTTTGCCCTTGTGCATTCACATCGCCGGGAGCCCCTTCACTTTTGGAGGGCTGCGTTCGATGTTTCTCGTAGTCATATGGTTTGCGTTTTGAAATATCTGGACGCATCTGGTCGCTAGAATAATTAAGCTCTGGCGGCGTGTTGTTTCGAATAGCCTCCTCCGTCAAATCCCAAATGCCGTTGAAGCGAGGCAACACTAAAAATAAAAGTCCAGTCAGAAGTGGTACTAAGAAAAGTGTTAGCACCACATTGCCACCGGCATGGCGGGAATACAATGTCTGAGCCCTTGAGCTAGTTTGCGCGCGAAGAATAGGCTTTGTAAGCCAAGTCTGGTTGGTGCGCGAAAGGCAATCATAATAGAGCTGCACCGCGCCCAAACAAACATACAAAATGACGCAGACCCCCAGCAATAAGCTCCTGCCGACGTCAGCAACTAGGCACAAAAGGATGAGGGCAATTGCCGAAGAAAAATTCAGAGCGTAACGTCCCTTCATTTCAAAGCTGTAGCAACCCAGCGTACCGGCTACTTGATGCACCACTGGTGCCAACAGCTCAAAATGTCCAGTTCTAAATGGTGCCATCAAATCAAAAAAGAAATTTCCGGCGACCACGAGACTGCCGACGACTGCAAATCGCGTCAACCATAAATTATTGTCGTGCCTGTATAGATAGCTCAAATATGACCCGCTAATTGCCAGGAACACATAAAAAACAGTCACCATCGGCGCCGTGTCGACTAGCACACAACTAGCCAATATGCACAGCACAGACATTGCAAAAACAACCACTCTCAAGGCTACTGAATCTTCTGGTGGGTCATGCCGTTTCGGAGGCGCAAAGATTGTCTTCTTCTTTTTACTCATAACGCCTCAATATCATTTTCAGAATGGAGCACAGCAATAACTGTCGCCTCGCTTGAGCCGGACGGTCTATTCTCCAAAGCTGACGTCGACGAAACATCTGAGATGGATGCTCGATCAGCCACACAGAGTTTGATTGGATAAACAATGTGATCCCCACGTTTCGAACTCGACTTGATCAAGCCCTCATGCAAGGGCTGAATGCATAAAAGCGGTCGTTCCGCTGGACCAACCAATGCTGTGGAAAGGTCTGATTCTTGCCGCTCCTCTCTCGGCAAATCCGACAATGTAATCGGTTCTACGCGGGCAAGCACCTGCGATATCCAGCCCACACTCGTTGGTATCTGCGGCAAGTCAGACATCAAGCTTGCGACAGTCGCGCTCTCTAGTGCAGGGTTAAGAGTCAATTGGGGCAACGAGCCCATTCCATAACCCAGATGCGCTAACGAATGAAAGAGCAAAACCGCCAACTCGAATTGTTCTTGATCACGCCAGTTCGCAGTCAAGTCGAGAAATAAATCAAAAACCGGTAATACTTCTGATTCAAACTCGCGAACAAGCAACTTACCGACCCTGGCAGTAGAAGCCCAATGAATGTGCCTCAAGCTGTCACCATTCTTAAACTCTCTGACGCCGCGAACACTCGTGGACTGCGTGGTAACAACTGAACTAACCGAAGAAATTCCCATCAGGGAATTAACGCCACCAATCTTGAAAAGGAAGTTACCGGAAATAGGTATTACTAGCGGTAGCACAGTAATTTTTGGTTCGGCATCATCTTTTTTTAAAGACACTGTTCTCGACCACCACGCCAATCCAAGCGGAAAACTCGAGAGCAGCTCTACGCCCTTCAGATAGTAAACCCCTCGCCTTAAAGCGTGGGTGGGAAATTCAAACCAGAATTCGCCATAGATGTGATCGATGAGCACTGGATCCGGTGGAACCACATGCTCATGATCTTTGGACACGGAGCGCCTTAACAGCTGAATGCTCATCCGGACGGATTGGAGCGGAAGGATTGCCGAAATCATGCCGAGCTGCATGGTGCGGCGCAAAGCTATTTTGACATCCGCGCACTCGGACACAAGCACTTCATCCGGCATAGAGCAGATAGCTTCTACGTCCCAAAGTTGAAGGAACGGAAGAATCAATCCGAGCAAACTGGCCACAAAAAATGCCGACGATAACAAATACATCCACTCGTTCGCCGTGTAGCCAGCAAATATATAGAGCCAGATAGAGAGCAGGTTGAATTTCAAAAAGCGGGATTCAAGAATCAGCTTGTAGCCAAAACCAACTGGGATAGTACACAACGGCTTGGCACTATCAATGGCAGGGTTGTTAGAACCTGCAGAACCAGACATACTGCCATCCGCGGTCGGCGGAGGATCATCCTGGTGCGGTAACTGTGTCGAGGACTTTCTCGATAATTTCTGCATGGTTGACTTTGTTGGCTTTTACTTTAGGCACAATGCGATGACCGAACACAAATGGTGCTAATGATTTTATGTCTTCAGGTTTGACGAAATCTCTTCCATCAACGAAAGCGGCAGCTTGCGCTGCTCTCACTAAGAGCTGACTTCCTCGCGGGCTGACACCCAAGACTATGGAAGGGTGTTTTCGAGTGGCGCTAACGATATCGACTATATAATTTATCAGAGACTCGTGCACAAAAACTTGTTTGACTGCGACCCGCGATTTTAGAACTTCCTCTGTGGTCAAAACTGAGTTGGCGACAAAAGCTCCCTCAGTCAGAGTTTTCTTAATTATTTCAGCCTCCTGAGCGGGTTTCGGATAACCAAGAGAAAATGACATCATAAAACGATCTAACTGCGCTTCCGGCAGCGGAAACGTACCATGATGCTCAATAGGATTTTCTGTCGCCAAGACAAAAAACAGTTCCGGCAAAGTGCGCGTCACACCATCTGTGGTGACTTGTCTTTCTTCCATTGCTTCCAGCAAACCAGATTGCGTCCGTGGAGTGGCTCTGTTGATTTCGTCGATCAATAGAATGTTAGTAAATATCGGACCGGGGATGAAGTTGAACGTCGATTGCCTTTGATCAAAAACGCTTACGCCAGAAACATCCGAGGGCAGTAGGTCAGGAGTGCACTGGATTCGCTTAAAATCGGCAGTGATGGACATCGCCAAACTTTTCGCTAAAAGCGTTTTTCCGACACCAGGCACATCCTCAATGAGCACATGTCCACCCGCTAACAAAGCGATGGCGACCAGCCTGGAGCTTTGAGCCTGGCCGACCATGACCGAGTTCATGTTCTTTAAGAGAGCCTCAGCTTTAGGGCTCAGCAGAGTAATTGTTGTGGAAGAGTTGGCAGTCGGTAGAATTTGGGTCACGTAGATGCTCAAGAACGGTCAGCAGAACAATCATTCCACACTTTCTGCGTCACATAACCAACCGCGCCTCTTCACAAGCAGGACGAACTAAATTCATGTACCCCAGGCTGTGTGGGCGCACAAGTCGCGCATTTGGTTTCAGACTACCCCAGAAATAAAAACTCTGAAAGGGCTGAAAATAAAACCTGCCGAAGGTCGGAGTCGAACCGACACGCCCGTTAAGGCGGATGATTTTGAGTCAACTGCGTCTGCCATTTCGCCACTTCGGCGCAGGAGTGGTTTTTCATTCTACACTATGACCATGATCGCACGACGGATACTGGCAAAAGTCAACAAAAATGAGACCAAAAACTTCCTTTAGCCGCACGGAGCGGTGCTTGATTACGGGTTTCGATTCCTTCGGCAAGTTCACATTCAACCCAAGTCAGCGAATTGCTGAATCATTGCCTGAAGAATTCAAGATACCAAGGACAAACGTGTTGGTCGAAGTTGACACCTTAGTTTTGCCAACTTGCTGCAAAAAGTCGTGGCGGGCAATCCGAAACCAGCTGTCCAAGAATCAATACAAATTCCTAATCATGATCGGGCTCGCCTCAGGACGCAGCAGGATAAGTCTCGAACGGTATGCCCTCAATATTAGAGATTACGGAATTCCGGATAACGATGGGCACCGATACGACGGCACGCCAATCTACAAAGGCGAGTCAGAGGCTTTGAAAACGAACCTATCTCTTACTGATTTGCGCCGAGTCTTGAGAGGAAAAAACTTTCCGACTGAAGTTTCAAATTTCGCGGGCAGCTTTATTTGCAATGAGGTTTACTATCACGCACTGCGCTACAAGGAAGAAACTGGCGCCTTGAACTCAGTGCTCTTTGTTCATGTACCTGAGCCAAAAGATTTGGCTCGCACCATGGTCGAAGCAAAACACATCGAGATGGAGAGCGTGAAATCAGCGGCAGCTCGAAGCACCAAGGCGTTGCAATTGATGACAAACTGCGTGCAAGAAATAGCTACCTATTGCACAAAACTAAGCTGAGTTTGGTGACTCCTGTCTGCAAACGTCTCGTAGGGCAAATTATTTTGAATTGCGATTCCCATTGCAGTCCATTCCCAACGTCGCGCTTCAATTGGCTTGGTGTGGGCAATAAGAGCGACATATTGGTTCGCAGAATCGATAAATCTAACCCGGTCCGATTTGAATCGACTGTTTCGTAACAGTGTCAGAGACTGCTTAAACCACCTCGCCGCAACTTCGTTCTCTCGTCGTGCCTTGCAGAAATAGCCCATTGCAGCACACAGCTTTTGATCTTCTTCCAGCTCTGGAACAGAGTTCTTGATCAATTTGTAGCCCACCAAACCTTGCTCAGTACTAGCAAGTTGGAGTATCGTTTCGAAATCTGTATAAAATCCGTGACCGATCAAAATGTTGGACATCAATAAAGTTGAAATCACTTCCTTTTGTTTCATAGATTTGCTGATCGCCAAGGCATCTCGATTTGCTCGTTTAGCCTGACCGGTTAACATCGCAATTTGAAGATCTAGATAAATCGCTCTTTGGTAATACTTAGGATTTGCCGCGAGCGCATTCTGGACAAGCAATTCTGCCACGGGAAGCTGACAGTCGCAGATCAATGCATCCGCCAATGTCAGCTCGATATTGGCAGTGTCCTCGGTATAGAGATTTTCAACTGCAAGCTCCGAACGCAACAGCGCGATCGCCTCTTTGACTTGGCCCTCACGCATCTTATCTTTGGCCATCGCGGTTAGGATCCACTGATGCTGCGAAATGGCAAGTAAAGGCACCAACAATAGTGATAGAAAAAGTATCGACACCTTTCGAGTGCCCTTTTGATAGCGCAAGGATTTCTGAACAGGAAACAGCTCTGGGTCGGACCAACGCACGGTTTCCCCTTCCGCGAGTGCAACCAACGAATGGGAAAGAGCTTCCGCGCGATCAAGTTCACCGCGCTTCAAGTAATGATCAATTAAGAACCACAAGTCTTCAAATACATCTTTGGGTTTGCCGTGATTTAGGCGCAAGCGTGTACACGCGGCCTGGAACCCCGGAATGAAGCGACTTAAAAAAGCTATGAGCATTGGCATGACCGCTTAGCTAGTAACCAATGGATTACAACAAAATTGCATCACCGACTCAATAGGGTTTTGCCTGGATCAAGTCCAGCATTCCGGAAGCGATTCTCGTAAAGCGCCTTTGAGAATCGCGCTTGGCGCAACAAAAAATGGCGCTCAAGAATGGCTCCCTCAGATATTGAAGATACGGTTATGAATGCCCAGACGGGTTTAGAAGGCGATCTGCTAGTTAGGAATTTTTACCGATATCGGTAAAAATTTTCAGAGTCAGCGCCGCCTGGGGTTAAACGTCGGACAGAAACGTTGGCCTAAAATGTTGGACCTTTGGGCGTGTCACACCAACCGGATTTGTCGCAGTTGGAACAGACATCTTTGCCATGAGCAAAGTGTTTCTGGCAAACCTTCTCATGACAAACAGAGCACTTTTTGCCGCCGCCGCCGGGGGGTGCAGGTAGTCCGGTCAGCAGTCCACCCATGGGTGACCCGCAAACAGCGCAGGTAAAACCAAGTGGATTTTTCGGAACGATAGGAGGTATTTTCATAATTTGATTGAGATAGTTGCCGTTACATACTAAGATCTTAACTCCTATTGTCAATTAATGTGGTTTATGAAGAATTTCATCCTAAGTATCGACCAGGGCACGACCAGCTGCCGAGCAATTGTGTTCGACAAAGCCGGCAGAACAAAGGGTTTAGGGCAAAAAGAGTTCAGGCAATCGTTTCCTCAACCAGGTTGGGTCGAGCATGACGCCAGTGAAATACTCTCAGTGCAAATTGAATGCATTAAAGAGGCAATTAAAAATGCCGGTATCAGCGCGGAAGATATCGCCTGCGTTGGCATCACCAATCAGAGAGAGACAACCGTAGTCTGGAACAGGCAAACAGGGAAACCAATTTACCCAGCCATTGTTTGGCAGTGCCGTCGCACCCAGGAGTTATCTGAAAAACTTCGTCATGAGTCTGATCACTTTAGAGAAAAAACTGGACTCGTTCCAGACGCTTATTTTTCCGGACCCAAAATCCGTTGGATCTTAGACAACGTCAAAGGCGCACAGGAGCTGGCGGACAAGGGTAGGCTTGCGTTTGGCACTATAGACACATGGTTGATTTGGAATCTGACTAAAGAAAAAAATCATTTCACAGAACCAAGCAATGCTTCACGGACGATGCTATTCAATATTCACACTTTGAAGTGGGATGACGAACTTCTTGATCGCTTGAAAATTCCCAAAACAATGCTGCCTGAAGTGATCTCATCGAATGGGAAATTTGGTAATACCGACGAAGCTCTAGTTGGATTTTCCGCGCCAATTTTGGCAAATCTGGGCGACCAACAAGCTGCTCTTTTCGGTCAATGTTGTTTTGAACAGGGCATGGGTAAATGCACCTACGGAACCGGCAGCTTTCTGCTCACGAATATTGGCACTGAGTCAAAACTTATGCCGGGGCTCTTAACCACAGTGGCGTGGCAGCTTGAAGGTCAGCCGGCGACTTATGCTTTAGAAGGAGCGATATTTATTGCCGGGGCAGCGATCCAATGGTTGCGCGATGGATTGGCAATAATTGAATCAAGTGACGAAACCGAAGCCTTGGCAGAATCGCTACCTTCGAATGAAGGAGTTTATTTCGTACCGGCATTTGTCGGATTAGGATCTCCTCACTGGAACTCGCATGTGCGCGGCACAATTGTCGGGCTCACCAGAGGTAGTACCAGAGCACATTTAGTTAGAGCAGCATTAGAGTCAATGGCGTATCAAATTGCAGACGTTGCAAGCGACATGTCACTGCATGCCATCAACATAAGCGAGTTACGCGTAGATGGCGGCGCTACTCGTAATAATTTCATGGTCCAATTTCAAGCAGACCTGCTCAAGGTTCCAGTCGTGCGGTCAGCTCAAGTTGAGTCGACTGCCTGGGGTGTTGGTGCTCTAGCGGCGCTGACATGTGGGTTGGTGAAAGACTTGGCTGAACTCTCGGAAGACTGGCAACAAGATTCGAAGATAATGCCGAGCAAGGATAGATCCAGCGAATATGAAGGTTGGCAATCCGCACTGAGAGGAGCGTTCGCGGCCGCTAGTTCTCATCATCTACAACTGACGGACGCCACAGATCGACTTGAGCACGAATACCTGATTACTTAGTCATTGACCGTCATAAAATCACGCCTAATAGCGCGTTAAAATAATGCGCAAATCAATTGCACTTCCAGTGAAGATTAAAGAGGGGATACCCTCTCTAAAACACCCCATCCCAGTTAAAGTAAACGAATATTACATCAAGGTTTTCAGACTTTAGCAAAACTGCTAACCGAGACATTACAAGGGCTTACAAGATCACGTAAGTCTGCGTTTTTTGCTTAACATATTAAACGGAAGCAAAAAGTAAAGGTATACCCCAGGTTTTAATCTCAGCTTCGCGGTGGTGCGGACGCGCTCTTAGTCCCAAGACAACATTCCACACGTTGGACAATAGCCTTCGAGAAGTTTTTCGGTGCCGGCAAGGATGCGGGCGCTCCCAGGACTAGTACCAGGACTAATCCCAAGATAACGTTCC
>PLXC01000050.1 GCA_003151275.1 Candidatus Melainabacteria bacterium
GCGACGTTTCCAGACTTGTCACCAATGAAGGTGCGACTGCAAACAGTTACGTCGATCCAAGCAAATTTGGTGGCACCGCCGAGGTGCAGATCAAGATCGTAGGCCCGACAAACAATCCCAAGCTGACTACGGATGTCAAAACCGAGGGACTGCCGGTCGAAGAGTTCATTACTAAATTACCTAAAGAACTGACTCCAGTACTGTGTCTACTTGGCTTGAGCAAAACGTCTCTCGTAAAAGGCGAAATCAAACTGATTCCCGACGAGAGAGTTGACATCACCAATGGCATCATTCCAGTGGCTGGTGGCACCGTGCACACGGAAGGTTCAGCGAACCTGAAAACGGACGAGGGGAAATTCACCTTTCACACAAATGATCTGTCGCTCGCACTGGCCGAACACAGTCTGTACAAATCTAAAGTGGCAATGACTGAACTGACCAGGTTGCTATACCTACCTGCAAAGCAGCACTTAAAACTTGATGGTCGGCTGGATGTAAATGGCGTCTTCGAAAAGCTGAAGAATGGACATAACACCAGTGGCACTGCGGATTTTAAGAACGCCGAATTCAGTCTCTCCGATGGATCACTTTCTGCTAAAAAAATGAATGGTCGTTTGCATTGGAACAACGATTTAGTCACGATTGAACGATTGAGCGGCAACATTGGCGATGGCACTTTCGACCTGAGCGGCACTGCCAGTATCCATGGAACGCCGGCCGTCAACTTGAAAATCCATTCCAATCATCTTGAACTCAACCAGCTGAACACTTTGCTTAAGGTGCTGAAAGTTCATATCCCCTTGCTGACCGAGCACCAGTTGCGCGGACGTGTTCACGATCTAGTCCTAAATGTAACTGGTCCACGCACCGCACCCATTGTATATTTCAAAACAACGCCCGAAGATTTGTGCTATCAGCCTGCTGGAATGACCAGACCACTGCGTGCAAAGAGTGGCACCATAATTTATGACCACGACGTCTTAACCTTGAAAGAAGTCGGTTTCGTCACTCACAACGACAAGGTTGTTACCAGCTTCGCTATCGAACAACTGTCCACCAACGCCAAAGTGAGCAACTCGATAAGGGTCAAATCTGAAGGCATAGACCTGTCGGATGTGGACTTTTATCTCGCTTCGTCGATCATGCCCAAGCCTTTAAAGAAGTTGTACACGGATTTTCTAAAGGAGTACAAGCTAAGCAAAGTGCATGGCAGAGTTTATGGAGATGCTCTCTGTCAGCTGAAGAACGACAAACCCAGCCTTGATGGCGTGATCAGCCTGATCAATGTTGGTGCGAAAATCGGCGACCAGCGGTTTCCGGTTGAACACATAGCCGGCACCATGTCTGCGTCAGGCACCCAACTGCTGGTTCAGGATTTGAGCGGTTCGTTAAGAAACACGCACTTTAGTTTGAATGGTCAAGTCTACAATTATCAAAGTGCGTTGCCCGGATGGCACACTGAACTTATTGCATCCATCGATTCAAAAGAACTGTTAGAGCTTGTTCCGTCACTGACCGACCAATTCAAGAAGTGGAAGCTGGCAATTACTTCATCAGGACCCCTCTCGTTGCGAGCTAAGGTAACTGGCAACATGAAGGAGAACGAAGTCGTCTTCACCGTCGCCTCGGTCGCCACCAATCGACTGACGTTATCTGCACCGATTGGCAAACTGCATCAACCTCTGGATGAGGCGCTCAAGATTGATGGCACCATGACAGTCAGTCCAGCCGGCATTAAACTGTCCAGCGCGCAGGTGTTCCTGGGCGATTCGCTGTTGCAAGCAAATGGCTCAGTTGCTTGGGCTTACGAGGACGAAGCGAAAACACAGTTGGACTTGCATCATTCGATTTTGCAGGGCTCGATCAAGTCACAGAACGCAGTGCCGGCGAAGAAACTCATATCGGTGCTCGATCCATCGATCAGCAAAGATGTAGGTGGAACGGTCGAAGGCGCTCTAAATCTGCGAGGTACAGTCTTTCAACCAAAAGCCAACGGCAAAATTCTGATTGGCAAAATTAGTGTGCCAAAGTTTGACATTCGTGACCTGAGTGGTTCGGTAAATCTTGAGGAATTGAGTGGTTCAGACCAAAAGGCAGAAATTGACTTTTCTGAAGTGCAAGTGGGACAGATTCCGGTGCACAAGATTAAGGCGGACATTAAGCTAGACGCCGATGAACAGCAAGTGAGACAGCCTAAAATTCAGATCAGTAATGGACGGGCGAACTTGGCTGGTGGGGCATTGGAGATTAACGGCTGGCTCGACATGAACGAGCACAAGCTCTCACTGCACACAACACTGGCCAAGGCGCAAGCTACTAAGCTGACCGAGCAACTGTTCGGCCATCCTGGCGAATTGAGCGGCACAGTCGATGCCGACGTAAAATTTGAAACCGAAGGAAATGATTACAAAGATGCCCTGACCAATCTCACCGGTGGTGGTGTCGTAACCGTTCATAGTGGCATCGTCACTCGTTTTGGTCAGTTGCAAACGAAACTGACGCAGGCCAACCTTCTTCATCAAGGACTTTTTGGATTCAACCTAAATAACCTGTTGCAAAGCACAGTGCCTGTGAGAACAGGACGCTTCAAAGACTTGATCAGCGAATTCAGACTATCTAAAAATGTGCTCTATGTTGATGAACTGACCTATAACGGAGACGACATGAGACTGTGGGGAGCCGGTAAAGCTAACCTTACCCGTAACACTCTGGACATTGAAGTGGCTGGCAAAATCCCACGAGTGACCTCAAGTGTCTTCGGTAGCGGCACACTTGGTGAAATGTCGAAAGCGATGACGATTCAAAAATTGATGAACAAAGTAACCCTGCATCAACTAGAGAATTTGCCATCACTGCCGGTGCTAGGCGATCTCGCGTCTGATAAACCAAGAGCGTTCGCGTTCAAGATAAACTCACCTTTGGACAAACCAAAAGGCGTCGGTCAATCGATCGAAAAAACTTTCCACTGGTTACCAAGCAAGCCGAGAGCATCTGCCCATCCGCTACCAAGCCTAGTTCTAAGCAACCAGGGTTAACCTAAGAGCGCCGGCATCCTTGAGAAATGGAGCGCGCGTCCCGCGTGCTTCGAATCGAGAGAAGCAAGTATTCGTTGGAGCAAGTATTCGTTGGGAAGAGCGCACGCGTCCCGCATGCTTCGAATCGCACGACTTCCATCGTGTTGTTGATATGAGCATCCAAGATGGATGCGCTCCATTTCATGCGTCCACATAAAGGATGCGGGGGCTTGACTGTATGTGTATGATATATGCACGCATAAAATTGCATAATTCTAGAAATGGAACGGTTGGTCGTGCCACCACGCGCGATTCCAAAATATTCCAGGGGTGTCGGGCCTCAGGCACCGCATTCGGGGTCACTATCTTTATCGGACTCTCTGCTTGAGTACGTGCGTCACATTGAGCAGGAGCGCGGCTTGTCCCCAAATACCGTTTCAGCATACAAATCAGACTTAACTGCATTCATACATTGGCTGAGGGAGAATAACGAACCGACTCGGCACGATGTGGCAAAATATCTTTCCAGCCAAAAAGCTTTAGGACAAAGCTCATCCTCGACGACAAGAGTTTTAGCCAGCATGCGTGGCTGGTTCGCCTGGCAGCGGGCAACAGGACTGAGGCAAAACGACCCCTGCGAGGGCTTTCAAAGCCCTCAGAAGGCAAAGCACCTACCTCAGATATTGACACCAGATGAAGTAGCAGCGATGTTAGCTGTTGCAGAAAAGTCTCGCGATAGATTGATCATTGAATTGCTTTATGGTGCTGGCCTGCGGGTCACCGAATTAGTCAAACTCGATTTGAAAGACGTAAACCTGAGCCAGGGTTACATCCGCTGTCTTGGCAAAGGATCTAAAGAACGTATTGTGCCTTTTGGAGCGCGCGCGATGGAGGCATTAAAGCACTATCTCGCTATGCCCAGAAAAACAAAAAAGGTAGCGAAGAAATCTCGAGGCAGCCGGGCAGTTGGCACAATCGCTCATCGGACAACTGATCCCCAACCAATGGATCCTCGGACAGCAACTCGTCGGATGAAAAATGGCGCGACCATAAATGCAAAAGCATCACCGCTCTTTATAGACCTCCAAGGTAACCGGCTCTCCCGCTTAGTTGTCTGGCAAACAATCAAACGTCTCGCTGCCCGCGCCGGCATCCAAAAATCTCTTTCACCACACAGCCTGCGCCACAGTTTTGCAACTCATCTTCTCGAGGGCGGAGCTGACCTTCGCTCCGTGCAGGAGTTGCTTGGTCACTCTTCCGTTGTCACCACACAGCTTTACACCCATGTCAGCAGAAACCATTTAAAAAAGGCATATCAAAGCGCTCAGCAAACGTTCAGCTCTCAGCTGGCACCGATCTCACGCCACGCCTTCACCCAAGCAGCGGATGCTATGACGAAAATTTAATAAACATCTAGCAGCTGCTCATAAGTATATGGTTTAACTTTAAGTAGGTTCTTGATGTCCTGAAGCCAAATTGCTTAATCGCAAGTTCAGGCAGGATCCTAAAGCTCGTGTATTCCACTCAGGTTCAGGTTCACCCAACGGCGACGCTGGAGAATCCAGGTAGTTGCGGCGCAGCTAGCGCAGTTTCCACCCTAACACCGACACCTGAAGACCAACGGAACGCGTAAGAGCGACGTCGACACAACATTTAAACAACACATACTCAGGACTAAATATTCAATGAGCCGAGCAGCAAAGGTAGAGGGCACTAAGATTGCCCAGGCCGCCAAAGACTTGAACGTCACTAGCGTCACGATTCGTCGATATCTCACCGAATTCAACATCGAAACCACTGCCGATGAAAACGGCATCAAAGTTCTTCCAGATCAAGCGATGGATGAGCTAAAAGAGATTCGCCGCTTAAAAGAAGAGGGTCTCACTAACCCCAAAGTTTTAGAGATTCTCGAAGAAAACAGATCCAAGCCTAAAGAAAAAGCCGAGCCAAAAACTCGCGCCAAGGCTGTTAAGAAAATCGAACCAGTAAAGGCTGTCAAAGAAAAAGAGGTAGCGAAAGCACCTGTCGAAGAAGAAGAGGAAGAAGTGCCGAAGGTGCGCAAAACCGCACGGCGTGTAACAAAAGTCGAGCCTGAAGCCGAACCAGTTGCAGAACAGGAACACCCATCTGAAGATCGTGACTCCGAATCAGACGGAGAAGGTGGCGAAGGGGAAGAGCTTGGTGACGGTCGCAGCAAACATTCACTAACTTGCCAAACTTGCGGCAAAGTTTTTGAACACATGAATCCTCGATTGCGTGATTGTCTGGATTGCTACCGAGCGAAGCGTAAAGAACGCCGACGCGGTGGCTCCGACAGACACAAAAATGTTATTCAGCATCCACTAGCTCAACAAGCAACGAAGACTTCTGCCCAAGCCAACGGCGCTGAGACGGAAGCTGTTCCGCAACTCAGAGAGCCACGCGAAGTAAGAGAAAGAGTCGAGCGTGAGCCCAGAGAGCGAGAAGTAAAAGAAGCAAGAGAACCAAGAGAACCTCGTGAACGCATCGAAGCTCGTGAACCACGCGCGCCAAGAGAATCCCGCGAATTCGCACCTCAGGCTCCTGCTGCCGCACCGATCCACAGAATTGCTGCAACACCAGCCGCACCAGCTGCGGTGCAAAGAACAGCCGTGCGCAACTATCGTAAGGCGATTGAAGAAACCAGAACAATTACTGGCAGCTTGAAACGCCGACTAGAGCGTCCGGATCTACCGGAAGGCGAACGTCGCTGGCTTGAACAGATCTATGCCTATCAATTGATCTTGCATCAAGGCTGGCGTCATCTCGCTGACTATAAAGCCGCGACGCAACAACAAGGTCTTGGCAGAACACCTGTCGTAGACGAATAAAATCGTCACTTATATCGATCCGCTTGCAGCTTGTACAAACGGGCATACTCACCAGCGTGGGCGACTAACTCGTCGTGACTGCCGCGTTCAATAATTTTCCCCTTCTCGAGCACGAGAACAATGTCTGCCATTCTCACGGTAGAAAAGCGATGTGAGATCAGGAATGTTGTTTTGCCCCTAGTTAGTTCATGGAACTGCAAATACACGTCATACTCCGCCTGCGCATCGAGAGCAGAAGTCGGTTCGTCCAGGATCAAGAGCTGAGCGTCATTAACTTGAATCAAGCATGGCGAGTCCATGCCGTTGCGGCCGACGTCATTAGTATTGACTCCGTTATTGTCGACGTTATTAGTACCGCCGTTATTGTCGCCGCTGTTGTCGACGTTATTAGTACCGCCGTTATTGTCGCCGCTGCTGTCGACGCTATTAGTACCGCCGTTATTGTCGCCGCCGTTCCCTTTGCCGGCGGATCGCATAAAAGCTCGGGATAATGCAATCTTTTGCCACTCACCACCCGATAACTCACTGCCTTTATCCTTATCATCCGAAAACCATCTGCCCAAAGTTGTGTCGTATTTGTTCGGCAAGCGATCAATTAACGGCGCGGCACTTCCTCTAATGGCAGCAGCTTCAACTCTTTCGAGATCATCGATGAAGGCGACATTACCAATGCCGATGTTCTCTTTTGCCGTCATGTGAAATCGAGCATAGTTTTGAAAAATGACACTAAGATTTGCTCGCCAACTGTTCAAATCATAATCACGCAGGTCTATTCCATCCACAAGTATGCGCCCGGAAGTTGGCTCGTATAGCCGAGACAGAAGCTTGACGATTGTAGTTTTACCGGCACCGTTCTCGCCGACAAGCGCAATTGATTGCCCAGGTATCAAAAGAAAATTTACGTCATCCAAGACATTGCGTTCGCTATCCGGATACTTAAAAGTAACGTGCTCGAATTCTACGCCTTTCAGTAACTTTGAGGGCACAATAACGGCGGTCCCATGAGGCGCAAGAGTCATTGGCGCTGGAATCTCCAAAAATTCAAACATGTTATTGATAAAGAGATTTCCCTGATACAACTGTGCCATAGACCAAATAATTGCCTCGAGCTGGTATTCAACTTGCGTTGTGGCACCGAGATATAAAGACAAGCTTCCAAGCGAAATCCGGCTCGCCAATGCACTCAAAACGATGTATGCATAAGAGGCAACCAAGCCAATTGCAGAAAGATTGGCCAGTAAAAAATTTATCAGCCAATGTCTGCGTCGCAATTTTGCATGGCTAGTCTGAAACTCAGAAAATTTTTCAGAATACTTTTTGATGAACAGGTTACCGAGATTGAACAAACGCACTTCACTGGCATAGTCTGTCGAGGTCAAAACGCTACCGAAATAACGCATTCTTCTCACTTCTGGAATTTCGTGATCTTGAATCGACCAAGTTTCCCACTGCATTTTGAATTGGATGATCAAATGCGGGCAAGCCAGTGCCACCACAGCTAGAGCAAGAAGTGATTGAAACGCGATCAGAACAGATATCATCGAAACCAAACCAACACTAGCGCGGGAGATTGTCGTGATGTTCCCTAGCAAATTAATGGGTCGATGACTCGCTTCGTTTTGAGCGCGCGTCAGTTTATCGTGAAAAGTCGGATTTTCGAAAACAGTTATGTCCTCAAGACTATTCGCCTTTTCCAAAATCATCAAATTGATGTCTCGAACTAGATAATCGCCCAGATGCTCTTGGACCAGACGTACTGTCGGTTCCATTGAATTACTAAGCAGTCGAATTAGAGCCATCAGCCCAAGCAAACCAAACACGTAAGATTGTTGATTGTTGGAAGTCTGACCGGTTTTGTAGAACGCAGCAATTGCGTCAATCAACAGCTTGGTAATCCACATTTCGGAAAGCGGAGCTAATCCTAGAATAAGGTTGGCACCCAACAAAATCACTGTGAAGCCTGGGTGAGATCTCCAAATCAACTTAATGACACGCGGCGTGCCCGCCATCACACGCAGTGTTTCCTGGATTTGCTTCCACCAACGCAGGAGCATAGGCGTCGCGGCGGCGTCTGCTGGAGTGTCACCTTTCGATTGCAAAGGCGATGGGGTCATTGTCATCCGACGGTTGTGGGTGGTTAAGCTTTAGTACCCAAAAACTCAGGCTTAACCTCGCGCGCAGGCTGAGAGTTTGTTAATACAAAACTTGACACTAAATATGGTGCGCGAATCTCTTAAGGAAATGGCGATCGAAATGGAGATCGGGCGATTAAGCGATCGATATGAACTTCTACGTCTACAAACACTCAGGCAATTCGATGCCGGCAAGGATGCCGGCGCTCCCAGCGTTCCTCAGTCGAGCTTCGATGCTCTAATCAGATCTATCTTATTAGAACGGATCAGGCAAATCAGATTGCGGCATTGGTTTGAGTGGTGCTGAAAAGATAGAATTAGGATCCGAATTTGGCGCCAATCCGGGCAGCAGATCCGCTGTAGCTGATTGTCCAATCATGGGCGGCGCGGTAGGTGGCATGGCGGCCGAATAGCCCGGCAAAGACGCGGGAGCCATTGCCGTACCTGGTATCATCGGCGGTGGCGTCATGTTTGTTAAATCGCAAGAACGATTCAATCGCACAGGCAGTAGTTCGCCTTTAGCCAAAGTGAAATCCAAACCTAGGCGCATATTAGGCATGTTGAGAGGCAATCCGGTTTTCGAATTCAATCCCGCAAAGACAGACAAGGCCGACGCCTTTACGCTGCTGAGCGGTCCGGACAATGCGCTACCTGTTCCATTCTTGTGTTTCATATCCATCGCCGGATTATGCTCGATAAATCCATACAATCTTGTCGAGCGTCCATCTGGATAGACAAGCGTTTGCAAACTAATATCCATGGCGCCAGGAGCACCGAACTTCTGCATTTTTGCCGATTTAACCGTAGTGACAGCGCCGAGAACCTTGGATTGCGGCGGAATAATGACGACGCCATTCTGGCTAAAGCCACTTTCCAATCTAATCGAAAAGACATCGCCAACTTTATTTTTGGCGCTTGAAAGGTCGTCTTCCAGAATTCCCGTCAAGACAGTGCCGGCGTTCAGACGAGTTTCCGACACGCCCTTGAACATGTTTGCATTGAAAGCGGGGATAGGTCTCATACCAGCCGGTATTGGCAGGTTGTAGCTGCTCATTGTCGGCAACGTGAAACCTGGAGCCAAGCCTGGGACCGACGGAGTGTAAGGCATAGCTACAGCATCGGCTGAAGGTTGGGCGACCAGTCCTTGGGCTTCAACGACCGGCGGCAAAGCACCGAAAGCGCCACAGGTGGCTATTAAAAGAGTTGTGAGTATCCTTCGATTCATATAAAAGTGGGTGAAGTGAAACAACCTTAACGATGAAAGTTTATTGCAAGTCCGTTGCGTTGGCTATGTTGAGACTACGCATACGGCACTCCTATTTGGATCACATGATAGAATTTGGCGAATGTTCTGCACGTTTGCCTGGCTTTAAGTCCGGCAGATAGTTGCAAACTTGTAATACAAACGTCCCTTGCCTGCGAAGCAGGACAGACGACCAGAGGGGAGAACCATTGGCCAGCAACGTTATAAAACCATACGAAGTTGTCTACATCATCAGGCCAAACCTTGATGAAGACGCAGTAGACAGAGTAGTCCTTGCCGTTGAAGAATTCATCAAAGGCACTGGCGCTACGATTGAAACAACCGACAAGAAAGGCCGCCGCCGGCTTGCTTACGAAGTCGACAAAATGCGCGACGGCTATTTCGTCCTCACCATTTTTCACGGCAAACCAGACACGATCGCGGGCATTAAACGGATGATGACTATTTCTGAAGACATCATTCGTTCGCTGATCGTCATTCACGAGAAAGAGTCAGCAAAGACTCTGTAATACCCACACCACATCAGGGATTTTCATGAGCTTAAGCAAAATAGTTGTCTCTGGAAGAGTAATAAGAGCACCTGAAAAGCGCTTTACTCCATCCACAAACGTTGCAGTGACTGAGTTTGCGATTGCGGTGGAATCCGCGCCGCGCTCGGATGGTGCCACTGAAACTGCTGCTGTCAAAATCGTAACCTGGCGTGATCTTGCCGAGCGTTGTGCTCAAGAGATCAAGAAGGGTGATTTAGTTGCTGTCGACGGACGGCTGCAGATCAACAACTTCCAAGGACAAGATGGTCAGCGTCGTCGTGACGTTGAAATCGACGCAATCGCGGTCGAGAACTTGTCGGCGACGGTTGCCGGTGGCAGCAGCGGCATCGCAACAGATGACAGTTATGCAGCAGAGCCAAAGTTAGCTCGTGCCGGCGCCAAGGCCGGCGGTCCCAAAGGGCAACCAAACAAGGCAGAGGATCTCGACGCCATCTTCGCATCCGAAGACGAGATCCCATTCTAAATAAGGAAAGAGGAAGGCATTATGCGTCAATCAGCAGACTCACCACCACGTCGCCGGAAGACATGCGGCTTTTGTGCCGATAAAGTGGATTTCGTAGACTATAAGGATCCAAACCGTTTGAAGAAGTTCGTCACCGAGCGTGGCAAAATTCTTCCCCGTCGCATCAGCGGCAACTGCGCCCGTCACCAACGCGTCCTCACCGTCGCGATCAAGCGTGCCAGAGACATCGCCCTCATGCCTTACACAGCTGACGGCTAAACCGATATTTGCTGCACGACCCTACGCTTATAATGGTTATAGATCGCGGCTCAGCTGTGACCTATGCTTGACTTGGCACTTAATGTGGACGCCACAGAATAGTGTTGTAAGATCACTATGCTGAGCAGCTTGCTGCATAAGCTGTCCTCGGATTATGCTGAGCAGCTTGCCGCATTGGCTACAGGATTATGCCAAGCAGTTGCTGCAATGGCTAATCTGCGATTCCCACAATGCCGAAGTGGTGAAATGGCAAACACGCTACGTTCAGGTCGTAGTGAGAGCAATCTCTTGGGGGTTCAAGTCCCCCCTTCGGCAGATTTTAGTTCCCCACTGACAACGAGGTGATATTGAGCGTAGACAAAGGCGATCCCCGCCGACCGGAAGCACGACGAGACATGCCACTCTTAAACGAGAGGATTCGTGACCGCGAACTTAGATTGATCGATGAAGACGGCACTCAGTTGGGAATTGTCCCGACCAGAGATGCGTTAAACACCGCAAAAGAAAAAGGATTGGACCTATTTGTCGTCCAGCCTGATGCCAACCCGCCTGTAGCCAAGATTATGGACTACGGGCGATTTAAGTTCGTGCAAGAAAAGAAAGATCGAGAGACAAAGCGAAAGCATCACACTGTCGATGTCAAAGAGATCAAGATGCGCTACAAGATTGAGGAGCATGACTACCAGGTCAAGTTGCGCAACGCTCAAAAATTTCTCAATGACGGCGACAAAATCAAAGTTTTGACCATTCTGCGTGGACGCGAAATGCAACACAAAGACATGGCCATGAAACTCATGCACAAGTTTGCCGATGAGTTGAAAGAAATCGCCTTGATGGACCGTGAACCAAAGATGGAAGGAAAGAGCGTCTTGATGATTCTCTCCCCCCTGAAACAACCTGGCGGCGGCAAACCTAGCATCGACCCCGGCGAGCTGCCAACGGTTTGACCTGGGAGCGCCGGCATCTTGCCGGCATCTTTGCTGGCTTCTGGTGGCACCATGAACGGTGGCTGATTTGACGCGCACCGGATTTGATGGCGACGATTCAACACGACTCGTAAGAGTCTTAGATCAACACGGAAAAGATCTCGCTTTTTATTTTGCAGATGGACTAGCGATAGGCTTGGGCACACTTGATGGTCTGGCGATTTGAGTGGCAGCCATTTTCCACTGACCTTTGTCGAGCACCAACACTCTAGAAAAAAACATTTGCGCTGGTTCTTCTTTCGGAACGATGCGACGCGAGATGCCCTGGCTAACAATTACATTTGGTGCAACGGATTGAGACACCAACGCTGTGTCTTCGAGTTTGGTACCGGTCGGCAACTTTGCCATCAGTCCAGAAACAAGTGATTCGATGTTGCCGCGCCCTTGTTTGACATCACCCCATTCGTTTTGCATGGTGGCATTCTCAGTAAGAAGCGCACCCATCGCTTTTGCATCTCGTCGATTAAAAGTGTCAGCGTAATCAGACTGATATTTTTGTACGACGGCATCGACATCCTTCTGCGTGAGCGATTTAGCATGACCGACACTCGGCAAAGCGGCAAGAGAAAAAGCGAGAATTAGCCAACTTAATTTCATGTATCGATACTCCCATTTAGTTAGCGCGTAGTTTTGGCTTCTTCGTAATAGTGAACTGCAACAATCGTCACATTGTCGTTGGCACCGTGTTCCTTTGTGCTGTCGAGCAACTTTTTGCAGGCTTCATCCGGCGTTCGGGAAGAACCAACCAGTGTGGCGATTTCCTCGTCTTGCAATTCCGAATTCAAACCATCACTGCAGAGAACAATCCAGTCACCCGGTCTAGTCTCGATTACGTTTTTGTCGACTTGGATAATGTCATGATGACCGAGGCAGCGTGTCAGCAAATTTTTGTAAACACTGTCGTATGCCTGCTCTTTCGTCAACTGCTTTTTTAGATACATTTCCATCACGACCGAATGGTCGAAGGTGATCGCGTTGGCCTTGCCGCCCCGGACAAGGTATGCGCGCGAATCGCCGACGTGGGCAATCTCCATTTTACCGTCTTCGGTTTGAGCAGCTATCACCAGAGTGGTGCCCATGCGGCTTGGAGAATCGTCCTTACCGGAAACACCATATATGGTGAGATTGGCCTCAGCAACCGTCTCGACAAGCCAGTCCTGCGTAATTCCTGAAAGTAAGCGTTCAGGCTTATTACTGTTCCATCGCTGTTTCACAGTGTCAATCGCCATCCTGCTAGCTACAGCCCCATCGCGGGCGCCGCCCATGCCATCAGCGACGGCAAAGACAGAGTCGTCCGGGCTGACAAAGTAATTGTCTTGATTCTCTAGTCGTTTCAGACCGCGATCGGTCACCGCGGCAGCACGCCACGATAGTTTCGTCATGTTCACTTCCTCAATTTTGTGTAATTCGCGTAGATGCGTCTCACAATACTATTCTACGGCGAACAGACTCGTCTGTGAATTCCCGAAAACGAGTAAGTTTGAAGCAATGGTACATTTAGACTCTGTTACAAAATTGCTTAAATTTCTAAGAAACAGTCTCTATATACCAATGAGATATAGATCGTGCCACCATATGCAACACCAGCAAATTTAACACTTCGAGGTCGCTTCAAACCATTAGCACAGGTCCGGGGTATTGTGCCACCACCGGATCAATCGTCAGCAGAGTAATGCCCTCTGAAACTGCTTGAGCCACTAGAAGGCGATCGAACGGGTCTTTATGAATGGGTGGCAAAATTCGAATTGTGACAGCGTGCTCACTACTAATTTTCAATTCGCTATATCCATTATCCAGTAATCCACGTCGCAAAAGGTTTGGATCTACGTTGAAGTCTTTGCGCCCGAGCGCAAATTTGATTGAAACTTCCCAGATGCTTGCCGCACTATAAATCAATTCATTTTGCTCGTCTTCAAGCAATAACCTAGCTGCATCGGATAATCGGTCCGACTGAGCAGACGCCCAAAGCAATAAATGCGTATCAAGCAAACACTTCATGCGCTACCGTTAAATAATGCCTCGATCTCGTCACTGCCCATGGTATCAAAATCATCTGGCACGCTAAATTGACCATCCATGAATCCAATTCTGCGGATTTTGGAAGGTGAATCTAGAGGAACCACCTTAACCAACGGCTTCCCGGCTTTGGCAATGATGAATGACTCACCTTTAGATGCTCTATCCACCAACTTGGATAAATTCGTCTTTGCTTCGTGGATATTGACGCTTTTCATGGCAACTCAAACAAGGTGGACTAAGTTTACTTAGTTTAGTTTATCAAGGGACTTTTGGCAACTCGCAAACGTTCCACTTATGAATCAAAACATTGAGGAATGATAGAGACTGAGCCGAGAATGGACATCAGGGGTGTTATTATGTTCAATTCGTCCCCTCCTAACAAGCAGGGGCTCACGAATGCTCACTATTGTTCCTGACAATAGTCGGCAAAACCTCATGATTAGCCACTGGAGCACTATCATGCCCAAGATGAAGACCAACAAGGCAGCAGCCAGACGCTTCAAAATCACCGGTACCGGTAAGATTTTGCGCAAGCAGTCGGGCAAGCGCCACATCAATGAATGGATGTCACCTGGCGTTAAGCGCAATTTGCGCGGCTGGGCGCCACTGGAAAAGTCACAACACGACAACGTAATGGAACTCTTCCCTTACCCCAAATACCTTCGCTAAGGCGAATGGTTCGCTGGGCATCTGATTCTGTCTAAGGAAACTCCTCTCCGATGACGAACCGGAACGCTTCAGATCACTCTGACGTGAAAGCCCAGCAAACAAAACACACGACTCGTTTCATCAGAAGAAGGAGATGTAATGTCTAGAGTCAAGCGTGGTAACGTTCTTCAGAACCGCCACAAGAAAATTCTCAAGTACGCCAAAGGTTTCCGCGGATCAAAATCAAAGCTCTTCATCGCTGCCAATCAGGCGTTGATGCAAGCATGGCGAAATGCCTTCCGCGATAGACGCAAGAAAAAACGTGATTTCAGAAGTCTCTGGATCACAAGAATCAATGCTGCATGCAGAATCAATGGACTGAGCTACAGCAAGTTCATCTGGGCAAACGACAAATTGGGCGTCACTCTCAATCGCAAGGTACTTGCCGAACTGGCAGTCAAGGACAAAGAAGCATTTGCCGCCCTGGCACTGAATGCTAAAAACCTTGCCGACAAAACGCTCGCTGAAAAAGTCCAGTCAGACAAGAAGGCGCATGCAGATAGACAAGCTCGCGCCGAAAAGAAGAAACAAGCAGACAAGGCTCACGAGAAGACTTACGCTACCGCTAAGTAGCGTTTAGTTCACCCTCCAAAGACAAAGTAGGCAGCGATGAAGGTCACATCGATCAGCAGCGCGTCAAACTCTTTACTGAAAAAAGTACGGAGCTTGCAGCAACGTTCTGGTCGAGAAGAACTTGGGCTCTTCCTTTTGGAAGGGCCAAAGTTGCTCGTGGAAGCTAAGTCGAAAGGCGTGGCTGTTCAAGATGTGATCGTCAGCAAGTCTTACTGGAGCACAGGTTTTTCTGCCAATGAAGATCTGAATGTAGAAGAGATCACAGTTGTCGATGACAAGCTGTTTCGTGACTTGTCCACAACATCGACACCATGCGGCATCATCAGTGTTGGACGGATCAAGACGTTCAGTTTGGAAGACTGCTTCAAAGGCACCAAGACACTAATTGCGGTGGCGGAAGCGGTTCAAGATCCAGGTAACCTGGGCACGATGATTCGAGCGGCACTGGCATTTGGTGCGACTGGCTTAGTTGCCACTGCCGGAAGTGTGGATGCCTTCAATCCCAAAGTAGTGAGAGCCGCAATGGGCGGGCTGTTTGGCCTGCCAGTGGTTGTCGGTATCAAAATGGAAGAATTAGTCAGGCGGCTGAAAGAGGAAAATATCCGAATTCTAGCGCTCGACCCGACTGCTGAAAAACCATTTTGGGAAATAGAAATGAACCAGCCCCTTGCCTTTTTGTTCGGCAACGAGGGCAACGGGCTAAGTAGACAGGCAGCCCAATTGGCTGATGAGTTGGTATCAATTCCGATGACAGGGGATAGTGAGTCTCTTAATGTCGCCGTAAGTTCTGGTGTGGTTCTGTTTGAGTGCGCTCGACAGCGCAGCTCGGCGAAGCGGTAAAATATCGCTTGGGTTATAAGAATGACGACTAGTGAGTTTGAAAATTTGGAAGAACACCTGGATTACAAAAACCAGGAAACTGCAGAAGAGCCGCCTGAAGGCTTGATGACCGTCGTCGAGCATCTCGACGAACTTCGCGGGCGCCTGATTAGATCGATTGTATATATCGCCGTGGCCTTAGTCGCCGCACTTTTTGTCACCAAGGATATCCTCCGTTATCTCGAAGCCCCAGCCGGAAACATATCCTTCCAAGCCTTGTCTCTTGAAGAACCTGTGCTTGTCTTCTTCAAAGTAGCGTTTTACACAGCCTTGATCGCCTCCTCGCCGTTGATTCTTTTCGAGCTTGCGCAATTCATTTCACCCGGGCTGACTAGAAGAGAAAGAACGATCATGGCACCAATAGTGGTGGGCAGCCCGCTGTTATTTGTATGCGGAGCCGCCTTTGCATACTACCTTCTATTGCCGCCAATGCTGCACTTCTTCGGATCTTTCGGAGTAGGTGTCAGCCCGATCAACCAACGACTGGACTTCTACATTTCCTTGGTAAGCTCAATCCTCTTATATATGGGTTTATGCTTCCAATTACCAATTTTGATCTTCGCTCTATCTTTCACTGGCATCGTCAGCTCTCGATTGCTCCTGTCCATTTGGAAGTATGCAGTCGCTGGAATCACTGTCGTTGCCGCTGTCGTCACACCAGACCCGACTGCGATGTCGATGTTGATGGTGATGGGTGCATTGATCGCACTTTATTTCTTGTCTATTTTGTTGCTGAAAGTTTTTGGTCGATAGCCGATGGATCCGTTCTTCAGCTCGTCACAAGATTTTCTGATCATCATCGTTTTGCCGTTGATGGTGATGACGCTGAGAAGCGCCTGGATAGAACGTCAAACTCTCTGGGATGCAAACGTCACCGCCAGAGATCGTGATTTGCTGATGCGCATTACGATGTTCGTGCTCATGCCTATTGTCGTGTTCCTGCATGAGTGTGGCCACGCAGCTGCCATTCTACAGTTTGGTGGAAAGATTGCCGAATTCCATTACGGCATTCTTTGGGGATACGTAGTGCCGTCAGGCATATTTACGCCAGAGCAAATTTTGACCATTTATCTAGCCGGCAACGTTGTCGAGATTCTCTGCGGACTTCTGGCCTTACTTGCCGCTTTCATCGTCACCTCACCACCTGTGGTGGCAGTCTTGATTTATCTGGCGATCTGGTCCATATCAGGCACCGCCATTGTTTACGCGATGATGTCCACACTGGGCATGTATGGTGACTGGGTGGCGATTTACAACACTAGTGTGCGCTCGTGGATTCCATATATTGGCACCATCCACGCGGTAATTGTCGTGCTGCTGCTTTGGGCCTTATACGGAAAGGCGCCGCGGCTCTGGTTTGTCTGCAGAACTCGACCGCTATGGGCGAAGAAAAGAAGTGCGCTGCTTGCCGATCTAAACTCACACCCGACTGCCGAAGGCTATCTAGACCTTGCCTGGCTTTATTATGAAGCAGGTCTGGATTCCTTTGCCCAAGAAGCCTGCGAAAAATCACTGGCGATTGAACCGCAATTTGCCGATCCTTTATATCTGCAAGCTTGGCTTCAGGTAAATCGCGGCAAAGTCGCTAAAGCTCAAGAGCTCTTGACCGCGCTCTCTACTAATCCCCGTGCCTCAGCAATATTAAAAGCGCGATCACTCATGTCTGTGGGGCAGCTGGCTGAAGACCAAATTAAGAAACAGACTCACAACGGTCCCGTGCCACCCGAGATGTGGAAAGTGCCACTGGAGGCTTTTACAGCCGCCTCGTTAGCGGAGCCGGAGCTTTGCGATCCCAGGTTTTATCGGGCCCGGACACTTAATAAAGCAGGTCTTCACACACTAGCTTTGGCTGAATTGGAAGATCTGTCCAATTGCAAATGGCTGGATCCTAAGCTCCATGACTTGGTTCACGTCGAAATAGGTTTGGCAAGAAAGCTAGAGGCTCCAAAGCAATAAATTCTTCTCAGGCTTGTCATGTGACCGACACCTATAATGACAAGCCAATTGAGTACATTTTTTACCTCAGCGGCAACCTTATCAATACTATGAACATGAATGACGTCTACCTGTGGTGCGTGACCGGTGTAACCGCACTTGTGGGAGTGAACACAATCTGGCGTTTGTGGTCCGAACGAGACAGGCTGACAAAAGAAGATCTAAATGAAGAAGACAGAGCCTTCGCCTGGCGCGTGATTGTTTTCCTCATCTTTCCTCTGACCCTGTTGCTCGACCTGCGCGCAACAGCAATGGTTTGCGATCTGCTTGGCGGTTACGTGAAGTCCTTTAGCTACGGGCTTCTCTGGTATCACATCCTGCCCGCCGGTTTGCCAACTGACTACATAATCCCAGTCTTGTTCTCAGGCTCTATCGCTACCAGCGTGCTGGCGATTTGTCTTTTACCAGCCCTATTTTTCAAACCGCATCCATTTTTCGCCACCATAATTGGCTATACATCAGTCTTTCTGTTGGCACTGAATCTAATCGCCGATCCCCTTTTGTCTATCGCTGGTCTCGGTAATGTGCGCTGGCAGATTGCCTTCACTGACGGAGCAGTGGATCAACGCTTGCCACTAGTTGCGGTGCATGTAGTGCTCGCTACCTTATTCGTGCTGTTTATGCGCTACAGCAAAGTGCGCCTCTGGTTCTCTGAGCTGTCTAGACCAAATACCAATGAAGAGCTGCGTGAGGCTCTGTCAAACATGCAGACCTATCCCGATAGCGCCAGATTAGTTTGCAAAGTCGGCTTGCTTTACGACAAGGCTGGGCTTCGTCGCCAAGCCAAGAAACAGTTGAAACGCCTGCGCAACAATTTCGGGCAATCACTTTATGCAAACTTTTTGGAATCACTAATTTTGTACCGCAGACGGGACTATAAATCTGCCCGTAAGGCGTTCACATTTACCTCAGACCATCCCGGAGTCGATGGCGACCTCAAGGGCAGTCTTCTTGCTGCTGCGGCTTGCGCTGCCTTTGCTGAAGGGGACGTGATCGGCGCCCTTAACCTGTCGGAACGAGCTTTGGAATTTGACGATGCCTGCCTGGTGGCCCGCATGGTTAAAGTCGACGTTTTCCTTGCTCAAGGCAAAAAAGAACACGCTGGGGAAGAAATTCTCCTCGCTATGCACATGGGTTTAACTCTGGATCTCGAAAACAAGGTGCCCCTGGACGTTGAGCGGGCTTATGAGTGCCTTGTCTCAGTCGAAGAGCGCCGCATCGGCCGAAGGCTGGTTCAAACTACTAACAGATTCTAATGCGTGAAATCCCACCCTTAGCGACGAAATAGTCGTTACCAAACCAAACAAGGCCTTTCACTTACTTAGATAACAATTATAATTCTCGAGGCGTCCGGTTTTCAAGATAAGCAACAAAGCAGTCACTGCTGGACAATAGGAAAAATTCTGTGCATGTAGAATTTCCAATTCAACTAAATATCCGAACAAGAATGCTACTCCTCTGCTTGGGCGTTGCGGCTCCGCTGCTGGCAATCGGCAGTTTTTCATTATGGAAAGAATATCGCACCCTCAAAAATGAGGCTCAGAGAGCCACGACCTTCCAAGCTGCAATCTCAGTGCGCACGTTGGGACAGTGGACTAAGGCTCAGCTAAGCACGGTCAAAGCGATTGCCTCTGTGCACGCAGTGCAACAAATGAACCTGGAAACGTCAAAGAAAGTTTTCACTACAGCCCTACAAGCGCAGCCGTCCTGGACCGAGATCACATTGTTTAGTCCATCCGGAGAACCCTTACTGAGCACGTCAGCAATATCGACGACGAAAAAAGCATCGATTCGTCTTTCTGGTGCCCAGTTCTACAACAAAGTCGCTAAAACAAAAGCACCGATCATTTCAGGCTACGAACATTCTCCAATTAGCGGCAAAGCCGCTATTCTGGCTGGCGCCCCCGTATTCGCCAACGGTGAATTGAAAGGCGTTTTAGTGGCATCCATAGAACCGAAAGCTGTGCTCAATCTATTTCTTGGACTGGGAGAAAACAACGGCAACATCGTTGCCGTTGTGGACGACTCCAAGCGAGTCGTCGCCCGCACTCTGCAGAATGACTATTGGGAAGGCAAAGACTTCTCTCACGCTAAGACCGTCACCGCTGCCTCCAAAACAACTAGAGGCACTTTCGAAGCTGTCGGCATCGCCGATCCAACTCCTCGCGCTTACGCCTTCGATCGCGTGCCTGAGACTGGTTGGCTAGTAGTCGTCGGTGTTCCGACCGATGCTATATATGGTGCCGCGCACGATTGGCTATTCATTATGATCTGCTTGGCCGGATGCGCCATCGGTATTTCGGTGGGACTGGCTTATCTTGTCACCAGCCACTTCACAAGCACTATTCATGTGTTGGTGCGGGAAGCGCTCGCCATCGGACGCGGAGATTTGACGAAGCGAGTCCACGTTCCGGCAAAGGACGAGCTTGGATTGCTGGCCCGAGCATTCAATCAGATGGCTACCAGACTGGAAGTCGGTCAGGATCAAAAAGCAATGATTGAAAGGTTGTCCGAGTCGATTCGCCAATCATTAGATATCAATGAAATTCTAAACACTACCGTCCGCGAATTGGGACAAGCTCTCTCGGCAAGCAGATGCTGTCTGGCTCTACTGGACACAAAGGACACTGCGGATTTGTCCGACGACGAGTTGGTGTTTAATTATGTCTGGTGGGATGAAAAATTTGGTGGCGCAGCGCTGCAAAACAAATCAATCAGAATCACAAAAGACAGCGTCATGCAGATGATCATCGAGCAAGGATCCATCCTCTCTTTAGACGTCTTGGATGACAGAGGTCCGACTCCATTATTTGAAAATTCGAAAAACTCTCCTGATGACTGGCGCTCGATCAAATCTTTAATCGCCTGCCCGATTACGACAAAGAATGGACCGCTAGGGTTGATTCTCGTGCATCAATGCGATTCACTGAGAGTCTGGTCAGACTATGAGCTGGAGCTGGTTGAGGCGGTAACTCGACACGTCACTTTGGCCATGGAACACGCTCGTCTGTATAACCGCACCAAGACCATGGCTGAGCAAGAATTGCTGATCAATCACATTGTTCGCTCAGTGCGCAGTTCGCTTGACCTTGACACCATCCTCAATACCGTCACCCAGGAGTTACTTAAAGCACTGGGAGCTGATCGCATCCAAATCGCCCAACCACGTTCCGAAGGACCGTTGGTCGTCACGCACGAATTCCATTTGCCGCAACTGGCTTCGGTCAAAGGTTTGAATATGTATTCAGATCAGATCGACTTCCATCCGAATATTGGATTGAATCGAATTCTTCCAGGCAATAACACTTTATTGGGAATCAACCTCGACGAAATAATGGACAATACCGTCCCTGAAGACGAGTGGGGTTCGCCATCTCAATCAGCAACCACATTGAGAGAAGCACCAATTGCGGTGATTAACAATGTGTTTGACGACAGTCGCACACTTCCGTTCAAAGACTTCCTCGATCAAGTCGGTTCCCAATCGATGATTGCCGCGCCGTTGCTGCATGAAAATCGCCTGGTTGGCTTGCTGATGGTGCATCAATGCGCCAATGGCAGAACCTGGAACACTAGTGAGATCCAGCTTGTAGCCGCTATTGCCGACCAGGTCGCAATCGCCATCACTCATGCTCATCTGTTCGCGCAAGTGAAGCATCAAGCGATTACGGATGGTCTGACCGGACTCTACAACCACATCTATTTCAAGAACCGCTTGTGCGAAGAAATCAGACTGGCGAAAAGAAAGAGCACATCTTGCTCGCTGCTGATGATCGACTTGGACAAATTGAAAGTAATCAACGACAAATATGGTCATCCAGTCGGTGACGCTGCCATCCGCCAAATCTCTGCCATTCTCAAAACATTGCTCAGGTCAGGCGACACAGCCGCCAGATATGGTGGAGAAGAGTTCGCCATTATTCTGCCTGAAACATCCTTACTGGAAGCGGCTCTGATAGCAGACAGACTGTGCAGCCAAATACGCAACACGCCGGTACCGGGACTGGGACGCATCACTACTTCAATCGGTGCAGCAGCATTTCCGAAACATGCCATGGAGATGGCTGAGCTGATTGAGAATGCGGATAAAGCCCTCTATGTCGCCAAGAACAGCGGCAGAGATCAGGTGCGATTGTATGAGAATGAACCGAGTCCAGTGGACTTAGGAGAAGGTGTTGTGATCAACCAACCGCCGACTTCCACGACAATTCCCATTCCGATCATCACTCCGGCTGTAAATCGCGATCAAGATCCTGACACCAAGCTGTCTAAGATCAATCAAATTCGAAACTAATTTTTGCGCACCGTATATAGTGCCGGCGCCGGCTGGCAGTTTGTCAGCCGAGTCAAGACTGGCAAATTGAAGTAACCGCTTGGTCATTCTCAACGAGTGCCGGCAATAACACGTTTTTGCAACAAGTTGTTCCGTTATAGTCTGTACATTCGAAGCCGCGTTCTTTCTTCAATTTGAAACACCGTTTTTAATACCGCATTTGGTATCAACGATGAACATATTGACAATCTGCCGGGCTCTGCTACAATAAGAGCGCCCAAATAAGTAAATTACTAGTCAACAGACTGTCTTGGCTTGCCCTACAGGTCCAAGTGCATTTTGTTTGCTGAGGATTTCCCCATGTCGTTACCACGCTCTGTGAGTCACGATGCGCCGATATATGGTGCAATTGATTCGACCCAAACCGGCTCGCTATCAGCATATGTGCACGCTAACCTGATCCCCGATTCGGTTCGAGCCGCGACACCGGTCAGAGATTTGCCATCCCAAATTACCTTTACCAACGACATTTATCCCTCACCGTCAGCTAAAACTCAACTACTACAAACCGATCCAAGCAAAATCAGCTTCACGACACCAGCAGAAGACGCGAAAAGCGGAAAGCAACCAGATTACTACTTAAATACTGAAGGCAAGTTGGTCAAAAATCCCAAAGCCACGCCTAGTTCCGATGGATCGGTCAAGATTGAAGTAGAAGGAAATAACAGCGCAAAGCAGGCAAAACAGTATGCAGATAAGCTGCAGAAGCAAGCCATTGGCGATCTAGTCTCCGCATTCAAAGCAGCCAATCCAGGCACTAAAGTTCCAGAGATGTGGCAATCAATATTAGATGCGCAGCCGGATGCGAGCTATCCCAACACTGGCGATAGTCAAAACAACAGCACCGTTACTCCAGCTGAGGAACAAGCATACGAGGCCCAGACGAGCCCGGCACAGCCGGCGCCACCAACGGACAACACTCCGGCTCCTCAGCCGCAACCTTCTGATACAAGCTCCGGGGGCGGTGGCAGTAGCAGTAATGGTGGTGGTGGCGGTGGTGGAAGCGATTCTGGCTCAGGCGGCGGCAGCTCCGGTGGTGGTGGCACAAGTGGTGGCGGCGGCGGCATGGACAGTGGTAGCAACACCAGCACCGTTCCTAGAGGCAGCGACTCACAACCGACACCCGTTCAAGAAGGTCCTCCACCTGCGCCCGGAACAGCGGCCGCACGGCTAGTAGAAGCGGCTCAAAAGGAGTTGACTACACCCTTTCCCTCAGGCGAACCTCACGATGGTGGTCATTGCCTGGCTGGGGTGGCAGAAGCTATGAGATTGGCTGGACTAAATACTTATCCAGGCCAATTCGCCTATCAATATGGAGACGCATTGGCAAAGGACTCTCAGTTCAAAGAAATTCCAGCCAATGGTGCACTTCAGCCAGGCGACATCATCGTACATACGGCAGCCAACATGGGCAATACGGCCGGACACATTGCTATCGTGATGCCCGGAGGTAAGGAGATTAGCGACATTGAGCGCAATTTGATTCCTCCTAAGGCTGGAGATAGAGTGTTTCGTCCGAATTGATAACAGCTGCGACGACATTGCTGATAAAGTTTCAGGTATCGTGGATGCTCTCGACGAACGGGCTAGGCAATTTTATGCTGAAAATGATTTCGCTGCTTGGCCAATAGATGGGTTGCGGATGTGGATTTTAATGAAAGATCTACGGAAAACGTTGATGGAAAAGTGACATGATTTATGCTCGAGTCGTGTTTCCTCTCATCTTTCGCTAACCAAATAGTATTGCGTTAGAAGCATTCCAGGAGTTCAATTTTGCACAGACTAGTATTATTCGACATTGACGAAACGATGATCTCATCTGATGGCGCAGGAAGACGCGCCATCCAACGAGTTTTGGATCAGCTTTATAAAATCCCGCAGCATCATATCAACATCACGATGTCCGGCAAAACAGATCCGCAGATAATGACCGAAATTTTCACGGCTTCGGAGATGCCAGCCGATGAGATTCCAGACGCGGTCGTGAAAGTTCTCGATATGTATCTTGAGCTACTTGAAGAAGAAATCGTCGCCTCAAAATATTACATAGTGCACGAAGGCGTTTATGAGCTGATCGAAGCGATCGCCAATCACCCCGACATGTATCTTGGCTTGCTGACTGGCAATGTGGAACGTGGTGCGCGTATGAAACTTGACCAGTTCGGTCTAAACAAGCACTTTGCTATTGGTGCTTATGGTTCAGATTCGGCGAACCGATTAGAACTTCCTGTCGTCGCTGTGAAACGCGCTGAAGCACACTTCAAAATCCGCTTTCAACCAGACGAATTAGTGATCATCGGAGACAGCCTCAACGATGTTTACTGCGCAAAGGGATACAACGCCAAATGCATCGCCGTGAACACCGGAAAAACTTCGTGGCATGAACTTGAGTCCACTAATCCAGAATATTTGTTTAAATCGCTCGCGAACACAAAAGAGGTTATGGATGCAATCCTCGCTCCCATGCCTTCAAAGGTCGAAATCAAGTAATTTTCTGCACCTTGATTCGGAACACACGGCCGCTTGGTATTATTAGAGTCGGGTATCCTGCCGGTGCTACGGGAAAGTCTTTTCAGAGCCTGAGGAATTTTTCGTCATGGAACAAAGATGGCTTAGCTACAAGGAACAGGCCGAGAGAGCCATCCAACAAAACAAGCTAGAGCACTCGGAAGCGCTGTGGTATGCCGCTCTGCAAGAATCTGAAGATTTTGAGCGCCACGATCCACGAGTCACCATTACTCTTGAATGCCTGGCTGAAGTGCTCTTCAAGCAACGCAAATACTCCCAGGCGGAGCCGTTGTGTCAACGCACGCTTGAAATTTATGAAGAGACGATTGGACCAAATCATCCTGATGTAGGCATTCTCGCGAATAACCTCGCCATGCTTTATCACATGCAAGACAAATTCGACCAAGCAGAAAGCTTGTACAAAAAAGCGCTGACTGTACAGACGAAGGCACTTGGATCAAAGCATCCTGAAGTAATCAACTTGCTGGGCAACTATGCAAATTTGTTGTTTCGCGTTCACAGAGACGCCGAAGGCGAGCAGTTGAGAACCATGGCCAGAGGCGCGACCACAGGCAAATGGAATATGTCGGGACGCTATCAAGCCTACAACGCCGGAGGCGTAGCTTCGACGGCTCCAGCGCCTGCTGCCAAACAACCCGAAAGAAAACACTCGCAGCAACAGCAGGCTGAAACAATTCCGATTCTAGGCAGACCGCTACAGTCGAACCAGTCAGATCAGGCTCCGCCACCAATTCAAAAGCCAGTCATGCCAGACAACCCACAAGTGCCTATGCCGCCCTCCACAGGGCAAGAACTGCCGCCGCAGCAGTCAGGCATCGGGCGCCTAATGAAACAAAGAAAAGACACACTTCAAGAGTCGCCTTAATAGCTAATTCAACCAGCATTTCTTATTCCAGAAAAGCAAGTCGTGTACTGACGGCAAGTCAAGACTCGTACAGGAAGCGCCAACTGGATATAATGAGCGCCGCTTAGCATTCACAACGAATCGTTTATTCGCAGAAGAAGGATTAGCATTGGCACAGCAGAGGCAGTTGAGAGGTAATCCTCGCCAAACTCGGGCATTTATCGGGCTCGGGTCTAACGTCGGCGACCGCGTTGGCTATGTGCAACAAGCTATGCAACTTTTAAAGGACATTCCGCGCATCAAGGTGATTGAGTGCTCAAGTCTTTATGAAACCGAACCAGTCAACAGAGAATACAAAGAATGGTTTGTGAATGCTGTTGCGGCTGTAGACACAACATTGAGCGCAGAAGAGCTGCTCGATATCTGCAAAGACATCGAAAAGCGCCTTGCTGAAATGCACAGCAAAGAGTCGATCTCCAGCAGGCGGCAAGATGGGGAGTTAAGAATTAGGATCATCGACTTGGACATTCTCTTCTTCGGTGATGAAGTTTTGGAAACACCTTATTTGCACGTGCCTCATCTCAATATTGCTGAGCGAGCGTACGCGCTGGTGCCGCTTCTCGAAATTGCGCCAAACTTCGTGCACCCAAGTTTGAACAGAACAGTGACGCAAATTCATGAAGCCCTTCCCGCTCCAGAGTTAGTATTTTTGTACGGAACTCGTGGAGTCGATCAGAGTCTCGGCTAAGCTCATCCTAAGACCCTGCATCGACGTTCTCGAATAGGCTATTCTAAATTAGCCGAGCAGCGAAAGGTTGTTTTTGATGGATGCCCTGCCCGTTCAACTCAAAATCGGAACAGATATTTGTTCGGTACAGAGAATCGAAAAAACCTATGCCAGATTTGGAAAGCGTTTTGCCCAGCGAATTTTGACAGATGCTGAAGAAAGATATGTCTTTAGCAGAACTAGAAACAGCGCCCAACGGTTTGCAGCACGATTTGCGGCCAAAGAGGCGATGTCCAAAGCGCTAGGAACTGGTTGGAATGGCATAGGCTGGAAAGAAGTTGAAGTAACCAGAAGTCCGTCAGGCGAGCCCGGTATCAGGCTGCACGGGCGCGCAGCGATTCTGGCTAAGAAGCTGGGATTGACGCACATCGAGGTGACGTTGAGTCACGAACGAGAATTTGCCACCGCCTTTGTGGTCGCATATGGATCGGAGAGTTCATCTTGAAGGCGCGCCACTACCTTTGGTGCCTGGCAATCGTCGGAATTATCGGCTTTTCTTTCTATTTGCAAAAATCACCGGAAGTATTCCCGTCTGCCAGTATCGAAATCAAATTGTCGAAGGCTCAGATCTTGCAGCGCTCGGAAGAGTGGGCGACCCGCTTAGGTTATCACGAGTCAGATAGCATCGAGTCCACCACCTTCGCATACGATGACGACGGTAAAACGTTTCTCGAGTATGAGCTCGGTTCGATTCAAGCCAATGCGCTCATGAAACAAACAATACCAATTTGGTATTGGTCGACACGCTTTTGCAAGCCATTGAAGCAAGAAGAATTCAGTTGCTGGATCAGTCCAGACGGTCGACTGGCGGCGTTCGAGCACGGCATGGAAAACGATAGAGAGATGCCGACTGTCACTCACGAAAATGCGCTGAAGCTTGCGGAGAAGTTTTTGAGTGCCGATGCACAAGTCAGCTTGGACGGTTATAAGTTGATCGAACAAGCATCGATCGTACAGCCGCACCGAACTGATCACAACTTCACCTGGGAAGATACCCGCGAAGAATGGCATGGAGCAAAGCTCCGGACGCACGTTTATATTAGCGGGTCCACGGTCACTTCCTTCAACCACTATCTGCACGTTCCCGACGTCTGGACGCGCAAGTTTAGCAAGCTGCGCTCTTATAACGATGCCCTTGCTGATGCAGCCAGTATTTTCTATGTCGCTCTAAACACTGGATCGTTCTTCATATTTATCTGGGCGTTTGCAAACGGCATGATTCGCTGGAGATTCGCCTTAGTCATCGCCACTGTCTACGCCACATTGACAGCTTTGGAAGGCATCAACGGTCTACCTAGCCAGCTGCATGAGTACGACACGAGCATGCCGTTTGCCGGCTTCAAGTTGTCTCTGGTGATGGGCACCATAACTACTGCTCTGAGCACCTTTGTCCAAATATTTGTATTAACGGCCTCAGCAGAAGCCCTCTATCGCAGATTCTTTCCTGAAAAAATGGCGATGGAAAAGATTTTCACTAGAGCCGGACTGCGCGCTCAAAGCACTCTGAACGGGCTAGCCAGCGGCGCTTCAACATTTGGAACGCACTTGGGATGGATTGTACTTTTCTATCTTGCCGGACGTCCACTTGGTTTATGGTGCCCTCTGGAGGTACAAAATGCAGAGTCACTGAGCTCGACCTTGCCATTTTTCTCCGCACTTCATGTGGGTTTTATTGCTTCGCTGACGGAAGAATTTACCTATCGCGTCATCGGCTTAATCGCCTTCCAGCGACTTGTTAAAAACTTCTGGTTGGCCAATCTTTTGCAGGCAGCGGCTTGGGCCTTCATGCACAGCAACTACCCGCAAGAGCCTCCCTATGCGCGCGGCGTTGAACTGACTGTAGTCGGTTTCTTTTATGGAACGATCATGCGCTACTTCGGCATTCTGCCTTGCATTTTCTCGCACAACATCATCGATACATTCCTCGGTCTGGAACCGCTTTTTGGCTCGACGGTTCCTACCTTGCGTGCCAGTGCCTACCTGGCCTTGATTCCCTTCGTCGGAATCGCAGCGGTGGCAATTGGCTTGCGTCTAGCCAAAGGTGAGACTGCTAATCCTGAAGAGATTAGCAATCGAGCATTGACGCCAGTCGAAATGGCACCAGCTATGGTCGTAGCAGAAGAACTGGCACCGGTAAGTTTTCACTATAAACCGCTGAAACCAGCGGTGAGAATTAGTTTGGCCGTTCTTGCAGTAGCCTTCACTTTGCTGCAGTTCTTTTATTTCGTGCCGGCGGTTGGACAAAGCGCCTTGCTTACAGTCACTCGAGAAGCAGCGATAGCAAAAGCGAAACAATATCTTGAAGCGCACGACGTGCATCTCGATGGTTATTCAGAATCAGCTTCTCTGGTGAAGGGCATCGATGACGAAGAGATGCAGTATATATTTGAGAAAGATCGCGGGAAATTAAAAGAGTTTAGCGAAGTGCCAGAGCGACCGCTTATATGGCGGGTTCGGTTCTTCAAGTATTTGGTGCAAGAAGAGTATTTGGTGCTGTTGGACTCTCGCGGCAAGATGATGTCTATGGGCTTAACCATGCCGGACGACGCGCCTGGAACAAACCTCAAGCAAGAACTTGCGCAAGCAAAAGTACAATTGTTTCTTGATAAAGAGCACAAAGAGATAACTCCCTACACTTTCGACGATGCAACCGAGCAGAAGCGCGATGCTCGCACAGACTACACTTTCCAATTCAAAGTACCTAAATATAAAATTGGTGAGGCGGACTACAAAATAACGACAGAGTGCATAGGCGACAAGGTGAGCGGCTATGACCACAATTGGATTCTGCCGGACAAATGGAAATTTGATCGACAGAAGAAACATATTCGAGAGCAAGTATGCCAGTCTATCGTCATTGGACTTTACTTAGTTTTCTCGATCGCCATCGTGTGGTGGGCCAAAGGTGTACTCAGGTCGCAAGCGATAATTTGGCGTCCAGCGATCGTGCTCGGATTGATCATGGGACTGTTCAACATTGTACAAACCGTGAATGGATTTCCTGACTTCTTTACCGACTACGCAACGCAGACACCGCTGGTTTCCTTTTTCGTCGCTGAGGGAGTGAAAACATTCGTCAGTGCGATATCTTCAGTCGCAATGTACTCAGCGGTGGCCGCCTTTGGACTTGGAGCGCTGCGCTTGCTTTTGCCGACTACCACTGTGGCCTCCATTCTCAAAACAACTTTCCTGCCGTCAGACCAGGAGGAAAAAGCAGCAAGTCTAGATATCTGGCTTGACGCCACGATCATCGGATTCGCTGTCGGGCTGGGTCAAAGGTTCGTCTGGATTATTCTCGGTCAGATTCGCAGTCAGATTTCGCCGACCATCTCAATGGCACCACTAGATAATCTGTGTGGTCTAGCAAATATTCTCAACCCCTCAGTGAGCACAGTTATAGATGCAGTCTCGCGGGGAGTGTCACTAATTTTTGCAGCCGCTATTTTGATCGGCATTTACATGAAGTATCTGCGTGGTGCGCGCAACTATTTCTTGTTTGCTGTGGCAGTCAGCTTTATTTTCCCCAGTCAGGACCGATTCTGGCAAGATTACGTCGTCGACGTGGCCAATTTTCTGCTCACGTTTGCCATCGTTTACTTTCTTGTCTCAAAGCTGGCGAGAGAAAATTTGCTGGCCTATTTCCTGGCGGGATTCATCAGCACCATAGTTGGTTCAATGCGCGTCTTGCTGAAACACGCAGCCGGTCTGTATTTTGATGACCTGGTCTTCATGACCGCCCTGATGATGTCACCCGTGGTTTATGTGATCTACAAGAGAACCAATCGTCCGAAATTTTTTGGTGGCAAGGCGAAAGCGACAAATATGCAAGCGGCTGAGATGGAAAGCGAGTCTTTAGATCCGCCATGAATGGTGACCAAGGCCGCTTCGAGTGCGCAAGAGGACCTTTGCCCTGACGAATTTTCATGCGCATGATTTAGCGATTCGCGGGAGATTCAGGCTCGGATTTTGCTTGCATCTCCGGTCCACCCGGATCGTTGCCGAAAGAAAGTGGATTTCGCGGTTCAGCATTATTTAGTGGTTGAACGGGCCTGCCGATTGCCATAGCGATCATCAAGCATTGATCAACGCGTTCCATCGTCTCATTGGGAAAAGCACCGATTTTGCTGACTAGTAGTGTTTTGGGAATAGTGGCGATAACAGTGCAGTCAATGACGCTGTCCAAGCGCAAGCCAGCTTCTTTACCTTCTGGCGTGTTCATGGCCACCACGACTTGAGTCGGCTCTCTTCCCGCCCGGGTCGTGTTGCTGGTTAACGGCACGAGCAAAACATCGTCAAGCCGAGAATTATTGTAGTCATTTGAAATGATCACAGCCGGACGGCGCTTCGTCTGCGTCTGTCCTTCATCTGTCGTGTAAGGAAAAGATACTAAGACAACGTCGCCTTTCCGGTACTGTGGTGGTCTGGAGGACATTTAAGCCTCTAATCGTTAATCGTTTAGTAAATAAGTCGTAAGACCCTCTAATAATCCATTGTATCAGCCGTAGGATTGTAGGTCTTCAGAAAAACAAAAAGCACAAATAGGGCTCTTGCGAACCCTTGAAGGAAGAAGTCGAGGCGATTTAGGAGTAGATATCGTCCAGAGGATTATATCCTTTAACCATGCCTATACGGGCCAGCATCAAGTTATCACTTCTGCTTGCGCGTTCCGCGATTGGATCGCGAACTTGCGAATTCCATACGGTGGCAGCGATTTCTCCATAGCATTCCCAACGGCTTTTAGCTGAGATTGCATGATCACCTGAGTCAGACGATAGCGCCTTAGTCAGACTGTCTTTGTTTGATTGGTTTTCTACCATTTCTAAGTCCCTGTGAGTGAACTTCTGTGAGTGGACCAAATATAACATGCTTTTCAAGAGATACGCTCACAAATTTAATGCGAGATTCTCATATTTAAAGAAGCGATGCTACTTCTAATTATCTATACCCGCGTCGACCAAGTTTCTAGACACGGAGAGAGACATTTAATCTAATTTCCGAATCTAATTTCCATTCTTGCCCTCGCCAAAGCGTTCCTTCAAGAACTTGATTGTCTTTTGGGTACCGCCGCCTGGCACGAAAATCTCAGAGATGCCCTTCTTGAGCAGGATTTCGCGGTCTTCATCGGGAATCACTCCCCCGCCAAAGACAAGGATATCGTCAATGCCTTGGGCTCTCAGCAGCTCGACCACCTTAGGAAAAAGCGTCATGTGGGCTCCAGACAGCACGCTCAACCCGATTGCGTCCACGTCTTCTTGAATGGCAGTTTCGACAATTTCTTCAGGCGAGCGGTGCAGACCCGTGTATACGACTTCCATGCCAGCGTCCCTGAGGGCGCGAGCAACAACCTTTGCGCCGCGGTCATGACCGTCCAGACCGGGTTTACCAATAAGTACACGAATTTTTTTGCTGACCATAATCCTTCAAACTAATTGTCTTTGGAGCTTTGCGGAGCACTCTAGGATAGCTCCCAATCAGTATATAGGGATTAGGTTTTTTCTTTTAGTTTGAATTCGCTCTGGTGTTTCAGGATGGAGTCAGCTAGTTCAGAGAAATTTTTGATGTCGCGCTTGTTAATCAAATAAAAACATCTTTGGCTCTTTAGAATGGCGAATTTGAGCATCGGCGGAGTTTTGAAATACTGGATATCTTCCCATCTCAGCTTCGCCGTCCAAAAAATAGCCTTCAAAATCAGCTTATCGTTGAGAACCTCAATCTTGTCCACTTCGAAAAGCAGAGGCATGAGAACCGTGGTATCGAGCAGGAATAGTGCCAGGTATGTGATCAGTTCATGGATAAGCGAAAAGTGAGCGGCCTTGTTGGCTCGCTCGATGTCACTCATAACGAGAGATATGTTCAGCACCGTCATCAGCACGATCCCGAAAATGCGAGTGCCGTGCTTCCAACGCGCTCGCTGATAAAGCACCTTTGCTTCGAAAGCAGGCTGAGTAGTCGGAATTTTATCGCTTTTGCTTTTTTTGTCCTTAGCCATTGCCGTTCCAAATTGCCAATGGCCGTATTATCCACCTTTCCTTTGCAAATGATCACCTTCTGCAAATGAGCCTAAAAGCGCATGTCGCCCTTGTTGGAAATACTGTGTTTTTCCAACAAAGGGTAGGTTCGAACTTTCTCACATGCCTTGTATGGCACTACCAATCAGAAGTTGTTAGAAAAAAACTTGTTTTTCTAACAACTTATTGCCTCACAGAAAATGACACTTTAGCGAGACCGTTGCCTCAAATAGGTCTTTGCAAAGAGTGGATGTTGAAAAGCACAAACCAAGTCAGCCACAAGGTGGGCATCTTTGAAGCAAGAGGCTATCCTTGGACAGACGACACTTGATACAATTCCTCGCTGATGCCGGTGCAATCGGCAAATTCAATTGGCTTACGGTGGTGGTGATGGAAAAGACAAAAATTGCGGATTACCTGTTTAAGAGAATCAAGGAAAGTGGCGTCGACTGCACCTTTGGTATACCAGGTGATTTCATCTTGCCGTTGTATGCAGCTCAAGCGAAACTGGGATTGAAGACTGTGGTCATGACCCATGAGCCCTCTGTTGGTTATGCGGCGGATGCGTATGCGCGCCTCAAGGGTCTCGGAATCGCGATGGTCACCTACGGCGCTGGTGGCTTGAACATGATCAATCCAATTGGACTGGCTTACGCTGAGGAGTCGCCTGTAATCGTCCTCAGCGGCAGCCCTGAGACGCGCTATCGTTCGCAAAAACCACAACTGCACCACTGCGTAAAATCGTTTAACACCCAGTACAACGTTTTTGCTGAAGTAACGGAATCGCAGACAATATTGACAAACCCTGTCACCGCCCAAGAAGACATCGACCGAGTTTTCGACACCACTCAAAAACATTCACGCCCTGGATATATCGAAATTCCTCGTGACATGGTCAACTATGAAATCGCTGTCACTGACCGGGCTCCGACATCCGTCGAGTCGCCATCGCCGGCAGTGCACGAAGCGATCGTGGACATTATCGAGCGCCTCAAAAATGCGCAGAAGCCGGTTATGTTCGTGGGCGTCGAAATTCGCCGCTTCCATCTCAAAGATAAAGTGATAGCCCTTGCCGAAGCTCTAAACATCCCGGTTGTCACCTCGATTTTAGGGAAAGCTTCTTTTCCTGAAACACATCCAAATTTCATCGGAAATTATTTTGGTCAGTTCGGAAATCCGAAAGTTCGCGAATATGTCGAGTCATCCGATTGTGTCATTTCGTTGGGGACGGTGTTAACGGAAATGGAAACTGCCGGTTATACAGCCAAACTTGAGACCGAGAACCTGATTCAATCAACCGCGCGTGAAGTGACGGTCGGCTATCACACTTATCGCGGAGTCGATTTGCGTTCGCTCGTCAATGAATTGCTTTCGCGAGCAACGAGCAAAGTAAAACCGACAATGCGCTATACAATTCCCTCGATTCCAGGCGAAGACATTTATCCACCAGCCGGTACTAAAGAGTTGACCGTTGCGGGCATGATCGAGGATTTGAATGGGGTCATGGGCGAGCAATATTCAGTGGTATCAGATGTTGGCGATTGCCTCTATGCAGGCATGAGTCTGAAGACCGATATTTTTATCGCGCCTGGTTATTATTCGAGTATGGGTTTTGGTGTACCGGCAGGCATTGGTGCTCAAATCGCCAATCCCAAACGTCGTTCCATTATCCTCGTTGGAGACGGTGGTTTTCAAATGACAGGCATGGAAATTAGCACAGCCGCCAAACTAGGACTGAACCCAATCGTCATCGTCTTCAACAATGCCAGCTATGCAATGTTGAGATTCATCGACCAGAAGCGTGACTACTACGACCTGCCTCGGTGGGACTACAGCGCGATTGCCAAAGCAGTAGGTGGCAAAGGTGTGCAGGCGACGACCAGAGTCGATTTCCAAAAGGCGCTCAGGGACGCAGAAAACAGCGATGGCTTGTTCTTAATCGACGCAGTCATTTCTGAAGATGACATCTCACCGACGCTTCGGCGTCTAACGGACCATTTCGGCGCCAAAGTGAAAGCATCAATTTCATGAAATTTAGATTTGAAACGTTGATCTTTCTGATAGTTATGACTGGTGGTGCGCAAGCGTGCGCACAAACTCAAGAAGAAATAAATCAAAAAGCCGTCGACGAAGCAACCCAAGTCAAACAGAAAGTCGACAAATGCGTCAGAACACTGTCATCCACCTATGCAAAAACAAAAGGCTTTAAAGCCAAGGTAGACGAGGCTCAGGAGCTGTGGAACAACTTCGTCGAAGCGCACATCAATACAATTTTTCCAGTTCCTAAAGGTCAAGACTATCGCGAACTTTATGGAAGCATCAATGGACTGTGCGTTGGTGACTACCGCAAAGAACTGTCCGAAGTTAGATTGGCCGAGTTGAAGGCTTGGACTAAGTTGCCGCCCAAACGGGATTTGGCAACTTTAAAACGCGAATATGAAAAAGCGGATAAAGCGCTAAACAGCACCTACGCAAAAGTCATGCATTCACCGGCCAAAGCGGGAAAGACAGGACCTCAATTTACAAAGAATCTCGTCAGTGCCGAAGTGGCATGGATTGCCTTTAGAAACACAGATTCCGAAGTCTATGGAATGACGGCGGGGTCTAAGGATTTTTGTTATGAGAAGATGATCGATCTGACAAAAAGCCGCACCAATCAGTTGAATAAATGGTTGGAAGGAGTCGAGGAAGGCGACACCTGCGGAGGATCGTATCCGCTCAAGAAATGACAGTGAGGATGATCATGAAACAACTGGGCAAATCAGCGATCAGCGTGCTTGCCTTTAGCTTCTTTCACACCTCTGCATTATCTGACGCAGGCGCTGCAGCAGGTAAACCATGGGAAGAACGAATCGCTAATAGCACCAGCCGTAGTGCCATAAAAATACTTTTTGTTGGACACAGCAAAATGTATTTGAACAACATGCCGAAGATGTTCGCGTATATCGCCCAACAAAAATCGGCTGGTCAACCGTTGAAAATTTACTCCATTTCTGGCGACTCCTACAGCCTTGCAGATCACTGGCGGCAGGGTTTAGCAGCGAACGCCATCCGCAACGAAGGACCGTGGGATTATGTAGTGCTCTTCGAAGCAAGCGGATTGCCGGAAGGTATACCTGCTGCCTACGACAAATCCGTCCAAGCATTTGCCGGTGAAGCGGCCAAAGCAAAGGCGCGATTAGTGCTGGTCGAAAACTATGCAAACAATCCAGTCGAGAGTGCTGCTATTCATCGAACTATGCTTGGGTTCGCCGCTCGCTATCATGCTTATGTTCTGCCAATCGGAACGGCGTGGACAATAGTCAGCAAAAAGCATCCTTCAATTACCCTGTGCCAATCCGACAATCACCATCCCAACTCAAAAGGCACGTACCTGATGAGTTGTGTCTGTTACGCCTTCTTCCTAGGCAGAAAACCGACGGATTTACCAAAGCAGTTTTATGCGGTCGGACAAAATGAAGCCACGGAAAATATTTTCGCCAGCGACAGCGAAGCGCAAGACATTCAGTCCGCAGCAGCCGAAGCGGTTCCGCAATCCCGGTGAAGCTATATCTGGAAGTTCGGATCCTTATTCGTCGCTACTCCCAACTCGCACAACTGCGACATTATGGCTCTCATCAACTCCAACAACGAAACCAACCGATCAAAACTATTCAACTCGTCATCTTCATCGAAGGCAAGAATGTTCACGCCCGCAGGCACTTTTCCAAACGCCTTCAGAGCGCCGTTTTTGTGAATGGATAAACGCACTGCTTTTTGCAGTTGAATCATCTCGCGAAGTGGTTCGGAGGAAAATAGCTTTTTGACTTTGTTCTCTTCGTTGCCCTTGATGATGAAATCGCGGTCAAAGTCTTCATAGCCAACGATGATGTCTTGCAAACCAAACTTCTTTTGAGCGTCTGCGATCCAATTTCTGTTGTAGATCTCAAAAGCAAAATCAGCCTTGGAGTCGTAAGGAAGCAAAATTCGTGAATGCGGTTTGCCTTTAGTATTCGTCTCGAACGTTACAGTCCAAGGATTCATGGGAACGCGGACCTTAGCTCCGTTAGTCTCCTCGATGAAATCGCCTTTAACTTCATCCGCCAGGTCCATCCAAACAGATTTCCAACCGTAAACGCTGCTTCTTAAATTAGGCATATTCTTGCTCTCCGACCGAACTCATCCGTACATATATAGCAGGAGTTTGGTCGAAAATGAGCAAGATATCGTATTTCTCAGGAGCGGCGCAACATATAGAAAAGCTTAAATGACCTGGCTCTTAACTACTTCATAACCGCCTCACGCCTATGATGAAATCAATAAAAGAAAGAGAAAAGAAAAGAAGTAACGGATAGGGTGTCAGCGAGAGGCATCGCAAAAGAGTTTTCAAAAGGTCTCCCCAAAATAGTCTAGACACACGGTGTGTGGAAAGGCTGGAGATACTGCGTTTGCCTCCTCTGTCCAAAATTGGAAAAGAGGTTTAAACATGAACGAATTTGAGCTGGTCGGTACACAATTTCTCCCGTTTTACATGATCGTTATGCTCGCAACCACATCTGGTGCGTTGATTACGCGAGCAGCACTAAAGAACGTGATTGGTCAGTATTCAGACCTCGACATGAGCGCGTACGATGCTGCCTATTTGACCGGCGGGGATAAACGAGTTGTGGATGCAGCTGTTGCGAAACTGCTTGTTTCCGAAGTGCTGACCGCCACTGCCCTGCCTCCGGCGATTAGAGTTACAGGAGTGATGCCGGGCAATGCTGATCCCGTCGAACACTCTGTTTTTCAGGCGATCACGTTACATACCATCTCCAACGTTCGGGATATTTACGGACACGTTTCGCCTATCTCTCAACGCATCAGACCCAAATTGATCGAAGCCGGTTTAATTCTTAGTGCAGAGAGAACCGCGGCGATCCGCACAATCTGCACGCTTCTCACACTCACGCCCGTGGTTTTCTGGGGTCTGCCGAAAATCCTCCTCGGTTTATCCAGGCATAAGCCGGTGACCTTCCTCGTCATTCTATGCGCAATAGGCCTAGGCACTGCAGTCTGGTTCTTTTGCCAGCAATGCATACGAACTTCCCGTGGTGACGATGCAGTTGAATATCTAAAAGGTCAGAATAGATCGCTCGAGTACAGTCTGACCCACGGAAGTCCAGGTACTGGCACGGAAGTAGCCCTGGCCTTAGGTCTGTTCGGAACAGCAATCTTGTTGACCTCGCCTTTATTCGCAACGATGAGACCAGTTTTTTGCACACCGTCCAACACATCCAGCGGTTTTGGCTCAGGCGGATGTGGCAGTGGGTCCAGCTGCGGCGCAAAGCGGGAGGCATTGACTCCGGGCATCTACTGCCGATTCAACGTACTGAAGAAAATTTAGAAATAGTGGTGGAAAACATTCAAATCGCTCAGCGAGCATTGACTGTTCCCTTAGCGATTGAGAACATCGCCACTCTTTTCGAATGGCCGAACAATGAGATGGATGAGGCATCGTTCATAGCCGAAATCGTCTCCAGAACTGGAGTTTCATTGTTGCTTGATGTGGCCAATCTTTTTGCAAATGCTACGAATCACAATTTCGCTGTCGATTCCTATTTGAATAAGTTGCCTCTCGATCACCTCGCTTACATCCACGTCGCCGGAGGCATCTTTAAAGGTGAGCTGTATCATGACACTCACTGCCACTCGATCAAGAACCCTGTGCTGGACTTGTTGCGGAAAGCATGTGCAAAAGTTCAAGCACCTAAGGTGCTTCTAGAAAGAGATGGTTTATTTCCGCTCGAGCTGGAGTTGAACAAAGAGCTGGATGTAATTAAGCAACTCATGTCTAACGAGCGAGAACTTACTTATGTTTGTTGATGCCCAGCGAGAATTTAGTCATGTCTATTGATTCACGAGCAAGGCTGTCGGCGCGGCAATCAGAGTTGATGCAAGCATTGACGTCACAGAGAACTATCCCAGGTTTCGATCGGGATAGGCTGGCGATTACGTCGCTTACTCTAATTCAAAAACGAGAGCGAACTGTCGCGCACGCCTGTCCATCCATTGCCTCTGCGCTTGGTTCTTCATACTCCAATTTATTCAACGACTACGCGAATTCTCATGTTATTCCTTCAGGTGGTCCTGGCTTCGACGCCAGACAATTTATCCATCATCTCGCTGAACGCGACCTGTTGCCCGACCAGCTTTGGAAGGTCTGTCGCGACGGCTGGAAAAGACACCAAAATTGGTGCGTTATTCTGCGTAAATTGATCCGCTCTTACAGGGCTGATATCCGACGAGATACCGGGCCTATCTGAGTTAAATAACTTGCCCACATTGATCAACATCTTTTAATCCGTGATCACGGACGTTAAACTAGACAAAGTCCTAACGGAAGTGATCATGGATGTCCCGACCGCAAATAGACGCTAATACAGGCAGTACCCAGAACAAAGATGGAGTGCTGATTGAAGGCAGTCTTTGGAATGCGATTTGGGTTATGTCATGGCCATTAATGTTGACCACGATCTGTAGTTCGCTTGTCGGACTGGCAGATGTCAAAGTGGCGGGCACGCTGGGCTCTGCACAACAGGCCGCTGTCGGAATCTCGGAACAAGTCCTGTTTTTATACATGATTTTCATTATGGCTACAGGTGTGGGAACCACAGCACTCGTCGCTAGAGCGTTCGGTGCCGCCGATCACAAAGAAACGATTCGAGCCACCGCTCAATCAATCACATTGTCTGTCCTGATGGGCTTGTTTCTGACGGTAGGCTCTCTGGTCTTCGCTAAGTTTGGCGTTAGCTTTTTCAGCACCTCACCAGATGTGGTATCACAAAGCACGTCATACTTGCTTGTTTACAGCTTTTATCTCATTCCCTTCAGCATCACTGCCATCATCAACGCTGCCTTTAGAGCGATTGGTGATTCAAAGACACCACTGGTCGTCGTCGGCACCATGACGGCGCTGAATATCTTGGGTGACTATCTAACGGTAATCTACGGTTGGCCGATTCCCGGTCTTGGAGTGCGCGGAATTGCTTTGTCCGGCGTGCTGGCTAGTTGTGTAGGTAGCTTGCTGGCAGTAGGTTTTCTCAGTAAATCAAGATTGCGGACAAGTCTTGCCCAGCTGTTTCCAATTGATCCAGCGACCATTCGCAGAGTGGTCAACATCGGCGTGCCATCGGGATTACAACGCTTAGGTTGGGCCTTAAGCGTATTTGTTTTATTCTTCATTTTGGCAAAAGGGCAACATCCAACAGAATCCATAGCATCTTGGACAATCGGCATGAGGCTTGAAGGGCTCGTGTTCATGCCATTGATGGCCCTAAGTCTGGCAGTCTCTTCCATAGTTGGCCAGAATCTTGGCGCTAAGCAAGTAGATCGAGCCGTTAAAGCGGGCTGGCATGTGACCTGGATCGGGGTCTGGCTAAACGTAGTAATGGGCACTGGCATGTTTGTTTTTGCAGAACAACTGGCTCGCGAAATGAGCAAGGACCCTTACACGATCCTGTACACAAGCAATTACCTGCGTATCAATTCATTCTGCGAGCCGTTTCTTGCACTAGGAATGGTGCTAAGCGGAGCTCTTCAGGGGGCCGGGGACACCCGCACGCCGATGTGGATCACATTGTTTTGCCACTGGGTTTTCAGGCTGCCGATGGCATATTTCCTCGTTATCGGCATGAATATGGGGCCAAATGGAGCCTGGATATCCATGTGCGTTTCATGCATCGTGATGGGTTTGCTCACGGCATGGAGATTTCAGTCAAAAGCTTGGATCAAGACGGAAGTCTAGAACCGCAAGGCTGAGCTGTCTTAGGGCAAGTCAATAACGTTGTGAATTAACAACTATGAAACTTATTTAGAACATCGAGCCCGTTTAAGTCTTTGCTGACGGTCGCATCTCAAACCACTCGAATAAGGTCAAATTACCAACATGAGCGGAAACTTCGGCTGATCATAAGAGTCTTAGAGATTGCGAAGCCAATAACCTTAGTAAAATGAATCAAAATCCACACTCAATTCCAAATCCGGCGTATCAAGCCTCTGCATACATGGCCAGCCTGCCAATCGACAGCAAACCGAAGCTTTTCCTTGTTGAAGACCAACCCCTGACGTTGGCCGGGATTAAGATGGCGCTGGGCGATCTGGGTCGGTATGACATCATTGGAGAAGCCACAAACGGCGTCGATGCTGTAGCGTCGGTCTTACTTCTGCGGCCCGACGTAGTAATTATGGACGTTGTCATGCCAGGAATGGATGGCATCGAGGCTTCTTCACGGATCAAACATCATCTGCCCGATACCAAAATCATAATGTTCACATCATTTGGTACTTCGGAGGTGGTCTCGGCAGCTCTGGCCGTCGGGGCTGAGGGATATTTACTCAAAAATCGTTCTGTTGAACAAATTGCTCTTGCGATTGATACAGTCATGCGCGGCAACATCTCGATCGACCCAGCAGTGGCTGACCGGCTTGTGCGCGATAATCAGACAAATATCAATTCAACAACACGTCTCTCGCCTGTAGAATTACAAATCCTCAAATTTATTCGTGACGGCATGGACAACAAGTCTATCGCCAACACCTTAGGCACCAGTGAAGACGCTGTGGCAGCCGCTGTTCGCGGTCTTCTACGTTCGTACAGCAGACCTCAGCCAATGCGACAAGTGTTAGGCGAAGCTGTGCAAGATGCCATCGCCCCGATTACGAAAGTGCCGCACATCGGGCAAATGTTTGAAGGCAAATATAGGATCGATGGTCAATTAGGAGCTGGAGGAGCGGGCAAAGTATTTGCTGCTGAACACGTCTTTATCGCCCGCCCAGTTGCGCTTAAGCTCATGCACAAGGACCTTTTGGCTGACCCAATTGTCTTGCAAAGCTTTAGGCAAGAGGCGATGGCTATTGCCTGTCTTGATCACGAAAATATTATTCGCTTATACGACTTTGGTATATCGTCACAACAAGAACCATATTTGGTGATGGAATTATTTGAAGGAGAGACACTAAAAAATATACTTGCCACACAGAAGCGTCTGACACCGGCGGATTTTTGCGCAATCTTTTCACAGGTGTGTAATGCCCTCACCGCGGCACATTCCCAAAACATTATTCATTGCGATATCAAGCCAAGCAATATTCTGGTCAAGAAAAAAGATGGCGCGTTCGTAGCAAAGCTTGTCGATTTCGGATTGGCAAAATCGACAGCTCTCGATAAACAAATAAAAGATGAAAAAATTGCTGAAGGAACAGTCTCAGGCACCGCACCTTATATGTCACCTGAACAATGCACTGGTCAAACGCTGGACGAGCGCACGGACATTTATTCACTGGCTTGCGTAATGTTCGAGGCCCTGACTGGCGAAAGAGTCTTTTCAGGCAATAGCGCAATGGAAATTTTTTCTCAGCACGCTTACGAAAAAGCACCTACTCTGAGCGAGAAGGCACCCCAGTTCAAATTCCCGCCGGAGCTAGAACTATGCATAGCCCAAATGCTTCAGAAAGCCCCTGCTGCTCGAATTACATCCGTTTCCAAAGTTAATGAATTGATCGCTCTGATTGCGCCGAGTGGAGTGGTTGGACACTAGCCAGCATCGCTAGCATGAACCATTGTGCAAGTCGCACGTTGCCTGTGCCAAAGTTGTATTCGAAAATGCCGGCAAGCAAAAGAGAAACAATCCCTCCTAGCACGCCCAGACTCAGTCCTACGTTAATGCCACGATCCAATTTCTTAGCGACAAGAAAATTTTGCATTGCTAATCTCAAAGTTGAAAAACAAAGCCATAGATAAGCACATAAACCAAGCACTCCGGTTGTAGCCAGGCTTTGCAAGTAATTGCTGTGCGCGTGATCGAGTTCTTGTTTGTTTGGTCCCTCAATTGGAATTGGTTTGAACTTTCGCGGACCGACACCGATAATTTCGCTCGTCAGTGAAGACTGAAACTGATCCACGGCACTCTTCCAAACAACCATCCGTTGCACCGAGCTAGGCTCAGTCTGCCAATTTAATAAAGGTCTGAGACGTGTTTGAACCATAGGCACGCACAACCATCCAATTGCTCCGACAACTATCCCCACAGCAATCAGTCGAGTTACTAACTTCCACGACACCAGACTGGCGATTAGAATTACGCCAATGATGAAACCAAACCAGGCACTGCGCTCAGCAGCGAATAACAGCCCCAGAATATTTCCGATAACGATAGGAATGAAGACGGACCTGTTCTGAAAAGGTCCCGCGCAAAATTTATACGAGCCGGTCAACCATAAACCGATGGCCATCAGGCTAAACATTTGCATTACTCCCGCAAAGGCCATAGGACCGCTGAGAAAGCCCGTTCCCTGCAAATATTTAAAGCCTGGATGCCAATTGAAAAGTTGTTGAATGGTGGCAACCACTCCAGCAACTGCTCCCAACAGAAGCATGGCTGGTATCGCTCGCGCCTTGACCTCGGAAGGTTCGTGCAAAACCTGGGACTGATCATACAAAACATAATAGGCCCAGAAGTAAACTACAAACGTTCGTAATGTGGCGACCGAGGCCAACGCTTCCTTCAGTCCACCATTGACAGCACCGGAGATAAAATTGACGGCCACGAAAATCAGGATCGGCACCGTTAGCGGTGGCAACTCCAGCTTAAAAGATTTCAGTCGAATGCTAATTAATGTCTGAGCGAGCCAAACAACTAAACCGACAATCAGGATAATCCAAGGAATGGTTATAGGCAGCGAAAGACTGACTGCATAGCCGATTAGAAGCAATGCTTGCAGAGAATCGAGGCGACGCTTCCAGGCAAGCATTGCCGAATTTTCGTCACGTTCGCTTTTTGATTGCATAGAGTTCAGACCGCAAACTCTTATTTAAGAGATTCCCAGTTGACCATGCCCATTATTTCGCGCACGTCGTGGAGCGTTTGTTTAGCCACTTTTCGAGCTTTTATATTCCCATGCTGCAAAAGTTTGAAGACATTGTCGGGATCTTTAGCTAACTGCTCTCGGCGCTCTCTGAAAGGCGCAAATTTTTCATTAATGATCCCAGCCAGCCTGCTCTTGCACTGAACGCATCCGATTTCAGCGTTCTCACATTCTTGCTTCACTGTCGCCTGTAAGTTTTGATCGGCAAACACTTTGTACATCGGCCAGGGTACTTCACAAATATCCGTATGACCGGGATCTGACTTGGCAATGCGTGTGCGATCAGTAACCATCTGTTTGACTTTCTTTTCGGTATCAAAAGCGGTATCAGCGATCTTAATATCGTTGTTATACGATTTGCCCATCTTCAAACCATCAACACCTTTGAGCAAGGGCGTTGCCGTGAATTCAGGCTTAGGTTCAGGGAAATAGCTGACACCATAAGTATTGTTGAACTTACGCGCGACGTCACGAGCGAATTCCAGATGTGATTCTTGATCCTTTCCAACCGGCACTAGCTCGCCTTTGAAGGTAAGAATGTCGGCTGTCATCAGGATCGGATAACCGAATAATCCGTAGGTTGCCTTCTCGCGAGCTTCAGCCTCGTTTGCCGCAAGCATCTTAACCATGTCTTTGAGCGTCGGTTCGCGTTCTACCCAGCCCTGGGGCGTAATCATGGAAAACAACAAATGAAGCTCTGCAATTTCTGGAATGGCAGATTGTACATATATAGTTGATTGCTCGGGGTCGATTCCAACCGCTAGCCAGTCCAGCGCTATCTCCCAGATATTCGCTTTGACTTCGCGAGTGTTTTGTTTTGTCGTCAGCGCATGCCAATCGACAATCGAAAAATAGGACTCATACTTGCTTTGAAAAGCAATCCAATTAATTAAAGCGCCAAAATAATGCCCCAGATGCAGGCGCCCCGTAGGGCGCATTCCAGACATTATTCGTTTTGTATTTTGCGTTGTGCCTAGCGCCGAAGTCAACTTTTAGTTGCGACCTTCGCCGCGCGTCTTAGCGTGATTGGCGATTGTTTGTTTTACGAGCTCTTTCTTGCGATCGACTTTGGCCAAGCGGCGTTTCTTCTTTTCGCGAGCATTGTACTTATTGGTCACGATTGACCTCCTTACATCGACTTGTCATTTTTCGAGATTGAAAAGTGAATATACCACTATTTGAAAGCAAAACGCCTCTGTTCGCGGTTCAATGTATCGAGATCTTCGGGCGTTACGTAACCATTCCGCAAAAACAGTTCGCTAAGCTTCTCGCCTTGTTTTCTAGCCATTCCGGTTAATTCACGCAATTCGTCGCCTGTTATGCGCCTACGCTGCAATAAATATTGATCCAACTCGACTCTGCCCAGCAACAGGTCCGCAGTCAGTGAAACTACCGGGTCTGCTGATTCGATGTAACCTCGGTCCAAACAGTATCTGTAGGATGACAGAACAGCCGCTGGCGGGCGATTGCCCTCACCCATAACGCCTGTCAGTGACTTACCCGCCTCCACATCCAGTAAAGTTTGGCGACGTAAATGATCAAGAGACGGATTGGTCAAAGCCAATTTCCCAAACTGCGTTTGCTTGAACGTCGCCACCAACAGCCTTTCAATATCCATACTAACTAAAGGCAAGGTAGCAGTCTTCAGGCGTGACGCTTCGTCGAGCGCGGCTAACTCCGCCTCATCAGTTACTAATTTTGCGAAAGCATTGTTAACGATCAACGGTGGAACAGTTTTCGCTAAACCAATGTCCACATTTTGTATCTTCGCCGCAGGTATGTTCGGCTCTGACACCACAGGTGGTGTGGGCGCTGGTTCACCTCGCTTGCTGTAGTCAGAATAATCATTGAGCGCGATGATCGCCTCTTCCAGGGCTTTTTTGCTTTCAGCCTGCGAGGTGAGCAATTCTCTAAGAGGCACTGGGGGTAGAGTCACTGCGGATGGTGGTGGATTGACGGTGCCTTGCGATTGGGTGTTGGCCGAGACATTGGAAATCTGCGCCGGTTGGGCATTGTGAACCGGGCCAGCGATGGCACGTTGTGGACCAGTAGTCGTTTGCGCAGTTAAATCGTGAACTTGATCTGAACTAAAGGCAGAGTTGGTACTTGAGGCTCTGCCGCTTCGAGCCCGCAGCCTCGCTTCCATTGAAGCGCGAACTTGAGCCATGTCCACTTTGGGATGCAACGCGGGCGGTGGTGTGATCGGGCGCGGAATTTGATCGCTCTTAAAGGAAGTGCTGACGAAAGCATCCTGCGCGACAGCTGCATTCGCCTCCTGGGCCAGAATTCTAGCCGCTTCGTGGGCGACGCAGGCGGCCGCAGCCTCCTGTCCACCAGTTGTCAGAAATCGCTGTATGGTAGCTGGGCTAACGGTCCCGTCATCAGGTTCGATTCCTGGCTCTTGGCCATCTTTGCTGCCAGGACGCAGTACCAAAATAGATTTTGTTGCCACCAAACGGAAAATCACTCCGGTCGCTTTGACGATATCGAAATTGAATTCGCGCAATGCTTGACGCATTGTTCGTCCCTGACCGAACCAACCAAGCACCATAAAATCATCACGTTCAAGCGGCTGTTGTTTGATCGTCTCTTGCCACTCAGCAGTGCCGAACGCCTTCGACGCAACAAGCATAGAGTTCAAGCCGACGTTCTGCTCGTTTAAAAAAGCACTCTGATCGGCAAACGTTGCTGTCGGCTGAATCTGGAATTGCAGATTCTTTTTAATTTCAATTTGAGAATTCAGAAGCTCTACGCCGAACGAACCTTCTTTCCAAGACAAAAATTCGCAAAGAGCGTCTTCGCCTTCCAGTAAACCGTAACTCGAGGCGGTGACTGCGCCTTTGCACACGAAAATCTCGCCGACATGGTTGCTCGAAGTCACTTTGACGCGATAGCTTTTATTGATTTCAGTGGCCAGAAACTGTAATAGACCTGGCAGGCTAACGTCTCTGAAATTGCCTTCTAACATTGGTCTTGAACCCTAAACATCACTGCCGGATTTTCTAGTCGACTGGGAGGTGTACTTTGATTCTAGCGATAGTTCTAAGATGCTTGCTGCTGCATTCATAATAGTCGTGCCACCCACCCCAACGCCTTACTCTACATCAGATTTAGCGAATTTTACAAAACTTAATCTAGACCTTGACTGTCAGAGAAGTTAGTGAACTGGGTAAATACGGAGTAGGTCACATTCCAGTTTTTACTATCGGGGTTCAGGACTTTGGCAGCAAAGGTTAGGCAAGAGCTAGCAGACGAGTGGTCAGAAACTGGCGTGTTCGAAGAAGAACCGGCAGCTGCTGATGAGGCCGAAGAACCAGAGGCGGAGGCAGCTTCGCCAAGTGAAGGTTTTACGGAAGACTCTGTTCGTCTTTATTTACGCGAAATTGGTCGCGTAAAAATGATCAAACCAGATGAAGAAATTGAGCTGGCTCGTCGAATCGCTAAGGGTGACCTTGATGCGAAGAAGAAGCTGATACAGGCGAATCTTCGACTAGTGATTTCAATTGCAAAAAAATATGTCAATCGCGGACTGCCCTTCCAAGATTTGATTCAAGAAGGAAATTTAGGACTGATTCGAGCCGCAGAAAAATTCGATCATACTAAAGGTTTCAAATTCAGCACATACGCAACCTGGTGGATCAGACAAGCGATCAGCCGCGGTCTGGCTGATAAATCTAGAACGATCAGAGTGCCTGTGCACATGGTCGAATCGATCAACAAGCTGAAAAAGACTAGCGCTCGACTCGCTCAAGAATTAGGCCGCAAGCCAAACGAAGTTGAGCTTTCCGGTGCTATGGAATTACCAGTAAACAAGATTCAAGAAATTATCCAGGCTGATCGCGAACCAGTTTCGATGGAGATGCCGCTTAATCGTGACGAAGAAACATATCTAGGAGATCTAATCGAAGACAGCGAATCTTCGCGGCCCGATTCGACCACCGAAGAAGAGTTGATGCGCGAGGATCTCAACCGCATGCTGAGCCAACTTACGCCACGCGAGCGTGACATCATGCACTTGCGTTACGGTCTCGAAGACGGACGTCAACGAACCCTGGAAGAGGTTGGACGTCTGTTCAACATCACTCGCGAAAGAGTTCGTCAAATCGAACACAAAGCGTTCCGCAAACTTCGTCAACCGGCCTGGTCCAGCAAACTAGTTGGATATCTAGAAGACTAGTACGCTTTTCAGACTAGGACGCTCTTCTAAGAACGAATTCGTGATTCAAACCGATATCGGTTTAGGATCCAGACATAGATGCTGTAAAGTCGCGCCAGTGACGCTAGACATCCTGCAATCGTGGACTCAAACTAGTATCGATTTGAAACTGAACCGATATCGGTTTAGATTTGTCGTGGGTGCTTGCGAAGCCACACCGGTGACACCATATATCTTCGATCGGGACTCAAACGATTTTCGATTGAGAACCCTAAACCGATATCGGTTTAGATTTGTACTGGATACTGCGAAGCCACACCGGCTGGTTAAAGACATATATTAGACATCTCCTCTTATGCCCTGAGATACAGCTTGATAGGGTTATCATTGGTGGCGGTAGCCAGCCTGTCGCTCAGCTACCGAATATTCGCCTGAGGAATCCTGCGTGACCGAAATGCAAGCACTAGCACCTGACCAGTTGACTAAGCTAGTCGATAATGGACAGCGTCAACAATTGCGGATGTTGCTAAACGAGCAGCATCCGGCAGATCTTGCTGAGTGGCTTTCTGAGATGGATGCTGGGCACAGACTGTCTTGTTTTCGCTTACTCGATTTAGACAATGCCTCAGCTGTGCTATCCGAACTAGAACTCGATGATCAGCGTGAACTATTGCACGACCTGGGCGAAATTGGCGTCGTCCCCATTATCAGCAAAATGTCTCCGGACGACGCCGTTGACTTGTTGGCCGAACTGCCACGAGAAAGAGCGAAAGCGATCATTTTGCAAATGACTGACATCGAAGCGGCTGAAGACATTCAAGAGTTGATGACTTTCAAAGATGACTCCGCCGGCGGCATCATGTCAACTGATTACCTGGCTCTAGACGCCAAAATGACAGTCGATCAAGCGCTCGCATATCTGCGTGAGAAGTACGAACATCTCGAAGAAGAAATTTATGACGTCTACGTGGTGGACGAACGAGAATTTTTGGTTGGTCGCGTCACCTTGAAAGAACTCTTCACAGCCGCCCCCGAAGCGCTTGTTGAAAGCCGCATGGACGACAATGTAATCAAAGTTAGCACCTCGACAGACCAAGAACATGCTGCCGAAAAGTTAAGCCGCTACGATCTTTTGACTTTGCCCGTTGTCGACAATCAAGGCAGATTGCGCGGCATCATCACCTCCGATGACGTTATCGACGTTTTGCAGGAAGAAGCCACTGAGGACATTTATCAGTCGTCTGGTATTAACGCACCAGGTTCAGAGCAAGGCGATGTGCTGAATTACAATGTCAACAAAGCATATCAAGCCCGCCTGCCCTGGCTGCTTGTAACTCTACTGATCGAATCAGGTTCAGCAACTGTAATCACCCATTTCGACGACGTGATTCGCCAGACGATTGCAGCAGCATCGTTTATGCCGCTGCTGTCGGGTGTAACTGGAAGCGTTGCTACGCAAAGCACTTGTATTATTATTCGCGGCACGGGACTGACTCAAATCAATTGGAAAGCCTTCCGCCGCAACATGTTGCATGAAGGCAAGGTCGGCATGATGCTTGGCCTGACCTGCGGCCTGTTAACAGGAATTGTCGGTTCAATCTTTCACCAAGATCAACATCATTTGGGACTGGTTGTCGGTGTATCGTTGTTCGTGACGATGACTGTCGGAGTTTTAATCGGCACAGCCATGCCCTTTTTGTTTCAAAGGCTTGGCGTAGAACCAGCGCATGCCAGCGGTCCATTCATTACAAGCATTCTAGATGTTTGCACCATGACCATCTACCTGACAATCGTCCACACGTTCTTGAACACCCTCCTCTAAGGAAATGCCAGAAATGGAGAAAACAAAATCAGATCCAAACGCTCAATTGCTTGAAAAAAGAAATAAGAGCGCCTCTATTGATCCCGCTACAAAAAAGAAACGACAAGAACGCGGAGTGATGATGGCACGCGAGCGCGTCGAGGCGCTCGTCGATCCAGGCACCTTCATGGAGCTAGATCGGTATGCCGTGCACAACTGCACAAACTTTGGCATGGAAAAAAAGAAAGTTGTCGGAGACGGAGTGATCACCGGGCAAGCGATGATCGACGGGCGTCCGGTCTACCTTTTCGCTCATGATGGCACCTTCCTCGGTGGCGCGCTTGGCGAAGTCTTCGCGAAAAAAGTTTGCAAAGTCATGGACCTGGCCAAACAAGCAGGCTGTCCAGTGATCGGTTTGAACGAAAGTGGTGGCGCTCGCATCCAAGAAGGAGTGGCTTCTTTAGCCGGTTATGCCGACATCTTTTACCGCAACGTTAATTGCTCAGGAGTAATTCCACAAATTTCTGTGATTTACGGTGCCTGCGCTGGTGGTGCTGTGTACAGCCCCGCTGTTACTGATTTCACGATCATGGTGGCAGATCAGAGTTTCATGTTCATTACCGGTCCCGAAATCGTGCGCACCGTTACCGGTGAGGAAGTAAGTTTTGAAGACCTCGGTGGTGCCCGCGTCCACAACCAGAAGAGCGGTGTCGCTCAACTTTTGGCCCAGGACGAAGAAGATTCATTCTGGTTGACGAGAAAACTATTGTCATACTTGCCAAGCAACAATTTAGAACCAGCCCCGAAATCGAAGGGCGATGCTCTCGAACCAGACAACGCAGCTGAATTAGACTCTCTCATTCCATCCGACCCGGCTAAGCCATATGACATGCACGAAGTGATCAGTCGCATTTTCGATAATGGTGACTTCTTTGAGATCGCGCCGCTCTATGCCACCAATTTGATTACCGGCTTCAGCCGTTTGGGTGGGCATTCAGTCGGCGTCGTCGCCAACCAGCCGCGTTCGCTTGCCGGCACTTTGGATATAGATGCCTCTGTAAAAGGAGCTCGCTTTGTACGTTTTTGCGACGCCTTCAACATTCCTGTGATCACTTTTGTGGACGTTCCAGGTTATTTGCCAGGCACAAAACAAGAGCATAATGGCATCATCCGCCATGGTGCCAAGTTGCTCTACGCCTATTGCGAAGCGACCGTTCCGAAGCTAACTGTGATCACACGCAAGGCTTATGGTGGTGCCTTCGACGTGATGGGCTCGAAAAATGTCGGAGGTGACTTCAACTTTGCCTGGCCAACAGCAGAGATTGCCGTGATGGGCGCCCAGGGTGCAGTCAATCTTTTATATAGAAAGGAATTGGACAAAGCCAGTGGGACTGATAAGTCGAGCAGCTTGCTGCCTAGACTATCCTCGGATAAGTCGAAAAAACTGGTTGAGGAGTACAAAGAACAATTCGCAAATCCCTACGTAGCAGCCGAACTCGGCTATGTAGATGACGTTATTCTGCCGACAGAGACGCGCAAAGTACTGCTGGCAGCTTTACAAGTTCAACAAAACAAACGCGTGGAGCGTCCGGCTAGAAAGCACGGAAATATACCCCTTTAAAGCTCTCCGGACGCTTCGTCCCTTCGGCTGAGCAGCTTGCTGCATAAGCCACCCTAGGGCGCGTCCTCCGAGCAGAGCCGCTTACTGCGCACGTCATGCCGCGCTTCGTTCGCTGCTTGATCGCTGGGGTCCTTGAGGGGATCAGGGTTTGGTGCGTCCTTTTACGACCAGATCGGGGTGCACCAGGCGGATGCAAGCGGTGTTGCCTGGATCTTTGTCCATTTGCACCAAGTCAACTTCCAGCAAATCAATTGGCACCAAAAGTGGTTCCGGCAATATGGACTCAAATCGCCCCACCGGATCGGTAGCGCCGGTAAGCTCTTCGACAATCTTTAAAACATTTTCAGGAAAGGGTTTTGGGTAGACGAGAAAAATTCCGGTCAAAGTGCCCTTACTGCTGCGAACCTTTTCAGCCCGCTGTTGCAGGCTTTTCATCTGATCTTTGAGCTTGCGTTCCACGTCGTTATCGCTGCCGAGCACAGCTTCAGGCTCCGCAACGCACGCCAGAATCAGGGGTCTGCCCTTGCTGTCCTGAAAATGCAAATCGATGTATGGCAAGTTGACTTTCTGAAATAGCCCTTGCTGCAGGCGAAATGCTGCCACGTCATTGACGCGAGAGATCGACTCCCAGAGCAACTTCTGCCTGTTGTAGAGCCCAGTTCGATGGGCCAGTGAAAAGAAGTCCGTGACCACATAGCGAACGACTGTTTCCACAAGCCTGGGAGCATCTGCGCCCTCGCTTTCCACCTGAATATTCGACGTTGCCGCGGCTAGATCGGTCGGAGTGCAGACCCTTGGCTGTGCGACAACCGAATTCAAAGTATAAATTGACGGATTGGCGGTTTTTATGGAGAGCTTGTAAGTGGCTGAATTGGGCATAGTTATTATTATTGATGATGCCTTTAGCGATCGGAAGATCGTGGTACATCTATGTTACGGTCAATTTTGCTTGGACTGTTGAAATATGGAGGCAAAGAGACATTCAAAACCAGGTGGCGCGCTGATTAGTCCTGAATCATGTAAACTGAAAGATAGGCGTCTTGGCGGTTTGCGACTTGTTCAAAAATAACTTGTGCACACTAGTGGGGTCTATGCAGCAAGCTGCCCGACTCCGTAAAGCTGCTCGGCTTATGTGCAATGGAAAAAAGTACAAGTTTGCGGTAAGGGAATTTGATCTGCTTTTTTTTTGGTTGTGCTGCGCACAACCTATGACCAGTGGGTAAAACCAAATTAGGGTGTTTTTTTTGCATTTCGGTTCGTATCGAAAGGGTTTATTCGTAAAAAATGGCTATCCTTCCTACGCGGAATAATTATCAGCAGTCAGCTTCGACTGTACTTGTCGACCTGAAAAAAGGTGACACCTCGAAGCGTAACGACTTTGTCTGGATGTATCAGGACCGATTTTACGCGATTGCGTACATGGCAACTGGTGATCCAAACCATGCCAACGAGTTGACGATCATGGCCTTTCAAAACGCTTTCGGAGCTCTCAAGCAGCTCAACCCGAAACAAGTTTCTATGGCGATTTGGGATTGGCTTTCACAGTTCATCGTCGATGCCTGCGCCGAATACCATTCTCAATACAGCACTCCAAACAACACGAATCCACGCACCGACCCGAGCGCCGACGGCTCGGCTCAGATGGATTGGGAGACTACGATTATCCTCGGTGTGCAACGTGTCAAACGTTGTCTGAATGCTCTACCTGAAGAACAACAAAAAGTCTTTCTACTGCGGCACAATTTCCAATTGAACTATGACCAAATTGCCGCGGTGCTCAATCAAACCCCTGAAAACGTCATGGCTTGGTTATTCCGGGCGCGAGTTCAGATAGTTAAGTGCTTAGGTAGAGGTTAACCCAAAGAGTCGCTCGGTAAACAAGAATGAATTGCAGTCGTTTTCGATTCCTTATCCAACAGAGATTTGACATGGACGTCGCTCCACAAGAGGAGCGCATGGTCAGCGCCCATTTGGAGTCGTGCGAATCCTGCGCCAAGTTTCACCATCAACTGCAACAAGTGATTATGGCGGCCGAAGAAGTTCCGTTGCCTGACGAAATGGCACCTAATCCGCCCGAAGCCCTGGCCAGAAACATTATGGAAGGACTACCGCAGCCCAAAGCTTCGCCGTTCGAATTCATCTTCAAGATGTTTGCCAAGAAAGCAAAAGAGCCCGTTAGCGATCGCAACAGTGACCGAAATGCTAGCAAGTTTCCCCACGTCAATCGTTTGCAATCTGGTGATGGCATGGACATGCCACGCAAAGAAATGGCGATGCCTACCGGCAAGGGCCAAGGCGACGATCATAGTGGCACTTCTAACCGACTGAGAGCGATTGCGAAGGGCGCCGCATACGAAGGACGAGAAGCTCAGTCCACCACACGGTCGCTTGGTGAGAAACTAGGCTTTGCCGCACCGGCGGGCAGTCTTACTGACGATCAACCGCTTACCTTAGCAGAATCAATCCGCCGTAAAATTTCGGAAACAAAGCCGCCTGGTCAAGGTGATGACGACGAAGAGATGGCACCACTTGCGCCACCAGAACCTGTATCGGCTGGAGATGACAGCTGGGGCAGACCGGCAAGCTCACCCAATCGACCACCGGCGAACATGGCGTCACCACCGAATTTGACCGGTGCCAAGCCACAAGTTCCGTTACCTCAAGCTTCCCCAGCTGAGCCTGGACAGACAGTGCTTGGCTCTTGGGGTAAACCTTCGCCAATCGACAATTCGAATAGCTGGGGTGGACAGGCGAATGTCCCTGCTCCTGCTGCCGCCGGCATCTCTAAAGATGATTGGAATTTTGACGCCGCTGCCAATCCTGCCCAACCGATGGCAGCACAAGCGCCCGGTGGCATCGATCCATTTGCGGCTCCGGCACAGGCTTCATCTAATCCAAATATTCAACAACCAAATCCTGCCACCGACTCATGGGGTGGCTGGAACGACTCGGCACCAAAAGGTGCAGGCGCGGCTAGCGCAGAAGCTCCGGATTCAGACTGGGGTCCGCCACCGCAAGGTGGCACCTGGGATGAACCAGCCGCAGGAGCTGCAGTCAGTTCCAACAGTTGGGGAGGGGCCCAAACCAATCCAGCCCAGTCCACTGCCGCGGCTGCTCCGAAGGCATTTATGGAAACAGGCATGATTAAGCTCGGTGAGCTTGGTCTGCCATCAATGCAACAACCGCCATCACCAGTGGCTCAACCTATGCAGCAGCAGCAGCAGCCGCAGCCGCCTCAAAATCCTGGTTTTCCACAGCAACAGCAGGTTGGAACGGGAAGTGATACAAGCGTGCCAGCACTGTCTAACAGTTGGGGAGGGGCAGCTCAGTCACCATCTGCGGCACCAGCCGGAGCTGCAGATCCATGGGGAAGTGCTTCTACAGACAGTTGGGGAGCAAGTCCAGAACAACGCACCTGGGGTCCGCAAACTTCTTCGACGGAAAATTCGGTGCCCGCGGCAGCGGCACAATGGGGGCAGCCGGCTGCTCCGCAAGAGAATTTTGATGGCAAACCGGCGGCCGATTGGGCATCAGCGGCCGAACCTGCCTCGGCACAAGAGAGTTGGGGCGGAGCTCCTAGTCAAGGCAGTTGGAGTCAACCTCCTGTGCCAACCAGTTGGGAGCAGACTGGCAGCGACGCTGGGGCTCAACCGGCGTGGGGCGAAGGAAATGACTGGGCCCAAGGCGGGCAACCACCGGCACCACAAGCGATACCAGAGCAACAAGGCTCAAGTTCGCAAGCAGCAGCTCTAGGCAAAGGACGTCAACAAGCCTGGTCGTTAGAAGCAGAACAAGTTGAGACGGGCACATGGCGAGCCTTCGCGCCAAGCGGAGAGTCACTCAGCGGCGCTGCCGCTCCGGGTCGTGCTCCTGAACCAGCCTCACCAGTCGTCGCTAAAGAAACTCAATCATTTGCCCCTCAAGACGAGCAAAGCAGATGGGATATTCCAATTCAAGAGCGCATGAAGCAAGGACAAACTGGCACTCAAAGCGGCACTCAGATTCCAGTCCCGCCGATGCCGGTGGCGCCACCATCGCCATTTTCGCAACCTACTTTCGCTCAAGCAGCAGCTGCGGCAGCACCAATGGCGCCACCACCATCACCGAAGCCGCCGGAACCAATGGCTCTTCCCGATAGCCCAGCTCCGACAAAGAGTGGCTGGAATTTCCCTGTTTATGAAGCACCAGATCAATTGACTCACATTCCTAACGAACCTAAAGTTTCCGGAGCTTGGGATAGCCCGGCGACGGTGACACCTCCTGCGCCACCAATGCCGGCACCATCGATGGGCTTAAGCGGAGCTTGGGGTGAACCTTCGACTCCTGTTGCCCAACCGCAACCGTCTGCTCCTGAGCCAAAAGTTTCAGGCGCATGGGACATGCCATCGACTCCGTCTTTTGGTCAACCTCGACCTCAGCCAATGCAGATGGCATCACCACAGGCTAATCCGGCTCAGCAAGGACTTTCGTTGCCCGTTGATTCGATCATGGATCGGCTTGGAACTGTTCTTAGCAATAACGCAGAAGGCGGCGCCCAGTCAGCGCAGGCTGCGGCTCAAGTGCAGAGCCCCTGGGATGTATCGATTCAAGAACGCCAGCAGCAGCAACAGCAATCACCTTGGGGTCAGGTACCAGAGCCTGCCGCACCACCTCCGATGCCTGGCAATGGCACTGGTTGGAATGCTCGACCGGTGGCGCAGCCCGCACCGCTTCAAGCAGTTCAAGTGCCAGCACAAGCACCGGCGCCAGCATTAGCGCCAGTTAGCGGCAACCCTTGGGATTCGATTCCGGTTGGACCCGGACCTTCTCCCTTTGCCCTGCCACAGCCGACTATTCCTAGCGCCTGGGACAATCCGAATCCCATGGCCAGCCCAGCTCCAGCACCGATGTCAGTTGCTCAACCGGCTAGCGTTGCCGCCGCCCCAGGACCAGCCGCTGCCCCAGGGTTGTTCCAAAACCTCGATGACAATGCTATTGATAGATTGTTCAGTGAGAACCTGGGAGTGAACGATGCCGGTGCCGGCCCAGGTCCAGCTTCTCAATTCCCTGGCCAAAGAGCCGCCCAACAAACTGCTTCAAAACCGTCATTCACCGCTCCTCGCTGGAATCCTGGCGAGAATGGTGGCTCAACCGGCGCCGCTCCAAGCTTTACCAACGTCAGTTCAGGCGCTCCAGTCGCACCTTCGCAGCCGTTTTCCGCACTACCGGCGCAACAACAGCCAGCTGCCGATGCGGGTACGCCGAGGATATCTGCGATCACGCCTCGAGCAACTGCACCAGCAGAAGCTCCAGCCACAATGCCTGGACCAGACCGCCGCAACACTCCGTTTGGCATGCCAGCTCCGGCCCCGGCACCAATTGAGCCGATGGCGCCGAGCCAACCACCTAGTTCACCTTTTGCAACGCCGCAGCCCGTAAGCGAATCGGCAAAAGCAAACGGCTTGTTTGATCTAGATGACTCGGCGATGGATGAGCTGTTCAGCAAGAACCTCGGAGTCAACGAAGCGGCAACACCTTTGCCGAATTCACCAGCCCAGCCCCAACCCACCGCTCCAGTTTTTCAATCACCACCTGTGATGGCACAGCCGCCCGTTCAACCAGCCATGCCGCCTGCTAACCCATTCAGCAGACCGGCACCACAAATGCCACCTTCGATGCCCAATCCATTCGCTCCGTTAACTGCTCCACCAGCTCAACCTCCTGCGGCTGCACCGGCTCAGCAACCAGCTTGGGGGCAACAACCACCGGCACCGCCCTTAGCACCACAGCAGCAACAACCCGGTCAACCGGGAAGTGGTGGACTGTTCTCACTAGACGACAGTATGATCGACAAAATCTTTGCCGACAATGCACCACCGCAACCTCCGGCTGCGCCCCAGTTCAATGTCAATGAAGCCGTAAAACAATTTGCCGAAGTGGTGCCGATGCCACCACCGAAAATTGCCGGTGTAGGCAGGCTAGACCCTCGGGTAGACACGACAGCCGACAGCGGTTCAGGCAGAATCGCTTCCATCGGTAAGTTTTTGCTAGACCAAAAAGACTTGGAGAAGATTGGCAAACTAACCGCCTCTGACTTGTCTGAAACGAAGATGCGGATTTTAACCATGGAAGCGGCACAAGAATTACAAACTTTGCTGCACCACATCGGCACGCAAGAAACTGTAGTCGGTTCAGTAATCGTTGGCCACGATGGTCTGTTGATTGCCAACACCATGCCACCCGATATTGACGCTGAATCGATTGGCGTCTGGGCACTCGGCGTGTACATGAGCACCGAGATGGTGATCAAGAAAATGGGTCAAGATCGCGTCCATCAAATCGTCTGCCGCACACCAAAGGGCTATGTTATTATCGCCGACTTTGGTGGCGGCCTACTCGTCACCGTCAGTGATGGCAAAGATACAGACACACTGATCCCGCTAATGCGCAGCATCACTCAACTAGTGCGCGATGGGGAGAACTAGACCGGGTATCGAAATGGAGCGCGGATATCCTACCCGCCTTGATGCGTGTTCATGGGCGACTGTGGACAGTCGCGCTCCATTTCTTCGCGACATGAATCGAGTCGCTATCGCTATTAAGCGTAATTCAAAATATATTGACAGATCGTGCGCACACCAAATGCGGTGCCACCCTTGTTGCACTCATCGCGATCCTTTTCCAGCCAGCCCGGTCCAGCAATGTCTAGATGCGCCCATGGTTTGCCATCCACGAATTCCTTCAAGAACATTGCCGCGCTAGAGGAGGCAGCTTCGCCTCTGGAGCCGGCGTTTTTCAAATCGGCGATGTCGCTTTTCAGGCTGTCTTTATACTCGTCGTACAGAGGTAATTGCCACAAGTTTTCACCAGCATCTTGTCCTGCTGCGATCAAGTTATTGACGAGCTCCTGATTCGTTCCCATAATCCCCGCAGCAACACGTCCCAGCGCCGTCACAACAGCCCCGGTCAAGGTGGCAACGTCTATCAATTCGTCCACATTTTGACGACTGGCGTAAGTCAATGCATCTGCCAAGACGAGCCGTCCTTCAGCATCAGTATTGTTAACTTCAATTGTTTTGCCGTTCATTGAAACCAGGACGTCACCTGGATGCAAGGCATTGCTGCCAGGCATGTTTTCAGTGGCGGCAATCAATCCAAGAACAGAAACGTTCGGCTTAAGATCGCCAATCACCTGCATAGCGCCCAGAACCGCGGCCGCCCCTGACATGTCGTATTTCATGTGTTCCATTCCAGCCGCTGGTTTTAATGACAAGCCGCCCGAGTCAAACGTGATTCCTTTACCAATGATGGCAACAGTTTTCTTGGATTTCTCAGCATCGTACTTGAGAACAATGAACTTAGCCGGCTCATCTGCACCTTTGGCGACGCCCAGGAAGGCACCCATTCCCAACTTTTCAACTTGGGCCACGTCCAACACTTTACATGTCAAATCGTATTCCTTGGCGATCCGTTTTGCTTCGTCGGCAAGTCTAGTTGGCGTCATGTAAGCGGCTGGTTCTGCGATCAAGCTGCGCGCTAAGTTAGTAGCGCTGGAGATCACATCACCGACTGAGCACGCTTTGGAAGCCATTTTGCTCTCTTTGATCCCAGCAAAGGAAAGAACAATCTCCGACTTCACTTTCTTGTCGTCTTTCTGCGACTTGTATTTTTCAAAGCTGTAACGACCCAGATTCCAGCCCTCGACAATAGCTTTTATATGTTGAGCAACGTTGTTTTCCTTTTCACCGGATGTCTTTTCAACAGCTGCGGATTTCTTGCGCTTCTTAGAATTGGCCTCTTCTTCTTCTTCTTGAGCGAATCGTCCTACAAAACAAATACTTGTCATTGTTGAAGTGGCGAAACGACGAGCCATATTGGCCGCCAATTTCCTGCTCACACTGGGCTTAAAATCTTTGGACATGCCGAGACCGACGAGCATTAGTTTCTTACAGGTCAAATTATCGTAGGTAGGCAAACTTACTACCTGCGCCGATTTCCCTTGAAATGCCTCATGAGAGGCGGCTTCGGCGATGCTGGCGGCGAAGTTGCCCGAGCCGTTGGCCAAGGTCTCATCGATGCTGCCGATGACATTGCCAAGGTCTTCCCCTTGAAAAACGCCCAACACAATAATGTCGCTTTTGATCTTGGAAAGCGGCGCGGTCTCAAATTTGTATTTCATGAATTGATTCCATTAAGGGAGTCAACTAGTGCGAGCCACCTTGCAATTGACTCAAGCCCAGTTGTTTTTGAAGGTATTGGATATTATCCCGCAGTTCTGCGATTTTTCGGGGATCTTTAGACGCTGCTAAATCCTCAATTTTTCGATAGAACATTCGATAAGAATCCACCCGCGCACCCTGAGTTTGCATTTCTTGAATTTTCTTTGCTAGGCGAAATCTCTCCAATCTAAAGGCACCTTCGATTGGGGCCAGGTCGCCAAGTTCACGAGACAACATCTGGCGAGCAACTTCATCATAATAAGCGTCTGAACTTCCGGAAAAGCTTCCAAGGGTTCCTTTAACGCCCATTCGAGATGCATATTCAGCAGCTGATGAGCGGTTGCCCATTCCTACTACTGGAGTGCTTCCACTTACCGCCAGGTGAGCTGATTGAGGCGCACTTGTGGACGGCGCGGCAGCAGTTTTGAAACGTGCTTCTTGCTCGTCGATAAGCTTGGCAAGCTTCGCTAAAGTCTCATTTGCTTTGACCAAGTCTGATTGATTAAAAGACTCATCCGCCTTTAGCAGCTCGGCGCTATAGAGTTTGACACCAACTCCCTTTTTCTCAAGTGCTTGCAATCGAGTTGCCAACTTAGTTCGGTCCGATCGAAAGGTTGATGCGCTAGCATTTGCGACACCAGTGGTAGTACCTATCAAGATCGGACTTGGTGTGATCCAACTACGCTCCGCTGGAACAATTGTGAGAGAATCCGCGCCTTGTCCATCGATCATAGTAATTTCGCTGCTTCCGCTCGATCCGCGAGAAGAGACGACAAGACGAAATTTCTTGGTCTTCAAAGTTGGATCCTGATAAACAAGCCTGCTGCTCTCCACAGCTGCGTGTTTAAGGGCTTCCGCTGAAATGGCGCCTTCGGAGGCTATAGAAAGCAAGGTTTCGTCTGAAAGAATAAGCAACAACGCAGAATCTTTACTGTCGAAGATCTTGCTTTGCTGCAGGCTATGCATTATTTTTTCAGACGCCTCAGATGAGCGCGCGGCAGGCATCAATGAAGCGAAGCTCAAGGCAATTAATCCGGCCCTTAAAATTGTATGTCGATGCCACATATAATCCCTTCTGCTTGAACCAACAACATTCATCATCTCATTGTGCGGATAACTTAGCAACGCATTGACGTTCTCTCCGCCGTCAAGGAACGATGAGATTCCTGGGCTTAAGCAGCAGCCTGACCGCTTGCTCGGTCGCTCCTCATATCGCTGCCTAAAGGACATGGCTTTATCGAGCATTGGGTAAATCACTGATGGAGGTCGGTAAACGAAAATGAAAATCGAAGACATCGATCGCGAGTTTAAAGAGCTGGCTCAATCGATGAAGGATGGTCAAACTGCCCTCTCTGAGGGGCGTTTCGGCGAAGCCGAGCGGCAGTATGTACGGGCCTCGGAGCTGGCCAAAGTTTGCTACGGACCAGATCATGCCGACGCACTGCAGTGCTTGCATCATCTTGGAGACGCTTATTATGGGATGCGCAAGTACGAACAATGCCTGGAAACACTAAAAGAGCTGCAGGCGAAAAGAGAAAAACAAAAATTTGCCAACGATCGAGAATCGACGGCGATCTTGTTCAAGCTGGCTAAAAGCCACGAAAAGCTTGGCCTGATTCGTGAAGCGGATTCGTACTATCGAAAAGCTCTGAAAAGCGGAGAGGCAAGTTACGGCGCGAGCCATTCTTTTCTGGCCACGATCATGGAAAGCTTTGCGGCAATGTTAAAACGTGCCCAAATTCACCTAGCTGAAGCGCAGCAACTAGAGGAACGCGTTCGAGATATCAGAGGCACAATAACAGAATCTACAGCTTCACAAGTTAACATAAGCCGCCTCAACCAACTTGCTACATCCATCGCCCCTGGCAGCGAGGAGGCAATTTTGATTGCGATGACGGACAAGACGGCAGAAAAGGGCGCACTTTCGGGAAGAATGCGCAGCCTGCGCTCTCATTCTGAACAATTAGAATTGCCAGTCGAAGCAGCAAGCTCTTTAAAAATACGACCTGTTTTGGCTTGCACCGTCCTTGGTGTCATCTTACTCTTGGCGGGTGGGTTGATTGCTTACAACATGCTCAAACCAAGTACCCTGACAAGCAAAAAAGATCAGATCAACCTAAATATGTCCTCATCGAGCGCTCAGCCAGTTCATGCAAAGGCCGCGGTTTTTCAAACAGCTGACGCCAGCACAAGAGTGACCCTAGTGGACGACAAAAACGTTTCTTTGATTCGTAATGGCACACTTATAAATGGAACCTATTCAGTATCGAACGATATGATTGAATGTCGCCCAAAGACATCCGAGTCAGTGTTTTACCAATACAAAAAAGTGCCGCAAGGTTTAGCCGACGACCAGAGTAATGTACTTTATGCAGCTGATGCACCAGAAGCAATCGTAATTTCTAAAATGCGCCATCTTGCTGCCGTTCTGCAAACTTACTACGCGGCCACAGGCGGATATCCAGCCAGAGTCGAATCGATTTTATCGCGCGACGCTTCGATCTATTACCAAAACCCCTTTACGAACAAATCATGCCTGCCGCTCAAGCGAGATTTACCAGGCGACAAATTGAGCATCGAGGATCTGAGCATGGACGATTTTTCAAAAATGGAGAGCGCCATCAATCAATTGGCATTGTGGACTCCTAACGCCAAACAAGAGCCGGGCCGGATCGAATTTTATCGAACCTTAGCTCGCACCGATGGTGATACCGCTTATATCCGGGCCACCGATCGCGACGGCAATTACATTCACGGTAGTCAACCTGGAACCGCGTATCTAATCACTCTCGTACAGGGACAAATTAGGACCGGCAGATAGGCTACGTCGTATTGCCGTTTACCACTTTGGCAACGACATTGTCCACGACACTTGGCTCGATTTGTCTGCGACAGTACGCCAAATACGCTTCCATCCAGCGGCGCAACTCTAGTATCACCGCCGATACCGGAGCACCTGAACTTTTCACTTGACTCAAATTGACGCTGACCCGACCTTCGCTGTCAATATGAAATCTGCTCGACGCCGCCGAGTCACCATGAACATAGTGAAGACTGGCTTGCAATAAGGCTTTGTTGTCATCACGCCCAATCGTCTTTTGCAATTCAGCAACGATGCGCTGAAAAATCGAGAGCGGTCTAAACAAACTTGCTTGTTGAACATTTACCAAACGATGTTCTAAAAGCAAATGCACAGACTTGACGATCAAATGACCGGGCCATTTATCATAAGACTTGATTACTTCATCCAAGGTTGACAGACCATCAATCAAATTGACAAGTTCAACGATCGCTTGCTTGTCCGTATCCGAGACGGTAGATTCGTCCAAATATTTGAGAGGTCTGGATTCAATTTTGTACCAGAGTGTTTCAAAATTCCAAACGCGTTCAAGAATAGTATTGCGCCCACCAGGAAGGGTATTGAGAATTTGATTGACTTGATCCTGAAATAAGGCCGCATCCAAAAGAAGCCTGTCTACCGGCTGTTTGAGAGTGCACGTGTCATCAAGTTCTTGGGAAACGCCTTTGTCTCGAAAGACGAAAATCCCTTCTGTCCAACAGACCAGAAATTCCACCATGGCTTCATAACCGCGCAGTCGATTCATGCGAGCATGCGTCGCCTTGCCGTTCACGAATGAGACTATGAGCGCCTTGTCACGATTTTCTACGGTGAGCAAACCGGTCTTTTTCGCCGTCGAGAAAGATTGCAACAATCCGGCAGTGTCAATCGCACCAAGGCTACCGATCATGGAATCACGCATGGTTTCTATATTGCGCGAATTCGGATCGTCTTCCGCTTTCTTGTGATAGCCCCCATAAAGGTATTGATCGTCGAGTAAAACTTCCAACTCTCTGGTGTTCAAATAACCAGCGCGCACGGCCAGCAAACCAAGATAACTTTTCTGCCCGCGCCCCAAACCTTGCTCGGATTGTTTTTCCAGAAGCTCCTGAAGTTGGCTCTCAGTGAGGATTCCAGCCGCCACCATATAGCGACCCAGGCGAAATGCTTTGCGGTTGTGATAACAATTGGCAAGAAATTGAATGCGCGCAAAAATCGGAAAAGTCAGGTGCGCTGATTCTAGTTCTTGCATAATTCGCAAGGTTTCATCAGGAGGCAAATGGTGCCGGCTCTCCAACAAGCGTGTCATTGACTCAACAGACGAATAGTCGTCAATTACTTGAATCACCCAGCTTTGAGGAGCGGGTAAAGCGAACGTCTCTTTGACTTTCCTTCCCTCATCGGTAAGCACAGGCGTTGACGTAAACAAAATGTGATTAGCGAGCGTGCTGCCACCACCTCGCAAGCGGCGTCTATCCAAACCGGCCACTGTAGCGCAGACATAATCGGCCAGCATCGGATGTCTGGCAAAAATACCGAATGGACTGTCGTATGCGTTAAAAGTCAGACCTCCTCCAGGATCGTCTTTAGTCAAGGTGATGGCGCCGTCTGCTTTGACGAAAAGCAACACGCCTTGTGGTTTGAGCAAGCGCTTGGCATACAGGCTAAATTTAACAAGCGCTTCAAGTGGTAATGAAAATCCGGTCTGCATCAAATCGATGATCAGACCGTCAAACGCCTTTCCACTTTCCACCAATCTCTCCAACTCAGCAAAAAGAGTTTCGCGATAGGAGTAAGTGAGAAAAGAAAGAGTGGAGGCAAAGTAATTTTTTTCCTCAAGAGAATCTTCTCCCTGAGGAACAGTCTGGGCTTGCGGCAAGTCGGATTGAAAGGACGTCAAAATGTTCGCCTGTGATGTTTCACGTCAGCCACTATATTCCCAGTATTAAGCCAGTTTCCCTGACAGCGTCAGGCGATCTGGAGATAATTGTGAGAATTTAGCTAATTATTTATTGGACTCTTCGGAAGCCTTGGGCTCAGCGGCTTTTTCAGCGCTCGGAAGCGTTCCTACTAATTTCTGAGCCAGGGGATCAGGCGGGGCGATGAACAGTGCCTTAATCGCCCACTGGGATTTGACTTTTCCCACATCCATGATCAAATCATCCTTGTCAAATGTCATTAATCGAAAGCGCGAAAGACCAGAACCAGGGTTAGCCATGGCGATTATTTTGAATGGTTGTCCGGCACTCCGATTCAAACCGATGTATTTTGGAATGCTGAGCAGACGCGGGTCTGTCAACCAACCTTTTGCCAAATCCAAATGACCTTGCTGCACAGCTTGCACAAACTGTAGAGCTACCAGTGCTGGTCCCTCTTCGTTGGTCCTGGCGTCCAGTGAAAACCGCCCGTCTACGAAGTGAAGAACAATTTTGTAGCCTGACGATTGCGGTTGCGCCTTGCCGGTGGACGATTTGCCGCCGCCGACCGTGAGCACCAAATCATTTCCGGAAAAGGAGGCTTTGCCGAGCAGATTTTGAGTTAGAAATGGGGGTATTGCCGAGAAGACGTCGCCAGTTTCCACCCAGGTGTTGTCAGAAACTTTGTAAGCCTGGAGCCAGACTGCGCCTGTTCCTTTCAAATTTCCGGTCAGCACCAATGAGCGAATTCCACTTGGGACGGGCTTCTTGTCGGCGCCCACGACTGAACCGCGCACCAGATGGGCATCGTTGAGCACGATTCCAGGCGGAATGAGCAAGACTTGGGTGCGTGGCACAGTAGTTACCATTACCTGACTGACCATTCTGTGACGGCGACCGACTGGTCGTTGAACAGCAGTGGCAACAGAACTGGACCACTGCAAAACGACATTCTGCGATTCAGCGATTTTCGGAAAGGCCCATATTCTCGAGCCTTCACCATCAATGATCGAGACACCCAGTTCGGACAGGGCCGGATAAGCTGCCACGATAGAAGCGGCACTGGCCTTGACTGTAGCTGGTTGACCCAAGGTGTCTCGCACAATTCTCCAGACTCCATCCCAAGAGTAAGGATCTGGCTTAGCTTTATACTGCTTCACAGCCGCTGATAGTGCCGCTGAACGAGCTGTAGTTGGGCTTACTGTCGTCGCGGCGGCTGCTGGATCGACAGCTGTTACAGCTTTCGGTGAAGCTTTCGGTGGGGCTTTCGGGGATGCTTTGGGAGTTTGACAGAATGCTCCAGGCGATAGTGGCAACCCGACGGCGATTGCTAGACATGCCAGCACGAGGGATTGCCTGATCGGAATTGTCATTAGCGTCTCCAAAAGTAGGTACAGCGCTGCTTTTATCCGAGGATAGTCTAGGCGGCAAGCCGCTCGCCTTATGCGCGCCAAAGGTGATTATACTAACCGGCGCGAGTTGATGCGTGAAAAAACTCACTAGAGACAAGAGCGATACATATACAGGCGATAGCGATTTAAAAACGTGAGCCGGGTCAATCAACAAGGCCAAAGTGAAAGTGGATAAAGGATAGAGCTGTAGATTCACGAACACTCTGCGCGAAATACGCTAAATCCCGCTGTGAGCATGGGAATCCTCCCACTAAAGCTTTGACTTGCTTAAAGGCGACATGTACTCTGAAACTAGCTAACAAGCAAACCTAGGAACAGCGATAAAACATGTCGAGATTCGCCTTCAATCCAGAAATAAGCTCCGGCGCACATTTCACCCCATCGGGTGGAGAAGCGGCTGCGACTACTGCGATTGACGCTCATCGTGCCGCAGTATTCCAACCTGGTATCGAATCTCATGCCGCCGCAATCGCTCCCGGTGCAGAGCAGAGCATTATGACTGCGATGCAAGCTGCGGCTCAACCAATTTCACCATTGATTCAAATGATTATGCGCATGCCCGGTCAGATTGGGCTGCTTAGTTCGATGTTCGAAGCGTTGGGCAATTTCATCATGGGTCATGCAGATTTGCTTGCTGCCTTTGATCCTTCAATATTAGCCGGCGCGCATTCCGCTCTCACCTCATTGCCTGGTGGCGAGCATATGGGGATCAATCTTTCTTTATTGCCTCATGGCGCTCCAATATTCCAAAATTTGCATGGGTTGGGCAGTCTCGGTAACAACGGGGCGGACATGCTAGGCGCGGCTAAGGGCGGCACACAATTCAGCACCCCAGACATCCTCAAAGATAGCGTTGCTTTCCGGGACCAACTAAAGGTCTCCGGCTCACTCGACTTAAACAAACCACAGTTTGAAACCGGTCGTGGATTGAGCAGCCAAGTTGATGGATTGTCGCAAAAAGGTGATGCGCTCTCAGGACCAGCGATGAGAGAAACCAGCACGGCTAATCAATTGGCTGGCGCCAACCGCTTGTTCGGCGATCGTCCAGTCGCCCTCACATCCCACTCACCACTGTCGACTTCAACCCCATCTGTCGCCTCCGGTATGTCACAAACGGTTCCGATTGCTGCTCAAAATGCTGTTCCTAGCTCATTCAATGTAAATGGCAGCGCCTTCAATTCATCCGACGTGTCCGCAGCAGGCTCAATGAGCGACGCCGCCCCTGCCGCCGCAGGATCACAAAATGTCGGCTTCAACATCAATCAACTCGGCAAGCAAGCGATCGATTCGAGCACCACAAGTAGTGTCGGTCCTTCCGGCGGAGTGTCGGATCAGTTGGGGACAAACAAATTCGTTGCCATGGACAAAGGCGTAGCGACGTTCCATCCAACATTAGGCACAGCTGAATCAAGCACTGGATATGATGCCGGCTACTTGCAGCATCAAACGCCAACTGAAGCCGCGACTTCCTCACACAATCTTGGTGGATTGAAAGCGAAAGAACTGTCATTAGACAGCGTCAAGGATGCGACGAAAGCACACGCAGCTCCCGTTCATTCAACCTCGCAAACTCCAACCCACGCCGCTCCAGCTCACGCTAAGCCTGCTGTTGATCAGGTCAGTCATTCTAAACCGGTGATGGATCACATTGGTCATCAAACAGCCGGTTCATCGCATAACCACTCTGCATCGTACAACGGTCGTGACGGCATCGCGCACACACAACGTGGTCCAGTACACACGGCGCAACCTCGCATCAGTGCTCAACCAGCCGCACAACAACAAATGTATAAGTCGAGCAGCTTGCTGCATAGACTATCCCCGGATAAAGCTGCTGATGCCAGCGGCGTTGCCGTCGACCAAATTGCTCCAAATCAACAAATGGCTGCTGCCGATGCTGCGCAAGCGCCGCAAGTAGCCGCTGACGGTTCGCATGTTGCCGATGGCACACAACTCACGCAAGCCGGCGATGCAACACAGGTTCCCGCTACTGGTGATGCTGCACAAGCTACACCGACTGCCCCATCAACATATACGATCCGGGCCGGCGATTGTTTGTGGAATATCGCCAAGGATCAACTTGGTGCACCAACACGTTGGTCAGAAATTTATAAGATGAATGCGGATGTGCTGGGATCAAATCCATCTCTGATTCATCCAGGCACTAACATCAATATTCCTGGAAGTGGCGGTGAAGTCGCTTCGGGACTTGAGCATGGCACTTACATTGTTAAGGCCGGCGACAATCTTTGGGACATCTCCAAACACTTTACTGGCGATGGCAGCAAGTGGGGCGAAATTTATAAGCTCAATCAAGACGTGATTGGCTCAAATCCAAGCTTGATCTTGCCCGGACAAGAGTTGCATATGCCGGGCATGGGCGCTGAATCCGCTGGCACATTGGCTCAAGCACCAGCTGCTGCCGCAACGCAACAATTAGCTCAAGGTATTCCACAAGCAGGTGGAATGCCAGCCTCGCCTGCAGGTGACCTACGCGTTGAAGGTGGCACGCCACTAACGGCCGAAAGCGCATTGCCACAAACGCCAGTTCAATCATATGCTCCGACTGAACTTCAAGCACAAGCGGCACCAGCTGCGGCGCCTGAAGCAGCGATGGAAATGCCTCAAACTCCAGCAACAGCACCGATGGCTCAGGCTCAGGCAGCATCTGCACCGGCTCAGGCAGTTGGTGGACCTGGCGCTGCAGCCGCAGCAACTTTGCCTCCACAACCAACTCCAGCTGAACTGCATCAAATGGCTGCAGCCAAAAATGACGGAATTGTCTCGTCAAATATGACAGCTGATTTGTCCCAATTCATTCGCAAAGCTAAGTAGTTCGAAGCAGTCCAGTTCGATCAGCCTTCGAAATGGAGCGCGCCTATTCTAGCCGCCCTTGACCACCGTTGTGTTTTTCTGGGCGGGTTAAAAACCCGCCCTCATTTTCATTCTTTCATTGCGTTGAACACAGCCAGTCGGACCGCCTTTTCGTCTGCCAAAATTCCATTGCCCGAAGTTGCCACCAGCTTGTGAATGCCGCAGGCGGCCCAATCCATATTCTCCTCAGCAATCGCGGGAAAAGCCCAGAGCGGCTTGCCATATTTCGCGCACAGCTTTGCCAATTCGCCTATTGCTTTGCCGCTGATAGACTGACTATCCAAGCTCCCCTCAGCGCTGATCACCACGTCACTGGCGGCAATCTTTTCCTCCAAATTCAGAACGTCTGCCAGCCAAGCGAAACCGGAAATCAATTCAGCACCAAGAGCAGAAGCGATACCAAATGCGGTACCACCCGCGGCACCTGCTCCGGGAGCATTTGCTAAATTTCTTCCAGTTGCATTTTCTAGCACCTGCGCAAAGTGCGCCAAACAGTGGTCTAGACGTGCAACTTCCACAAGTCCGGCGCCTTTCTGCGGTCCAAAAATTGCCGCCGCACCATTGTCACCAAGGAGAGGATTAATTACATCAACCGCAACTTTGATCGACGAAATACCAATGGCGTCAAAGAAGTTATTCAATTGAGACAAATCACAGTCCCTGACCTCGCAAAGCTGTCCACCACCCAATCCAATCAAGCCACCATCAAAGTCATAGAATTTTGCTCCAAGCGCCATGAGCGCCCCGGCGCCACCATCTGTAGAGGCACTTCCGCCGACACAGATGAACAGATTCTTTGGCTTGGTTTCCAACGCATTTAAAATCACTTCGCCCAAACCAAAAGTGTGTGCCTCTAAGGCGCACAATTTGTTTCCCGGCAATAACGCAAGTCCGCTCGCGTTTGCTAGCTCAACAACTGCAGAATCTCCGAGGGCTAGCCACTTAGCGCGAACCGGGTTGTCTACAGGCCCACGCACCTGGAGATACTTAAATTCGCCGCCAATGGCACCATGGAGTGCATCGAGCGTTCCATCTCCACCGTCGGCGATCGGGGCGATCACAATGCTTGAATCAGGCGCTGCATCGCGAATGCCGTCTGCAATTGCAACGGAAAGTTGCCATGCGGATAACGTTCCTTTATAGGCACACGGGCTGACCAGAAATCGCAATTCGCGCCTCTCCAGATTTCGGAAGCTGAGCCAGAATATGTTACCTTGTCTATTAGAAGGAGAGAAATTATGGAAACAATGAAAGACAATTTGTCATCCAGTCAGCCAACGGACCAAGAGCACGCCGTGTCCACAAAAGCAGCGCCGAAAGTGGGCGGCAATATCCTCCTATACGATGGTGTTTGCGGGTTATGCGACAAGCTTGTGCAATTTGTCTTACCTCGAGACACTCAAGGCTTATTTCAGTTTGCATCCTTGCAAAGCAAATTTAGCGAAGACTTACTGTCGCACTATCAACTCAATGCAAGCGACCTAAACACTTTTTATGCGATAGCGGACTACGGTTTACCGAGTCAGCATATTATGTCCAAATCGGATGCGGCCGCCTTCGTGCTTTCAAAATTAGGTGGAATTTGGTCTGCGCTTTCGAATTTCAAATACATACCGAAGCCGCTGCGAAACTGGGGCTACGACACGGTGGCTAAGAATAGGTATCAAATCTTTGGGAAAACGGACGTCTGTCGCATGCCTGAGGCAGGAAGCGCAGATCGATTCATAGACGTTTAATGTAATCGCGTGCAGAACCGGAGTCTGGCAGTCCATTCCAGCGATCTATACCTCAATTCTCAGCGGGCTTGGATGAACCGCCGTCATCGAGCTGAACTGGACCTTCAGCGAGCTTGGATGGATCGTCTGCGGGCTTGGCTAATCCGTCTCCCGGCTTGGCTGAATCCTCTCCGTGGGATTGGCTTCTCTCATCAGCTGGGGTTAGATCAGCGCCAAGCTGAGATAATTTGACCACGGATTTAGCTTTCAGTTCAGACGCCAACTTCATTGGAATGAACATATAGATCATTCCAAGCCCTAACATAGCAAGCAAGAATCCAGGCAACACATATGAAAGATCCTGCTTTGGCGGCTTGTGCTCAACTTTCACGCCTTTTCTGACGAATTCGTCGACCATGTCTTGCTTAATTTCGGCCGGCATAATTACTTCTTTGTCGGGCATTCCGCTAATTTGCACGCTTAGCAAATTTGTGTCGTCGATCACATCGACGTGCGTGATAAAACCCGCTCTTCCTTCCAACAACATATTCGCCAGTTGAGAACAGCTGAGAGGTTCAGCGCTTTCATGGCTTCCACTGAATTTGTATTTTAGCCAATCAGCTAGATTGTCGTGAACCTTCAACTTTATGGCGTTTACGAACAGCTGTTGAATTAACGCTTTGCGGCGATCGTTGGGAACGTTGACCAGTTTGTCTTTTTCAAAGCCAGCAATTTTTACCACGAAAAGAGCTTGACCATTGGTGATATCGACCATCTGAACCTGGTCTCTTTGACACTCCAATATTTTTTGGAACTGCTCAATGGTCAAAGAGTCGTTTTCGGCTTGAGCGGCACCACAGCAAGATATGCAGAGCAGCAAAATTAGACTGACTAAGTATTTCACGACTCCTGCCACTCCAGTCTCAAGGGTTTCTCACACTAAATTCTACACTGTCAGCACAGTACTCGATAGCCACTTATACCATTGTTAGTATTCACAAATTATCCCAAAGTGCGCCGGATGTGGCACCGAATATGGTGCAGGATTCGATCCAAGCGGCGAGCCATCAAAGTACATTCAACGTATATGTGTGCAACCATTCTTTTGTTGCGCCGAGACTTAAACGCCAAGATCGATTCGTAACTGCGAAAGATTTATGTTTCCAGCCTGTGCAGACTTGCTCAAACAATTCGTCGAAGATGCCCACAGGCATGGATTCTAAATAAAGCAATTAATATATCAGAAGAGTTTATCTCCAAATACCAAGTGGCAGATAACAAATAGACGAGCGCGCAACGCATCAAGATGCGACCGCCAAAAACGTCGCTGCTCGGAGGGTTTATTTATGCTCAGACCAGATGAAGTTTCAAAACTGATGCTGAAGATGAGGCGACAGTCCGACGAAGTCACAGAGTTCGAAGCGCATGAAGAGAATAAATTACCCGAGCGAGATGTGTCTGCGTACATAAGAGCAAACTCGTGGCCCGGTCGCAATTATGCCCTCATTGGTCACTCATATAATGTCGAACAAAAAATTGTCGGCGCTTCCTTCCCTGTACGAAGAGCCGCATGTGTTGCTATGATGTTAGAACAGGGCGGTCTGCGCCGATGTGTTTTCGTCACCGAAGCTTTAGGGCATGAGGGATTCACAGAAGTGCTCAGTCGCTTTGAACGCGATTGGCTTGGCAAACTGCCTAATGACACCGTTCTTGGTCCCGCGTACACAGCCACAGGAGAATTGATCGGGCAATCATTTGCAGTCTGGACTTACGTTAGCGCAAATGTTCCAGCAGCAAAGGAGCCGGTAAACGCGGGTAAATAAGCGAACCAGCTTATTTTTCGAAAAACAAGTTTTAGAGGATTAACCACAGTTACTCCTTCTAACGCACCACATACGACGCCATCGTTCGCGATGACGTCGTTTGTGTTATCAGAGGATCTTCCATACAGTCACAGACGTATCCGAGGATCGTTCTATCAGGCCAAAGCCCTAACTAACCCGAGAAGCAGTCAACGACTTGTCAGAGGAGCGCATCAACGCCAATCTTTTTCCTGATCGCGCGGCTTCTCGATCTTCTCGACGCGTCGCTGATGTCTACCACCTTCAAACGCCGTAGACATCCAGGCCTTGATCACCTTTTCACATTCATTGGCATCCGTTCGTCGCCCAGCTAGACAAAGGATATTCGCGTCATTGTGCTTTCGGCTCGTCACCGCATCTTCTTGATCGTGACAAAGAGCGGCTCTAACGCCTCGAACTTTATTTGCCACTATCGATACGCCGATGCCGGACCCGCAGCAAATGATGCCCCGATTGCTCTTTCCCTTTGAGACTGCTTCCGCGACTGCCCGCGCGTAATCGGGATAATCGCAGGAATCCTCTGAGTTCGTGCCCAGGTCCTCCCAAGCCAGATCAAGGCTTTCGAGAATTTTCTTGATTTTCTCTTTCAGTTCAAATCCCGCGTGGTCACTACCAAGCGCTATCTTTTCCATTACCATCCTCGGTCATTCAACAGTAAGCAGCAAAGGGCTCTTGCTTCATTTGATTAAAATTCGATGGTGTCTCGAAATGCTCAGCAGTCTCAACCAAATCCTTAATTCTGTCAACGCGGAAAATCATCACATCGTCCAGCTCATGGCAGTAGGCTACCATTCGCCAAATGCCCTCTTCTCGAATGATGCTGAGCGGATCGAGCGTCAATACATCAATCGATTCTCGGGCAAGACTGTAATACTCCACCGATACCGCGACGTGGCTGAGCAGTGCTCGCTCAAGTAAAGGCAGAGTCTTATCTATGGAATACATGGGGTAATTAAACGCAAAGCCAACACCGTCTGTGCTGGCTTCAACAAAGTCCCGGTTGGACAGATCATGGGGACAGAAGTCATCGTCTGGCTCGTCGCAGCCGAGAACAGAATCTACAATCGCGTCGGCGAGCTCATCAGACATTGACGCTAAAGCTGGAGAAACCGCCAGCGACAACTTATCGATGATATCCCTAATCAGTTCGTCTCTCTCTTGGGCGTGAATCGTGACGCCCGCAACCAACTTGTCTAACAATCTTGCGCTGGTCAAAAGGAGGATACCCTCCTCCTGGCTCAGCTCCAGAGAAAACTTATCTTCCATCTGCATAGAAAGTTCCTTATAGCTCTGAGCAACTTCTTCTTCTAGCATACGCTGTGCGTGCGGATCTGGCACGCCCGGGAGCAAGCGCCAGTAGATTTTTTTGCGGCGCAGGTTTTTACATCCTCTCTGGGGCCGACACCCCTATTATTCCCAAGACATTCGCTAATACTTGCCGCGTGGCCATTATCAGACCAAGCCTGGCTTTGGTCACGTCTTTATCATCGGTGATCACACGCGAGACCTCGTAGAATTTTTGCAATCCGTTGGCCACTTCAAAAGCGTAACGGGCCAATCTTCCCGGTTGGCGATTGAGAGCAGCTTCCCTCACCTCTTCTGGAAAGGATTGCAGAGCCATCACCAGAGCCTTCTGATCGGCGAAAATCGTTGGATCCGGATCAAAAGCCGGCAAAAATACATCCGCAGACTTTTTATATTCTTCCTGAAATTCGGCCCACTCTTGAGCACTGATAATTGGCGGTTCGGTAGTTTGCTTTTCAGTGTTGGCGTGAGGTTCAAGAGCACGACGAAGGATCGCACAGCATCTTGCGTGCGCGTATTGAATATAGAAGGCAGGATTCTCGCGACTCGTTTTCTTCGCTAACTCGAGATCGAAGCTGATCGGATTTTGCGGATTCGATTCAGCTAGATAATATCGCACCGCATCTTTGCCAACTTCTTCCATCACTTCGCTCAGCGTCACGACGGTGCCTCGTCGCTTGGACATTCGCACTGATTGTCCATCTCGAGAAAGGTTGACGATTTGAGTGAGGATGATTTCCATCAAATCCGGATCATTTCCCAGTGCTTTTACAGCTGCTCTCAGTCCGGGAACTTGGCCATGGTGATCGGCACCCCATATGGTGACAAATCCATCATAATCACGCGCGTATTTATCTTTGTGATACGCGGCATCGGCAGCCAAATAAGTTGTATTGCCGACGCTCTTACGCAATACGCGGTCACGCTCGTCTCCAAGTTCTTTCGATTTTAGCCAGAGAGCGCCTTCAGCTTCATAGCTGAAACCGTTCTTGGCAAAAATTTGAAGCACCTCTTCGACCTGGCCGTTATGCAACGTCGATTCGGAAAACCAGCTATCAAAATGAATGCCAAGCTTTTCTAGAAGCTGCTTTTGATCCTCGAGAATTACATCTTTAGTAGCCTGGGCAAGCTGCTCTAAACCTTCCTCGCCGGGCAAATTGAGGTATTTGTCCTTATCGTTGGCGACGACTGTATCGACAAAATGACTGATCGATTCTTCAGGATAACCGCCCTCAGGATACTCAACCTTGATTCCGTGTTTTCGTTGGTAGAGCGCCCATGCTTGTTCACCAAGCTGCAAAATCTGCGCACCAGTATCGTTTAGATAAAACTCCTGCACGACCTGATATCCAGAAAATTTGAATAGATTGGCCAGGCAACTGCCGAAGACAGCGTTGCGACCGTGCCCAATGTGCAGCTCGCCGGTTGGGTTAGCTGAGACGTACTCGATTAGTAATTTCTTGCCCTCACCGACATCGACGCGACCAAAATTGTCGCCAAGCCCATGAATCTGTTGCAGTGACGTGCTCAACCAACGCTTGCCGAGCTGAAAATTGATGAATCCCGGCGCCGCCACACTAAAACGAGAAATGGCTTCAGAATCAGCTTCTGGATTGCTTTTGATATACTCGGAAATTGATTCGGCGATTTTAAGCGGCGATGTCTTGGCATGCGCTGCCAATTTCATGGCCACGCCGCAGGCCAAATCGCCGTGTTCAGGAAACCGTGGGCGTTCAATAACAACGGGCACGGGGCGGTCTGTCAGGCTGCCGAGCTTACCATCCTTTACAGCACCATCAATGGCGCTTTCGATAATTTGCTGAAGTTTTGCTTCGATCATCAGGTCCCCTTCTCGACTCAGACTGGCGCCGACATCCAAGTTCGGCAAGCCAAGTGTTATTGCAAGATTAAATGATAGTACAAGATAAGGTATATTCATTCACTAAGTGAAGTTCGTTATACTTTTTGTAGTGAACAAAAGTCACGCCTTGACACTGTCTGCGATACCAACAAGGTGAACATGGGTAAGAAGCTCTTTTTGAGCCTGTCCGCTTTTCTTAGCATTACCTCTGCCGCTTTTGGCGCTTCGATCGGCGCGCCCGTAGCCACCACACCGAACGACCCGACTCTGAAGTATTTCAGTCAGGCTGTCGATGCAGTCATAGCGGGCGATAAAGTCACACTTCGCAAGCTTTACGATTACGATGTTCTCGACGGCATCACCAATCATGAGTCTGTCTCTAAGGCTCTCAACGACTTGCTCAAACGAGTACATCAAGAATCCAGATCTTTGTACAGAAAAGGAGAAGTGACTAAGGCTGCGGATCGTCTTGAATTAGCATTTGACTTCACTGCATACGTCGCCGATAAGCTTAGTCACGACCGAAACACGCCAGACCGCACCCCCGAATATTGGCTATTCGGATGGAAGTCGCCCTCAATAAAAATGGCACAAAATGTCTACGTATCAGCTTTGAACGACTACGGTTTCTTTTTACAGAGAATTGATCAAAATGCCGAAGCCGTACGAATTCTTCAAGCGGTAATATCAGCCGAACCAGATCGCGAATTGGCTTACCTAAATCTGGCCAACGCATTGTGGCACTTGGGGCGAAAAGATGAGGCACTTCCCTACTTTGAAAAATACAAAGAAATGAGAGTGGAAGAGAGAAAGGAATCAATCAACACGGATGCCCCTACTCAGGCCATCTTGCACATATCCTCCTCAATTTGTCCACGCAAAAACACGGCCACTAATGAACCGAAAGCTAAAGTGGACCTGGGTCCTTACTTAGTCGGCATTCAAAAAGAAATCAAAGCACATTGGCTGCCGCCAAAAGGAGACAATTCACAAACCACTGTTTTGCAATTCGATATTGACAATAGCGGCCGAATTTCCAACACAAGCACAATCAAGTCTACAAGCGAACAGTACAAGCAGGCTGCCATCAAGTCCTTGAAGAGATCCAGCTTGCCACCATTGCCCGCAGAGGCACCAAATGTGATAGCACTCGAATTCACTTACAATTACAACGTATTACACAGTCTGGATAAAGAAGACCTCGTCATTAAGCAGTGGATGACTCGACTGGCTCAGAACCGAACGGCAGAGAATCACGCCGGTTTGGCTGAGGCTTACGAAGATGACGGCGACTTCGTTCGGGCTCGAGAACAGCTGCTATTAGCCTTGGAGCGAGCGCCTAAAAACCAACGATACGAAGAGCTGCTGCGTGAGAACGAGATTCAAACGGCTGAAGTAAAACGGCAAGTCAACGAACTCGGCAAAGATGCCCCCAAAACGAATCCTCGCCTGGGTGTTCCCCAGGCAGCACTGAACAATCAAGGTGTTAACGCCCTCAACAGCGGCGATTATAGTTTGGCAATCGAAAAACTTTCTCAAGCTTTAGATATCGATCCTGGTTACAAACTGGCTCGCAATAATCTTGGCATTGTTTTTAACAACAGAGGCATTCGTGGCAGAAACGACAAAGTGCGGGCGCTCATGGACTTCCACCGCGCTCTGTTACTTGGATCAGACGACACTGCAGCCGAAAAAAACATTTCCACTTCGATCAAATCCCAGATCAAAGGTCGTGATTCATACTCGCTGCGCCGAGACCTGGCTGATAGACTGGCAGCTAAGCATGACTACGTGGGCGCCATAGCCGAGTACAGACGAGCACTGCAAATCAAGGATGACGCGAAGATTAAGGAACCGCTTCAGCAGATACTGGATCGCGTTATGTCGCCGTCTTACAACGACGCATCAGTCATTACTGACCCGAAGTAGGCCAGATGTTGCGCACACGCTCTATAAGGCTTTGAACCCTGTCTGGCATCACTTCTGTTTGCCCACCGGGACTGCTCATGCGTTGACGCATGGAGACGGCGTTTTTGACCATAATTTCCAGAGAATATTGTTGGCTTTCTGTGAGCAACTGACGCTTCTTCAAATAATTTGCGGTGGCCAGCTGATTCAACGATTCCTTATGTCTTGCAACAGTTTGCTGCACGGACATTATCTCTACAGGGTCTGAATTGTGATCCGACAACAACTTCGAAAGGTGACGCTGGTCTTCCATGATCACAGGGCGAATTTCTGCGTACTGCTTGTTCCAATCTGTTTCCAAAACTGTGATTTGCTGTTGTTGAGTCGGAGTCAACTTCAATTTTGTCCAATCAATGTTGCAATGATCTTCCGCAAAAGCGGCACCGCAACTGATGCCTAGCGAAATAGTCAAAGCGGTTAGACGCGCTGTTTTACTTCTGCTCATACACCGCAGCCTCGGCCACATCTGTTGGTTCCTTCAATGCTGATTCTATCAAATACCCTTCTGAACTCACAGTATCTGCTGTCACCGGTTGTGGTGTGCCGAACCAGAAGGCTAGCGAACCCATAACGGCAATCATAACAGCGGCTGCAGCTGTTAAATAAACGCGCTGCCCCCCGAATCTTTGCTTCGGCGCGGCATGTTGCTTACCGGTGAATGGTACCACCTGTAGTTTCGATTTGATTCCGGGCCAGAGATCAAAGTTTTCAGGAAGGTCTGGTTTGTACGAGTCCCTAATCATCTCGCCGACGGAAGACAAACCACTAAAACGAATCCGACAATCTGGGCAATCAATCAAGTGAGCAGTGATGTTGCGATGGCGCAGTGTCGGTACTTCTTGATCGATATACGAAGACAACTCTGTGTTGATTAAGGCGCAGTCTTCATTTAGTTGCGCTTTCACTAAAGTCCAAAGGTCCACTTTTACAGTTGCAGGCAGTTCGAGACCCTTGACGAGCAGCCTGTTGGTGGCATTCAACAATTTAAATTCAGCCAAGCATTCAGCGCATTCCTTCAGATGCTTGTTCACACCTTCTTGCGCAGCGGCGGTCAACTCACCATCTAGATATGCAGACAACTCAGCCCGCATCAATTCACATATTGAAGGCATTGCGTTCTGCATAGCGCTCCAAATATTCGGAACAGTGTCCTCTTCTACAGCCAATCCAGCGGCAAGAAAACTGGTCAGTGATTTAAGAGAATCTAACTCACTGGTGCAAAGCTCGCAATTACCGACATGCACCTGAACTTCAGAGTGCTGTTCTTTATCGAGTTGTCCGTCGATGAAGGCTGAAAGTTCTGTTCTATAACGAATACAAGAATTGTCCATAAGCTAGCCAGAAACCTCGCTCGTCGAAGACGTATTGTTTTCAAGGTAGGGCTTCAGCAACTCTTGCAGTTTCGTGCGTGCACGGGCTATACGGGATTTAACCGTGCCCATTTCTGTCTTCGTTAAAACTGCAATCTCTTCGTAGCTAAGTCCTTCCACTTCTCTTAAGACGATGGAGGTCCTAAACTGTTCCGGGAGCCTGAGCATGGCTCGGCGAATAACATCTGACATCTCATTACTGAGAAGCTTTTCATCGGGTTGCGGGTGTGCGTCAGCGATATCCCTGGTTACGTCGGTCGTCTCCTCGTCGTCCATCGGTTCATCCATGGAGACTGTAGGCAAACGGCGGGGACGTTTGCGCAGTTCGTCATAGAACAGATTCGTCACGATCTGAGTCAGCCACGATCTAAAAGAAGATGGATTTCGCAAGTTGTTAATCGAGCGCCAAACGCGAATAAACACTTCTTGAGCCAGGTCGGAGGTATCGCTCCAATCGGGTGCCAACTGGTACAGCAATGCATATACTGTCCGTTGATGCCGCTTCACGAGTTCTTCAAAGGCTGCAGGCTCTCTTCTCTGACAGGCAAGAACCAGGTCTCTGTCACTCTTTTGGCTGTAGGCTGTGGCCATCTTGTAATCCTTTACTGTTTCGCGGCGATCATCTTCCCAAACTTATGACGCCGAGGGATACCTGCCGTTCCTGAGATTTCACCATCTCAGCAATCGACAAACTAAGCAGTCGACTGCGGTTATATCCTAACACTGAGTTTGCGACGTGTTTTCATTTCCATCTATCTGGTTTGGTCGTGGTTCTGTCATAGCAAGCGATTTAAAACAGTCATTGTGACAAGTCATGTCAGCCGAAAACACAGCCAGGCTGACTACGTTCAAGATGTTTAATTCATGACAGCCAAATCATTGCTAGCATACGGTTAGTGCAAGCCTCTGGGCATCGGTTTTTAATCCTTGCCTGGATGTGTAAACGATTGGTCTAACACTGATTGGGCCAAGGTTTGCTTCAAAATTTAAGCCTCCTTTTATCTCAGGATGAGTCTATGCAGCAAGCTGCTCGACTTAAGGAGTGCCACCAGCCAGCAATAGGAGTGAAGACATTGGCTAAGAGATATCTGTTCACGTCGGAATCAGTTACGGAAGGTCACCCGGATAAGGTCTGTGACCAAATCTCTGATGCCATCCTTGACACCATATTGGCTCAAGATCCAAAAGGTCGAGTCGCGGCAGAAGTTTCGGTTTCGACCGGGCTGGTGCTGATCAGCGGCGAAATTAGTGCTGACGCTAATGTCGACTTCCAGGAACTTGTTCGCAACGTAATTAGAGACATCGGTTATGTAGGTGAAAGTGGAGGCGGCTTCGATGCCAACTCCTGCGCCATTCTAACTGCGGTCAACAAGCAATCTCCGGATATTGCCAAAGGTGTGACTAACGCGCTAGAGACACGCAGCGACGATGAAAAAGCTGCAGATATCGGTGCTGGCGATCAAGGCATGATGTTCGGCTTTGCTTGCAACGAAACACCAGAATTGATGCCCATGCCTATTTCAGCGGCACACAAGCTAGCTCTGCGGCTCTCCGAAGTGCGCAAGAAAGGCATACTGAAATATTTGCGCCCTGACGGCAAGACGCAAGTCACTGTCGAATACGAAAATGACAAACCAGTGCGCATTGATGCAATCGTTATTTCCACCCAGCATGATCCAGTCATAGACGGTATTGAAGACAACGATCAAGTGCAGGCGCGTATCGCCGCTGACTTGAAAGCGTATGTAATTCAGCCAGTAATCAAAGAATTGGGAATTCCCACAGATGACAAGACCCGCTACTTAATTAATCCATCCGGTAGATTCGTGGTCGGTGGACCTCACGGTGACGCAGGTTTGACAGGTCGCAAGATCATAGTCGACACCTACGGCGGCTATTCACGCCATGGCGGCGGCGCCTTCTCCGGTAAGGATCCAACCAAAGTTGACCGCTCGGCAGCTTATGCAGCTCGCTACGTGGCTAAAAATATCATCGGTGCCGGACTGGCTGACAAATGCGAAGTTCAAATCGCATATGCAATTGGTGTAGCCAAACCAGTTTCGGTTCACGTTACAACTTTCGGCACAGGCAAATTGCCTGACGAGGAAATTACTGACCTCGTCAATCGTCAATTTGACCTTCGTCCAGCGGCAATCATCAAGACATTTAAGTTGAATGAACTGCCAAAACTAAGAGGCGGAAAATTCTATCGCAATGTGGCAGCCTATGGTCACTTTGGTCGGGTTGACCTCGACCTGCCGTGGGAAAAGCTGGATCGCGTCGAAGACTTGAAAAAAGCGCTAGTAAAGACAGCTAGCGCCAGCTAGAGCGCGAAATCAATCTAGTTCTGAATCAATCTAGCGATGTTACCTGGTGACATCGTTAGATTGTCTCTGTAGCTATAATAGCTAGGGAATTGTAGGCGGACCTTGTCTGATGGTTTTCATGAGCGATATTATTCAAGGCATTTTTGGCTTAGAAACGAACCTGGGAGCGCCGGCATCCTTGCCGGCATCGAAGTGGAGCGAGGGTTCCATTCGAAGCGAACGCAAAGGCAAGCAATGACGATCGGGCTTATCACCGTAAATCCGAACTCGCCAGAAAGCTATTCGGTTGAAGTGCAAGAAGGTGAAATCCTCGAGATTGGCCGCAAGCCTGCACCTTCCGGAAAGCGAAAGCTCGTCTTGCCGTTTCCGGAAGTGTCGGGACAGCATGCTGAGATTCGATGTAAGACTAATGGTTGGACAGTCATTGATTCCGGCAGCACCAACGGGACATCCCTGAATGGTGCCCGCCTCACCCCAGGCAAAGAATATCCTCTGCGCACAGGCGATGTTGTTCAGATCGCTCAATACGACCTGCTCGTCGCTCCGCCTTCTGACACTTCCTATGATGACGAGGAAGATCGCAACCAACAAGATAAGACTCAATTTCGTATCCACTTGATCAATGCCACCATTCTCGTCGGTGACATCAAAGGATTCACGACTCTTTCAGAACAGTACGCGAACACACCAGGCGTGGTGATGCAGGCCGCGCAAAGCTTTTTTGAAACATTGAAAGAAGAGATTCACAAGAATTATGGACAGTTGGAAAAAATAGTCGGCGACGCGATCATGGCCTATTGGCACGGTGACGATTCCAAGACTGGAGCAAGCTTGCAAGCGTTTCAGGCTTGCAAAACAGCTTTGCAGCTGCGAGTGATTTCAAAAGATCTTGCAAAAAATCCAGCGCTCTGGCCGTTCAAAGATCATCCCATGGTATTGGATATGGCGCTGGCGACTGGTCCGGTTGCAGCCGGCGCTCTGGGTCAAACAGCGAATCCGGCTCTGCTCGGAGATACAGCCAATCTTGTTTTTCGACTGGAGAAATTAATTGGCGACGATCACGCTGGCGATATTGTGGTTGAGAATGTCACCTACGAATTGGCCAAAGAACATTTCAATTTTGAGCACGTTGGAGAATTCAGTGTCAAGGGTCGACAGCGACCCGTAGATGTTCACCGATTATTGGGGCTAAAGTAGTTCCGTGGCTGACGATGAGAAGCTCAACCAAAGTGTAGGTCGGCTTCTCGTTGCCAGAATTCCCGGACTGAAATTAGATCCAGTTTCACAACAGGCGCTCAGCGATGGCACCATAGGTGGTGCTGTGCTTTTCAAAGAGAATGCCCAAGACCTTCAGCAATTACACGCGCTGACAACGGCAATCATCAAACACTCGCTTCACGCGCCGGTTCTAACGGTAGATCAGGAAGGAGGCGCTGTTCAACGCTTCGATCATATTTTAACTCCAATTCCATCAGCGATGGCTTTAGCTGCCTGTGGAGAAGAAGGCACCATCCACCGGGTCTCCAAAATCAACGCCACACAACTTAAGAGCCTGGGGTTCAATTGCCTTCTGGCGCCCGTTCTCGACGTCCTTACAAACCCGCTCAACCCGGTTATCGGCACTCGTGCCTTCTCGGATAATCCCCGCAAGGTTTGCGACATTGGGGCTGAAGTTACCGAAGCAATTACTGAAGGTGGTCTGATCGCTGTCGGCAAACATTTCCCTGGGCACGGCTCCACGCTTGAAGATTCGCATACCGACCTGGCTGTGAATCCTTTGGACAGCAAAGTTCTGTGGCAAATTGACCTGTTGCCTTTTAGAAATTTGCTACAACAGTTGCCGTCAATTTTAGTCGGGCACATCTGGCTCAGCTCAGTTGACCCAGAGCCGCTGCCGGCGACACTTTCGAAGCGTGTAACCCAAGGCATACTGAGAGAATATCTTGGCTATGAAGGATTGATCATGACTGATGACATGATCATGAAAGCGATAACAGCCGGATGGGGGCTTGCCGAAGCTTGTGTTATGGCCTTGGAAGCTGGAGCCGACTTACTTTTAGTCTGCGGAGACATCAAAGAAACAATCGAAGTGCACCATTATATAGTGGATGCGGTCAAGAGTGGAAGACTACCGGAAAGTCGCATTGATGACGCTGTCAGCCGCATTGATAAGCTCTTTTCAAAACGTCCGAAAGCAGTGACGAAAAAGGGATTAGTGCAATTCCAAAATGAGATGACCTTGCAATTCGATCGCTGCCTGGCCGCCTCCTGCGCAGCTGTGACAGTGTTGAGGGGTGAAATTCCGCCGATAAACTCCGGCAATTGGGTAGTACTAGTGCCCAATCACGCTCGCTATCCAATGAACTTGGTAGACCATTTAAGTGGAATAGCAAAAGAACGATTCAACGCTCTCGAATTTTCGGAAGTTCGCTACAGCATCGACCCTTCGCCTGAAGAAGCGGCGTCTATTCGCTCTCAATGCAGCGAACGCAACTGCATCTATTTGACCTATCGTTCGCTGACAAACCAGGGACAGATATACCTGGGCTCATTGATCGCCATTGACGCACGAGAGAAGGTGCAAGTTGCAGTTGATGTGCCATTTGATTGCGTCGGTATGCTGGCATGGGAAAATGCACTCGCCACTTATGACCCTTCCGATCTGGCGATGAGAGCCCTGGCTAAGATTTTGCTGGGAGAATTCACACCGGTCGGAAGTTGCCCGGTCAGTCTGGAGTTGCATGTCACGAGTAATCGCTAGGATCGAGTAATCGCTAGTGTATGCTAGGTCTAGAGCAGGAGGTGCGAATGGCTGATTTGAGAACAAAAGGCGAAGAGTGGCGTGCACGCATCTTTAAGATGATTCTGTTTTTCGGAATCATGGGCATGGTCGTGCTGTGCCTCGGGGTTGCTCTACTAAGCAAGACCTTCGCGGAGATTCTGGCGCCAGAGCCTGCACCGAAACCCGCTGCCTCAGGCACGACGGCGCACTAATTCGATCAATTGGTGCCAGCCAACGGCGACCATTTCGTACAACACCTATAATTACGAGGAGGCTAGAATAGCCGCGCTTGTATATGTTCACTACTTTGCCTAGAAATGGAGCGAGGGACTCCAGTCCCGCCCCAAACTGATGGGCGGCTAGAATAGCCGCGCTCCATTTCGTCCGTGCCACCGCTCATAGTGGCAAATCGAATTACATGTGATCGCGAGCATGCCCCGCTAAGGTCTGCTCGGACTTGACGTGTTTGAGTCGCGTTGATAAATGCCTTTAGGCAAGTATTCCGCATCGTGGCTAAATTTAGAAAGATCGGCTATGTCGGACCGTACTGCCTCGATGTCTTGAGTCCGCTGCTCGGATTGGGCAAAGTTTCTTGAAGATGTTTTGTCTGGTACTTGTGCAAATGACATAGAAGGAACTGCTAAGAACATCAATGCGCTGAGAAAAAGCGCCACCCTAATACGATTCATAACCCGCCTCCCGGATACCTGAGCTGACAATACTTTAGTTGTCCGCGGCAGCCAAAAGGTTCCCGAAACAGGCGAGGAAATTTGTTAAGGTCTGTACAAAGAGCTGAATAGCACGATGGGAATGCCCTTTTCACGAGAGGTTTTCTTGGCCTCAACAGCGGCGCCCAACAGAGCTCCTAACGACTGTCCATCTTGTGGAATGCCGGCGACACCCAGGGCAATAGAAAGATCAGCACTGTTTTCCGCACCACCTATAGTGCTTCCACGAACAACCTCGACAAGCCGATTGGCAAAAAATGTGGCGCCCTGAACATCTGTATGCGGTAGAATCACACCAAACTCGAATGTTCTGAAATGACCGAGCCAGTCTATGTCTCGCTTCACCGATTCAACTAAATCTGTTAACCCTTGCACTGCATTTCCAGCGATCGGCTCCGGGCCCTTGTCCTTATTCACCATCACATCGAATATAACAAGTGTAAAAGGCCAACGCGTATACTCAAAGCGAACGAATTCTTGTTCGAGAAAATGCAGGAACAGTGGAAACGTCAGCATCCCTGTCTCCGGGCGCAATATTGTCTTTTTGGCCGCTTGCACTAAAGCTTGATCCACACCAATTTCTTCCAGGGCAGATTGCTTGGCCGCCAGAGTTGGCTTGTCTGACATTTCAACCAACTGGCATGAGATCAGGTTGTACATAATCGGCACCCACTGTGCTTTGGCGAGCGGGCGCACCCTAAGTATGTCCGCGAAGGTACGACGATGATCAACCAGCTGGTAGAGTTGTTTCTGCACAGTCATATCAATCGGTGCGGCATCGCGCAAAGCGCCTTCGAACTCAGCTTCCGAAATGTTAGGATACTTTCTTAGCAAATACGAACTAAGCTTCAATCCTCGCTTAGTTAAAAATTGGTGCTGATCGACAAGTGCCGCACCTTCCATCAAAATGCCTTCCAAGCGTCGATGGATACTGCGCTCAGGCGTGCGTTCCATCGGAATAAATTGGAACTGACCCTCGTCCCAAGTCAACAATTCCATGATTGCAGCGTCACCACTTGATTCCATCGACGCCGCGTGAACAGGAACACCCTCTTCAAAATAGATAGTGACGTCGTAGTCATTGTCTGTGACTGACAGTTGCCCGGTCATTTTGGTCATGCTAATGGATTGCAAGACCCCCGAGACTTGCATTTCCTTCAAGTTGCCTTGCAAAGACGAAGCAGTCGCAGATCTCGTCTTCTCTAAGCTGAGAACCGGCGCCGGTGTGGCGCTCACTCTGGGCTCGGGGGCAACACCGCGACTATGAGCCTCTTTTTCGATTTCGGAGCGCACCAGATCGCTTAAATCAGCGAAGCTCGTCTGCTGGGGAGCTGTTTGCTGCACAGCGCCACCGCTCGATTCCATCCAAACAAGATTGTTGATTAACTCCAAATCCCCAGTTAGATGCGTCCATACAACCACTGAGTGTATGGACAGACCGGTCGTCAGAGTCCATTCCGGAACACCGTTATCAGTGCATGAAAGCGTATACAGGGCTTGAGTGGTTGTGTGCACCCATGGTAGTTGAAACGAGTTTCCAGGCTGACCCTGCGCCATCGTAAGCAACCGACGCAGGTCGCCTTCGCCCGGGTTGGTTCCGTCAGGCAAAATCGGTAGCTTGGTGACTTTTTTCGCGGATGGTCTGTTCATTAAGTCGGGTTCAACCTGGGCTGCCGGTGGGCTATACGGACTTCATACCATGATCTCAAGGGAAATAGCAGAGCAGAAACAGCAATACATTAATCGCCGCATAATTAGACGATTTTACCTGGAACGGACCTGAATAAATCGAAGTGTGCCCAAAAAAAGTTCAAATTAGGGCGATTTTTCAGCGGCCGGAGATGCTAGAGCGCCAAAAACCGGATACAGATTAATGCACCAAATTCGGTATCGTCCAGCATCCAGAGTTAAGAACCGCTGGAAGGTTTCTCACCAGGTTCAATCACTTCGACAACCATTGGCACGTTGTCATCGACTTGCGTTTTCGCTCCATCATCCACAATCAGTTTTGGTGCCGGATTAGCAGCGGCTCCCATTTTCGCTTTCAAAGCAGCCAGCTCGTCTTCCATCTCAATGTGCTTGTCTAGTTGTTTAAACTTGTCGTCAACAGCACCTCCGCCATTGAGCTCTCGAATCGCTTCGGCTCTGGCTTCTTTCTCGTTGATTTTTTGCTCCCACTTGTCCATTCCTGCACCACCAGTCTTAGACATCAGGTCATTGGCCTTGACCACGGCGTCACCAGCCTTGACGCGACTAATCATGTCCCCTTTGCGGTTCTGGAATTCGCGCAGTTTGGCTTCCACTTCTCCGTATTGACCCTTGAGATTGGCAGTGTTTATCTTTTGACTATCGAGTTGAGTTTGCAGCCCCTGAACAACCTGATTTAAGTCGCGTCTTTTCTCCAGACATTGTTTGGCTATATCATCATTACCAGCGCCAACAGCGACTGCTGCTCGTTTCTCCCACGATGCCACTTCTTCCGTATTCTTTTGAATTTGCTTCTCAAGCATTTTTTCGTTCTGCAGAGAACTTGTCATCGCTTCTCGCAACTTTTTGACACCGGTTTCCAATTCATTTTGAGCCTGCTCCGCCAAAACTTCAGGCGTTTCTAGTTGACTCATGCCCTTGTTAAACACAGCATTCATAATATTTTTGAGACGATCAAACATCAGCCAGTTACTCCTTACACGGACGGCCAACACCATGATAGCAGTAGTTATTCGCCTGCATCATGCAGCAACGATCCATTTTAAATGAGAGCTCACGTCCGCGCTACGGGGTTGACAGGGCGCTGCGGATGATTGGCATCCAAGCGGCATAGCCTGCGGGCAACATATGTAGATGATCCGGTCCAAAATATTCTGATTTCAACTGGCCGTCGCCATCGAGCATCACTGGGACCACGTCAATGTAGTGCAATTTCGGATTTGCCTTAATATATTCGCGAATCAGGGCGTTGCCGCTATCAAACTCAGCTTGTTTGGCTAGTCTGCTCGGCGCCACACTCATGGAAATGAAATAGATATCAGAGTCGGGAACGTCTTTGTGCACTGCCTGGACAAAGCGCACGAAATCCGCGCAGACTTGCGTGCCCGAGTGCCCCTCGGCTATATCATTGGTGCCTGCATAAAAAACAATTTTTGACGGATGATACTTCGCTACCAGGCGCTTCTCGTAATAATTGATTTCAGGAATTGTGGAACCTCCGAAACCGCGATTAATAGCATGAAGGTCACTGAAATCTTGTTCTAGTGTTTTCCAATGGACAAAAGTAGAACTGCCAATGAACAGAGTTTGTCCGGAGACGTGCGGACTAGCCTTTTCCTCAGATTCAAATGCCCTGATTTCAGGTTCGAATCGATCCAAAGGATAAGTGGCGTATGACTCGGCGGAAGGGAAACATATTAACTGCCCAAACAGCACCACTAAAAAGATCAACGATAACAGACGGAGATCTGAAATTAGCGCAGAATTTGCAGATTTTGGACGGGACATTTTCACAATCACCGCAGGTAGTATCGCCACTTCGTTATCCGCATACGCAATAAACAGCAATTGGGCAGAAAACGTGTGCCTACCCTACCTACTCCAGTTGACTGGGTCAGCCGATGCCGCCCGTTACGCGCAGGCGCACATTTTGTTCGAAGCTGGGATCATCCATATCGTGCATTGCCTGTCGGTGAAATTCGGGATTGCGAACCGCAAAATCTAAGGCTTGATCCTCACTTTGATCTTTTAAAGCACTGAAAAGCTCAGGTGTTGGATTGAGAGACATCATCTGATTGATCTGATCCACATCTGTATTCATGCCCTTAATAGCGGCCGCACTGCCGCCAATCGTAGAAGCTTCCACCCCTGTAATTGCTGCGCCGCCCTTTTCACCGCTCGTCAGAGTCAGTTGCGGCAGTCCGTCACAACTATCCGATTTTCTTCCCTGGAATGCCTCTCTTGAGCGGGTGCTAGTCAAAAGCCCGTCGGCTTGTTGCTGCAATGGACACGGCTGCCGGTCAGATCCCCAACGTGCCTCTGGCTCAAACGACCGAAACGGCGACTGATTTGAGTTCTTATATGGAGATGCTGCTGAAGCGTACATAGTTGGCGACACTTTCCCTAATTCTGTTTTCAGATTATTCCTAGCCGTTGTTACCAAAAGATTTCTAAGTAATGATGTCCGCATGTCTATAGTGGGGGAAATACGAAATGACGCATGCTATTGCGCCCGCAAGGCTGACCCGCCATCTGAGACGCGTCATAGCACTATTCTAAGTTGTGGATAGCACCAAAGGGTAGACGAAGCGCACACCCATGCACCTCGTCCACCGCCCCTGAGTAAGAGTATTTAGTGCACCATGATCGTTGGTGCGGATTCCAAACCTATTGAGGATAGCCCCATGCTTCGGGAAGATTGCTTCTATGACCAGTAGTCAGTTGACCGGAATTAATGCCTGCTTCGATTCTGTGTCCTGAATCAAAACCGAAGAAAGGTGGGATTCCATCCGAGCCTTCGTCACCATATATTTGATCAGCTGAACCTCCAGCGTTGCGGACGAAACTGTCCAAGGTCGTCTTAGGCAAGCTTCTACCACCGCCAAATACCTTATCCAAAGGCACATAAGCTGTGAGAGGAAGATTCAGAGTGCCCATGCCGTTGAGGCTGGCTAGCTGTTTGCCTGTGTTCTGAGAATTGCCGAAGTGATTGTTTCCTGGCGCTTCATTTGTTTTGTAACCGGTGCGTCCATAAACACCGCTAGCGCCTGAAGAGCGAACGTTGCCTGATGCATCGAAAGTATTCGCTTGAGCACTGAGGTCGAAATCGCCGTAAGCTCCGCCGGCTCCTGCCATTAAATTGTCCGCAGCGGACTGAGCATGCGAGGCAGTTGCAGACAACAGCATTATTCCGGAGCATAGCAGTAGCTTGCCGAGCAGCTCTCGGCAATTGATGCGTTTCATACTTTCGTACCTCTGTGTGGAAGGACCACCTGGTAAAGGACAATCTTATATTCTCAATCTGTTGTTACTAAATGGTTACCATCTGGACTGAGAGACAAAAGAATTTAGAGCAGGGGTTTTATGGTCACATTCTAGATGAGCACTTGTGAGAAGCTGGTGAGAATGCGTTTGGCTTCGGATCTCTAAAGGAAGCAGGCGAAATGCCCAACACCCCTTCGTAAAGGGCATTTCGTCTAACTTCAATGAAATCAGTTTGCCAGACAATAGTGTCTAAATTGTTCCCTTATGGGCGAAAAATTTTTGCTATGCAGCGTGACCGGTATTGGATGCTGCATAGTATTGAACATAACCAGAATCTGGCGGAGCCAATTCGTAGCTCGCCATTTCACGACTTTCCGAGACGACTTGGACAACACCATGGTGCAGCAACTCATGGAGCGCCAGCATAAAAAGGATGCGTTCGGCGTCGATATCATTTATAGCGAGTTCAGCAAATTGCACAAACTCGCCTCTGTCACTGTGAATCTTATAAACTCTTCCCACCGACTTCAGCTCGTCCATAATCCTTTCTCTGGCAGAACGAACAGTTGTGCAATGTGAACCTTCAGCCGTAAGTTCGAACAATTCCAAATCTCGATTGCTGAAAACCAGCTTCACGAGCCCATTCAAAAGCAGATCAGACAATGCTGCTAGGTAGATCGCCCGCAGCTCATCCGGTTGACTGTAACCACGCCTCACCTTCACGAATTCCTGGCAGTCGTTTTTCAGTTTGCAAATTTGATTTCCATGTTTTCCGGCTTCGCGCAGAATATCTAATTTAACTTCTTCAATGTGCATGACAAAAAACTTCCACCTATTCGAACCCGCTTCACTTCGTTGACCAAAAATCTCGGCAAAAGTTCCAGGTTATGCCACTTTCAGCGCATATCATTTTTTCGAAATTCCCGGGTTACTTCGATTTAGCTCTTTTAGGTCGCAGGTCGGGTAAGCCAGGAAACGTCAC
>PLXC01000039.1 GCA_003151275.1 Candidatus Melainabacteria bacterium
CTGTCGGCAAGCGCTATGGACAAGTAATGAAAGAGTTCTCTGGACGCTAAAGCCATCATGCCAGCTGGCGGGCCCTGAACCGCCATGCTTATCGATTCCGTGCTTTACTATGACTGTAAAAATCAGGACCAACGCGTATCTCAACATGATCGGATCGGCCCAATGAAAACCGCCTCAGACCATCCGCCTTCCGGAGGCGCCGGGAAATCCAAGCCCAGTCAAGAGCCGCATCTCGAACGGCCATGGACATCACTTTCCGGTATCTGGCACCACAAGTCCACGATCATCGCCGCACTGTGCATAGTGGCAATCATTTTGCATCTGGTGCTCCGGTTCGGTGCCCACACCAATCCCCACACTTACCAAATGCCCTTGCTATGTACGCTCGTTCTAGGCGGACTACCGCTTCTCTATGACCTACTCCGCAAGCTCCTGAAGCGGGATTTTGGCTCCGATCTGCTCGGTGGAATTTCGATCATCACTTCCATCCTGCTCGGCGAATACCTGGCAGGCTCGATTATCGTTCTCATGCTCTCTGGTGGAGAAGCCCTGGAAAGTTACGCATTGCGCAGCGCCTCTTCTGTGCTGGCCGCGCTGGCTAAGCGGGTGCCTTCGATCGCTCATCGTAAAGGCGAATCCGAAATCGTGGACGTGGAGCTTAATGATGTTGCTGTGGGGGACACGCTCGTAATCTACCCGCATGATATTTGCCCGGTGGACGGCGTTGTAATTGATGGACACGGCGTCATGGATGAATCCTACCTGACAGGCGAACCATTCCAGATCACAAAGACCACAGGCTCGACCGTGATCTCAGGCGCGATCAACGGAGAATTTGCTCTGACCATCCAGACAACCAAACTAGCTGCCGATTCACGCTACGCAAAGATCATGGAAGTGATGCGCGAGTCCGAAGACAAGCGACCACAGCTGCGACGTCTTGGCGATAGCTTGGGCGCGATTTATACTCCAGTGGCCCTGACAGTAGCCCTACTTGCCTGGGCGTTCAGCGGAGAAGCGATTCGCTTCCTGGCGGTGCTGGTAATCGCCACGCCTTGCCCCTTGCTGATCTCGATACCAATAGCCATCATCGGATCGATTTCCCTTTGCGCCCGCCGGGCGATCATCGTCAAGAGCCCGGTCGTGCTCGAGCAAATCGCCGGGTGTCGAACCGCGATTTTTGACAAAACAGGGACGCTGACTTATGGCGAGCCGAAGCTGACTGAACAACTGATCGCACCGGGCTTCGCTCAAAAGGAAGTGCTCACCCTCGTGGCTGGTCTGGAAGGATATTCGAAACATCCACTAGCGCGGGCAATTCTTGCAGCAGCGAAAGCAGAAGGGATCGCAGTGCCGGAGTCATCCCAAGTGAGCGAGCCACCCGGTCAGGGACTGTGTGGTACAGTCTCAGGCAGGCAGGTGCAAATTACCAGCCGCAAGCAGCTCGGTGCTCAACAGGTTCCCGGTGTCGATCAACTTCCCCCTGTTGCCGGCGGACTAGAGTGCGTGGTGATCATTGATGGGCTTTACGCAGCGGCCTTACGGTTTCGCGATGCGCCACGCGCTGAGAGCCACTCTTTCGTCAGCCATCTGGGACCGAAGCATGACTTCAACCGCGTTATGATCGTGTCAGGAGATCGCGAGTCAGAGGTGCACTACCTCGCCGAACAAGTTGGCATAACCGAAGTGCACGCCCAGAAGAGTCCTGAAGATAAACTGGCCATCGTGCGCGAGGAAACCGCCGCCGCCAAAACACTTTATGTAGGAGACGGCATTAACGACGCACCATCCATGATGGCAGCTACAGTGGGCATGGCAATCGGACAGAACAGCGACGTGACTGCAGAAGCAGCGGGCGTAGTGATCATGGATAACTCACTTGAAAAAGTGGACGAGTTCATGCACATCAGCCGACGAATGCGCTCCATCGCACTGCAGAGCGCGGTGGGTGGCATGGCGCTAAGCGTCATCGGCATGGTCTTCGCAGCAACCGGGCACTTAAGTCCAGTGAGCGGAGCAATCACCCAGGAAGTGATTGACATTCTTTCCGTGCTGAATGCCTTGCGAGCCGCCTTTCCACCCAAAGTAATTCATGATCTCTAACATCGCTAGAAACACCTTGAAAAATCCCACTTTTCTTTGGTCACAAAGTTAGTTTTCTCGGAACGCGAAACCAAAAATTACTTCCTATTTTTTCTCCATTTACCATGTTACTTTCTACGCCAATCGATCCACCATGCTGCTCGACAATTGCTTTGCAAATGGCTAGACCGAGTCCGCTTCCCCCTTTGACTCTCTCGTCGGCGGCGTCCACTTGTTTGAAACGCTCGAAGATTGCCTCTTTGAGATCATCTGGCACGCCACGCCCCTCGTCTTTGACCATGACCTTAAGCCAATCAGATTCGTCCTGGACAATCACCGCTACTGATGCTTCTTTTGGTGAGAATTTGATCGCATTTGATAGCAAGTTGACTACTACTTGAACAAGCTTCTCTTCGTCAGCTTGAATTGTGACATCACTGCCGGATTGTACATCGATGCGAACTCCGCTCTGCTGTGCAAAACCCTGTATTGAACGAACTGAACGCTCAATAATTGCAGACACGGAGGCAGGTGCAATATGCAACTCAAGCTTGCCTGATTCCATTTGTTCGATGTCGAGAAGATTATTCACCAGTCCAATCAGTCGCTTAACGTTATCCTCCGCAACTCGCACTTTATTGTCTCCCTCGCCTGCCAGGTGCCCTCGTGCTCCGAGACGGGAGAGAGCATCGTTAATTGCGATCAGGGGAGCCTTGAGATCATCACTGACCAGGGCGATGAATTCTCTTTTGATTCGATCCATCTCTTTGCGTTCGGTAATATCACTGGCCATGCAAAACCATGACTTTTCGTCGGGCGACCAGTAGACCGACCACGAGATGTCTGCAAGTGTGCCGTTGCAACGCACAATGCGATTCTCGAAAGTTTGCACCGCTTTTTGTCCAATTGCTTGACTGATGTTTTCTAGTGTTTGAGCGACATCTTCCCTGTAGACAATCTGACTGATGCGAGTGCCGAGCATGTCCTCAGGCCCGTAGCCAAAGATTTTTAACGAAGATGGGTTTATGGCAGCGATTTTGCCTTCACCGTCAATTGTGCAGATCACGTCGAGAGCATTGTTTACTGCCGCCGTCTCCTTGCGGACACTCTCCTCAAGCGATAAGGCCATAACGCGAAAGAACTTATCGAGTTGGGCAATTTCGTCTGTTCCTCCGAGTTGTGGATTTAACGGACGTCTCGAAGCAAGACGCATGGTGTTATCGATCAAGACACCCAGGCGACTTGAAGTACTCCTGTTGAACGAAGTTGCCACAAGGCAGACTACAATGATACTGAATGTGGTGCCAATCAACAAGAGGAGATTCAGCTTCTCCAGATAATCTTGCTCCACTTCCCCTCCAGTCTTCTGAATCACAGCCTGCTGTGCGATCAGTTGATCCGTCGCCTCAAAAAGGCGAGCGCTTTCCGCTTGCATTTCGGCAAAAGCCTTCATTGCACCGGCAGTATCACCCTGACTGAGAAAGTTTTGAGCGGACTTCAGCCTGCTCATGCACTCGTCGTTCAAAAGCCGCATTTTTTGGTACGACTCGCGTTCCGGAGGACTGTTCTTGACGAGATCTTCAATAGCCAAACTCTCCTTTTCAATTTGATCGCTTAACGCTTGATACTTGGGGTGATAGCCAGCACTCTGGCTGAGGTGATAAATAACACCGGTCGCACCGACTTCCACCATAAGCCTGAGCAAAGCATTGGCATGAGTTGTCACATCGCAAGCATGTCCCTCGGCCATAGTGGCAAGCTCCGCTCGCTTAACTAACACCGACACCGCGCCAAGGAAGGAAAGCTCAATCGCAAGCGGGATGGCAACTAGTTGGATCAGGGTTTTGAAAGAGAGTGTGAGGTTGATCTTCATCAAGAGTTATCTCTGGCCATTATGGTTCTCTTAAGGACAAGGGCAATGCCAATATAGTTCAAACGGGGCTAACTGGTATCAGACACCAAAACCTATTGCCTTGTCCATCGTTGCTTTCCACGCCCATTTTGCCTCCATGTTTTTCGACAATCGCCTTGCAAATGGCCAGTCCGATTCTAGTTGCCGGCTCCTGCCATTGCTTAGCTGCTCCCATCGGTGCAAATCGGTCAAAGATAGACTCTCTCAATTCATCTGGTATCTCTGACGCCTGGTCTGCAACTTCGAATTTAACCCAATCCATGCCAGCTTTCGCAGAGAGAGAGATTGTACTTTCCTGATCGGAAAACTTAATCGCGTTTGCTAAAAGCGTGGTGAGAACCCAAATCAAGCGGTCGCCATCAACTGATATGCTCATCGCCGGTGCTGAAATAAAGTCGATCTTGATTGAACGCTGTTCCGCCGAAGGCGATACCAAATTTAGGGCTCGATTGAGGAGAAAATTGAGCGAGGTGATCTCACAGTACAGCGTGAACTGACCCGATTCGATCTTCTCCATATCCAGGACATTATTTACTAGGGCAGTCAACTGCTCGACGCTGTCTCTGGCAACGGAAATGTCGCCACTGTCTACTTCTGCAAGCTCTCCGTATGCACCGGCAGAGGCAACATCAAGAAACATTTGGATCGTAGTCAGAGGGGTCCTGAGGTCATGACTGACCATAGCAACAAAATCGCGCTTCAGGCGCTCCACTTCTTTGCGTCCGGTAATGTCTCTGGCTACGCAAAACAGTGATTCTTCATCCTGCGACCACTTCGCCGACCATAGCATGTCGACAAAAGTTCCATTCTTTTGTCGAATTTGATTCTCGAATGACGCCTCGGACTTCTCTTTCATCATTTGCTGCAATGCTCTTACGGTGGGCTCTTGGTCGACGACAATCTCGCTAAGCGAACGCCCCAAGAGATCGACAGGGGCGTATCCACAGATGCGCTCTATGGCAAGATTGATGGCTGTGAAATTCCCCTGTCGATCGATCGAGCAAATCAGATCAGCGCTATGTTCCACGATTGCCCTTTCCCGCCTGGTCATCTCATCGACCGAGATGGCCATGTCACGAAATACATTATCGAGAAGGGCAATCTCGTCATCGCCAGCGATCATGGGGGTGAGAACCTGACCGCGCGAAAGACGGACGGTGTTGTCCATAAGCGCCTTCAGTCGATGCACTATTCCTCTATGGAAATAGACAGCAAAGAAGAGTGCGATCAAGATGTTCAGCGTCACACCGCCAATCAAAAGAACTTCAATGCGCTTTCGGTAAGCCTCTTGAGCACTCTTTGCCGCTTCCAGATTGCTCTGCTGTTCAGTCAGGATCTGGTTGGTGGACACAATCGACTTGTCAATCCGACGCTTCAATGAGCGCCCTTCGGAGATTACAGCAAGAGCATTACCGGCCTTGAGATCTTCATTTATGGCTGTGAGGCTCTCTCTAAAATGCCTGAACTGCAACTCCAACTCAGAAAACATGGACTCTTGATGCGGATGATCACGGATCAATTCTCTGAGCGCATCAGTTTCGTTATCGGCGAGCTGCGCACCGCTCTTGAGGGCTGCAATAGCGGTGGTGCCGTTTGCAAGCTGTGACTGCATGGCGGCGTTGCCAGAAGTCAACGAAACCCGCAGTAAAGCAGTCAAATGAAGCTCAACTTCTCGCGCTTGCCGCTCTTGCTTTCGCTCAACTTCAATCTGGTGCAAAAGCGAAACAAGAACAGCCACGAACGTCAGCTGGAGAAATAAGGGCACAAGAACGAGGATCCAGACTTTGTATGGAATTGGTAGACTGACACGCATTAAATTCAATAACTCACAACGACCTCATTGTCGCTAGCAATCATACCTGCAGGATTGGCAAGCAGCTTAAACCACGACTCCTTCATCGCTGTCAATTGAAGTGAGAATATGCTCGCAACTCAGATGATTATATGCATCTTTGCCGGTTTTTTTGATGGCACGCGTGTTACTTCGACTGAACAATGAGCGTGCGTAACAACCGCATCTGAAACACTTCCGAGAAAAACTCGTTCCATTAAATTGCGTCCGTGAGAACCCATGACGATCAAAGTGGCAGGCCATTGCCCGGCAAAGGCCAGAATCTGTTCACGCGGATCTCCTTCAAGCACTTCATAGCTGGCGCATCCAGCAACCAAGGCACTATTAATGCGTGCAACAGCCGAAGCCAATGCTGCTGCAGCCTCAAGGCGAAGCTCTTCCTGCCTCAGCGTCACCACACTGACACGCTCCGGATCAACATTCATGTAGTGATGCTCAGCAGCCAATACAGTGATGCATTTGAATTTGGTTTGGTCCGGCCAAGCTGACTCTAATATGTGCTCAAGCGCGTGTTCGGAATGCGCGGAATGATCGAGGGCAACGACAACGTTGTTATTTTCTTGCTGATCAGCAAACTTTCTCACTATTCGCACCGCGCATGGAGCTCCCATAAGCACTGAGCGAGAGATGCTTCCCAGCAGAAACCTGGTCATACCACTTCGACCGTGTGAACCGATCACAATGAGGTTTGCCTTAAACTCTTCAGCGGCGCTGATGATCTTTTGATCGGCATAACCATCTAGAAGTGCACCTGTAACCTTTACCTGAGGCAATGCTGTCTGCATGTTCTCGATGGTCGTGGCAATGTATTTTCTGGCACTCTCAATTTCCTTTTCCTTGACACCCTCAAGGGCCGGGAGTGGCTCAAAGAAATCCTCAACCATGATCACGTGTAGCTCAGATCCCGGACTGAACTTCATGTTCAACGCAGTTTCGATGGCGGCTTGTGAACATTCTGAGCTGTCGGTTGCGACTAATACTTTCATTTCAATTTCGTCCTATGCTTTGGTGTCGCAAATGCGATCCGTCTGTTTTAAGACCGGTCTAGAGCAACAAGTATCTTTTTAAAGAGACACGACGCCAAAAGGCTCCGCTGAATTCAATTAGACCACCTACTCGCTCCTGATCAAATTGATCCAAAGGACGATATATGGGCAACGACAGTCAGCACTTAGAGGGATTTGCGTTTCGTGTGAAAGAATGACAATGTAAAGAAGAAGTTCCACAACTGGTAATAATATACTTTCCTACCAGTCGAAGCTTTGCGAAAGCAAGTGTCGCTGATGGTCAAGGCTAGGGCTTGGTCGGAAGCCGACCTTGTTCCTGAATGTCACCTGAGGAAGTCGTCAAACGATTAAGAGGAAACGACCATATCTCAAATCTCTGGATTCCCAGCGCCAAGGACTTCATTGCGGTGAAAGAACTTCCAGTTATGCCAACTGGCAAACTTGACCTCCGCAAAATAAAAAGCATAGCGGGAGCGTCGAAATTCGAGGTCATTGAATCGGTGTAGATCCGGTAAGTCAGAAAGCCTTTGAAGGATTCACGCAGTGGACCGATCCCGGTTTGGCACCAAAACAAACTCACTTAAAGTGACTTATAGTTTCGATAAAAAATCTTCTTGCCGATTTCTGCGGTGAAGATATATAGAACAACGATCACCGCGATTGCAGCAAGAATTGTTGGTGGCAATGGCTCGAACTGAAGTGGTCCCCTCAGTGGTGTGTAAGGAAGCGCGAGAGTGGCAGCCACTACAGCCATGTTGGCAATTGCCAGCTGTCGGCTGGGACGGCTGAGAAAAAATGGCTTACGAGTTCGAATTACGAGCACAATCAAGCAAGCAGAAATTACAGATTCAGTAAACCAAGCGGTGCGAAATTGCTGCGCTCCCGACTTGAATATAAAGATAAGTGCGCCGAAAGTCAGATAATCGAATATCGAACTAATCGTACCAAATACCAACATAAAGCGACGAATAAAGACCATGTCCCACTTACCCGGACGCTCTACCAACTCAGGATCCACAGAATCGGTAACGATGGTCATCTCAGGAAAATCGGTCATTAAGTTGGTGAGTAGAACTTGTTTTGGCAAAAGAGGCAAGAAGGACAGAAACAGTGAGGCACCAGCCATGCTGAACATGTTGCCAAAATTAGCACTCGTAGCCATGAAAATATATTTCAGGGTATTAGCAAATGTGGTTCGCCCTTCCTTAACTCCTTGAACGAGCACCGCCAGATCATGTTCCAGCATAACCAACTGGGCCGCTTCTTTTGCCACGTCAACGGCGTTGTTGACTGAGATGCCAACATCGGCAGCGTGAAGAGCAGAGGCATCGTTAATGCCATCACCGATGTAACCGACGACGTTGCCCGCCTTCTTCAGTGCAACAATGATCATCTCTTTCTGATTTGGTTCAACACCGGCAAATACGTCAACCGAGCTAACCTGAGCGATCAGAGCAGCTTCACTAAGCTTGTGCAGGTCCTCACTAGTGAGCACCTTGGGTGAAGCGAAACCAATTTTCTTAGACACCGCTTCTGCCACCAGATGGTTATCACCAGTGATTATTTTAAGCGCAATCCCGAGACGATTGAGCTCGTCGATTGTGTCCTTTATATTTGGCTTTGGCGGATCAATGAATACAAGCATGCCAGCAAAGGTCATGGCACTTTCATCAGAGACCTTAATGGTTGTGCAACCCGGCATGTCTTTATAAGCGACTCCGAGAACACGACACCCTTTGGCACTATAATCCTGCATAAGGCTGTGGATTTGATCGTGCACGGCAGCGAGATCACCAGATGAACCATCGGCGTGATCCACCACCGTACAAACATCCAAAATGTTTTGTAGTGCCCCTTTCGAAATCAAGAATGTCTCTTTGTCTTTCGCTACCAACACGCTTAAGCGTTTGCGAATAAAATCGTAAGGAACTTCGTCCACCTTTTTGTATTCACTTGCACCATTAACTGTGCATCTTCTTATCGACTCATCGATCGGATTGACAAAACCTGTTTCCATCGTTGAGTTCAAAAATGCATAGAGCATGACTTTGTCGCTCGGCTTGTCATCAATATTGACAGCACCTTCCAGTTCAACAAGCCCCTCGGTGATAGTGCCTGTTTTATCGGAACAGAGAACATTCATGCTGCCAAAACTCTCTATTGAGGCAAGCCGCTTGACGATCACTTTAGCCTTAGCCATGCGCCTTGCACCACCAGCAAGATTGACGCTGATAATCGCGGGTAACAATTGCGGAGTAAGACCGACCGCCAGCGCTAACGAAAACATAAAAGACTCGAGCACAGGTCTCTTTAGGAAAACGTTGATGGCAAAAATAGCGATCACAAGTATGAGCGTAAGTTCGACTAAGAGGTATCCGAACATGCGGACGCCACGCTCGAAATCTGTTTCTGGTGATTTGTTTCTAAGACTCTGAGAAACCTTGCCAAACTCAGTATCATCGCCAACTCGAACAACTATAGCCTTGGCAATTCCGCTCACCACATGCGTTCCCTGAAACAGTGAATTGTCGCGTTCTGTTATCGGCGCGTCAGCCTTAGCAATGCCTACATGCTTATCTGCAGGAAAAGTTTCACCAGTAAGGGCCGCTTCGTCAACAAAAAGATCTTTCGATTCAATAAGCAAACAGTCTCCAGGGATGGTGGCACCCGCGGAGAGTTGCACCAGGTCACCAATCACCACCTGATCGATCGTCACTTCTTTCAGTTGTCCATCGCGGAAGACATTCGCTTTTGTCTGTACGATTGCCAGCATTTTTTTGACTGCGTCATGGGCGCCCCATTCCTGCCAGAAGCCCAGGCAGCCACTGATAACAACTATCGTCGTGATCACCAATGCATCTATGTGCTCTTGCAAGTAAAAGGAAAGCCCAGCGGCGAATAGAAGCAACATCACCAAAGGACTTTTGAACTGATTGAGGAACAGCTCGATGACTTGAAAGTCTTGTCCTTTGCGCACACCGCGCTCGCGCAAACGCTTGCCCGCGTCCGCGGAGGTCAATCCGACGCTGGTTGAGCCGAGCTGCTGGATAACAGCTTCAGTAGAACTATTCCAGAAAACGCTTGGGACTGAGCTTGTGGTCAATATTTAGCTTCTTGTGACTGCAAAGGGGGTGAACCTCAACTACTGTAGCTAAGGGTAGCAACATATTGATGAACCGAAAGACCCCCAAAGAAGAAATCAGGCGCAAGGCTAGACTAGATCAAGAATAATAATGCGGGACTTGGAATTAAAGACCAACGTCCAGGCGAGCACTCCCTAAATAAAGATCGTCGATCATCCCCTGGATTGATGCAACTGGTGTGAAATCTGCTAAAAGAGTAGATACAGATCAGGTCAGCTTAACTTAGCAGCTAATTTTGTGAATGATCTCTGAAGAGGTAGTGAAGTCGATGAAATCAAGGTTTTGGATGCAGGCATTAGTCGTGGGCTTGGCGATTATGATGCCAAGCCTACTAGCAAATGCAGACAGTCCCAAAGAGGCCCAAGGCAACCATAAATTGAAACCAGTCGGCTACAAACCGATGTCTGTGTCCGCGGACAGCGAAAAGGGAAAGCAAATCTTTCAGAAGAATACTTGCGTCCAATGTCATTCAACAGGGATGAAAGGCGGCTGCTTAGGGCCTGTGCTAGCCGGCGTTGGCGCAAGGCGCACAGAGAAATTCATTTTAGAAAGGATTACGGCCGGAGCAGCGGAAGAAAAAGCGTTTGAATCACTTTATGGACAAGCAGAATTGATGCCACATCCACGTCTTCCCAAAAGCCAATCCAGGCTGGTGGTGTCTTATTTGATGACACTGCCAGAGCCAAAAAATGGGTTTGTTATCAAAGGACACGTTCCGAACTCTGAGAATGGAGTCGCAGATAAAGAGATTGACAAACCCACACTCGCATCAATACAAAGTGGCAAGAAGCTGTTTTACGGTCAAGGCTGTATGTCATGTCATTCCATAGGCAAAGTGGGTGGACAGTTTGCCGCGGCGCTGGACGACGTTGGGGAGCGAAAAGGACGACACTACATAAGTGAACGTATGACGGGAGCAGAGCTTTTGACTTTGGGTACAAATGACGAATATGGAGAGAGAGGCACTGAGATGCCTCCATCCAATTTAACTAAACCACAAATAGTATCCATAACAGACTTTTTGATGTCGCTATCTAAAGTTAAGAACCCCTAGGCACCAGATATGGTGCAATGTGAATTATGAAATTCGAGCTGCAAGTGGTTGGCAAAATTGTATTAGCAGTCAAAATCATTTAGACTTGGAATATCCCGTGGTTGCATCAGGAGAAGCATGAATAAAAATCTTCAACCGCTTTGCTTTATCGCTGTTTTGGCTGTAAGCATAGGTATTTTGTCGCCATCTATGGCAAAAAAATCAGCTCAAAAATTAGATGGTAAGCAACTATTTCAACAGAATTGCGCCGGTTGTCACGCGGGCGGAGAGAACAAAGTCAATCCAAATCACCCGGTCGCCGGTTCAAAAGAATTAGCAACACTTGCAAGCTTTAAAACTTATTTGAGCGCCCCTCCAGGACATATGCCCTATTACGAACACATAGTAAATGACGACTCAACATTAAAAGCACTCTATCACTACTGCAAGCAACTCAAGAAGCTGCCAATCAAGCAAGCTTCTCTGTAATTCCCAGCTGCCTTTGGGCAGGCAACAGCATGTCATGTTGCTCTAACAATCTTCACACTACATTTGGCATATCCAGCCACCCTACGGGCGACCGATGCTTCAAACGGCAGCTTTTCGTCATGGGCGCCAACTATGATTAAGTCAGCTTTCCATTTGTCAGCGAACTCCAAGATAGTCTCAACAGCTCGGCCTTCCAGCACCTCAAAAGAAAAATTGGTATTAGGGAATCGATTTTGCAAAATCGAAATGTATTCCCTTAGTCCATCTTCGATTCTCTTCATCATCACCATATGTGCACTCTGAACGATGGCTGCACGGGTAAAATGCGAAAGAGATAAATCAGACTGGACCGGCGCAATTACAGACAAAAGTGTAAAAGATTGATTATCAGTCCAGTTTGCCCGCATTGTCCAGTCCAGGCCAGCCGCTGAATTTGGTGAACCATCCACGCACACTAGAATTCGATGCTGTTCTTCTTCTCCGATTGGATCGGCTGAGCTCTCATCTGTTTTATGAGCAAGCAAGATAGGCGATTTAATAACTTCAACGTCGCAAGGAGCGATATCGACAATCGCTTCAGCCACACTGCCGAGCAAATACCGGCGCATACCAGTGCGACCGTGCGACCCAACTACGATCACATCAGCTTCCCAATCGAGTGCAAATTTCGCCAATTGTTCACTGACATTGCCAATTCTTGCATCAAAGCTGACCTTGCAATGAGCAATCGATTGCTTGAGTACGAATGCTTTTTCGTCCAGATACTTTAGGGTCTGTTGGCACCAGACTTCTCTTGCATGTCGAATAACTTCAACCTGCTCATCTTCCAAAGCAGAACCATTATAAGGTGTCAATACTGTGCAGAGAAAAAATTCGGTACCAACGGGCCATTGTCGTGCTTCCACCGAATGGAAAGCGGCATCACTGTAACTGGTATCGTCTAGCGCAATCAACACCTTCATAAAAGGGCTCCTGTTTTTGACACACACATGCCCTGCAACGATCGACGGTCACACCGACGAAATTCGATATTTTTAAGCCACTCTTGAACAGAGTAGCTGTAAAGAGTGATAACAGCATCCCCCACAATGACTAGCTTGAAAGGCTGATTGGGGAGTCGCCGTTTTAAGTCCTTAGAATGATACTGCAGTCGTTATAGAGCGCTACAGTGGTACGATTTCGCAGTCCGATCAGTTTCGTTCTTTAGGATGATATTTTTAAACAAGCCTTTGAGTAGAGTTAAGAGGTTCAGAAAAAACGTCCCGTAGAGGAAGAAAGCATGAAAGTTCGCTCAGTTCTTAATTGCGCAGCATTACTAGGCTGCGCTCTATCCATGTCACTGGCACCCTCAGCTCAGCCTCAAGACAGGCAAGAGCATGCTCAAAACGCTCCGCAACAAGCTCGCAACAATTTCCAGCAAGGACAACAAGCTCAACAACAAGCTCGCAACAATTTCCAGCAAGGACAACAAGCTCAACAACAAGCTCGCAATACTCAGCCCCAACAACAGCGCAACGCTAATTTGCAGAATCAGCGTCTCGAACAAGCGACTCAAAATCAGTCTCGAAATAACCAACTAGAACAACAGCGCAACGCTAATTTGCAAAATCAGCGTCTCGAACAAGCGACTCAAAATCAGTCTCGAAATAACCAACTAGAACAACAGCGCGTCATCAATTTGCAAGAAAAGCGAGTCGAGCAACCGGCTCAAAAACATTCTCGAAATGACCAACTAGAACAACAGCGCATCATCAATTTGCAAGAAAAGCGAGTCGAGCAACCGACTCAAAATCAGGCTCGAAATAACCAACTAGAACAAGAGCGCAACGCTAATTTGCAAGAAAAGCGAATCGAGCATTTGAAAAATCCGATCAGGACTCCGAACTTTGACAAAACGACTAGACGCCCGTCGGCGCTGCCGCCTCTAGGATTGCATAACGTGCCGCTGCAAAAGGCTTTTCCAATGCCTGACTTTACGCGCGCTACTTCGAATCAGCGTGAGCACGCGCGAAACGCCGAACAGAACTTGCGGGCGCATTTGATTGCTGTTCCAATGAACCAGGCACCACAAAACTATGCCCACATAAGAAACACTCAGTTGAGCACTTATTACAATAATTACTCGGTATTCGTCAACAATCAGCAGTATTCCATCAACAGACAGAACACTCACTACTATCCGGTTCAGCCAAGCTATTACCCAGAATGGTATCAGCCAAACAATAACTGGGTTTTCTCAAATGGTTTTACGCTTGGCAATGCAATAAATATTGGATTAGAGTGGCTCAGCTTCGGTTGGCAGCCTTATTACGGTGCAGCTCCAGTGGGGTTCATCTGCAATCGTGACTACATGCCCACTCCATGGATGTACGATGCCATGACGAACCAATGGAGGCAGCCCGGTCTGTATACATACATGAATGAGGGACCGGACTTTCAATACACTGGTCCGATAACAGTCGAGGTGATTGAACAAGTAAGAGACCGGCGAGGTCGTACAATTAACGTCCCATATCTGTACAATGCGTTCTATTATCCGGAGCTTGGCCGCTGGGGATATGAGAACCGCCAAGGCTATTTCATCTGGCTTGATGTGTAGGCGTTAGCTTAAGGAACAGATGCAACTGCATCATCCGAAAGATATATCGAAACTTGTAGATTGCTGGCAAGAAGCTTAATCCGTTCCTCATTCACTTAGAGGAGGCATGATCACTTCATCCAACACGTGGATGACACCATTGGAACAAGGAATATCAGTTGTTATCAACATCGACTTATCGGCATAGATGTCCTCACCTTTGGTACTGAGAGCTATAGAATGACCTTCTAGTGACTTTAATTTGGAGCGCTTCTTAAGCGTTGCAGCATTTATCTGGCCGAATACGATCTGGTACTGCAGCACTTGCTTCAGTTTTTTCTTGTTAGCCCACAAACTCTGCCTGTCTTCATCCGGCATTTTCTTGAACGCTTTATCGCTAGGTGCGAAGAGCGTGTAAGGACCATTATTCTTTAGGGTTTTGGCCAGGTCAGTTGCTTGTTGCAAGCCGTCTAAAAGCATCGAAAAGTTGGCAACATCATTCTCTTTAAGTGTGTTGATGATGTCCTTTTCCTTGCGCTGGAAACCTTCTTTCTCTTTAAATTGCTGCGTTTTTGCTGCGATTATGTAAAGCGGTTCGGGACTCGCGTTTGCTTGTGAAAAGACAGGGATAAGCAAGTTTAAAGCAACTAACGCTACAGCGCCTGTTACCACTAGTTTGATTTTTTTCATCGACAACTCCGTTAGTGGTTATAACTGAAATCTGACTCGTGGGAGAAGTTTACACCAAGACTCATCAAGTCAGTTTGCCCTCAGTCGATCTTCGTCTCAATTATGGATAATCAATCATCACTCGACTGACCCAATCCTTCGTCGTACCAACGAAAGAAGTGTACTTTATTACTGCATCATCCTAAAGATAAATCGAAATCATTCTCAAGCTGCATGATCATTTGGCTCTCTCTTGCCAAAATAGTGATGGTAAAGAAGAAGAAGGGATTTGGGAGTGTAATCATCATGTATCTCAATAGCTTTGACACTTCGTACGCTGCTCTCGATGACTTTGATCTGGTGCTAGCGTGCCAAAAGAAAAATGCAGCTGCATTCAGCATCTTATATAATCGCTACCAACGCTATACGTATGGAGTGCTAAAGGGTTTGGCTCCCGACTTGGCCCAAATACATGATGATATGGTGCAAGAGATTTTTGTCAGGGTGTGGAAATCAATCGGTACCCTACGAAACCCGAAAGCGTTCAAGATATGGCTTAAACGATTGACTACAAATATGTTTTATGACGAACTGCGCAAGCGTCCAAAAGAACATGTTATATCGATCGATGAACCCCGGAAAGATGCAGGCGATGATGATGGACCCTGGCTCGAAATTGCAGATGACAAGGCTCAACCGGATGAGAGCTTCGAGCGCAAAGAGATTATTATGCATGTAAAAGAAGCCCTCGATCTGCTACCCGAGCAATTTAGAAACGTCATTGTGTTGAGAGAGTTCTATGGACTTACTTATGAAGAGATAGCGGTGAACACAAAGACTGAAATTGGCACCGTCAAGTCCCGTGTTGCAAGAGCAAGGGGCAAGATTCAATCCTATCTCGAACAACTCAACTGCGCATAATTCGAATTCACTGCCTCATTGGACTGGCGGCGATTTCGGTTGATGCTTGCCACGATGAACATGATGAATAGCTGTGACCTGCAGTACTTGCTTCAGTTTTTTCTTGTTAGCCCACAAACTCTGCCTGTCTTCATCCGGCATTTTCTTGAACGCATTATCGCTAGGTGCGCAGAGCGTGTAAGGACCATTATAGGGTTTGGCGAGGTCGGTCGCTTGTTGCAAGCCCGTCTAAAAGCATCGAAAAGTTGGCAACACAAAATGTGAGGGTTAAGAAGAAGAAGATGCCTTTGAGTTATTCAGGAGCGATACAATGGTACGAATTCCGTTGAGCAAAAACATAATGAAAAAATACAACAGTGCCACATCAATTGCCGCTACCTCTCTGGTGTTATTAACATCCAGCTTACTACTGCAGTCCGGCAGCAGTAAGGGCAAGCAACAACTCAAAGCTCAATCGGGCGCACAACTGTACATGGCTAGCTGTGAACCTTGCCATATGACCGGCGCAAATATGATCAATCCCGACAAGAAAATCATAAACTCTAACAAGTTAGAAAGCGAGAAAGTATTCAAGACGTTTTTGTCTCAGCAGCATGCTCAGATGCCACCATGGCGGACAATAACACGCAAAGATGCAGATCTTCGAGCACTATACAATTTTGTCAAGAAATTGAAGTGACAAATGGGTTCCGGATCAGTCCGTTTAACTTTACTTCGAAATCCTCGTCAACAGCTCATCATCCTTAGCTATAGATGTTTTCAGGGCTCTTCTATAAACAAGTACGCTTGTTTTTGTTGCCCGAATTACTTTCGTCGTAGTCGTTCCAAGAACATTCAGTTCAGGGTCACTAAATCCGTACGAACCTAGCACCAGCAAACTATCTGAAGAACTAGCGTAGTCCAGAATGGTTTCAGCTACAGCACCTTCCTTGATCAGAAATACATCCTCGGGCCATTTCTCACGCAGAAATAATTCACCATCATCCACCAAGGCCTTCACTGTGTCCTTGGACTGGTGCGAATTCAATACAATTATGGCCTTTAATTTGCGGTTTGTTTCTTTGGCCAGTTGTTCCGCCATTAGTAAGGCACCACGAGCTGGCTCACTGCCATCGTAGGCGACAAGAATCTGCTTGATTTTTGACACTGGTTGGATTGTAATCAGTACAGGCACGTCGGCGCCAAGAATGACGCGCTCTGCAACAGAACCAAGCACTATATGTCCAGGCGATTTCCTTTGATGTTTTCCACGATGGCCCATGACCAACAGGTCGAATTCACCTGAATATTTGAGAATCTCGGATACAACATTTCCTTCATCGAGAAAAACTAGTGTCCTCAAACCTCTTCCAACAGCTTCGGTGGCAAACAATTCTAGAATCACATTGCCGATCTTCCGCAGTGCTGAAAACACTTTGTCTGACGCATCTTCAGTCTGATTAAAGCCAAGCTCGGCGGCAAATTGGGGCTCAATAAATAAATCAACCAGTCGAGGATCGACAACATGCTGTCCAGCCAACTTGGCTCCTAAATCGCTGGCTAACCAGAAAGCATATTCTGAGGCAATTTGGCTATTGTGTGAACCGTCCAACGCTACAAGAATGTTTTTGAATGGCATCTTAATTTCGCCTCAATGGGAATGTTTCGATTAGACCACCT
>PLXC01000113.1 GCA_003151275.1 Candidatus Melainabacteria bacterium
ACACGCCCTTGCCTACTCGGCAAAAGTCTGCCATTTAATTCCACAAGAAACCTGCCAAATAAAACCACAATTAACAGACGTCCTTCATTACCCTTGCGGAAGTCTTCTGTGGACCATACGCGCCCAGTCGCTTTATAAAGTGCTACGAGTCTTTCCACGGCTCTATCCGTAAGAGCGTATTCTTCGTAGGCAATGGTGGCAGTAGGACGCCGCCAAGCAACCGCTCTCTTTATTTGAGTTTCTACTTTGCGCCAGTTACCCCGGCGAATGTGATTGCAAAAACCGTTGTGCTTTTGCTCAACCCAGGCGCGTATAAGTTCGTACCTTAGGTGATCATTAGCGTGTCCCGGCATCGCGGGTATGTTTTGCCCATTGTCGCCATGCCATAAATAATGCTCAACAGCGAGGATAGCGTCATGTCTCTGTCCATTTGCCATCAAGCCAGTCTGCCAGAACTGGCGTCCATTTTCGTACTTTTCTGAAAGCAGCCTGTAGTTAAAGAGTTCATCAAAACCCTCAGTATCAATGGCTTTTCTATGCGCATTATTGTCTAGTTCGTTTGCGTGAGCTTTAGCATTTAGCTGAGTCTCAATCAGGCTTTTACTGATTGGCCAATCACTAGAGTTCTGATCAAGATCGTCCAAGAAAAGACGCAAAGCATTATCGGTCGTCAAATCTTCACGTCGTTGTAAAAGATTGCCAAATTTATCGAGCCAGGCAAAACCTTGCTGTAAGGGAAGCCTAAAGCCGCGACCATCAGGAGAAACTTCAAGCGTGCCGTTGCGGATTTCGTAGTTATTGGCAATCAGCCAGGCTTTAAGCATAGCTTGTACTTCACTACTGTTTTGCCACTGATCAAAAAACAGATAAATGTGCCAGCCGCGCCTTAGACTGCTTTGATAAGTTGTGGCTCTGAGCCCAATATCTCCAAGGCATTTCGTAAGTTCCTGCAGCTCTTCAACTGTTTGATATTTGCTACCTGGATCAATATCAAACACTGCGAAGCGGGTTTGCTCAGCCCAGCGAATTCCCCAAAAGTTCTTTTCCTCTCCAGCAATTGCGCCAATGATTGTTTCATCGGCGATCGGGAGATGTTTGCTTACAGTCGTCCACTTCTTACAGCTAGGCGGTCTCAGTATGCCTTGGATGCGATTTGGATATAGCGACAAGAATTCCTGTCGCATGCCATCGTAAATAGTGGCTTCGCTGGAAGCCACGTGTTTTTGTAAAGAGCTAGTCAGATCGACGTTTCCTTATAGAAAGACGTGTTGACCTAACCGACCCAATCACTTATTCTGGTTGCACATTCAGGAACTTCAACAAACCTGGAACTACAACTAAATAGCGATTGACCGGCAACGGTCATAGCCAAATGAGATCGCCCCTGGCGGTCTTTTTTGTTTGGTAATTTATCGGTCGCTTTCTAGAGAGCTTCGCTCTGATGATATTTAAAAGATGTACACCAGGCATTCCTGCCAAGTGCCACCAGCCACTATATAAGGTGCCTGGCAATCGATCAATACTTTAGATCCCTAAAATCGAGATCGGTCGGCACTTCAGTATAAGCCCGAATTACCCTGAAGTTTCGTTCTGGGTCTCAGACCCGCTCACTGACTCGATTTAGCAAAGCCAACAGAGCGTACCCCGAAGCGATATAGAAATCATCGCGAACAAGATGTGTGACTCAGAGCTATCGCGAAGACACCCAGAAGCATCCAGAATGAAGCGCGAAAAGTTATTCAGAAGAACCGCGAAAAGCCGTAATAGCGTACAGGGCAATAGATAGCAGGACACAAGGAAGCATTCGGTAATCGTTTCTTGGCATTACTTCGCGATACCCTGAAGATATCATCGGAACACTTCGGGATATTCGGAAGCGCTTCGGGTACATACCCCGAACACTCTTCGGGGTCATTTCGGGATATCGTCAGGCTCTTCGCGGCAGAACAGGCAGCTCAAAGCCCGTGATGCTTTTAGGCTCTTCGGGCTGTTTCCTGGTAAGCCGAACAGCTATCAAAAATCGGACAAAGAATTCAGGCACTATTTTTGCAATCGCGAACCGATCGACGGGGTTTACTTTTCGGGATGAGCCGGTTTCACGAAGCATCACGAAGCGATTTCGGGCTCTTTCCGACGCAGCAGTGAGAGCGATGTTTATCAGATTTTGTACAAATTTTTTCGCTTGAAAAATGCCTGAAACGCACTATAATGCACTTGTTCGGGGTGAGTATATATACAAGCAAGCGCCACTAGATATGGAGTGTATCCGTGAAGACTATTCCAGTCAAAGAAGTTGCCGAAGCATTAGGCATTTCCGCCAGGGGCGTCCTCTATCGCCGTGAAAAAGGACACCTGAAGGGTGTGCTGGTGAAAAACGATCGCGGTGTAGATGAATACCGTATTTATCCGACTAAGGAAATTATTGAAGGGCTGCGGAAGCTGGGCTCCTCTCTGGTGGCGTCGAATGAGGCCATGGCTGATTTTGAGGTAGTCGATCAGATCGTAGTACCAGAAGAGGATAAAGTTCTTGACTCTACATATGGTGAAGACGACATCGTTGATGCGACTCCAATCACGCCGAGGAAGGAACTGAGCGAAGATAATAAGAACGCCGCAAACGCTGTTGCTGACCAACTGTGGAACGGCATTATTGAACGGTTCACGGAGAAGCTAGCAGAGAAGGATCAACTAATCGGTGAAATGCGAGCCGATATTGCTGATAAAGATCGGCGACTACTTTTACTCCCGGATCACGAAGCGATTAAACGAAAGGCAGAAGAGGAAGCTAACAAAATCGCGGACATCGAGCGAAATAAGGCCGAGGCAGAACGCAAGGCGGCCGAGGAGTCCCGGCTGCGAGCAGAGCAAGAGCGCAAAAATGCCGAAGCCAAAGAGCTTGAGTCTGAAGCCCTCAAGAAGCAAATAGCCGCATTGCAGGCTAAGGCACCGGAATTAGAACGACAACTGGAAGCTGCGAAGTCCGCAAAAGAACGAGAGCTAAAGCTTTTGCAGTCTCAGCTTGATGATGCCCGCAAGGCGAAAGAGCAGGAAGTTAAGACGCTGGAAGATCGGCTGACCGATATCGAAGGGTACAAAAGAGTATCTGAAGAGTCGCAGCGCAAGCTGGATGAACTGCAAAAGACTTTGGAGGAGCGCAACGCCGCCGAGCGCGAAAAGGCCTCGGAAACTGCGGCCATAAAGGAGCAGTTGACAGCCCTGTCGTCGAAGCTCGAAGAAACTCAAAAACCCTGGTGGAAGAAGATTTTTGCCAGTCCCAGTCAGCAATGACCAGTCCGTCATTTGGATGATGATATAGCTCCGCCAGCGCCTTCAGCGGTCATGGAATCGCTCAGAGCGACGGTTATTCAGCCCCACCGCAATTGCGCATCTGGACGACATAATGGACTTCAATCCGATTACTCTTTTCGACAAACATGGCTGGTTTCCGAGCCTATTTTTTGGATTGGCAAATTGGTCCAGAAAGCCGGCGAAAGGCGAAGTCCTTAATTACAAAATCGGTTCTAGTGTATTGCTCAATGGTTCGGCAGGGGGAAAGCTGAATTGTACTTGGGAAAACCGACAAATCCATCATCTGCAAATGGTTGTCATCTTTTTTACCAATAAAGGAAGCCAACTTATCAAAGATCGCACTGTCTTGATTCAATGCTCGGATGGCGAAATTTTAGAAGCCGACTTGAATGCTTTTCCGAAGAACGAAAAGTGGCAGATCGAACAAGAATCACACCTGGTCAAAATTCCAATAGGAGTTCTCAAAGTAAAAGAAGAATTTTCCATAGTGTTATTTATGCAACATGGTTCAAAAGACTCAATCACTATTGAAAGCCGAAGCGAACTGAAGGTCCAAGGAGACGGCAACAAATTTGATTTCACAACTCATAAAAGTGGTTTTCAACACGGCTGGATGATGTGCATGTGCGCTGTCATGGGCATACTCACACTTCAGTCTGTTCAGCAGATAGAAGCGGCGCCCCCTGTACACCACACTGCTTTCCCACTAGTAGTGGCACTAATTGTTATTCGCATTTTTGGTTACTTGGCTATCGCTAATGCCTTTTTAGGACTAGCTCTAAATGTTTGGTATCAGGACTGGAAAGAATTTAGAAAAAAGAAGTGAGCGGTCACATTTAGTAGTCAGTCCCGCCTGTGAATTTGATCTTTATTTGTCCGCTTTTTTTGATCTTTATTTGACCGGTCCGACCGGTCTACTACTGAAAATTTCAGGCGCGCAGATATCTAGAGAGAGAGCCGGGTCACGACTTCTTCCAAGAAGCACGCTCTATAGCTGAAATTTTTCATCTGCTTGGTCAAATCATCAATCAGTGTTTGTTCGACCCGCCAAACAGGATCGTCTTTGGTGACTGTATTGAGAAAATGTCTTACTGTTTCCATTAAATCAAGCTGTTCATCGTGTCGCAGTTCTTGAAGGATAAGAGGCACCGCGTATTTATAGTCAGGCGTCTTAATTTCGGACACGACGCTCAGGAAACAATTCTTGAAGTTCTGACGGTAACTTTTCCAGGTTTCAGTCAGCCTTACCCAATCATCCGACGCAAAGTCCGCCAATATTTCCATTGCTTGTAAGCAGAAATAGTCATCCCAGGCTTGTCCGACATCCATAGCCCCAATGTATTCGTCCAGCTCTTTGAGTCTGTCAGCCACAGGTTTTTCTCCAACGAAGTACTTGTGAATTTGATCTTTATTTGTCCGGCGCGACCTGTCTACTACGAAAAATTTCAGGCGCGAAGATATCTATAGAGGGTGGTGAAGTGCACCCCAAAGACATCCGCGGCGTGTTGAATAGATTTGCCTTGTTTCAGAAGCTTTCTCGCGAGCTTAAGCTGTTCGTCCGTCAATTTGCTTGGTCGACCGAATTTCACACCACGTATTAAAGCCTCTCTTCGTCCGGCTTCCGTGCGATCACGAATTAGGTCTCTCTCGAACTCGGCCATGCCAGCGAAGAAGGTCATTACCAACCGGCCAGTAGCAGACGTAGTATCCGCCCAGGGCTCCTCCAAAGACTTAAAGGAAGCACCACGTTCCTTTAACACCTCAACGGTTTCAAGAAGCACCCTTGTTGAACGAGCAAGCCTGTCTAATCGCCAAATGATCAAACAATCATCCTTCCTGACTTGCTGCATCATCTTCTCAAACTCAGGCCTACTGCGACCAACACCAGAAACCTTTTCCTGATAAATCAGCTTACATCCAGCGCGCTGCAGAGCCTTGATCTGTATATCCAGGCTCTGCTCTTTCGTAGATACTCTTGCGTAACCAACTTTCACTGTTCTATCGCTTACCTTTCTATTAGCAAATCTTATATCTTTAGTTTCAAGTTTCGCGTCAATCTTTTGCTAATCTGTCCATGGGCATTTCAGCACTAGTTATTGCTTTAGCACAACTTAGGATTTTCGCTACTACACTTTACTACGGATCTAGCCTTTTGAATGACTCACCTGGCGACGATGAACAAGCTCTCGAAAAATATGCGCTTATCGCACCATGCATTGAGGATGGCGTCAGTCAAAGGGATAGAGCTAAAGAAAAAGAAGTCAGCGAGCGGACTATCCGTCGACTTATCACTAAGTTTAAAGCTCTCGGACTAGACGGACTTAAAAGGAAAAGGCGTTCTGACAAAGGCGCTCCTAAAGTTTCAGACAATAGCACCAAGTTTATCAAAGGACGAATTTTAGAGTTTCCTGAGCTGAGTTGCACTGTTATTCATCGGCAGCTAAACAGGTTGAGCAATCATTCCGCTGAATACAAAGCCACTTACAATCAGATTCGGTACATAAAAAAGAGTCTTAGTGAGGATATGGTTGTTCTTGCTAGAAGCGAAAAAGAATTCGAGGAAACTCGAGAAATTTTGTTTCGGCATGAAGCTGTCTACCCGAACGAGGTATGGCAATGCGATCACAAATTCTTGGACATTTTGGTCTGGGACAGTTGCAGGAATGCTGTTCAGCCGGTGCTAACAGCAATCATAGATGATTACAGTCGAGCCATCATGGGCTATTACTTGGATTTAGATCCTCCGTCTGCTCAAAGAACTGCGCTTACTTTGCGTCAGGCTATTTGGCATAAAAAAGATCCTCTATGGTTGGTTTGCGGCATTCCAGACCGTTTCTATTCAGACCGTGGAACAGATTTCAAATCACATCGGATTGAAAACATCGCCGCCGAACTTTCTATCAAGCTCAGCAAAGGAAGGCCATACAAACCGCAAGGCAAAGGAAAAATTGAGCGCTTTTTTGAGAGCGTCAATCAGTTACTGATGTCCGAACTTCCCGGATTTACTCCAGAGTACTCGTCACCAACTGAGCCCGGTATGACTATTCAACAGCTTCAGGCGACTTTTCAAGAATGGCTCATTGCAGAGTACATGCACCGGCTGCATTCTGAAATTGGCCAAACGCCATTCGAGCGTTGGAGTTCTCACGCATCGCATCCAAGGCTTGCTGATTCTTTGGAAACTTTGAATGTCCTGCTACTGACCGTTCCAGACGAACGCATTGTGCAACAAGACGGTATAAGAATTTTCAAGCTTAGATATTATGCGACTGAATTCTCCGGACTGATAGGAAAAAGAGTCACTGCTCGGTATGACCCTCAAGACATTTCATATGTCTTGATCTATCTGGACAATGAATATATTTGTCGTGCGATCTGCGCAGAACTAGCAGATCAAAAACCTGGTTTGAAGGAATTTATGAAAGCTCGCGCCTCTTACAAGCGAGGGCTGAAACAAGATATCGATGTTTTTGTCAGTTTTGCTAATTCGCAGCCAGAAGCTCTTCGAAAAATTCCGGCTGTTGTTTCCACAGATCATTCCGATAAAAAGTTGCCAGTTTCAAAACTCAGGAGATATCGAGTTGACGAATAACAATGGTCAGGTAGCTTTTATCATGACGAGACAGCACGAGCGGTTCGTAGAATTTTGCGATTCATGCAGATTCAATAAATATATCGGGGTCTGTACCGGACGCTCTGGCGTAGGCAAAACTCGCTCCGCAGAAATCTATTCCAATTGGCAAGAAATCCAGCTGCTATTAACGGGCTTAAGTTCTCGGTGGACAGTAATTCCCAGGCTGGGCTCTTTGCATACTGCTGTTTTTACTCCAGATGTTTCTTGCACAGTGAAGCGTGTGCAAACTGCTCTTGCGCTTTTACGCAACAAATTCGACAAGCTGATTCAAGAGTCCCAAATCTATCACTCTCCCGAACTTTGGTATCAGTCACAACAGACAAGATTTCTGCAATTGATCATCATAGATAAAGCATACCGGCTATCGCTGCGATGCTTAGAAGCCATCGCTGACATATCAGAGAGACAGAAACTTGGTATCGTACTGATTGGAATGCCTGGATTCGATCGCAGAATCCGCAGCTTTGAGCAAGTTCACAACCTGGTCGGGTTCTATCATACTTTCAATACTCCTCGAACCGAGGAACTAGCAGCTATTCTCGAAGCGTGCTGGCATAACCAAAATATCCAAATCGACCAAGCTGCCGTGGAAACGCTTGAGAAAGTAACTAGCTCCAATATACGAAAGTTGATAAATATCAATGCAGAAATGGGCAGAGTGTGCGAACTTAATTCCATTTCAATTATCACTCCGGAAGTGGTCCAGTTGGCGAGCAGGACTTTACTACTTGACCCCACATAGGGTGGCATAGTTGAGCCGAGATCAAGCCTTTCCCTCATCGAAAAATTCGGCATATTGCCTAAACAAGGACAAAATATCGTGGCTAAAATATTAATGAGTCTAATGCTATCTTTCAGTTTCGGAGCAGTCTCAACCCTTGCGCAAACGACCTCGGCCGAGTTCAAAGTAAAAGAAAACGAAGCTCTGACAGAATCTGACTGGAATGAACTAGCATTAAACGAAATGCAGGCCGGACTCACGTCTAAAGGTTTAGAACATGAGCGTAAAGCAATGCAACTCTATTCGTCGAAGGATGTAGCAGGGCTCCATAGTGCTTTAGGATATTTGGACGATCAGGTTATCTTCACTTTGACTAATCATGGTCACGCCGTAGAAGCCGAGAAGTTATTGGTGGACGCAGTAGAGCGAACTAAAACTGTCGCCGGTGCTAGATCGGGTTTGACACAAGGTCAAATAGGGGATTTGTTTGTGTTCTACGTACATCAGAAGAATTACAATGCTGCTTTAAAAACCTTGGATCAGGCCTTGGACTTCGACCTAAGCACTGGGCCGTCTCCATCGCAGGCATTGAGAATTAATCAGAACATCAGAGGTCGAAGCCGACCGCATACCTCTGTAGGCGTAATTCACATGATCTTATTAGCGATTAAGGAAGTAGAGAAAACCGAGCCTGCATTTTCTATTACTGCAATTGAAAAGGTCTTAAAAACACAAGAGCCTTACTTGATTGCTGATGACGAACGTTTGGTCGAACCGCTTGGAGCGCTTGCTGATGCATATTTTCAGGTGAAAAAATACAAGGAAGCAGATGGTTATTACAGCCGAGCTTATAAAATCGCCGAACGGTACCACCCGGACAGTGCATTTGCAGTGCAGCAGTGTGGCCAAAATTTTCTAGCCAACCTAAAAGAAGTTGGGCGTTCTGAGGAAGCAGATCGCTTGTCGAAGTTTAAATAGCAAGGGGTGACAAACCTCAAAAATCGCTATCGTCCCCTTGGTACATCACCCGTCTCAGAGAAAAAATAATTCTCGTATCGATTGTGGACTTTACTACTTGACCCCACATAAGGTGGCATAGTTGAGCCGAGATCAAAGCCTTTTTAGCTAACGACCGAAGCGCCCATACATAAGTAGCCGGACAAATAGCGATCAAAAAAAGCGGACAAATACCGGTTCAAAAAAGCGGACAAATAGCGATCAAGTTCACACCCGCCCGAAACCTTTATACCGCTTCGAGTCGAGCTTGGTATAGAGCACCGTGTGCTGGATAGCTTTGTGACCGAAGTAACCTTGGATTGCTCTAGTGTCTTCGCCTTTTGATGCTAGCTGATAGCCTTTGGCGTGGCGTAGCATGTGCGGGTGGACTGGGAATTTTATGCCGGCGGCTTCGCCGGCACGAGCAATGATCGTGTGCACTTGGCGAGCAGAAAGAGGTCCCTGGCGCTGAGAGTTGAAGACGAAGTCTGAGTCAGGGTGCTCGCGGCGAAGTTGTCGAAGCGCTCGTAATTCTTCGCCTTCGAGATAGTGCACCGACGGATCGCCATTCTTTAGCCTGTTGACGTGGAGCTTGGCGCGCTGAAGATCGACCTGGTCCCAGCGCAGGTCACAAGCTTCGCTGACACGCAAAGCGTGGGCGTAGATAATAGAGACTAGCCAGCGATCGCGAAAACCGTTCAGAGGAGCCTTGGAGGCAGCTGATTTGAGGACTTTGATTTCAGCTGCAGTCAAATATTCTCGGCTGCGCACATCTGAGTTGTGAGGTTTGACCGGAGGTAGTGGTTTGGCAGATTTCTTCTTTTTAGGCAAGATCGCCGAAAATGATCATTGGGGAGAGAAGAAAAGTGTAGCGCAAAAGAGGTCGGGGTCAAGAATGAAAATCGATAGATAGCCGAAAAGGCATATTTTCGGCTATCTATGTCACACAAAAAAAACTTCACATGGAGTTTCCAAAAGGTAGACATGAGTCAATTAAGCTGATTGTGAAACATAGCAAACTTCATTGTACTTGTGCGGACTGAACCAGAGGGAAATGTAAGAATCGGGTCTTTGCTCACAGATTCAACGGCATCGAGCACCAGTTTGTTAAACATTTCATTCGAACTTTTGTGGGTAAATTGAATATTTAGTATTTGTCCACTAGAAGTAACTTCGTATTTGATCGTTGCCGATAAGGCGGGTTTACCGCTGCCAAATGTCGCTTTTGCACGGTTCCAAAATCTTTCCCATACTGTTGCTGTGACCTGATTGTGCCACTTATTCCAAGCCGACTTCATCTCTGGCGATTGGTCAGCAATACTATCGTTGGCAACCTTGTCAAATTGTTCGGACCGTTGTGAATCAAAACAAGTGTTTTTATTCACTGCCGGATTATTATTAATAGATTCAGCTGATACTGCTCTAGCTGTGAATAAAATACAGAATGAAAGAGCAGCGATGCGGTGCATTTGCATAACATTCTCCAATAGTTTTCTTTATCCAGTTTACACCTAGTCTCAAAGAAGTCCGAAAAAGGTGGGAGGCAATTGCCTCCCACCTAAGATTAAGCAACTTTACGATTTTTTGTGTTTCTGTTTATGGTGTTCCATTTGTGATGGCGCTAGAAATAGTGCTAGTCATGGACGGGAAGAAGCCGAGCGCCTTCTCAACAGCGGGGTCAACTGGCCACGCATTGCCATGCAAAGCACTTTCGGTGTGCTGGAAGATGTTCGCCAGCATTTCCAGTGGACTGTTTAAACTAGGAAATACGTCCACAAAGATATCCCAATTCACCCAACCAGAATGTGAATTGCAAACGGCTACTGAAAAGACATCCGTGCAGGCTACAGAAGTGTTATTGATAGCTCCTGCTGGAGGAGAACTTATCGTGATATTGACCGGAACTTCGACAGCCAAAGACTTACTGGGTAAGGTGCAAAAGGATTTTAGTTTGTCTGATGATCAGATAAAAGAACATTTGGCAAACGCGCAGCCGGTCAAAGAACATCCGGGTGAACTGAACCGGGGTGTACAGGCAGGTCCAGCGGTGGAATTCCCATCCGCATTTACGATGGCGGCGCTATTTTGTGCGCATCTTGGGTTACCTGTGAGATCAGACTTCAAAAGTTACATCGAAAGTTTTGATGAAAACACGCAACCACGTCCATTGCCTCCGGACACGTTCTATTTCATTCATGCAAAGCCGTGGTTCAAGCTTGATGCAGAAATGGGACATTGCCTCATTTTGTACGGTGATCCAATTCGCAAACAGGCGATCTTTCTTTCACAACTGTTCAATTTGCTGGGCGTAGCGGTGTTGATGCCATTCGATGGAACAGAGCCGATCCTGCACACTTATGGTGTCAACATATTAGAGGGTAAAAACGTTTCAGTTCACGTCAACACAGCAGATCTTTGCAGTCTGGATTGGAAAGAAACTCATAAACTCGGACAAAACGAGTTGTATGCCATTAATCAGGAACGTGGACAGGCTTTGATGACACTAGCACGTAATCGCGAATACGACCAAGCCTGCAAAGCAATTTGGGACAAGTACAAAAATGGAGCATTCACAAACGAAACAGTAAATGCCGTTTATAAAGATTTTTGCGAACTGATCAATGTTATGGTCAAGCCTGAGTTCAGAGAAGAAGCAATAAAAAATTTGAAAGAGCGGTTTCAACTTATTGCTGTAATCGATAACTAATTTTAGGAAGTATTGAACTGTTCAATTCCACACTTAACGTGCGTTTCGTTCCATTGCGGAGATAGCTGGCTTGTAGAACACTTTTTCACGAGAGACACCACTAACGGTGCACAAAGGGTATTAAAAGGCACAGTGCCCCAAAATGCTAGAACTTCAAACACAACGAGGCGGTCCTCGATCACTCATCGAGCTGACGCAGTTACTGAAACGAAGAAAGCTTCGATAACTCCCCGGATAACTTTTCAAACAATCAGCGGAATGAGCTAAGAACAAAAGCTGAGAATCCGGAACAGATTCTGGAAAAAACACAGAAACCGCCAATAAAATTTTTTCTGAAGAAGAACCAGAACTAATACCACCAGGGGCAGGCACGCTAAAGAGATCTAGTGCTAAAAAGGAGTTCAAATCGCCTCCTACACTTGATAACGCACCAGGAATCGATATCTTCCAAATATCCGAATGGCTGCTTATGGTTTTATTGCAGCAACCAGTTAGCCTCATTAGTTGTCGGAGAGTGACTCGACGGCCCTGTGATACTAGAAGCTCAAAAGCTTGCTTGATTTTTTCTCTGGCTGTTTTACGACGTCTGTGAATTGTGGAATTAAATGGCAG
>PLXC01000180.1 GCA_003151275.1 Candidatus Melainabacteria bacterium
GCAACGCGCCGTGGCAGATCACGCTTACCGTCAACCCGGCCAACATCGATAAGGCCCTCGGGCTGGTCGACGAAGTCGTGGCGGAGTTCCTCGCAGAAGGCATCACCGACCGCGAGATGGCGGACCTGACCGAGCAGGCAGCTGCCGGCTTCCAGGTGGCCCTGCGCACCGACCTGGCAATCGCCGGGACGCTTACTTCGTTCACCTTCCTGGGCATGGACATCAGCGAGCTGGACACGTATCCCCAGCGCATCAAGGCTGTCACCAAGGAGCAGGTGAACGAGGCGGTACGCAAGTACCTGCGTCTCGACTCGGCAACAACGGTCGTCTGCGGCACGTTCTAAGTCGGAAACTGAATCGTTGGTCTCAAAAATGCTCACCCGCAAGTGTGAGTAGCCATGGATCCGCGCGTTCAACCGGCTCGCCCACTGCGATGAGCGGGGTGTTCCACACGAAAGTGCTGGAGCACCCCGTTCTCATTGCAATCTCCGCACCACATCTGGTGCGCACTAATTAGGAGTCAACATCATGTTGAAAAGCACAATCATTCGCATCGTCGCTTATGCGGCGCTCTTCGCCCTCGTCTTGCCGGTCGCCTTCAGCGTCGCCGGCTTCGGTTCCAGCTTCGCCTTCACGGGCAATATCCTGGCCGCTCTCGGCGTCGGCGTCGCTTACATGGTCGCCATGTTCGCTGTCGCTGGTGCCTGGTCTCTCTTCACCGCGCCGTTCAAGCTCACCACCGAGCGCAGGCTGAAGATGTGGCCAATCACGGGCGCGTCTTTCCTGCTCGCTACCTCAGCTTGTCTGCTCGGCGCTCACCTCTTGCCGTTCCTCGGCTTGACTGTGATCGGCTGGCTGCCGGCGCTGATCGGTGGCACCGTCGGCGTTGTCGTCATGCACTTTACGATGCCCCCGCGTTCTGCGTCGGCATCCGCTACATCGGCTTCCTAGTCGCCGTCGCGGCTAACAACTAGCGCGATCACGACCGAATTCGTTTTCCAAGAACACACAGTGCAGTTAAACACTGCGCTCAGAAATTGAAATACGCGGCCATGGTCGCGTATTTCGAAAGGTGAATAACATGTGTACTCACGCAACTCATGCGGATTCTCGCAATCCGCACCTTGAGACTGCTGTTTACGCTGGTCGCACTGCCGAATTCGTGGGCAAGCTCGCCCCGAACAGCATCGCGATCATCGTCAGCAATCCCGAGCATACTCGCAGCAACGACACTCAGTTCGAGTACCGTCAGTCTTCGGATCTGCTCTACGTCAACGGTTTCCCTGAAGCCGAAAGCGCGGTCGTGCTGACCAACATCGGTGGCAAGTCCAAGATGATCCTGTTCGTGCGTCCGAAAGACCGCGCTCAGGAAGTCTGGACTGGCATCCGGGTGGGCATCGACGGCGCCAAGCATCAGTTCCTGGCCAACGAGGCTTACACGTTCGACAAGTTCGCCGAGGTAATCGGCAAGCTGCTCGACAAGGCCGACCAGGTCTATTACAAGTTCGGGCACAACGAGCACTTCGACAAGCAGTTCACCACTGCCTGGCAGGATGAACAGAAGCCGCTGTTCAACCCCGAGACGGTGCTTCACGAGATGCGCCTGTTCAAGAGTGAGGCGGAACTGACGATCATGCGTCGGTCTGCCGAAATCTCCGCCGAAGCGCATATCGCTGCGGCTCGTCGTCTGGTGCCTGGGCTCAATGAGTACCAGATCAAGGCGACGATGGAAGGTTACTTCCTGGAGAATGGTGCCAGCGGTCCGGCGTACGGGAGCATCATCGCTTCCGGCAACAACGCCGTGATTCTGCACTACACCTCCAACCGGGACACGATTCAGGACGGTGACCTCGTCTTGATCGACGCGGCCTGTGAGTTCGAGGGCTATGCCGCCGACATCACGCGCACCTTCCCGGCCAACGGCAAGTACAGCGATGCCCAGCGCGAGATCTACCAGCTCGTGTTGGACGCCCAGATGGCCGGCATCTGCATGTCCAAGCCGGGAAAGTCACTGAGCCAGGTGCACGGTGCTGCCAGCAGGGTGCTTCGCACCGGGCTGGTGAAACTGGGCATTCTGCCGCCCGAGATGAGCAATCGTCGCAACGCCATGCGTCTCTACAAAGAGGCGAAGAAGCGCGGTGACGGCTCGGAGAAGACGATGCTCATGCTGGGCAGCTTCTTCATGCACGGCACGTCGCACTGGATGGGGCTCGATGTTCACGACGTCGGCACCATGGGCACGCGCAGCGGCAAGGGCAAGGACCGCAAGCTCGAAGCCGGAATGGTCTTCACGGTCGAGCCCGGCATCTACATCGACAAGGACGACAAGCGCGTTCCTGCCAAGTACCGCGGCATCGGTGTTCGCATCGAGGATGACATCGTCATCACCGCCGCTGGTTGCGAGGTGATCACAGGCGGTGTGCCGAAGACCATCGAAGCGATCGAGAAGCTGATGGCCGAAGCGGCAACGCTGCGGTAAAAGAGACATCAATTCTGCTGGCGGTTTTGGGACTTCGTGTCCACGCCGCCGGCAGCATTGAAGCGAGCCCCCGGGTCACTTCTGGACCACGGGAATCTACATCTCACTCAGTACGCATCGCGTTCAAAGAGTGCCTGAACTTAGGATTTCCGCCTATGAACAAAAACCTTAGACGGCTAGCCGAACACCCAGTTTTTGTCACTGGTTTGTTTGCACTGCTTCTCGTCGCCGGCGCAAGCGCCTTGCTCTGCGACGTCGAACCGACAGCTTTCCCGACCTTTTGGGACGGCGCCTGGTATTCCTTCACGACGATTACGACAATCGGATACGGCGACATCGTACCGCACACGGCTTGGGGTCGAGCGATCAGCGTAGTCCTGATCATCAGCGGCATTAGCCTCGCTGGTGTCTTCATCGGTCTAATCTCGGAAATGGTGCGGGAATGGCTGCTCAAGTCCAAGCACATCTCCATGCTGGATTTGAGTCAGGGACTAGCTGAGAACAAAAAGCTGCTCACCGAGCTCCTCGCCGAGCGCAGAGAGCAGAACGAACTGTTACAGCAACTGTTGCAAACTCGGGAAAGCAAAACACCCGAAAAAGATTAGCAACAAGTGCCCTTTAACTCGCCCTCACGGCGACAGGAGCGCTTATGTCACGAACGTTCAAGTCCTTAAGACATCGCAATTTCGCGCTCTACTGCGCCGGAATTGCTGCTTCACTGACTGGCTCCTGGATGCAATCCGTCGCGATTGCTTGGGTGGCCTTCAGTCTTACTGGATCGCCAGCGGTATTGGGGATGGTGGCATTCGCTACACTTGTTCCCACGATTGCCTTCAGCCTCCCCGCAGGTTGGATTGCAGCTCGTTATGACCGCCGACGCATCCTGCTATTCACTCAAGCGATTGCCATGCTTCAAGCTGCAGCGCTTGTCTATTTGACCGTCACCGGTCAAGTGCAAATCTGGCAACTGCTGGCCCTGTCATCTGTGCTCGGAGGCTTAATCGCTTTCGAGCTAGCAGCCCGCTTTCCGCTGATCGCAGAGCTGGTCGAGAAGGACGAACTGATGAACGCTTGTTCGTTGGATTCGTTTCTCTTCTACACAGCCAGAGCAGCGGGACCAGCTGTCGGTGGCGTTCTCCTTGGTTTGTTCGGCGCGTCTGTTTGCTTCGGCATCAACGTGGCCAGCTATGCCATCGAGATCGTCACCTTGCTGCTAATCCGCAAGCCGCCAAGCATCCGCCGAGAAAGCGGAGGCGACTTAAAGGAGACGCTGGCATTCTTCTGGCGGCCGGGTAACCGCGCCGTCATGGCACTCATGTCGCTGACCAGCTTGTTTGCAGTTTATCTTGCCCTCATGCCGGTGTTCGCCAAGAACATCCTGCATGGCAGCGCCACTACACTTGGTGCGCTGGTTGCCGCTTCTGAAGTCGGCGCTTTGCTTGCCTCACTCTGGCTGGCTCGGCGACCCAACGACAGCGGATTGACCAGACCACTCGGTGTCGCGGCATTGGCAATGAGCATCCTGCTGGTTGGCTTCTGCCTTTCAACGAGCCTATGGCTTTCACTGGCACTGCTGGTGGGCGTCGGCTTCGCTTTGACCGTGGTGCTTATGGGCGCCCACGGAATGATGCAAGTTTCCGTCAGCGATGAGCTGAGGGGAATGATGGCGAGTTTGTTCTGGATGATCAACCTGGGACTGCAGTCGATCGGCGCTTTGCTGCTCGGCTGGCTCGCTGAGAGTTTTGGAGCACCGTGGATGTTGATCACCGGTGCGAGTATCTGCTTGGTCGGAGGCTGGTTTTACCTGCTGAAGACACGGGCGGCTGCTTAATCTCAATCACTTCTAATAACAGATCGCGAGTCTTCACAGTCTCGCGAAAAGGAGCTCTATATGTCCGATACAAATCCCAAGGATCCTAAGGATCCTACCGATTCGAAACCTTTGAACACGCCTTGGAACCTCGTCAAGGTGGCCATCGCAACCGTGCTCTACAGCATGGTGCAGTGTTCGTACAACCAGTTCAACGCACTCGTTGACTGGACCAAATCCCCTGACTGGAACACCATCCACACGGTGATCGCGTCGCTCAAGCCCTCGTTGACCCTCGGCGCCATTCGTGGTGGCATGTTGGCAATCATGGCTGTGATCATCGTCTGGCTTGGACCCTCTCTTTGGGCCATCGTTGGACCGGTGCTCGCGGCTGCCATGCGGGGAATGATCCGCTACGTGGCGGCGTTTTCCCGGGCCATCCGCGCTATCACCAACGCCAAGTGCGCTGACTCCGACAAGCACGCAGGCGACGGTAAGTAAGGGTTTAGTTACTACTTGCCGGTTGTAGTTGCCACCGTAAAAGGTGCGCACTCGACCGGCAAGATTTTAAGTGGTAGCGCTCCGGCGCTATCACTTTTTCCCTTTTTCTTGTCATCCATATAGTAGGTACTATCGGACAGTGGCAGAATTCAAAGTGTAAGGAACACAAGTTTCGAATTTTTGTAGGTTTCTGTTGCCTGATTCCCGACAATAGCGTTAAATGGCTCCTGATCTCACTTACAGGAGCATTACTGCCTGATTCAATCCCTCTCGCTAATCAAGCGGGATATGGAGGCGCATACGTCTGGGTGATGGCGGGAATAATGACGAGGGCACTTCAGGGATAATCGATGTTAAACCACGGCGCACTTTCATTGCAGGCAAATCGCGGAAACCAGTTGCCAGATATGTCCGAGTTGCACAGACTACTCTCTCAAGCATTGGGCAGGCGAGGACAGCACATTCAAACGGCGTGGCGCTCGACTGACAAATCTGCGGACTTTATTTTAGACGTCATCAGTAACACCAATGGCGGTGACCCGAAGTGGCGCTTGTTCCGCGAACAGCACGGCAATAGAGTGCTTTTGTTTGATTATCCAAGCTGTGATGTACTGCTCGTGCACAATTTCATGGCTTCTTCCTGCGCTGATGCTCAAGCTAAGAAACAGGTAAAGTCACAAAACGCGCCGATCGTTCCGGATACTCCGCCTCCATTTATGGGCAAGGGGGAAGCGTCAGACCCGGCGAAACCGGCACCACAAGTCCACACACCCGGCATACCGAGCAGTGGCAGCATCGACCAATATCCTCTCGATCAACTGCTGCAGATTTTGAAGACTCATAAGTTGACCGGCAAACTAGAAGTGAGAAATGACCAAGCTACAGCGCTACTCTATGTGCGTGACGGGCTGCCTATAGACGCCACCGCATCTGATACCGAGGGAGATGACGCTATCGTCGAACTTTTGACCTGGAAAGTTGGACAATTCACGTTTGAACCACGCGTCTTGAGAAACAGCCATACGGTTCACCAGCCGATCGAATCGCTGTTGGCGCAAAGCAAGACCCTCTCCGAGAGAACAATCTACTTGCACAATGCCGGCGTCAAACCAACTTCCACACTCTCGCCCAAAGATGCAAATCTGACAGAAGAGCAATTCAATCAAAGAGGTGGGCGTGGTGCGCCTGTCAGTCCTTCTGAAATGTTCAAGTTCTATCGAGGGTTGGACGGCAAACAAACGATCGAGCAGATGTTGCACTCATTGCAAATTCCCAGAGTGCAGCTGATCCATCTGATCTATCATCTCGCGATCAACGGTCTGATCAAAATCAACAACCAGATCCTTCTTGAAAAAACCTCTGCAGTGCAACCACGGATGATCGAAACATCCGCCATCCAAAGCGTGATGATGAGCCTGCGGCGGATGGAGACAGGGATGTTCATTTATCCTGCTTTTCTCTATTTTTTGGAGCAAGAGTATTTTCGTTGCTACCGCTCCAAGACTCCTCTTTCAGTGATCGTGTTTGAAATGCGTGTGCAGAGCGGTCAGTCGGTAAGACAGATGTTACCTGCTGCAGCGATGCTGGACGCTGTGTTGCGCATCAGTCAACTAAAGCGCCATGTAGATTTACTGGCTCATTACGACGCCTTTGATTACGCACTTTTGCTGCCGAACACAAAAGCAAATGGAGCTCAGATTTTTGCCAAGCGGCTCGTCAAGGCCCTGACAGAAACACCGTTAGCAGGTGAAGTGGATGCAAGCCATCTTTCTCTGGCCCTGGGGTGCGCGTCGATGCCCGAGGATTTTACGGACTTGAGCGAATTACTTGGCGCTGCGGATATGGCGATGGCCCAGTCACGTGACGGAAAGCGACCTGTGGTGATGTTCCGCGACATCAAACCGATTTCTCTCTAAAGACATATAGCTGCCTGTTGGTAAGAACATAGAAACAATTCGTCAGTAAGGTTGGAGCATCACCTTACCAGCGAAAATCAAATGGCTACCGAACACCATCGGATTGAACATAGCGCTTCCAGGGACGCCGCTCCCGCCACGCACGAGACCTTTACCGGGACTGAGCGGATGACTATGTACGAGGGTGCCAATAACTCTCGGATCACCTCGCATGCCGGAGGAGGGGATGCTGGCCTACCGCCGCACGTTACTTTCGATAACAGCATTTACGCCGGTAGCCAGGGTTATAGCGACAATATTCAGCTTGCGTCCTTGAAAGATAACATCGGACCGGATCCATCAAGAGCCAATACCCAAGACCGTGTCACAGCTCAGTTTGTAAATGATGCGAGTAAATATGCATTTGGCGATATACACAATGATCGTGAACAAGAAAAAGGCAGAGCAGCGATGGAAGCCTTGGTGCAGAATGCCTACCAGAACAATGGTACGCAGGGTCTGAGAGATTTAGCCCAGGCATTTGACAAAAAGGCAATGGACCAATACGGCGAAAAAGCCTTTGACCAAGCGCCTGCCGGATTCGATAACAACGTAGCTAGATTCAACGTCACTCCGAACAAAGATGGCTCCACGCAAGTGCAGTTCAACTTCGCCCAGCCAAACTCGGCGGAGGTCAAACCTGTCATTGTTCAAGTTCCCAAACCAGAACTCGAGAAACCTTTCGCCCATCCGATCACGGGCAACTATGAGATTTAACGTCTCCTATAATTTAGCGAACGCATCCTGTGTACCTCGTATCAATGAAGCCGCCTGAAGTCTGGTGCCAGTTTTGGCATGGTGGACAAGATCGTGGGTCGTACAAATGCAGGCGTATGAATTCGTTCACGCCAAGAGTGCGCCCGGGGACTTCCGCCATGATCAAAGGCTACTTGATCTGGACCCGGCGTGTGAGCGATTGAAGTACTGCGCAGGCTCGACTTTGCGGACGCGAAGGCCGCCAAATCAAAACCAACCGGATCGGATCGATCGCTTGGCTGGACGTGATGGTGCGTTGTTACGTCGCTGTCGTGGACACTGTAGTGGCTCTGCAAGTAGCTGACGAGATACATGACCGAATCCAGTTGGGGACGGGTATAGCGCTGCTTTCCGGAGCGCACAATTTCAATTCCGATACTATTGTCATTGCTATAGCCGGCTAAAGTCTTACTCGTGTTAATATGCACGGTCGCCAGATCCGGATTAGTGGTACTGCATATAGTGCCATCTCGGTCTACAACAAATTGCGCACCGGGATGGCGTAGACCGCGGTTGTTCCAGCTTTGGATGACTCTTCGAGCATCAGCTGGAGAGCCAGTTTCGGTTGAATGCAAAATGATGTATTTGACGCGCCCCTGCCGTTTAAAAATGCTGCCATGAAGAGGATCACTGATGAAAACTTTAGCGGCAACTAATTGATCGTAAGAAAAGTTGCCGGCGGTGGCAGTAGTAAACGCCCGTGATGTTGCCGATATCGGCATTCGCTGCTCGTCTTCGTTCGGTATCCACTGCTCGTCTCGGTTCGTTGGCTGCTGGTTTCCGTCTGGAAGATAATCGATTGCTGGCCGAGGTTTCCACTGATAGCTAGATTGTGTCCCCGTTCTGGATTTCGTAAATGGCATAGATTTGGATGTCGCTGAAATGGAGCGCGGGTCTCCAGACCCGCCCTGATCAGTAGTCATGGGCGGCTGTGGAAAGCCGCGCTCCATTTCGTTTCGATCGGGCTGATAATCATCGGAAGCTTGACGCGATTCCAGGTCGTACAGTTCTTGTTGAATTAAAGAGACCGCGGCGCGTTTAACCAATGACGGCAAGACTCGGTGCACAAAGTTATTTCCCCATCCTGCGTACGCTGGCGTGATCACGCCCAAGACTAGTGAGCCGGCCAGTGCCAGCCAGGCACGCACCATAAGCGATGGCATACACAGATGGGGGTGCGGAGAAGTGGTCCGCTCTAGACAACGGTCGACAGTCCACATACAAGCCCTTTCGTACCGAGCGAGTAAAAGGGTTGCGGGAATTTATCCTAAGCAACCTAGAACAGTCGACGACGAGTATGAACACGTGTTCCCGGGTGCCACCACCCTATTCAATAAGGCAGCATTATCTTGGTCATATTCTCATCAAAATTAGGTCCGAAGAGTTGATTGCTAAATGGCATTTTTTTGTCAGCCGCAGTCGGTTTGAAAAACGTCAGTGGTTCTACTGCGGCAACAAACTTTGTCGTACTCAAGCTTGAAGTTGTCATATTCAGTCGCCGCACAGAATATGGAATTCCGCTCAAATGAGGCATGCCATAAATTCGCTCGATCATTGGTGCAGCTTCCGCAAAAACCGGTAAATCCACGGTCGTCAAATCCACATCCTGAAGCGCCTCCACTTGTTCTTTGTGACCAATATCTGATCGCCAATAGCTTGGGCTTTGTGCATCAACACGATAATGGTAAACGCGATATGTGAGATTGCCTTTCTGCTTCGTCGTCAATTTCACAGGTTTAATCAGTTCTGAATACCAAGTCACCGCCGCATATAAATTTCGATAATTGGTTATCCACTTTTGATAAGGATAAGTACAGTAAACATGCTGCTTTGCGGACCACATCGTGATCATCTTGTCTGCGGTGTTGTACTGAATAGAAAAAACACTTTTAGGGGCCTCAACCAGCATGCCCTTTTCCGTGATGTGTATGTGGTGAACACCCGCTGGGGCAAGTTGATCGATCTGATAATTGTATTTAGCTGGACTGGCCAAGGCGCAGTTCGTTGCACCACCGATGGAAAAAAACATGGATGAAAGCATGCTCGACAAAAATAATTTCGCTTTAGGTGGACTCATAATTACATCAAGTTCATTCCGGTAACTATGATGATTATCCACGCAAATCGACGATCATGTCATTTCCATGAAGCTAATAAGGATAGGATGTGGATCAAATAGCAAGCCGGATCTTGCTGGAAATCCTCCAGCCAATGTAATTTGCGTACAAGAATTGGGAGCGACTTTGCGTACTCTTCCTCATAAATTAGCCCGGATTTCTGCAAGCGCCTTGATCCTGCTCGTAGCTCAATCTGTACTCGCCGCGAACGAAAAATATCCGGCTAAAATAACGGCGCCAAAAAAATTCAACAGCGTGGCGGCTGTTCTGAAAGAATATGGGAAGCCAGTTCGGCAAAAGCTAACAGCCGTATTTCAAGCACAGAAGATTGATTATCCACCCCCCGCAATGACGTGGATCTGCTTGAAACAAGAACGCTTGCTTATGCTCTTCGCGAAGGATAAGGCGGGACAAACGCGCAGAGTTTTGAGTTATCCAATCATTGGTGCAAGTGGAGTGTCTGGTCCAAAGTTGAAAGAGGGCGACATGCAGGTTCCGGAAGGCTTTTACAAAATCGCGGGATTCAGACCGAACTTAGAGGCCCATATGGGGCTTGATGTCGACTACCCCAATGCTGCGGATCGCGCTCATGCAAAGGAGGATCGCCGACGCAACCTGGGTTCGGATATCCTCATCCACGGCAGCAGATGGTCGACTGGCTGTTTAGCGATGGGCAATGAACCGATCGAAGAGATGTTTGTACTTGCTCACGACGCTGGCATCAAGAACATTGCATTGATATTTGCGCCCTGCGACCTAACGAAAAATGAAGCGGATGTCGATTTCGCAAAACAACCAAAGTGGCTGCCCAAGCTCTATTCGGACTTACGCAAAGCAATGAATGAGTGACGATCATCGCTTCTGGTGTTGCCAACGCGACTGCATCGAAGTTCGGCGGTCAATCCTGGGCGGCGACCCGTCCCTGGCAAGGGCTCATTTAAAGAGCAGCTGATAGAAGCGAATTCAGGGTCGGATTGATCGTCAGTACCGACAAATCTGCTCGGTGTGGGCGCGGGGGAAATTTGGAAATGAGCGCCCCGTATCGAGCGCTCATTTCTTCATAGCTAACAGCAGGCGTTACCGATCATAGCCGATTGCACTTGCCAGTCGGTCTTGAACTCGCGCTTCGTCGGTGGTTTTCCCTTTCTCTAAGTTGCTTTGGAAAATGACGCCGGTTTTGTAAAGTCCCAATGTACCACTGTCCCTATTTTGCAGTCTGTCGTAGTTGTCGCGCAAGAAGGTTAAGCCCTTTCGTTCGTCTTCTGTGATATTTCCGGAAAGCGCTTTGGTGATATCAGCCTGACTGATGCTTGGCGGAACAGTCTGCATCAAACGAGAGGTGTCGGCTCCTGCAAATTTTGATGCTGCCTTCGAACCGAGGTCATATTGTGCGTCGACGGCTTCTTTTTCTTTTTTGGCTTGGGCACCAGCTCTGTCACCGACGAAGTCAGTTTGATCTCCGGCTTTGCTGGCAGGCGGAACCTTTATTTCCTCACCGGGCTTAAATTGCGAAACCTTCTTATTGTTAGCTTTTTCCAGCTCCATCTGGAAGTTAGCCATCTGATTCGGAGTTGGATTGTCTATGCCTTGGGATTTGAGCAATGCTTGCGAGAGCACCCATGCGCTGTTGTCTCCGCGTTGCGCCGTCACCGTTCCAGAACCATCCGGGTTGGTGGTCGCGTGTCGTCCACCGACGTCGCTGGATTGTGCTGACCATGCGTTGCCACCACTAAGGCCTTCGTTGTGACGCGTGCTAATGTTAGTTGCGTCGACCAATTGCACCTGTCCTGAACTGTCACGGGTGAGAAGATCCTGACCTCTGACGCCAACAATGTCCATTCCTGGCAGAATTCCTTGTGCGTGCAAGGCGGCATTGGTTTTTGCCAGATCTTCTTGCCACATGCCTGGACGATGCGCGTGAGCATCGGTCAAGGAGTGTGCCACATCAGAGAAGTTGGTGTCAGTCGACTGGTGATGTTTCACTTGGTCGGCGATTGAATCTCCGTTGGGTATTCTGCTAGTCATTTGGTTAGTCCTCAATGATGGAATCTATTTAAGAGCGGGGTTGTTCAGGGGCTGATGACAACAATATAGTCAGTCGCTATGACCAACTTATGGCGAGTCTGTGGCGGCTGTGTGGCATGCAGAATTTCTTTGCCGAGGAATGGCCAGACCGCAGGAAGAAACTTTCTGTTTGCCTAAGGAATGCGCATACACGTGTACTACATGCGCTTATCCCATCCTGGGACTAGTGGCTGGGGTAGCTGCGACTCAGAGAATCACAATTGAGAGAAATCACAGCGGTCTGATCAGCTGCATTAGCGAAAGGTTCAACCCATGTCTGAATTTCCTGAAAACATTGCCTTTAAAAAAATTTAGCTATAGTGCCACCGCCGGTAGTGACACTTGAAATCCTCATCAATTGAGCGTTACGAACTGCTTGTCGAAATTGTACTGAGGCGATGCGCCTGTGAAGTCGTATTTAAACGGTGTTGTCAATTCTCTGGTACTTTCACCGTCTGTAATGTTTTCCTTACCCCAAGCCACGGCGAGGTCAGCACAGTTAATATGGCAGTAGGTGTATAAAATGTTTATGTCGTGGCAGCCCGTTCACTTAGCTGGCTGGGTTGTAATTCCTGCCGCCGTGTTGTACTTCGCTTGCAACGCTGGGCTCTTGGACAGAATATCGTCGAAATTGTCATCACTGATCCACTGATATCCAACTTCCAACCCTTTCATGGCATCGTTCTTATGAGAAGGGTCTCCGTGTAAGTCCTGCCATTGCTGCTTCAACAGTACGGAGAGAGATTGTCTGTCAGCTTCGGAGGATCCATCACCAAGCAGTCTTGCTGCGGCTTGATAAGGTCCTTCTCCAGCTTGCTCTTTCGCATCTTGTTCGATTTGAGTCTTTGCAGCTTTAGCCTTTGCTTGATCAGGAGCTGTTTTTGAACCATTGTCCGGAACCCGCTTCATGTCAGTGCCAGTTTTGTAGCTTGAGTCGCCTTGTTTATAATGTATGGTCCCGTCTGCATCTACCGTCACGTCGTGACAAGGACCACGGGAGAAGTCCCTAATTTTACCGTTAGCGTCGTAGTCGAAGTGAATTTTGTCACGAGGCGCATCAGGATGTCTTGGGTCCTTGGCGTAAGTGATATCAGTTACTTTGCCATCTGTAGTGGTGATGTCAGCGCCGTTTGCGTCATGCTTGACTGAAGTCACCTTGTCACCGTCCTTGGTTACAACAGGTTGATCTGCTGTTGGACGAGCAACAGGCGCCTTGTCTGTCGCAGGCTGCAGGCTGTTAAAACTATCGGTAATTGCCTTGTAGTCTCCAGGCTTGCTTACATCGTTCGACTTAAAACCACCGGCGGTGGCAAGGTCGCTTACGGTAAAACCTTGTCTGGCAAAGCCTACGGTATAACCTTGTATCGGAAAGCCGCTGATGCCATCGTGCTTGCCGTCGAGGATTTCTTGAACATATTTGGCATTGTCTGCTGTAAAGGCGCCTGTGTCAGGGTAACCATATTTCTTGTTCTGATTGTACGTGTCAACATACTTCTGCATGTCGCCGCGGCTTACGTGACCATCGTTCTTACCGCCGTCATTAGCTCCATCCAACACGCTAATTAAAGGAGGATTGCCCTTGAACAACTGAGCTTGATCGTTACGAGTGTCAGCTTTTGCCTTGTTTCCGTCGTTGGTCTTAGTTTGATTCTCTAAATATTTATCCAACTCTTGGGTATAAACATGGTCCCTGTCCCTCCCCCAACTCCATATATGCGGTCCATTCCATGATTGTAGATCACTCAAACTCTTAACATTGTCCGCCAACTGCGTTGCGAACTGCTTGTCGAAATTGTACTGAGGCGATGCGCCTGTGAAGTCGTATTTAAACGGTGTTGTCAATTCTCTGGTACTTTCACCGTCTGTAATGTTTTCCTTACCCCAAGCCACAGCGAGGTCAGGCAAAACTTTCGAGTCTTTTAGTTGGCTCGTGACGCCGTCCCAGTACTTCTTAGTATCATCTGCGTTGTGGGTTTTAGCATAGGTGTCGTACTCAGTCTTGAGCTCGTGATAGGCACTAGTAGCGCCACCATCTTTCCCCGCCTTGTGATCGATGTCAGAAACGGTTTTTACTGCTTTGCTTACATCACTATCTACTGCCATGCTCGTTCCCTCCTATGGGATTTTTCTTAGCGGTGACCCTTGTCGTTAGCGGGTTATTGAAATTGCAGCTATTGCCAATTTCGAATGATTGCTTATAGGAATTGTTTAAGTCAGCTTGACTCATTTCTAATTTCCTCTCCCTCTCTGCTGTAGTGGTGGTGCCAACGGTCTGCCACTTGGTAGTAACAACGAAGACTCAATATTGAAGGGATGCAGCGAGTCTAGCTTTGCTCAGCCTTGCAGGCAAGAGCCAGATTTACTTGATTTTGATGGAACCACTATTTGCATTGAAGCTATTTGCAAGCAGACCAGCATTCGGTTTTTGATTGATGCGAAATTGAGATGGAATACTTTTATAGATTGCACCAGAAGGCAAAACTGATCAAAACCGACCGTAGTCATCGACTACCGATGAACTGGTGCCATCGAAATTGGGCTCATCTGGTTCTTGCCATGCAGCAACAGCGAATGTAGACTCCTGGCATTCCCAAAATTCAAACTCAGTTGTATCCCAAGTGGCACACCAGGGATGGTGCCAGCAAGAGTTCGCTATATGGAGTTAAAGTCGAAACTGATCGCTAGCGACCTCTCGACTGAAGTATCAATAAGACAAAACAAAATTTGGGCAAGTCACAGACGACGCATGAGAACTCAGCGTCGTCTGCTGCTATCAGTGTGTTGGAGTTTGGATTTGGCGGCTGATTGGAGTGCAATGTCCAGAGCCTTGTCGGCAGAAGTTAGAGACGAATGATCTAACGCCTCGGAGGCATACTTGTAGGACTCTTTATACCGGCGCTGTTTGTAATAAGATCTGGCCAGATTGTACTGTGTGGTTGGCAGCCAGTATTTGACGTCTTCTCGACGGCAGTCCGAGTTGAAAATTTGTAGAGCATGCTCGAAATTATTGATTGCTGATTGATCATCACCATTTTTGGTCTGTGCAAGACCAAGATAATAATGAGCAACTGCGATTTCTTTTGGGGAACGATGTGCATTCATAGTCAGCTGCAGCAGTTTTTGAGATTCAGTGAGCAGCCGATCATTGAGTTTTTCGTAACCTTCTAACTGTTCGCGGCATTGGGTCAATTGAACTTCGATGCTGCTTGACCCACCGCCAACCTTCTGTGATTCAAGATACTCCATCTCATCGCTAATTGTCGCCTTTTGGGCACTCGTATCCGCCGCATTCAAGACTTTGCGATAATCTTTTAGAGCGAGCCCGTTTTGTTTCAGATGAGCGTAGGCCCTGGCGCGAACCCTCAGAACGAATGATGTTGTGTTTCCGATATGGTCAGGGCTGAATTCTAATGCCTTGGATGCTGCGGTTATAGCGTCATCGTAATGTCCTTGCCTAATAAAACAATACGCAAGATAGCTATTTGCCCCAAACAAATATGAATTGTTAGTTCCATGAAGCTTCGGAAACACTTTCTCCATATCGTCACCCAATAGGGCAATTCCTTCAATTAAGTGTTTCTGGGCAGAAAGCAGTGCATCATTGAACACTTCTGCTTTTGCCAGGTCGATGAGGGCATAAGCAATGTCCCTGTTCTCCGCATTCTCTTGAGCTGATAGCTGTGAAGAGCGCCCAACCGACTTGTTCGGTCTCACTTCTTCTCCGAAGATACTTCGGCGGCCGGCGGCCGCTTGCTTGGTTAACGTCAGTACTTGCTCGGCTGCGTGTAAATAGCTACTGCCGTAATCATGTTCTTTGGCAAGTTTAACTTTTATGTTCTGCCACTTGTGCCGGAGATTCCTAATTGCTGCCTCTTCTTTGAAAGCTCCCAGAGCGGACACTGCCACTGGTTGGTTCGTGAGAGGCTTCGCTTGCTGGATTTGGGATTGTTTCGAGTCAAGCTGTAATAGCCGAGGCACTACATCTGGTGACAATCTGAGTAGAAATGAGCCACCGGCCACAAAAGCAAAAACAAAAGCGCTGCAAATAACCATGGTTCGAACTTTGACGTTGCCAGATATTGCGCTCGACTTTAACAAAAAAGCCCGCAGGTGCGAAGCGATCGTCAGAGGTCGTCCAGCTTGCTCGGCTTGCAATATGGCCAAGTCTGCTTTGAGTTCCTCCGCGTTCTGATAACGCGCGTTCAGTTCTTTCTTCATTGCTTTAGAGATGATCGCCTCCAGCAGTGGTGGCACATCCGGGCGATAGCTGCTGATCTTTGTCGGCTGATCTTGCAAGTGCATCGATATAGTCATCAAAATATTTTCAGCCATAAATGGCGGACGACCAACCAAACACTCGTACATGACGCATCCAAGCGAGTAAAGGTCACTTTGAGGTCCTACTTTTCTTCCGACGCATTGCTCAGGACTCATATAAAACGGGCTGCCAAAGATCTCGCCGGTCTCGGTCAGTGCACCACCTTGTTGCTCCTCCTCGATGAGCATCTTAGCCACTCCGAAATCAATGATATAGACATTCAAATTCTGATCAGCTTGCGATACCATGATGTTGCCAGGCTTCAAATCTCTGTGTACGATGCCTTGCCGGTGGGCATATCCAAGCGCGTCACACAATCGTTCCAGTATATGAATAGCCTCGTCGTACTGGAGTTGGCGACGCTTTTCAATGTATTCGGCCAGACTCTCGCCTTCCACCAAGTCCATGATCAGGTATGTGTGATTGCTTTGTGATACACCATAATCCGTCACTGAGACAAGGGAAGGATGGTCCAGCCGGCTTGCTGCCTGGGCTTCGACGTGGAACCGTTCGAACGCCTTAGGGTGAGTCGCCTTCATTGAATCAAAAAACTTAATGGCTACTCGTTTGCCCAGCCCTACATGCACGCCTTCGTATATGGTGCCCATGCCACCATGTCCGAGCAATCGTACGACTCGGTACTTGCCATCAAGCAGCTCGCCAGCCTGCAGTGTACTGGCACCATGGGGCTTTGGGGTTGACTTCTGTGGCAGATCAACAGGAGGCTCTTTTTTACAATGACAGTAATTTTTTTGAAAAATCCAAGAAGTCATTGAACCAGCTGGTGGCATTTTGCAAACAGGACAGAACACTTTTCGCTCAGTTTGCAGTTGATCCATATCGCACTCAGTGAAACGATTTGAACAGCTTAGACCCCGGTATATATACCCGTCTTCTGGCTTGGCTCCCACTGGGCATGAAGGATTCGATATTCGAACAGTTCCGTAAACGCTTCTTCCATAAGACTTTTGAGCTTAGCGCCACTTTTCGTTACCCTTGCCGCTTGGACGCCAGTTATAAACCTTGTCGGCAAATGTGGTTTTGATCGGTTTTGCCGTACTCACGACGGCTTGTTTACGTCTGCCTGCAAGTCAGGACCCTTTGCTGATACCAAGCCCACGCTCTTCGGCATGAAAAAGCTGGCACCAATGCCCACCAGGAAGAACAAGGATAAAAGAGCACCAGCCCTGGCATACGAGCCGTCCAAAACTGCAATCAGCTTGCCTCCCAAAATTGCCGCCAGCCCAGCGAATACGCGCCCCATCTGGATACTGAAACCGAATGCAGTGGCACGCAAGCGTGTCTCGAACAGTTCTGGAACGTAGATAAACAGGTAAGTGTACGGCGCCATGACAAAGAATCCGACGATAAATGACCAAGCGATCAAACGGGCATCGAATACTGAAGTGATGAGAAACATGGTTACGCATGAGAGAAAAGATCCGGTAAAAGCCAACCTGAAGGCTAGCGGGCGCCCTAATTTTAGGATAACAGCACCGCCTGTAATGGCACCAGCAATGGCGCCGAGGTTTTGAGAAATGGCCGTGAAACTTCGCTCCCTGACTGCCTCTGTGCCCGTCAGTTGATTGACCCAGGCTGGAATCCAGGCAGTGATCGCAAAGTTCCCAATGCATACAGTAGAAGCGAGAAGAACGAGAACTGTAACTTTTCCTGCGTGTTGTCTGAATAGCTCTGGGAAGGTGAAGCGAAGAAATTCGCGTTCTGACTCCGTCAGTTCAGTTTGCGGTTTTTGGCGCAGCCGAATGCGCTCTCGCTGCACTGCAAGCACCTCCTCAGGCTCCTTCAGGCGCATCCTAATGTATATGGCCAGCAAGGCCGGCACAGTGCCTACCAGGTAAAGAAGGCGCCAGCCCATGTGGCCAATGAGCAAGTTAATTCCCGCCAGCAAAAGAAAACCACACGAAAATGCCGACTGTAAGATGCCGGTAGCGTGCAGGCGCGCCTTTCCACGCCAATATTCGGAAAGCATGACGCCGCCTATGCTGATTTCTCCGCCGATGCCGCAACCAACAAGAAATCGATAGAGGGCGAGTTCCTGCCAATTGTGACTTAGGGAGCACATACCAGTCGCCACTGCATATAGTATCACTGTGATGATCAGAGTTTTTGTGCGTCCGATGTAATCCGCCAGAGTTCCAAAAAAGATCGCCCCTGCCGTCCAACCGAACATGAATATTGCCATCACCAGGGCACCAACTTCAGCAATCGATCGATGAGATGTGGTGTGCAACAACTCCGACAGGCACGGATAAAGCGTCAAAACGTAAATAGAGGCATCCAGACCATCGAAGAGCATACCAAGCCAGGTGGCGAGGAGGACATGCCAGCGCGAATCAACTGCTTGAGGGGATGGGTTACTTATTTGCCAACTCCAATCACTAGGGCCCGCTCGCTGCTCTGTACGCCGAAAAGTGGGGGCACAAACTCACAAGTATAGTGGCCAATCACCTGGCGCGTCATTACACGTCACTCCTCATATCCACGATGAACTTAATAAGCCAGTGGTAGATTCTCCGACTCTGTTGCAAAAACTAATAAATGGACGGTTTTGAGTTTTGGCAATGGCTCCACAGCGCCATTTCCATTTGAGAGATTTTGAGCAAAAATTGATTCTTGCAACAGAGCCGATAAGGTTGCCGTCAAATTCGGCCATGGCTCCGAAAATGAAAGACCAGTTTGCCACCGCTGCCGCCAATAGGGTTAGTGCCATTTTTCGGATTGAGATCTACTTTTTGAACTCGGACTATGCAAGGTTGGCGTCAAGCTTTCTGACAGAGTTGACCAAGGTGCGGACGCGTTCGACGTCGACTGGGTTCTCCAGAATTCCTTGACGTTTTAGACTGCTGGCGACAATTACTCCATCAGCTATGGACAAGAGCTTGGCTGCATTTTCATTATTGGTGCCGCTACCGATCAGGATTGGTGTATCCGGCAAAGCTTGGCGTACTTTTTCGAGATCAGTCATATCAGGGGCTGAACCGGTTCCCGTGCCACTAACTATGATGGCATCGGCAAGTCCTCTAGCAACCGTATCTTTCGCCATTAGTTTAATATCTGCAAAAGGAGAGAGTGGCGAAGCATGCTTGACCATCACGTCTGCGAAGATTTTGACGTTTTTGTGCGCCAACAACTGACGTCTGTAGAGGTGGAGTTCATGCGCTTCTCCCTCTATGATTCCCTGATCGGTGAGCATTGCTCCAGTGAGAATATTGATGCGAATGAATTGAGCGCCGCATGCAGCAGCGATCGCCAGCGCACTGAAACCGTCATTGCGCAAGACATTGACACCGATTGGCAGATCGCAAATGGCGCTGATACGTTTGATCGCCAGGGCCATGGCGCAAGCGGTGGCTGTATCGGCGCGATTCTTGACGAAGGGCGCATCGAAGAAATTCTCAACGATGATGCCGTTGACGCCACCGCTTGCAAGGGCTGCGGCTTCTTGCTCGGCTCGAAGGCAGACCGGCTCCATGTGCCCGTCCCACCTCGCCGATCCTGGTAAGGGAAGCAAGTGGATGACGCCGATGACCGGTTTTTTAGTGGAGAATAATTCTTCGAGCACTGTGTCCCTCGGATAGCTAAATTAGCCCTTACCATAGCAGGCTACCAGCAATGCTTGACATGCCCGCTTCACAAACCTCGCTATCTGTACTCGTAGCACCACCGGTAATGTCAAGTGATGGGTCGGGTTCGCTACCCGTTAACTCTCGATCGGTCCGACCTCCCAGGCGCGGTGCCGGTGCCTTTCTGCCTTTCTGCGTAAGTAGTGGTTTTAATATTTTTAGTCATGATCACTAAACCTGGTGAAACTACTTTAAACTTTTGACTATTTGCTTATTGATCTAACTACATATTTTTCTTAGGTTTGTGCTTAACCCTTCTTTTTTCCATCGCTGCCTTCAGGTTCCATTTCAAGCTATTTTGCGTAACCAACAGAATCTCTGCTTCGCGCCACGATGGAGAAACTCGGCATCCTGCGCTCCGAGCGTTCCGCCAAGAAATAAGTTTTTACAACGGATTCGCTCTGGCTGGTGCAGGCTAAATTTTGGACAGGCAACGCCGTTCAATTCCTACTCTTGCCATTGCGAACCTGTAAGACACCAAGTCGCGCTCCGCACATCCGTGCTGAGACAACAATTCGTTTCATGGTACCGAATTTGGTGCCACGAGCGATGAAAGGAGACTTAGTCATGAACAAGACGACACTGTTCCTCCCGGTCGCATGGACAAGCTGCCTGGTGCTTCGAGAATCGCGCTGAGGCTTTCGCTCGCGGCTGCAATTCGGCCGAGTCGGGTCTTGCCGGTTACCAGAAGCGGGACGATGCGATCGCAGCAGGTGTTGCAGCTCCTGTTAAAACGCGCAAGCGTATTTAGCTGGTAAACAAGACATGCGTCGAGGGGAGAACCTTCTCCTCGACGACGTGCTCTTTGTGTACGAATAGAAAATTGCAATTGACCAGTTGCTCATGCGGTTCAGCATTTGTATTCAGACCGGACTTGCTCCCATTACATTTAATTCCATCACTTTATTTAAGGGGTGGTATAACTATAAAATTTAGTATCACAATAGAGCGCAGAGCGCATGGTAAATCGTCAGTTAACCGGCGTCTAGTGAAGTGAATCTTTATAGCGTATGAGCGCAAGGAGAAAGGAAAGGATTGAGCGGGAAGCAAGCAAGTCAGATCTAGTTCAGCCGACGACCCGAGCCGGGTTGTCACCGTCAATGATGTCGACAGCACCTTTTGTACCTGAAAGATTTTGCATTTCAGCAACGGCGCCGTTAAAACCAGAGTTTTTATCGCCCATCATTGTTCTCATAAAATTTCCTAACATGCCTGTACCGACTTTTTGAACGGCCTCAAAATTGCCTTCGGCTTTGTCTGACATATTCAAACCTGTAAATGAGAATGGAGCAAGCTAACTATGCTGTATTTCCGCCCGGTTGTCAAGGAAAGTCCTGCTTCGCCAAGCTAAATTGTTAGCAGCAAAGACCGTCAGGATCCTAATCGGCGATAAACTAGCAGATCAGCTCTCACCGGGAGATTGCCATGCCATTGTTTGTCCAGATTGTTCTTGTGTTTCTCGCGATTGGCTCGAGCCTTACCATATCAGCTTCTGCACAGAATTCTCCCGACATTTCGAAAATCAACAAGTGGTTCGATTCGCAGAAAGGAAGATCGTACGAAATCCAGAAGCCGGGCGCTCAGCAGCAAACTCCCGCAAAATTGCAGACTCCTGGAGCAATTCAAACGCCAGGTGCGATCCAAATTCCGCGTGGAATTAAGGCAATCAAGCAGTCGGACACGACTAACTGTGAACATCGGTACGTGGTTGGTGCGGATGCACTCGTTGACTTCGACAAAGCCTTTCTCAATCCGCGCGCCGAAGTGACATTGAAGGCCCTAGGACCTTTGCTGGCGAAGGAGGGCAAGCACTTGATCACCGTCGAAGGTCACACTGACTCGATTGGTTCGGCTGAGTACAATCAAGACTTGAGTGAACGACGCGCAAATGCCGTTCAATACTGGCTGGTTGACCATAAGTTCGTTGGTGCTGCCACCGTCACTGGTTACGGAAAGAGTCGACCTATTGCGCCAAATACAAAAAAAGACGGCAGTGATAATCCTCCTGGTCGGCAGTTAAACAGGCGAGTTGAAGTTGTTGTTGATCGCTGCAAGTAGGCCAGTGCTAGTTTGTAGTAACGAAACTGATTCTTCTTCCTTACATCCTGCCCTTAAAGACCGAGGCTTCACGGAGCATCTGGTAATTCTTGTTGTAATGGACCCTGCGTGATATATAAATGACTTGCACAGGATTTGAAAAGGCGGTCAGAATGTTCAAAAGATATAGTTACATTGTTGCTGGTTCAGCTTTGTTGGCGCTCACCACTTCGCTGGCAGCCACTGCATTCACCATAGACGAGCAGCAAAAGGCTGTTCTGAGCCAACTTGCCGTTGCTCGGCAAGCAAAGCAGATCACTGCTAAGCAAGCCGGTGAGTTGGACAAGGCGATGAAAGACTTCAGCAAACTCAAGCGCCGTCTCAAGGAAGCGCATAGCGATGTGCTCACGATTGAAGATGATGCGGAGTTGAATAAGGCGTTGAACGAAGTGACTCAGAAATTCGAAGTGATGACCAAGAACATTAAACCACGGGACTAATTTGTTAGATTCGGCTGGGCGCACAGACGATTCCAGAACCATCTGTGGTGCAAATCCATAGAGCTTAAGCCACGTCCTTATGATTTTGTTTACTCTTGCGGTCCTGACGGAGTGCGCGTCCCACTTCGAGTTCAGAGAGCTCGTGCAGCCGGCTCGCTGCTTCGCTCAATCTTAGCTGTGCATCGGGCTGACTCGATTGTTTCCAAATTTCTATTGCTCGCTCATATAGAGTTTGGGCGCCCCGGTAATTGTTTTCTTCGGCGTAAACTTCGGCAAGTTGAAAGAAGTTTACTGCCAGTCGATCGCTCTTTGGTCCGTCTTTCTGCTTGATCACTGCGATCAAGCAGACGTAGATGCTTTTCGCTTGTGCGTAGTTGCGTTCTTGCTGTGCCTTAGCAGCCATTCGTTGCAGTTCGATTATTGGAATATCAGCTATGGACATAATTTTTTTTCACCCTCCCAGTGGGGGCGAATCAACTAGGTGTTTTGTTCCACCCTTCAGAAAAAAAGCTTTTACCCGAATCGCTGGATTGTCCAATATTTAGGCAGACTTAATACTAATTTCGTAAATTCCACACTGACATGCGAATCACTTTGGTCCACACTCGTAGCGAACGCCCCTTATATGTAACGGTACCGGATGAGCAGTCATCTGATCGATTCGCCGCGTGATGCAGGTGACAAAAATGCTATGCCCTCCGGCAATTCCGGGGCTCATTTGAGCTTGTTGGATATTGGTGTCGACTTCGGTCGTTCGGCCCTTTACTCGGGAATTCAGGAACCGCTGACCGGTATTACGCAGTTAGTCGACGAAGTTGCCAACACTCATCTTACTAAGCCTATGTCACTTATTTCCGCGCCGGACACTGCTAAGTTCGGCTCTGCCGACTGGCATGCTCAGCAACTAGGTGGAGCGGTCGGAATGGTTTTGCCTTTCCTGGCTATACATAAAAGCATGGGCGCAGCTTTCGGCGACACTGCTCTTCTGTCTAATCCCTTGGCCAGATCCGCCACTAGTGGCTTTATTTTCGGTTCCGTTTTTCAACCATCCAGCTCTGACGACAATTTTTGGGGTTCACGCCTGAAGCATGGCATCACGACGAGTGTAACTTTTGGGGCATTAGCGGGAGCAAGCAGTTTAGTTGGCAAAGCGGCAGGAAGCGAAGCACTTAGCGGCACAATCGTTCAGAAGGTAGCGGCAAACGGCATTTTCAATGGTGTCATATCCGGTGTGCCAGCGGGTCTGATTGGTGCTGAGGCGGAATCACTGATCAATGGAAAGGGACTTGCTTCCGGGCAAAATCTAGTCCAATCGGCTTACGGCTACGCAGTTGTTGGTGGCGCATTTGGTGCATTCAGTCGGTTCGATCGGGCAAACAATGAGCCGGCTGTGAGCGAGAATCGATCGGACCTAACATTGGCTCCGAACGCGGAGCCCCTAGTGCAGACGAGAGTGCCCGAACTCCAGCCACATGGACGAGATGGCATGGAAGTAGTGCTCGGTGCCGGAGGAGTGCGTGGTTTTGGTTTGGTGGGGTTCTTGCGCTATCTGGAAGATCGACATGTGAAGGTCGGAACTGAGACGGGAGTTTCAATCGGATCCATTGTTGGTGCGCTCCACACCAATGGCTATTCAACCAGGCAGATAGAACAAATCATGAAGACCGAGTTGATGCATTCTGATATGCAGAACTTGACGCAATCACATCAGCCGTTCAAGCATCCGCTCAGGTCGATTGGCAGCCATTTCGTCAATATGCGTTCATCGATGGAAGGGTTCGTAGACAAGTACAATCTCAAGCCACAGGAGAATCTGCGCATCGTTGCCTACAATTTGACCGCTCGTAAACCAATCGTTTTTGAGGGCACTAATTACGATCTCGCTGAGGCCCTGGCTGCTTCATCGGCGATCCCAGGTGCAATGCGACCAGTTTTCTATCGACCCGCCAAAGGAGAGTTGCCTGAAAGCATGAGGAAGGCCGGTCTACTTGTGGACGGCGGAGCTTACAGAATGGCGCCCTCAGAATTTTCCGATCAACCAGCGATTATCGCCAAGATTAGCGCTCAGTCGCCGTTCCCATCAGTAAGAGGGCAAGCCCTGCGCGACATTCCGAAACTAATTACGCCAACTATTTTTGCCGCGTTCAAAAAGCGATACACCGAGCCGTCAGGACCGCATCTCGTGGTCGCCGTTGGAGACACGAATGTTAACGCATTAGATATGCATCTGCCGGACGTGAAAATAAATGATTTGATTGACTATGGCTATCAACAGGCCAAAAACAACCTTGATGGGCACGTTGAGGGCGGCAATATTCCGGTCGAGCCGGTTGTGTTTTCTACGCCGGCAGTCGAACAAGTTTCGACTCAAGCGCCGCTTCTCAGTAGATTGTTCACAAGGCTACATCGCAGTCACGCCACCTGAATCAAAGAGTAATTTGAGCGAACTTTTCACTTTTAGTATAGAAGTGTGTGAAAATGATATTTCTTCTTATAACGCCGCACGATTAAGGTCAATCGGATGTCAAATCTTGTCTTGATCAGAGACACCAAATTTCAGCAACACTTAACGCCGGATCTCCATCCGGAATCGCCGCAAAGATTGGCGGCAATAGACACCGCTTTCCATAAAAGCTCATTGGAACATAACATCCAAGAACTAACTCCACGCGTGGCTAGTGAAGATGAAATTGCAACGGTGCATAATCCCGGATACATAGAGGACCTGTACAAAGGCGCACTGCGGGTTAAGAAAGGCGAGTTCTTTCAGCTTGACGCTGATACGTTTATGAGTCCGGACACTTTCGATACGGCGAAACTTGCTGCTGGTGCGGGTTTAACTGGCGTCGACGCAATTTCGGATCAGGGATTTTTCAGTTCATTTGTGGCGGTGCGACCACCTGGTCATCACGCTCTCTATGCGGCCCCGATGGGATTCTGTCTGTTCAATAATGTGGCCATCGCCGCTCGTTATGCTCAAAAAAAGCTGGGATTGAAGCGCATCTTGATCATCGATTGGGACGTTCATCATGGCAATGGCACGCAAGATTTGTTCTACGATGATCCATCAGTCTGTTTTATTTCATTCCATCAATATCCGTTCTGGCCGCCAGATTCCGGTTGGTATACGGAGGACGGGACCAAAGACGGTAAAGGATTCAACATCAACATTCCATTGCCGGCTGGAACAGGGGATCGAGGCTATTTCACGGCTTGGGACCAAATCGTTAAACCAGTTTGTCTGGAATACCAACCGGAACTTATTTTTCTATCTGCCGGCTATGATGCGCACCAGGATGATCCTCTCGGTCAACAACGCGTCTCAACAGCTGGTTACGCCATGTTGACCCAGCGCTTAGCCGATCTCGCCGCCCAAATTAACTCCAAGGTCGTCTGCTTTTTAGAGGGTGGATACAACACTACTTCTTTGTCTGCGTCAGCGGTAGCAACGATGCGAGTACTGAATGCCCGCACCGCTGAAGATACCGCGAATGTACACGTCTCCTATTTAATCCCGGGTGCAGCTTCAGGGCAATCGCCTATTACCGGGGATCGCAACTTACTTCTAGTGGATGAAAGGGTTGTGGACATTCGCAAGCATTTATCGAAATACTGGCAGTCTCTCAGATGATAAGCGGAGGATGCGATGGCTAAAGTCGTTGTGGTTGGCAGTCTCAGTCAAGATTTGGTGGCCAAGGCACCACGTTTTCCTCAAAAAGGTGAGACACTCCGTGGTACTGAATTTGGTATGTTTGCCGGCGGTAAGGGCAACAACCAAGCGATGTCCGCTGCCCGAGCCGGCGCGAATGTTTCGATGGTCGGGCGCGTCGGAGCGGATAGTTTTGGTGAGATGTTAATTCAGACGCTAAACAAGAACAATGTGGATTCTCAATTTGTTTTTAAAGACACTGAGGTCGGCACTGGCATCGCGCATATCACGGTGAATGGAGACGGCGAGAACGCAATCGTCATTATTCAACAAGCGAATCTTCGCTTGTGCGCTGCAGACGTTGAGACGGCTAAAGAGACAATTTCGGGAGCCGATGTGCTGTTGATGCAATTGGAAGTGCCGGTTGAAACAGACATTGCGGCGGCGAAGTTGGCTCGCCATTCAGGCACTATTGTGGCTTTAAATCCGGCTCCAGCCCCTGATGGTGGCTTGCTTCCAGAGGAATTGATGTCGAGCGTGGATATATTCATCCCGAATCAAACAGAAGCCCAGCAGATGACTGGAATTCTTGTCGCAGACATCGAATCCGCTCGCGAAGCCGCCACCAAATTAAGGCTTGCTGGTCCTGATACGGTGATCATCACCATGGGAGAGCAGGGCGCATTTGTTCACAACGATCAAATATCCGAATTGATTCCATCATTTGCAGTTAAGGCTATTGATACCACTGCCGCAGGAGATGCATTTTGCGGGGCTCTGGCCGCTGCCCTAGCCCGCGGAGAGGAGTTGCGTGCCGCCGTGCGATGGGGGTGCGCGGCTGGAGCTCTAGCTACTACCAAAATGGGTGCTGAGCCATCGTTGCCGTCGGACGATGAGATAAAGCATCTCGTCATGAGTCCGCTGCGACAGTCATAACAAATCGACATGTCGACATTCCTAAGATGATCACGAGGTGAAAGAGACATGCCTTGACGTTCTTCGATCTTCCCAACAAGCATCAGTCCACATCAGCCCCTACTTTGGGTAAACCGTAAAACCGGAAAATCCTCTTATATTATATGCATTAGTAATAGATTGAAAAAACGAAGAGTGTGAGTCCAAGCCGAGCTTGGAACATCTCTTCGAACGATCGGTGTCGGTGACGCCAGAAGGCGCTGATTATTTAGCTATTGAGAGTTTGTGCAAAGCACCGACTGGGACCACAGCTTTGGACAACTTTCGTCTGTATCGCTACCTGTCCTGGCCAAATACTTACAGCAAAAGGAAAAAATTGAATCGCTGTTCCAGACCAGCATATTTGCCGGAACTGGAACAGCGTTCAATCTAATTTGATGACTTTAATCAGTCGTCGTCGCTGCACTTCTTCGAAGTGGCAGTCCACTCATCGGCTGCGATGAAGCCTCTGGCGCGCAGGGCTGCGTCGCACTCGCTCACCGAGACCTGGCTGGCAAACGTGCCTTCCATGACCTCGCCGTCGCCTTCGGGCAAATGGCTCTGAATCAGATAATCCAGCTGCTCATCGTACTCGGCGTCGCCGCGACCGAAGTCGGTAGTCGGATAGAGCTCGTACCAGGTGTGACCGTCGCGAGAGGCTTCTTCTTCCGAACAGATGCGAAAGAGAAAGTCGCATGGGCGGAAGAGCGGATACTTGGCCAGAAATTCGAAACCGGCGTTGGTCGAGGCGCGCTCAGCCAACTGCGATTCAGCTTCGCTGGACGATTCTTCACTGGCGTCGAAAGGAGCGAAACCGCGAATGATGGTGTCGACGATGGCGCCGTTGCTTTCGGTGACGAGGGCCTGCAGCGGCAGACTCTCATGAAAGAAAACTCGTTCGATTGGTTCACCCTTTTTGCCGCGCTTGGATATGCGCTTCCATTTGCTTGCCTGTGCCGGCAAATCTTCGCCGAACACTAGAGGCCATGCTGCTGCGAGCGCTTGCTTGCAAGCGGCTGTGGAGACCTTCTGGGGCATCTGAATTCCTATCAGGTTGATTGTACGATTCGACTGTATTGTCAAATCTTCATGAGAACAGAGTTTAGAAAGTGTTCGCGTTCATCAGGTTAATCCTGGTGCACCGCTGCCGGCAGAGAGAGAAGCTGGACTCTCTTGCAATTGCAAAAGCAGCAGGGTTGCAGAAATTGGATTACAAACGACAGCGAAACATTGAGCACGACGCAAATCAAGGATTTACGTGAAACGTCTGCTGAATCACATCCTGAAGTGCGCTTTCGTCCATCAATCCCCAGATACGGATGGCCACATAATGCTGGCTGTCCGTATAGGAACCAATGAACATATGGGTGGGCAGCACTCGCACGTCAGGACCTTGCACGACGCTTGGATGCTGCTGCACATTGAACCGAACCACCTTGACGCGCCCTGAGTATGTATTCTGAAGGCTAGCGCTTTGAGAAACCTGCGCTGTGCATTCGTCTGTGGCTGCGGC
>PLXC01000047.1 GCA_003151275.1 Candidatus Melainabacteria bacterium
CGGTCACATCAGTCATGACCTCAGGACCCCTCGCACTACTATGTCCAGATGTTTCTCGACGTCGCTTCTGCGGGTGCTTATGGGGAGCTGACCGAAACAGACAGGCACGACATTTCGACTGCGGAAGACAGCGTCAAACGCTTGACCGCGCTCGTGAATAAAGTCCTTGACATGGAATCGGGTCAGCTCACACTGTGTTGTGATATCACCTCGCTCAATCCTTTACTGGAGCGAGCACTCAGGGCGGTATCACCATGGGATCGATTGGCGTAGAAAACAACATGGTGCATGGAGAAGAAAAAGGCAGTAAGTTTTGTCCATTCATGCCGGCTCCATATTATGGATGAGCTTGGCCAACCTGGTGTCGGCGTGCATGTGGGCAAGTAGTTTTGCAGCGATTTTGAAACAAGAAGTACATACCATACACACGACACACAAAGCTGCTTCCGGCAAGAACTTCAACGCCAAAGAAGCTGTCCAGTCTGCCAAAGATCTATAATTAGAGGAGAGACAATTATGTCCAAGCATCATCATGAAAGTCATACGTTTGCAGCGCAAGCAATCGAGGGGCAGGTTGCGTCGAGCTGTGAAGGGTCAGGCTATGAACTGGCAAACAGAGTTTTGAGCGAAACGCAGTATGCGAGCCCGGGGAAATGGAGCCAGAATAATCTGAACTATCCCTCGTCGCTAGAATGCACCAACTGTTACGCTGAGGCAATACCTGCCTGTTCAGGTGGATTCACCAAGGCAGAATTAGCAGGTTTTCCTCCAGCTAATCCGATTGCGTTGCGGGCTGCCGAAGCTTATCCAGGCGGGCAGGGAACATTGGAGAAGATGGGAGGCGCACTGAGATCTGTCGGCAGATTCTTGGGAATTAAGCCCTCTGAATCTGATCGTATTGGCACTCAGAACTTCAAAGCCACCTGGGACGAATTCTAACCCCAATATCTTTCTGAGTGCTCCGCATGTTAAAGAGAGGATGCTTAAGCTTACGTGTCCTCGATTGTCAAAGCCATGTACCTGCGACTTCGAGGACTTCGCTCTTGACCATCATTCCACGATGTCCGCAATCAGGTCCTGTTGATCTGAGAGGTTATGTGGACAAAGATGCCGTGACCGCAGAGAGCTAAAAACTGTGGGGTGGGTGGCAGACACCATTGACATAGTACTTCAGTGGTGCAAGTAGCACGAAAGTGTCTGCTCGCTTGCAGGTTGTTATTCCATTTCTGGCGACAGAAGAAGCTAAAACAAATCGAATACTGCGTGCGCAACACCATTTAGAGCGTGACTGACACCCTTGTAGGCGTCTTTTGCGATATCAACTGTTTCGTGTTTCATGCCAGATGCGATGTCACTCAAAGCCTTTCCTGGGTGGCCGGTGATGAGATCCGCAGGAGCTTTAATTCCGAAATCAAATGCTCCTTTAACGACATTGATAGGAACATCTATACCGTCTCCAGCAACGCGTGCCACAGTCTCGACTGTGTCGATACCAGCGTGTAATGGATGCGATAGCACATCAGCAACAGGTTTCACCGCGCTGAGTACACCCTTGGCGCCGTCCCAAAGTGGATCGAAGGTCAATTCTTTGATTCCGTTGAATTCATCTTTGACGAAGGCTCCCGGATGCCCCGTTACAAGATTCCCGAACCCTTTCGCACCATCGATGATGCCCTTCGCAGGATCGATGATGCCAGCTTTGACGAAATCGATGCCGGCACCGAATTCGTCTTTCGCTGTATTGAATACGAGGTGACCCGTATCATCAATTGCCTTCCAACCGAGCTGAAGAGGCTGCGAAATAGCTGTGCCGGGCATCACATATAGTTCAGGATGGTGAGCAAGGTAGTTCGGATCGCGCAAGAACTGGTCAGATTCTTTGTAGAATGCTTTAGGTCCCATGCCAATTTCGCCTAAAAGTGTTTCACCTACTTGGTCTACTAGCGATGGAGAATGTCCATTGTGCGCGCTACTGTTTTCCAGCTTAGACATGCTGATTCCTCCTGCTATGTCGATGCGGCGAGACGCAGTGCGACAGCAAAATCATCGGGCCCGGGATGGCTTCCGATCGGTTAGTAATAGATATTGGGGCCCATTGACTATCGCATAATTTCTGAATTTTAGCTAGGTTTTCAAGAGGAATTTAATAAAAAATTTCATGCTAATCAATTTCGATACTTTAGAGGATGAACTTTCACGTTTAGTGTCAGCAATCGCGCCCTTGCAATTACGACTACGATCACGATTGTGTTTGGTGATTGTCTGTCTGTTTGTGTTTGAGACCAGCGCCTATGCTCGCCCCGAAATCCTGAACTGGTCTAATATCGCCGGACCGAATGACGTCGTCAATCTCCAGGGCGACGACTTTGGTGCACGATCCACTGTCTGGTGCTCCACCACTGGCGGTGCTGCCAAACAATTGCCGATAATAAATTGGGGAAATAATGTTCTGCATTTTCGATTGCCTTCGGTCTTAGGACTTTACGGCGTATTCGTTCGCAAAGGCGATGAAGTTAGCAACACCGTTTATCCCAATCGGGCAAATCCGATGCACTTCGATACTCCAGAAGCTGCAGCTGGAGGCTCGTTTCGTATCTTCGGTCGCAACCTATTTGTTGCCGGTTGCACACCGAAAGTCACGCTCGTGTCTAGGTACAATAATTTTAACGCCACCATTAATGGTGGAGGTGCCTACAATGTATTGTCAGTTAGAACTCCGGCAAAAATACCTCTTGGCGAATATATTGTCTACGTCTCGAATGGTATGGGCAACCAATCGGTGTCGAAAGTTGCGGCGCCCATGCCGATCACCATTCGCGCTCCCGGTCCCGATACATTCAACATAGGTGTTCCGTGGGCAGGGGATCTGACGTTTGGCAATAATGTCTACAATGTTCGGACGGACAAACGACTGAGCCTACATGCGATTGGGAACGGTATCAACAACGATCAGCAGGCAATTCAAAGCGCCATCAAGATTGCCGGTGAGGCGGGTGGTGGAGTTGTCTACCTTCCGAAAGGCACCTATAAGTTGGCGTCACCATCCGGGGCTCTGATGAATTTTGCAAGTAATGTTGTGGTCCAAGGAGCCGGTCAAGGCATTACCACTATCAACTATGGATACGGTAAACCAGGTGCAGGCTTAGACTTGGCATTATTCTTTCAGGTGTCCAAATGTGGAATTTGCGATCTGTCAATCAGGAATTTGAATAAGCACAACCGATGGAAGAACATAAAGACAATAACGAACGAAGGCAGCGAAATTAGCCAACTGTTTTTAGCGCGAGTCACAGCTGATTTTCAAAATGGTTTCCGAATCGATCTTAAAGGAGATCGAATTGTGGTGGAGAATTGTGATCTGACTTCAGATTACAGCCTGCTCTTCATGGGCACATGCACCAATGCTCGCATCTTCAACACCAAGTTGACACAGACACTCGGCGTTCATTTAGATCTCACTCAAAGCAATCAGTGTGTCGTTGAAGATAACACGTTTTGTTTGAATGCTAGCAATGAAAAATTAGTGGAAGGAAACGTTCGTCACGGCATAGCAATCGGATTTGCGCACAACCTTGCCATCCTCAATAACACGTGGACGGTCATTAACGGCAATCCAACCTACAACAACGATGGCGAGTCAATATTAAGTGAAGGTGGCGCAGGCATACGGACGGGAGAAGAAACCGGCGAAGTCGAAAGCACCAGAGGTACCACCATCGAAGTGAGTAAGGAGATTCCTTACGTCGAAGGCACCGTGATTGCTATCATCAAAGGAAAAGGCACAGGACAGTGGCGCTCCATTACTGCACGCCGCGCTCACGCGGTCACTGTTGCCAGTCCATGGGCTGTGAGTCCCGACAGCACGTCCAGCTACTCGATATTTGTTTGGAGCAATCAAAACACGACAATCGCAGGAAATACTTTCAATAATTGGTTGCGCGGAGTTTGGCCTTATCAAGGCAGCACCACTGACACTCAGATTTCCAACAATCATTTCAATAATATGGACGGCATATTTTTTGAACCATGCCAAAACATAACCAACGGCAATGGGCAGTTCAACCCGGTTTGGAATACGATCGTTGATGACAATGTACTTACAAGCTTCACGATTGTATCGTCAGAACCTAAGCAAAAACCAACAGCAACCTATATCAATTTCACCGGCGACCTTCAACAAACGTCCGATTTGATCGGCACAATGGCTCTCAACAATCAGGTGTACAACAACATCATTAATGGTACCGGTGCGACCTTTTTCGAGAACGACCCGGCTCAGACAGAAGGCTACTGCAACTATCTGCGTGTGGAAGCTCCTCATTACAATGACCAGTCCATCCCGGCCATGCTTGGTACTGTGTTCCAAAGGAACAGGTCCAATAACTGCGGTGTCCAAGCCTATCTCTTGAATGGTGGAGACTATCAGACCACTCTCGCGGATTGTACTGAGAAGGGCAGTGCTAAGACTCTTACCGATTCCACGAATTACTGGAATACGCCTGGAACGCATCCATCAGTCGAAACAATTTGGGCGCCACCAACTCCCGACGATGAATGATGTTGATATTGGACTAATTTATTGGGTTAGATTTTTGATAGGATAATGCGTAAAATTCGCGAAGTGGACCCTTCAGCAAATGATAATGAGTGTGTGCTTTGCACTTTGGACATCATCCACTGTACTCAACATTTGGCTTACAAGGTTCAGTCATATAATGAGTATACGAAACACAGTACAACACGATGTTACTCATGTTCACACGAGTCCGCCGAGCATTAATGGTTGTAGTCGTCTTCCTATCGACACAGAGGGCAGCCGGAAAGTTAACTGACGCAGTAATGCAAAAAATTGAGGACAGCTTAAGAGAGCAACGACTTAATGACATAAGCTATTCCTTCAACGTGCAACTCTCGCATTTGCAACCTCCTGCCGATTTTTAACGGCGTCCGATAATGTCCTTTATGTTTCAATTGCTAGAACTCGAAAGCTGAAGATTGGCTCAAGACAATCATTTTAGGCTCAATTATTCAGCAGATAAAAACCGCTCTTTTTTTGGCAGCACTATATTTGGTGGCAACACCGCTCGGATGAACAAATGTGCGCTCACCGTTTGTAGCAATGCTCATTTTCAAACCGGTCTGTTTCATCACGTCATACGAATAGTCAGGTTCAAATCAAGTTTCCGAACGCAATCATCTGGTAGACAACAAAAAAACACTCAGATAAATCTGCATCGATGATTCGTCATCAACTAATAGATACACACATAACGCCAAAGTTGAATCAAATCTCAACTTTCGTCTGCTCCTAAGCTTCGAACGCTATCGTTTCTTTGCAAAGCTCACAATTCCTTTACATATTCGTAGTTTAATTGTTGCTGAAAGAAGAGAAAGATATGGTCCATCCCCCATCAGTTCCGGCTCCAGAGCCAATGCAACTTTTAATCGTTGATGACGATATAAAATACTGCCGCCTAATTTCGGAATATTTGTCTCGGTACGATTTTGTCGTTTCGTTTGTCCACGATGGCGCGCAAGCGTTACAGTCAGCCGTCTCAAAACCATGGGATGCCATCATTCTCGACATCATGTTGCCGGGAATGAGTGGCTACGAGATCCTGCGAAAGTTGCGCGAATCCTCAAACGTTCCGGTATTAATGCTTACCGCCCTCAGCGATGAAACAGATCGCATTGTCGGTTTAGAGATCGGCGCTGATGACTATCTTCCCAAAAGCTTTTCACCCAGAGAACTTCTAGCGCGCTTGCGAGCTGTTCTCCGTCGTAGCGCCAGAACGCAGTCAACTACGTCGAACGAAATCGTTGTCGGCTGCATACACATAGATCTGCTTACTAGAAAAGTAACAGTTGAAGATCTGATAGTCGCGCTAACAGCTGTGGAATTTGACTTGCTCTTAGTGCTTGCCCAAACTCCACATAGAATCAGATCCCGCGAGCAAATTCTCAATGACATACGCGATCGAACTTACGATATTACAGACCGATCTATCGACGTGCATATTTCGTCGTTGCGTAAAAAACTCGGAGACGATGCAAAAAATCCTCGTTTCATCAGAACGATTCGATCTGCCGGTTATATGCTTGTAGACTCCGCTAGAGGTTGAGCGTGAAGATTGCTCACTCACTTTACATGCAGACGCTTGGCATGGTGTTGTTCTATTTAGCAACTCTTTCCGCAATTGTTTTCATTTGTTTCAACGCACAATTCGGAATCGGCTGGGAAGCGCTATTAAAAAGTCCATTTGGTGATCGCGTTGATACGATAGCAGACGCTATCAGCAGCAACTTGCAGTCATCAGATCAAAAAAACTGGACGGAAATACTGAAGAACTTTGAAAAATTGTACAACGTTGACTTCTACGTTTTCGATATAACTGGACGCCAGCTAGCGGGGAAGAGTCTCACATTACCAAAGTCACTGGCTGACAAAGTGAATGAATTTCCGAACGGCATGCCACCATTCGGTCCACACGACAGGCACGGATTTCAACCGCCGTCCAACATGCACGGATTTCAACCACCGCACGACAGCCACGGGTTTCAACCGCTGCACGATATACACGGACTTCAACCGCCGCCTGGCATGCAATCTTTTAAATCGCCGGGCGATATGCGACCGCCGCACGATTTGGGTGGCTTTCAACAACCTCACGACACGCATGGATTTCACGGACCGCCGCCATTCATGCACGCCCAGGGTCGCTTCATTTTGCACACAGATGATCCGGACACGTTTTTCGTTGGTACGAAAGTTGTATTGTTCGATGTTCTGCAAATGCGTCCGATGCCAAGTTTTGTGATAGCTAGCACAAACAATATTTGGCAAAGCACTTTGCTTTTTGATTTCAAGTTTTTGTCGTTCTTGGTTTTACTCGTATTGATTTTATCGTTGATTTTTTGGTGGCCTTTCGTGCACCAAATAGCACTCTCAATTGGGGAGCTGACTACAGTCACCGAGAAGATTGCAGAAGGCAAATTCGAAACACGAACTTCGTCAAAGAGACATGATGAGATTGGGCGGCTTGGGGATGCGGTCAACACGATGGCGCAGAGATTGAGCGAATATGTTTCGACCCAAAAGCGATTTCTTGCAGATATTTCGCATGAACTATTTTCACCACTGGCGCGACTGCATATGGCCCTTGAACTAATGGAAAGTTGTAAGCCAGAAGATAATCCAAGACACATGCAGGAGATCAAGGAAGAGATCGATGAGATGCGAAATCTGATCAACGAATTACTAGCGTTCTCTAAAGCTGGTCTCAAACAGTCAGACATCGAGTTGGTTCGAGTGGATCTAAAGCAAGTGCTCGAGGAAGTAATTAGCAAATTTACCGAACAAACTCAAATTGAGTTATCACTCGCCTCAAGTTCTATCGTTGAAGGAGATCCTCTTCTTCTTTCGCGATCGTTTTCAAACATTCTTCGAAATAGCGTTAGATATGCTGGTGATGCAGGTCCGATCACGGTTCACTCAATCCTAAATGGATCAAACTTAACTATCACTTTTTCGGATTGCGGGCCTGGGGTACCAGAAGAAACTCTAAAATACCTGGGTCAACCTTTCTTTCGACCGGAATTTTCCAGAAATCGAAACTTGGGCGGATTTGGTCTGGGCCTAGCAATTGTGAGAAGCTGTATTCAAGCCTGTAATGGGTCAGTTACTTTATCAAATGGTGCAGAAGGCGGCTTGAAGGTTCAAGTTAAACTCAAGGCACTCGCTTAGCACGCCACACATTACAACGTGTTTGTTCGGCAGCTTGAACTGCCGAAAATTGCAGAAACCTCGCAGCGGCTCACGGCAGCCTCAAATCCTTCTGCTTTCGCTTGCACTCTCACTCGCAACCAACACCGCGATGAACAACGACAATTAGATCTGCACCCCGCATTGACTGACCAAAAATCGAACCATTACAACGACTATTGCCTAATTTGAAATCGTACCCTTCCTATTGAGTTATCGATAGGGGGATTGATGGAGGCAAAAATGAGTCTTCAGGCGCGGCGTGAGCTGTTGAACAGGCTTCGTCCTCGATATCGAGGAGCGAACAAGAAGAGAAAGAACCAGATACTCTCTGAATTCATTGAGGTTACCCAATACGGGCGAAAACACGCCATTGCATTATTGAACAAAGATGAGCCACAAACAGACCGTCCGAAAGGAACTGGCAGGAGACGAAAATACGATGACTCTGTCAAGCAAGCACTTGTGCAAATATGGCGCATTGCGAATGAGATTTGTTCGAAGCGCTTGATTCCTTTTCTTCCCGACTTGCTCGAAGCGTTGGAGAGAACAGGGCACTTGGAAGTGACTGAAGAAGTTCGGGACAAGCTTTTGAGTATGTGCCCAGCCACTGCCGATCAGCTTTTAGCTGCCGAACGTCGTGTTACGAATGGAAGATCCACGACTCGCTCAGGAAAACTGTTAAAGCGCCAAGTTCCGATTAGAACCTTTTCCGATTGGAATGATGTTGTCCCAGGATTTTTCGAAGCAGATTTAGTTGCGCATTGCGGTGCCAACACCAGTGGGCAATACTTGAATAGTCTCGTGATGATTGATATCGCTACGTCGTGGACGGAGTGCTTTGCGCTTTTGCAAAAGGGCGAGGTAGAAGTCGTCGAGGCCATTAAGCATGCACAGGAAATTCTTCCTGTCACAATTTTGGGATTCGATTCTGATAACGGCAGCGAGTTCATCAACCGTGGCGTTATCGATTTCTGCAGAGAAAATCATATTACATTCACCCGATCGCGACCGTACAAGAAGAACGACCAGGCGCATGTGGAAGAGCGAAATGGCTCAGTGGTTAGGCGAACTGTTGGATACGATCGATATGAGGGCGAGGTCGCAAGACAGGCGCTTCAGCAGTTGTATCGTGCCATGCGGCTGTATGTAAATTTCTTTCAGCCAAGCATGAAACTGATCTCCAAACAAAGGAATGGTGCCAAGGTCAGCAGGCAATATGATTCTGCCAAAACACCGTACAGAAGAATGCTCAATTTGTCGTGCGTCTCAGAAGAAACCAAATCCGCTCTGCGACTGACTTATTCGAACCTTGATCCTGTGTCTTTGATGAGAGAGCTAGAGCACTTACAAGATGCTTTTTGGAAGCATTCATGGCGACAGCCTGTCAGCGATGAGTGTGCGGAATCACTGGACTTGCGAATCACTCTGCTGGGCGAAGAAACACCTATCGAGAATGTAAAACGGTCAAGAAAAACGACTAGATCATTTTCATTCTCTGCCACCACTCCAAAAGTAGAGCAGGTAGAAACCAGTCGGAGATATCGAAAAACACGAAAACCTCAAAAACCACGAGGTCCGCAAACCTGGCGGACACGAAAAGATCCCTTCGAGAACGTAACCAATGAGATCGAAACCCACTTCCTGGGAAATCGAAATATCGCAGCAACGCAGTTATTGGCTGCGCTCCAAAAGAAGTATCCAGGACAATTTCCTGATGCGCTCAAACGGACTCTGATGCGCCGTTTGCGGGCTCTTCGCAATTCAGGTGATGGACCACCAATTCCTGCTCCTGGCCGGCAAACCTACCCAAAGCATTACATACGAAAGAAGAAGTCGCTTGAAAACGACATCGTATATGGTGGCATTGTATAAAACTTTGCGCAGCCTCTATGGTACGATTTCAAATTAGGCAATGACGCGTGTCATGGTACGATTTCTTAATTAGGCAATTCGACCCCTCAATTTAACTTGACGTTACTCACGCGATAACAATCATGTGAATTGTGGAATTAAATGGCAG
>PLXC01000103.1 GCA_003151275.1 Candidatus Melainabacteria bacterium
GCAATGCATGACCTTCCTGGTCAGTACGCGCTGTGGTGACAATCGCGATGTCCATTCCGCGAACGGCATCTACTTGCTCATAATTGATCTCTGGGAAAATCAATTGTTCTTTCACACCCAGTGAATAGTTTCCGCGTCCATCGAAGGCTTTGGAAGACAATCCACGGAAGTCTCTAATACGTGGGAGGGCAATGTGAATCAACTTGGCGAGGAAATCGTACATGCGTTTGCCGCGCAGCGTGACGCTGACTCCGACCGGCATGCCTTTGCGCAACTTGAATGTGGCAATTGATTTACGGGCTTTGTTGACTATTGGCTTTTGACCGGTCACGGTGACGAGATCTTTGACGCCGCTTTCAATCGCTTTTCCGTTAGTCGCCGCTTCGCCAAGACCCATATTGATTACCACTTTTTCAAGGCGTGGCACTTGGAGGTCATTGGTGTAGCCGAACTGTTTTTTCAGTTGCGGAACCACATCTTGTTGGTAGCGTTCTTTAATCTTGATCATTGTCTTACTCTTCCTGTTAGGGACGGTCTTTGTCGTCCGCTACTTTGATTACCTTAGTCCAATCCCAATTTCTTTCTGAACTCAGCTCGTACTGGCTTCTTTTGATCAGTGCTGTAGAGCATCACTTTGCAGGCAAAGATTGGCGCTTCTTTCTTGATCAGTCCGCTCTTGCCCATTGGACTGCGTGATTTGGTGGCACGAGTGACGACGTTAATGCCTTCAACTATTACTTTTCCGGTTTTCGGAAACACGTTGAGGACCTTGCCGGTGCGCCCTTTCCCCATCTCTTTCGAGCCGGAGATAACCATGACCAGATCTCCCTTTTTGACGTGAACTTTAGGCACCAAATTGGTGGACCCAGTTTTGATCAACGCCTCTGAGATCAGGGTGGTTCCGCCCATTTTGACTTTCGTCTTAACTGGACGCTTCGTAATGCGTATGAGGTTTTTTGCTACTTGAGCCATTTTTAGAGGACCTCCGGCGCCAACGAGATGATCTTGGTGAAATTCTTGTCGCGCAATTCACGAGCAATTGGTCCGAAGACGCGAGTGCCTTTCGGATTGCCGTCTTTTTGAACGATGACGGCGGCGTTATCGTCGAAGCGGATGGTGGAGCCATCTGGACGCTTGACGTGGTTGCGGACGCGCACTACTACAGCGCGAACAACTTCAGACTTTTTGACGGGCATATTTGGCAGCGCATCTTTTACGGCGGCGACGATGAGATCACCGACGGAGGCGTATCTGCGGTTAGATCCGCCCAGAACGCGGATGCACATCAATTCGCGTGCGCCTGTGTTATCAGCGCATGTTAATCGTGTTTGTACCTGAATCATGCCTTTGACTCCTCTTTACTCAAGATGCCGGCGGCATCGCCTACCTGCACCACGAGCCAACGCTTCTCTTTCGAGAGTGGACGGCATTCTTGGATGCGCACACGGTCGCCGATTTGGCACTTGTTCTCAGCATCGTGTGCTTTGAACTTCGACGTCTTGACGATTTGTTTTTCGTACTTGCTGTGCGGAGAGCTGTTATGAACGGCTACAACAACCGTCTTATCCATTTTATTGGAGACTACTTTTCCGACTAATTCCTTCCTGGGCATTTCTCGATCCTTCTTCTTTGAAGCACGTCAGATGCTGACTACACTTTCGCCTTTTCGGTTTTTGCCTTTTCCGCTTTGGGCTTTTCGGCTTTTGGCGTTTCGGGTTGACTCTTTGCGGCGGAAACTTTTTCTGGTTGACCGTCGGTTTGAACTTTCTCGGTTTGAATCGTTAGCAGTTGAGCCAATCTCTTGCGAGCTCCGCGCAACTTGGCTGGACTTTCCAGCTTCCTTACCGCCAGGGCAAAACGCATTTCAACGATCTGCTTGCGCGTGTCATCGATGCGAGATCTGATCTCTTCGTGACTCAATTCTCTAATCTCACGGACTTTCATCGTTAGCCTCCTAATTGCCGCTCAACGATTCGGCATTTGATTGGCAGTTTTTGTGCTGCCAATTGCAATGCTTGAACCGCATCCTTTGGAGCGACTCCGGCCATTTCGAACATGATTCGTCCTGGCTTAACAACTGCCACCCAAAATTCCGGGTTGCCTTTTCCAGATCCCATACGGGTTTCAGCTGGTTTCTTTGTGCAAGGTTTATCTGGAAAAATTCTGATCCAAAGTTGACCGCCACGTCTGACACTACGGGTCATCGCTTTACGAGCTGCTTCAATTTGTCGCGAAGTAATCCAAGCTGGCTCGAGAACTTGCAAGCCATACTCGCCGAATTGCACTTCAACGCCGCGTGTTTCACAGCCCGTCATGCGGCCGCGATGCTGCTTACGAAATTTTGTACGTTTGGGCAAAAGCATGATGTCTTAACCTGCCTTCCTGGATCTACGACCAGAATTTTTGTTACCGGGACCGCCGCCGCGATTGTCACCGCGTTGCTGATCGCCACCTTGTTGATTGCGTTCTGATTGAGTTTTGATGTTTGGAGGTGACCATTGTCCTGGCTCCAACTCGCCCCTGAAGATCCAGACTTTGATCCCGATCAAACCCATCATCGTGTGGGCTTCGGCCAAGCCATAATCAACGTCAGCTCTCAATGTTTGTAGTGGAATACGACCTTCTTTAGCCCATTCCGTTCTGGCAATTTCAGCACCACCCAATCTGCCTGCCACCATCACCTTGACGCCAACGGCGCCGGCTCTCATGCAGCGTTGCATTGCTTGCTTCATGGCCCGTCTGAAGGCGACACGCTTTTCAAGTTGTTGTCCAATCGATTCTGCCACCAGTTGTGATTCGAGATCGACACGGTTGATTTCGAGAATGTTGATTCTGATATCGACGCCGGTTCTGTGGAGCAGCTCTTTCAAGCGCGCGCTCAAAGTCTCGATCCCTTGACCACCTTTGCCGACAACAACGCCGGGACGAGCAGTGAAGATATCTAATTGAATTTGGTCGGCTTTACGCGAAATGTCTACTTTGGAAACGCCCGCGTTCGACAATTCTTTTTTCAAGAAACGACGAATGCGATAGTCTTCTTCCATAAGCGCCGGCACGTCTTTCTTGTTCACGAACCAGTTGGAACGCCATCCTCTATGAATGCCGAGACGGAAGCCGTTAGGATTTACTTTCTGACCCACTGTGAAATAGCTCCTTTGCTTTAAACGTCTGACAAAACGACAGTAATATGACTTGATTTTTTCAAGATTGGAAAAGCGCGACCACGTGCTCGTGGTTGGATTCTCTTCAGCGTTGGTCCTTGATCTGCGTAAGCTTCAACAACTATCAGGTCGTTGGCCTCATCTTCGGTAATTGAGGATTTCTCACCGTTGATCAAATTGAACATTGCCGATCTCAAAACTTTCTCCACTTCGTGTGCTGCCGCAAATGGCATAAAACGAAGGATGGTGACTGCTTCACCACATGACTTGCCGCGGATTTCATTAACCACACGACGCACCTTGCGTGGTGACATTCTGATCCATTTAGCTTGTGCTTTGCTTTGCATGATTAACCCCTCTTGGCGGTCTTGTCACCACCGGCGTGACCCTTGAAGAAGCGGGTCGGCGCAAATTCGCCCAGTCTGTGACCGATCATTTGTTCTGTGACGTAGACAGGCACGTGCTTGCGTCCGTTATAGATCGCAATCGTGTGGCCAATCATGTCCGGGATGATCATCGAAGCTCGGGACCAGGACTTGATCACCCGTTTATCGCCCTTGCGGTTCATATCCTCGATTCTCTTAGCAAGTGAGGAGTGAACGAAAGGCCCTTTTTTTAGCGATCTAGACACGAAACTATGTCCTCCTAATCCAATTACTTAGTACGGCGCTTGACGATGAATTTATCCGAGATATTGTGCTTACCACGACGGGTCTTGTAACCCATCGCCGGCTTGCCCCACGGAGTTTGTGGCTTGCCACCGATTGGTGACTTACCTTCGCCACCACCGTGTGGATGGTCAATGGCGTTCATGGTAACGCCGCGGTTGGCAGGCTTAATGCCCATCCAACGACTTCTGCCGGCTTTACCGATACGAATATTTTTGGCATCCGGATTGCTTAGCTGACCAATAGTCGCCATGCAATCAAGGCTGACCATGCGCATTTCGCTTGATGGCAAACGCAATGTGCACATTTTGCCTTCTTTAGCTAGAACTTGAATTTGAATACCAGCAGCGCGACCCATTTGTCCGCCCTTACCTGGTGTCATTTCTACGTTGTGAACCATAGTACCTAGTGGTATCGAACGTAGTGGCAAGGCGTTGCCGATTTTAACTTCGGCAGCCGGACCGGACATAATCGCTTCGCCGACTTTGACGCCCAAAGGAGCCAAAATGTATCTCTTTTCGCCATCTGCGTATTGAAGTAAGCAGATGCGAGCGTTGCGGTTTGGATCGTACTCAACCGTTTTAACGACAGCAGGAATGCCGTGCTTGTTACGTTTAAAATCGATGATCCGATAAGCGCGCTTGTGTCCGCCGCCTTTGTGGCGCACGGTCAGTTTGCCCTGGTTGTTGCGACCACCACTGCTCTTAACTGGAAGCAGAAGTGACTTCTCTGGCTTACTTGTCGTAATGTCCGAGAAATCGTGCACCGTCATGTTACGGCGCCCTGCTGATGTTGGATTGACTTTCCGGGGAGGCATTTGTCTCTTAGTCCTTTTGGTGCGGCTTGCCTAAAGTGTTGTCTTAGCTTAGGCGCTAAATATAGTAAGCGGATCGCCCTTGATGGTGACGATGGCTTTTTTGCTGTCTTTTGGTTTTCTTCCGTGTCTCTTCGAGCGCCGGATGCGCCCTCTGATTGGCAGAGTATTCACACTAACAACGGTGGTCTTTTGGTTATAGACTTCGTTCAACAGCTGCTCGAGCGCTTGGGCGATCTCGATTTTATTGGCATCTTTCAATACTTCAAATGTGTATTGCCCTTTTTCTGCCAATAGAGCGGACTTCTCATTGATCAAGGGTCTGAGGATAATTTGTGATTGACGGCTGTTCATCGGCATCGGTTTTACCTGGTCGTTTCTATTCTGGTACGAATTGCTTTAGTCTTTCTTTGGTTTGGCAGCCGGCTTTTTAGCTGGTGCTGCCGCCTTTTTCGCTGCTGGCTTCGCTTCTTTTTTAGCGGGGGCCTTGGCTTTCACTTCAGCTGGAGCCTTTTTGGCTTTCTTTTCAGAAGCGGGCGCGCGGTCTTTATCAGTTGGTTTGAAACGATTGTTGATCGTTTGAATTGCACTTTCGGTGGTCAGTACAACTTCCGATTCCAGCAAGTCCTTCACGTTCAGATTGCTGACGTGAATCACTCTCAGTCCGTCAATGTTGCGTGCAGCGAGCTGAACGCGGCTGTCCTGGTCATTTACATAATCCAGAACGAGAAGAATTTTTTGACCATAGAGCTTGAGCTCTTTAAGAGCAAGCGCCACTTGTTTGGTCTTTCCATCGGTAATCGAAGCGAAATCTTGAACAATTACGAGGTTGTCTTTGCGGGCTGCTAGAGCGGATTTCAAAGCGAGTACTCGTTGCTTCTTCGGCATCGACTGAGAAAAATCTCTCGGCTTTGGTCCGAATGTGACACCACCGCCTTCCCACAATGGTGAGCGGATCGAACCAGCTCTGGCTCTGCCAGTGCCCTTTTGACGCCATGGCTTTCTGCCACCACCGCGTACTTCGGCTCTTGTCTTCGTGTTGGCTGAACCGGATCGACCATTGGCAAGTTGACGCACTAGCGCTGAGTGAAGCAAACCAACGTTTGGCGTGACGCCGAAAACGTCGTCATCTAGCCCGACTTCGCGGACCTTATTGCCTTTCAAATCTAATACTTGTGCAGATGTCATTTGTTCGTTTCTCTCAGTTGATTCCCGTTAGGGTCAGTTCCACTTAGTCTTTGATGGTTTGATTGTCAGCAAAGCGCCGTCACAACCAGGCGTAGCGCCTCTGATCAAAAGAACTTTCTTTTCAAGATCGACACGCACCACTTGCAGGTGGCGAATGCAATGATTCTTGTTGCCCATTTGACCAGGCATGTGCAGACCGCGGAAAACACGTCCAGGAGTGGTTCCTGCGCCGATAGATCCCATCGAGCGATGAAACTTAGATCCGTGACTCATCGGTCCGCGGTGGTGGTTATAACGTTTGATTGTTCCCTGGAAACCTTTACCAATCGTCTTTCCGCGCACATCGACAAGCATTCCTTCTTTGAGGATCTCGTCAATAGCCAAACCTTGGCCGACTGTATAAGCGGAATTGTCGTCGAGGCGATATTCCTGCAAGGGCTTAACCGGTGAAACGCTATTCTTCTTGAAACCGCCAAGCTCAGGCTTGTTCAGCTTTCTTTCTTGAACAACGAATCCGCCAACTTGAATTGCCGAATAACCGTTTTTCTCTTTCGTAAGTTTTTGAGTGACAATGTTGTCGCCAAGCGTCACAACGGTCACAGGAACTGCCAACCCTTCTGAGTCGAAGACTTGGGTCATTCCAACTTTTCTGCCTATCACGCCTAGTGTCATGACGAAATTTCCTTGTGTGTACGCAATCTTTAGAGCTTAACTTCGATGTCTACACCGGCAGGCAGGTCGAGACGCATAAGCGCATCGGCTGTTGTAGGTGTTGGATCATTGATGTCAATCAATCTCTTGTGGATGCGAATTTCGAAGTGCTCACGAGATTTTTTGTCGACGTGAGGCGAGCGAAGGACGCAATAAACCCGCTTTCTGGTTGGTAGCGGCACAGGGCCACTGACCGTAGCACCAGTACGTTTTGCCGTCTCAACGATTTGATCCGACGATTTGTCTAGCAATCTGTGATCGTAAGACTTCAAGCGAATTCTGATTCGCTGAACCTTGGCAGATCCAGCAGCATTATCATTCTTATGTTGTTTGGCGCGAGCCATCGGCGCGTATCTCCGTTTTCCAGTTGAACCATGCTGCAACGCATGAAACGCCTCACTATTACCGGTAAAGACTGCGGCTTTTCAGCACTGGACTGCATCTATCGAGCCGAATTAACTGGCTCTTATAAATGAAGCCGCCACAGACTGACCGTTTCCAGCGGACGAACAACACATTGTACATACATCAAATAGTGCTCGCCTCAAAATTTATTTCAGAATAAGGATTTGTTTCTTAAATAATTCCAAGAAAGGCGCAATATCAGTGCGCATTTGTCGTTCGAGATTTCGATTCAACTGCAGTGTCTCGCGGAAAGGGCGTAGATTCGTTAAAACAGAACCTGGTTTTGACCAATCGATCGGCCTCCTTCTCTTTGCAACCGAGCGGTCAAGATTTATCTCTGACACCAAAAGTGGTGCGTTTCAACTTTACATAACTTACGATCAGATCGGGTTTTGAGGCAGTCAAGCAAAAACCAAATGCGTTTGGCACTGGGATCATTATTTGAACAAAAATGAAATGTGTGATTAGTGCAGATCGCTTGTCATTGCCGTTTGCACCCAAACAATAAAAAAGGACGGATAGCCGTCCTTCTTTATGGTTCGCCCTTCATAGAGTTTGCGAGGATTAGAGCACGTTGACGTGGAACAGACCAGGTAAACCAAGACGCATTAGATGATGTCTACGACGCTTCTCTTCAATAATTGTGGTTTGGGTAGATGCTGCCGGTGTGACGAAAATAGGTGTGGTCTGAATTCCGACTGGCACTGATTCCTGCACCGTTGTTGTTGTTGTGCTTGATGTTGATAATGGATCAATTGTAGTGGTCTGGTAGCTGTATTGCGCAAATGCAGGTGTCAGGGTGCTAAGACCAAGGACTGCTGCGACTATATATAACTGTGGTTTCATGGGTTCTCTCCCTCCGGTATTGGTATTCTTCTGGGTTATGCGAATTTGGACGCGATCACTCCAATTTCGGTTCCGCCCATTTAAAGCTCTGTGAAGGGCGTCCTACAGAGCGGACGCCCGGTTGCGACGCCAAGACGCTCGCTTAATTCGCCACCACATCTGGTGCTAATTAAAAAGACCGCGTCTTGCGACGCGGCCTTTAAATTATTCGTTCATTCGAATTAGGTGATGATCGTTGCGACCACGCCCGCTCCGACGGTTCTGCCGCCTTCACGAATTGCGAACCTCATTCCTTCTTCAACGGCAACAGGCTGAATCAATTCAACTTCCATTGCTACGTTGTCGCCAGGCATGACCATTTCAACACCTTCCGGTAATTTGATGCTGCCTGTAACGTCTGTAGTTCTGATGTAGAACTGAGGTCTGTAGCCAGGGAAGAATGGAGTGTGACGTCCACCTTCTTCTTTGCTGAGGATATAAACTTCAGCATTGAATTTTGTGTGTGGCTTGATTGAATTTGGCTTAGCGATTACTTGACCGCGTTCAATCATTGTCTTGTCGATACCTCTGAGCAGCACGCCTACGTTGTCGCCAGCCATACCGGAATCCAATGTCTTTTGATACATTTCAACGCCGGTTACGGTTGTTTTGCGTGTGTCTTGCAAGCCTACGATTTCGACTTCTTCGCCAACCTTTACTTGTCCGCGTTCAATACGTCCTGTAGCAACGGTACCGCGACCGGTGATACTGAAAACGTCTTCAACTGCGAGCAGAAACGGTTTGTCGATGTCGCGAACTGGGGTTGGGATGAATGTATCAACCGCTTCCATCAATTCAGTGAGCTTAGCTTCTTCGGCAGGATCTCCGGCAAGTGCCTTCACCGCGCTACCGCGAATGAAAGGAACATCATCGCCAGGGAACTGATACTTAGTCAACAATTCGCGTGCTTCAAGTTCAACGAGATCGAGCAATTCAGGATCGTCGACGAGGTCGCACTTGTTCAAATAGACCACGATGTGCGGAACACCGACCTGACGTGCAAGCAAGATGTGCTCACGTGTCTGGGGCATAGGACCATCGTTGGCTGAGATGACGAGAATTGCGCCATCCATTTGGGCTGCGCCGGTAATCATGTTTTTGATGTAGTCGGCGTGTCCTGGGCAGTCTACGTGACTGTAGTGGCGATTTTTTGTTTCATACTCGACGTGCGCGGTATTGATTGTGATACCACGTGCTTTTTCTTCTGGGGCGGCATCGATTTCGTCATATTTTTTGGCCTTGGCTTGGCCGCTCTTTGCCAGAAACGTAGTGATCGCTGCTGTAAGCGTAGTCTTGCCATGGTCAACGTGCCCGATCGTGCCAATGTTCACGTTTGGTTTATTTCTTTCGAACTTCTGGCGGGCCATCCTCTCAACTCCTTCAACAATGTTGCTGTGCTCTAACTATTTAAATACAAGGACCAAAGTGTCTTAAAACGCGCTTGGTAAAATGGAGCCCATGACGAGAATCGAACTCGTGACCTCCCCCTTACCAAGGGGGTGCTCTACCGCTAAGCTACATGGGCACGCGTGACCCATTTATTATGGCTCAAATGAGCCGACTTAGTCGCACCTCCTAAGGTTGCCTTTAGAAATCAAGGTTTCCCAGGCAAGGGGAACAGATTGGGCAGAACTGGATTCGAACCAGTGTAGGCTTTCGCCAACGAGTTTACAGCCCGTCTCCTTTAGCCACTCGGACATCTGCCCTTACAAGCCGGTGATGGGATTCGAACCCGCAACCGACGGTTTACAAAACCGTTGCTCTACCATTGAGCTACACCGGCAATAGCGCCTGCAGAGCGCGATCGGCAATTCTACTAGCATTATTTAAGTCGTGTCAATGGCGCCAGAGATCGCGACTAGCCAAGCGGTGCTACAGGCATTTCTTTTGCACTCGGTCGAGATCATTTTAGCTTGCTTCGGGCGCACATGCGCCGCTTCGCACGCCATTTTTTTCCTTTTCCTATCAATAAGATTTATGTTGCCATGCCTGCAGACAACTGCGTCGCGGCCCTAGAATCGCTAAATGCTGCGCATCCTCGACGACTGGAAACCGCATTCGCAAGATGAAGAGTCCAAGCGAGCATATTTTTTTCTCCATATGATTGGTGCGCAATGTATGTCACACGTGGAGAGCGTTCTGACTGAGGCCAAGGAAATCGCACCGATTCCAATGTCTGACGTAATGCGCTGCACGAAACTTCTTGTCTGCATTTCGAGCTACCTATCGGTGGTTGAACAATCTGATCTCAAGCCGTATACATGGCTCACTGACTGGCTCTTGCAAGTTCTCACTCAACTCGATGAGTTGATCCCCGATCCGCCTGCACGCGGAATGACAGAGCTTTTGGGTGAACTTGATCGAGAAGGAATGATCAAACTGGCGACAGAAAGCACTTGCTTGATTCTGACTTTGAGACGCAGTGAGTTCCAGACATTTGTTGCCAACCTGCTGACGCAAGATCAAGCTTATAGAAATGAGCTTCTTGTCATGGCGCTTTGCCAGCCGATCGACGCTCTGCTCGACCATGTCTCGATATTCAGTTGAGGTTCAAATGAACAGCATAGGAGGCGGTGGCTTATCCCTTCAAATAACCTGCACCTTGCAATTGTCTGACGACTTCATAAAAGACGATGCCTGCTGCCACTGACGCATTCAGTGATTCTGTCTTGCCGAGCATCGGAATCTTCAACAGCATGTCGCAATTTTCTTTGACGAGGCGGCTCATGCCCGTGCCTTCACTGCCAATGACAAGTGCAAGCGGTCTGACAAGATCAACCTTTGTATATAGATCGCCTTGATTGGAGTCCAACCCGGCAATCCAGAAGCCCGCTTCCTTCAAATCTTTAATTGCTAGCACCAGATTGTGGATTCTAACAATAGGCAAAGTGGCAAGCGCGCCTGCACTTGTTTTAGCGACTATTCCCGTTAATCCCGCCGACCGTCTGGCCGGCAAGAGAAGACCCTTCAATCCCGCTGACTCAGCCACTCTTATGATTGCCCCCAAGTTATGCGGATCTTCTATGCCGTCCACAATTGCAACCACGCTGCCGTTGAGGGAGTCTGGGGATGATTGCTTTAAGCGCTCGAGAAAATCGCTCAGCTCCCAAAACTCGGCGGCGCTAATTTGAGCGGCGATGCCCTGATGCACTTGATTCGGACCAACCAGGTAATCGAGCTTGCGTCGATCGCAAATAACGACAGGTATGCGTTGGGACTTCGCTAACTGTTTGATGCGGTCGACTTTGCGGTCAGGATGATCGAGTGCAGACATGTAGATCTTACTGATCTCTGGTTTCTTGATTTGTCCGCGCGGGCCGCCATCGGCGCCTTCCTCAGCATCATCTGTTTCATTGTCTTCCAGAAAAGCGAGCACCGAATTTTTTCCAAAGATCAGCTCAGTGCCATCTTCTTGTTCGCCATGATCACTATTTGTCGACTTGGCTCGATCGCCTTGTCCACGCTGATCGCTTTGCCCTCGCGTATCTCGAGAGCCACGCTGATCGCTTTGTCCTCGCGGATCTCGAGAGCCACGTTGATCGCTTTGCCCTCGCGGATCTTGAGAGCCACGCTGATCGCTTTGTCCTCGTGGATCCCGAGAGCCTCGCTGGTCACGTTCTTTTGGACCTCTGGGTCCGCGTTGGTCCTCAGGCATAATCGCTCCGTTAACTTTGTGGGCAAAGCACCATGGACGTTCATTCGATCGGTGGTTATCCTAGGATGGTCTGGCAATACCCGAGGGCGAAAGCCTTCCGAGGGCTCGACCATCGACAACATTCAAATCTTATAGTGTAATTCGCCTTATGATGTACGACGTATTCTTTTTCGGTATGCCTCTGGTCCTGGCAGTTTGCTTCGGGGCCCATGCTGTACGCGACCAGAATGCGTCATTCTGGCGCCCTTCATTTGCATGTTTCGCGTACTGCGCCTTCTATCTGGCGGGTGGTCGCGATGTTCTGCTTTACCTAACTGTCTGCATTATGATGGGCGGCGGCGCGCTTTCTTCCGGTTGGGCAGGGCTGCCAGGCTGACTAATTCGAGCTGCGAACTTTCTTAGTCGTTGTCGGTACGGAATGTCGGTTTTGCTGGGCCTCGGCGAGGGTGCGCATGACGATGTTGTGCTTCTTGAGCCAACGAGAGATGGTATTTGGATCACACCATTTATCTTGCTCTTCTCGGTAAGCCTTGGCTATTTCAACCGTGCTCAGTTTTTCTTTGACATACTTTTGAGTAAGCCAATCTTTGTCCTGATAGAGCATCTTTGTTCTTAGAGTCTTGCCCACTTGCCCCGGCCCCTTTTGAATGAATCGAACTTTCGGCGACATAAACCATACTACATATTCTAATTGTCGGTGCTGCCTGGACTTCTGACAAGACCTAACCTAAGCTTTTAACAACTTCTCTGGTCAAGAACGCATGGACAAATTGCAGCCACCCCCTGACGCAAAGCGGCTTCCGCAGGTTGATAAGATGCTTAGGCATCCAATTCTTTTGTCGCTGCAAGAGGAATTCAGGCGGGAGATTCTGGCCGAAATGACGAGGCGCGTACTTGCAGATTATCGGTCGGACGGAAATCAGAATGAAGTGCCCGATCAAATAGAGGATATCGCCAAAGAAATTCGAAGCAGGTTAATGAGGCTGATCGCTGGGAATTTGACAAAAGTAATAAACGGCACCGGCATTATTTTGAGCACGAATTTAGGGCGCGCTCCACTACCTTTGGCAGCTGTTAATAAGGCTATTCAAATTCTCCAGGGCTACTCAAATTTGGAAGTTGATTTGGAAAGCGGCAAGCGCGGCGAGCGTGTAAGCGCTATCGAAGAGCTTCTCAGCGTTTTAACAAAATGCGAGGCAGCGATTCTCGTCAACAATAATGCGGCTGCTGTGATGCTGACAGTGACGGCGCTTGCCCACCAAAAGGAGGTCGTAGTATCACGAGGCGAGTTGATCGAAATCGGTGGCAGCTTTCGCCTACCGGATGTAATCGAGTCGGCTGGCGCTTCTTTAAAAGAAGTGGGAACCACAAATCGCACTCGAATTGCCGACTATGAGCGAGCCATTAACGACAAGACTGGCATTCTGCTTAAATGTCATCGTTCGAATTTCGAAATCTCAGGCTTCACCGAAGAAGTTAACACAGCAGAATTAGTCGCTCTTGGTGCGACGCACAAAATTCCAGTTGTGGAAGACCTTGGTAGCGGCGCACTTCTCGACTATTCCAAATTGGGCATGAAGTATGAGCCCACAGTTGCCGAGGTGGTGGCGCACGGTGTGGACCTCGTCATGTTCTCTGCCGATAAGCTCATGGGTGGCTCACAATCGGGCATCATCTGCGGCAAGTCGAAGTATGTCAAAGCACTGCGCACCAATCCTATGTATAGAGCACTAAGGGCGGACAAATTGTCGATTGCTCTTTTAGAACAGGTCTTGTGTCAATATCTGCGCCTCACTCCAGAGCAACACATACCAGTCATGCAAATGGCGATCGTACCGGCTGAGACGCTGAAAACGAGAGTCGATCGATTTATTGAAACGGCGAAGTTAGCAGATTGTTGGCAGCTGGAATTAGTGGCGACCCGCTCCGCCTTTGGTGGCGGAACACTACCCGGTCACACCATCGAAAGTTTTGGTATCACTATCAGGCGCGAGCACACGGACAAAAAGAGTTTGTCGCCTGACAAGCTCCTCTCATTATTACGCCAGGCACCAATTCCAGTCATTGCAATGATTCAAGACGACAAAGTTGTAATCGACTTTAGAACGGTACAACAGCAGGACGAGGGGCATTTGCTCAAGTCTCTAAAAAGTTTGCCGGCTTGAAATTAGAAAATGAAGTGCAAATACCTTTAGGTTCACAAATCAAGGGGATATAATTCCAGCTACAGCGGAAATTTTTGGCAACTTGAGACAGATTACGTGAGGATTGTGAGGCTTATATGACAGACGGAAGCGGAACTGAAATTACATTGGCTACACTGGCGAAGAAGATTGATGAGCAAGCAAGATTTTCGCGCAGCGTCTCAATCATCTGCACACTGAGTATTCTCGGTGTTATGTTTTACACCCTGACTGAAATGTTCAGCAACTTGCCAAACATGATCATTCTTCAATTCATGGGCAATCTGGAAAAGATTAACCAAGAATGGAAAGCGATCGATCAAACGCACGCTAAAACTAAATCGGATTTGCCAGTACCACCGGCAGTCAAGTAATTTAATCGAAGGTGCGGCATGGCTGTGCCTCACCGATTGATTCAGTAGCTAGGGGCGCGAAAGCGCTCCCATTACTTTTTGAGCAGAGCTTGCCTTCTTTTGACTTCAGCTTCGACTTCTTCAGGCGAGATGTTGTTGACTTGCATCGGTCCTGCACAGATCTCACGCCATGGTGCCCCGGCAAGAGCTTGTCTGACAATTACTTCAAAAACCTGCGCTCTAACGCCACTGCCATAACTACCTGCCCCTGATACAAATGGTGTTGTCGGAGCAGCTGGTCGAGGCACCGCTTGATTGCCTTGCTGTTGTTGCGCTGGTTGTTGCTGTTGCATCGGTTGTTGCATCGGTTGTTGCATCGGTTGTTGCATCGGTTGTTGCTGCGGTTGTTGGTGCTGCTGTGGCTGATTTTGCTGCACTTGACTTTGCTGGACTTGTGGATTCAGCTGGTCCATCGGATTAGTCGGCTGTTGTTGTTGTTCGTTCTGCCCGAAGAGTGGCCGTGCCGGTCCGGCGTCGAACAATTGTCCCTGTTGCTGTGGTTGTGCTTGTTGCTGGGGATTTTGTTGGGGATTTTGTTGGGCACCAGGGGCGACATCAAAAAATCCTGGCTGCTTTTGAGCTTCTTCTTTTGGTTTTGCGCTGAGCTGCCTTTGCAGATCCGTAACCATGTCTTTAGTTTGATCGCGAAGTTCTTCCATCTGCGCGCGCAGCTGATTATTTTCAGATTCTTTCCGGGATAACTCGGCTTCGCGTTCTTGCAAGACTTCATCGCGTTTGTGCAACGTTTCGGTCAATTCATCATAACGAGTGTTGAACTCTTCCCAACGTGAATTGAGCAGCTCCTGTGCCTCTTGCAGCTCTTGTTCTTTAGCGGATAAGACCTGGTTGAATTCTTGGTCTTTCTGCTCCAACTTGCGCTGAATTTCTTCATTTCGTTTTGAGAACTCATCGTTGGTCCGCTTCAGTTCGTCTAACTGAGCCACTATAGTTTCGTCTTGCACCATCTTCACGATCGTGCGCGGTTCACCATCTTCGGAGAATTGTTGCGTCGTGCGCGGCGGATCCGGGGCTTGCACAGCATCATAGGCAGCTCTAAACAGATCACCGGACAATCTTTGCGTACCAAGTAAATCAACAAGCCGATGCAATAAATCAGCAGGATGATCAGCGGGGAAAACAGCCATGTAGGCGCATTTAAATGTCCATGGATCAATTATGCCAGCCGATAATTGATCGGCAAGATTGGTAATTAGTTGTTCGCGACTGAGCTTCGATGGCTCGTCAGAACTGCCTGAACCTGCTTCACGCGACTCCATGACGGCGACCAACTGGTCGATAGCGGGCACCAATTCACCAACAGCCTTCATCGGCTCTAAAGCCGCTGATAAAGACTCCATCAAGCTGTTCAGGTTTAACCCGATCTCAAAGAAACTTTGATTTTGCAATGTCTGGGCCACACCCTTGAGAGCATCAGTTTGCTCAGTGGCAATCTTTTGCAACTCAGAAAGATTCATAGCGCAAGCACCCATCGCTTGATCGATGTTGTTCATTATTTCAATTGCCTGGGTTTGCAATTGAGTTGGTGCTTGCTGACCCATGTTTGGATCTTGCTGAATTCCATAAACATAGCCACCGCTCATGGAGAGAGGTATGTCGTCATCAGCCACTGGATTTGGTGACATAGGAGCTATCGATTGGATCGGATCGGAAGGAGCAGCGGGCATCATGTAACTCAAATCCACTCTTGAATCCGCGTTTGAATGCGTTGGATCTGCTGGCAAAGGATCGGTTGGCTCCGAAATCGAGTTTGAAAGACTCTGCAAGAGACCCGGAGGCATCGTCGCCGGTGCGCTCGTATGCCTGCGTCTATCGATGCGGGCTGTTGAGGTCTCTGCAATAGTCTCGGATTCCAATTCTGCCACTGGTTCTACCTCAGGTTGAGAAAAAAACGTTTCCTCTGTTCGAGCAACTGGTTCAGGAGTCATGGCAGCGAAGAATGAAGCTGAGGATAAAGTATTGCTGCCGCCGTTTCCATTTCCTGAGCCACCATGAGCTGGAGCCGGAGCTGCTGCACTCGTCGGCTCAGCTTGTTCCACAACTGGCCCATTGAATTCGCTAGCCACAGCAGCAATTTCAAAAGCCGAGTCGGCAATTTCGTCGGAGGCGACTGGAGCAGTGGCTTCGAAAAACGGCGCGGCTGGCGGATTTACTGGGGCAGGCGGTGCGTTGGCCGGCGCGCTCGGCTCACTTCCTTGCCCTGTCGGCTGATCGGGCGAGACAGCTGGTTCCTTGCTGGTCGTAGCCGGTTCGCTGACAGGCGTAGCTTGCGTTGCTTGAGAGACATCAGAATCTGCCGGAGCGAGTAAATATGGATCGGGCTTGTACGGGTCAGGAGGCGCTGCTTGCTTGGCCAGCGTGCCTCTCAAACGAGCTCGACGAGCGGCTAACGAACTTCCGTCCTCGCCACTGGGATTGCTTGTCGCGTAATCTTCGGACCCCATACCGTTTCCTTATCAATCAACCCACAAAATACGATGGGTTTTGAACTCACTTATTGCCTGTTTTGAAATCCAGGCGGCCACCCAACAGCCGTCAATTCAGTTCTTAATTCAATTTACCCACATTGGCGCGTACATACGACCCATGACAGGCAGTTTCTTTAAGTGCCGGCTAAACGGCTTCACCTGGAGTAGCGCCGCGTTTCAGGATCGCATCGAGTAAGTCCACAAATTCCCAAAGATTTAATCCCTTTAATATTAGTATAGGGCCGAAAGGATAAATGGGCGCAGATTTTTTGCTATGACGATGAAGAGAATCGCGCCACCCATTTAATAAAGGGTGATAAGCGCCAAAACAGAGAGATTGAAAGCACGGATTTGGAATGATTGGCGATGAGCGTCGGGCAACGTGAACTAATGAGGAAGGTAAAACACAAAGTTGATCGTCGTCAGATCGGCTGTATTTTCACGGTCGTGGTTGGAAAACTTCAACAAGTTGATCAGGCTCTGAAAAGAAATTCGTTGAAACTTTAGTAAGTTGATCTGTTCAGCGCAACCTTAATCCAAAGCCGGCAGCGTGATTTCTAAATGCACTGTGGTGCCCTGACCTGCTGCCGATCTCAAACCAAATTCAGTGGGAAAGAAACAACGAATCAAATCAACTCTCTCCCGCATTCCTGAAACTCCCATGCCACCGGAATCAAGACTTTTGTCGCGGCTGCCGGGCTGAAAACCTTTTCCATTGTCAGTAACCGTGAATCGGATTGACTTATCTTTGCGGCGCTCAATATTGATTGAAACAATTGTCGCCTTGGCATGCTTCTCGATATTATTTAGACATTCCTGAACCAGCCTGAATATATTCAGTTCAACAGTATCGGGCAAGTTTGGAATGTCGAGATCACAGCTCAACGTGCAGTCGATTGCCGTGCGCTGTCCCATGCGCTGCAACATATCCTGCAAGCTGGTTTTCAGTCCCCAGTCATGAAGATTTCTCGGAGCACACTCATTGCAAATGTCTCTTAACTGCTGGGCAATCTCATCGAGAGTTTCGAGAATTTCCTCTTTTGAAAGCTCTTGATCTCCTCGCAAGTGCCGTTTCAACATCAACAAATCGGCCAGAACGGTATCGTGCAAGCTGCGTGCCAGCTCGTTTTTGAGAATTTCCTGCTGATTGAGAACTTTGAAAATTAGATTTTCTTTCTCCAACATCAACTTTTGCATCGAGTTGAAACCAGTCGGAAGAGCGGTTAATTTGTCGCTGCGATAATCCTCGTCATCCTTAATCGAGATCAATTCGTTCAAACATCTTTGCAGCACGGCCACCGTCTCTTCAGAGTTGGCGGGCGCCTTTCCTAGCATCCATTGATAACCACCGGCGGTGCCGGACAATTCAAATCTAGCTTTAAATCTAGAGCCAAATTCCGAAAAGGCTAATAAAGGAATGTCGTCTGCTTTGAGCAAAAACAGCTCAATCAATCCATCAGCCCCTCGCACCGAGAGGCTGTGAGTCGCAGTTGAGGCACGCCACCGGTAGTAGGAAGAGCGGGGTGCAGAGCGCGAGACATTCTTTGCAGGAAACTTCGGTTCAGGTATATTGCGCGGTTCGGTCACTGCAACCCCAGCATACCTCTGATCATTTTCGATGATCGCACGAAGAATATCACAAAGCGCGTTCGACATTTCTATCGTCTGATCGCCAGCATTAGTCGTTTTTCCGACAATTTTCATGAGTCGAGATCCACGCTCCCATAACCATTCCTCACAGCCCAGGCGATCAACTGTTCTCTCGTCTCCAAATCAAGTTTCAACAACAGCGTTTCACATTGTTTTCTTGCCGTGGCCACCGAAGTGAACCTTTGGTCGGCAATATCCTGGTATTTAAGCCCTTTCCCAAGCATGGCTAGGACTTCGTGCTCTGAGCGAGTAATCTTCTTATAGTCTACAGAAAGTTCCGACGACATAATTGCAGTTTCACCGGAGGTCACTTTTCGAATGGTGGCAGCGACGGTGCTTACCCGTTCTGACTTTAGGAGATAAGCTGCTACGCCCATGGACAAGACGCTCTGCACAAAAGCGACACGGTTTTCGCCTGAAAAAATCACCAGCTTCGCTGCAGGGATTTGACAATAGTCTTTGATCATTGATTTTGGCGCTTTGCTGCCTGGTAAATGCAAATCCAAAACAATGATGTCCGGCGACAACTTTTTAGCCATAGTTAGGCCATCATCGCTGTTTGAAGAGGTGCCAACAATCTGAAAGCCTGACTCTCGAGAAAGTCCCATTTCCAAGCCATCCAAAGTGGCGTGGTGATCTTCCACTACTAAGATCTTGATCAGTTCAGGCATTTAGAATCTCATGTGGAAGTGGTGACGGCATCGCGCGGTGAATACATTGAAATGTGCCCTCCCGGTTATGTTCATAACAACCAAACTGTCTGCACCGCAATTGGTGGCGATAGAAAGACGGGCCGATTCAATCCTAGGATAGCCTGTGCACACTAGTGGGGTCTATCCTAGGAGCGCCTGTGCAGCAAGCTGCTCGGCATGATCCTAGGATAGCCTGTGCAGCAAGCTGCTCGGCATGATGTTAGCGGCCAAAGGATTCTTGCCCGCCCACCGATCTAACATTTTGTATAGTACATTAAACCCAAGACGCCCAAACTCCACACCCGTGTACATTATTTACACTTGACAATCAACTTAACCGACTGTACGATTTGCCTTACAATGATGCTAACCTAGTTTTATGCGCTTACTAAATCACGCAATTAAAAGACAACCTCGTCATAACTGACGTATCATCGAAATAGGCGAGCAGCCTTTTCGGAGTTTCTAAGTTGGAAATCCTAATCTGCCAAACGTGCGGAGCAATACTCAAAGGTGCAGGAAAGACCTGTAACGCCTGCGGCGCCTTTATCTCAAGTTTTTCACCAACTGCATTGCCGATGATGAGCGGCAGCTCCACTCCTCTTGTAGTCGACGTCAAGCCTGATCTTTTAGGGCTTGAACGCGTTGTCAGCAAAAGACAAATGACCCTTCTGCTCGAACGCGGCGAAGGCAATGGCTCTTCCGATGGCAACGGTGCTCCACCGCAACCGTCCTCAATTGATATTCCTGGTGGCACTTGGATGGGAGGCGCACCTGCGGCACCAGCCTCTCCGGCAGCCGCAAATCCCTGGGAGTCGACAAAACTGGGTGTTCCAGATCCACCTCCTGAACCAACTGAGCTCAGCTTTGCTGCTCCTCAGCCGGCAGCAGCGCCACCACAACTAGACCCAGCTGCAGGGGGCATGTTTTTTCCCGGTGCAGCCAGTGCAGTTGCCGCTACATCTTTATCAGTGAACACATTTATGCAGCCCGGCCAGAGTCCAACTTTGGTCGAAACACCAGACCCACAGGCGGCAGCAGTGGGAATCAATGTTCCCTTTGGTGCACTTCAGCAAAACACACTCGTACAGCCGGCACCATCTGCGCCTGCAGACACCTTTGTCGCTCAACCAGAAGCTGTGCGCACGAATGGCGATCCTCCTGCTCCCTCAGGCACTGGCGATTTCTTCAACTCCGCTCCCACTCCTCCTTCAGTCGCCCAGTCTCCCGGACTGCCTCCAGGTCAAGGACCAACAATGGGTCAGACAATAGCCACCGCAGCCGTTGGAGCTGCTGTCGGAGCTGTAGTAGGGGTGGCGGCAGCAAAAACTTTTGACTTCTTCAATTCTCCCGCACCACCCCTTGACGGTGAAGCAAAAGCGCCTGGGGAACCGCCTGTGCAAGACGCCGGCTACTCGATGGGCGATCGCTCCGACTTCTTCGCTTCTGCACCACCAAAAGTCACCCCCGATGGTCCACCACCGGTGGCAGCGGAGTCACCTAAACCAAGCAGCAGTCAACAGAATCCGCCACCTGCGGGAAATTCTGACTCGTTTGAACACGCAGTCGCAACGCCGACAAAAACAGAAGCGGAATCACCAGCGGGCGGTTTTGACTTTTTTGCTGCCTCTCCGATCAAGGAAGCGAAGAAAGCGTCGTCAGATGACGAGCTATATCCCGACGAAACGCATCTGCGCGGCAAAGGCAAACCGACAAAGCTAGACACACCATCATCGGTATCACTGTATGCAGATGATGACGACGATGTGAAGCCGAAGATTGCCCGGCCGAGAGGATATACGCCGAAGGAAGGCAGCTCTGCAGCGAAAGATGCAAATGGCGACAAGATCAAAGGTGAAGATGATCCAGACGCCGCATTCTTCACAGACAAGCCCCCCGCCCGTCGATCTTTCAGTGGAAACGACCCAGCCAAGAACAGTAAGAAGAAAACTGATTCTGACGATGATGACGATGAAAGCCCAGCGCCAAAGAAGAATAAGGAAGGCTTCCTAAAAGCGGATGTAAACTGCTTAGGAATGACGATGAGCCGGCAGAATCAGCTAATGCTGATCGGCATATTCGGTTTTGTCGGTATGGTTTTCTTCAATTTGATCGGCAGCTTGCTTGGTGGCATGCCAATCTCGCCACCATCGAGACCGGCAGCGACTGGCTTGCCCAATCTAAGCGGCGACTGGAAAATTCGCTTCACTGAAGATCCTAATCCCAACGGACATCTGATGGCAGTTCTGGCCACTCAAAAGGGACTTGATATTCAAGGACAAGGAAGCGACGAATACGGTCGATTCACGATCGTTGGCACTATTATTCCGCCTGATCGAATTCAACTGAAAAAGAAATATTCTGGCGCAGAAGATCAAAAACCAGTGATGTTCGACGGTCAATTCGTTCTTGGCAGCGAGCCCCTATACGCTCGAGGCCGCTGGACCTTGAAGCACGTTGTCGGTAAGTTTCTGCACGCACAAGTGCGAGAAGATGGTGGTGCGTGGGAAGCCAACTATTATGTGAAAAATACCGGCACCACTGCAGATGGTGGTTACACCCCACCACCGGTAGGAATCGAGTGGCCGTGGGATAAATTTGGTCGTTGGTTCGCTGCTCTCGACATGTCCACTAAGAGCCTGTTTGCAGCCTTCGGTGTGATTGGTGGTGCAATCTTCGTATTGTTTGGTTCGCTGACAATCTTCGGACCAAGCGGCAAGATGAACATTTGGGAAAAGCAAAAATACATCCCGTCTCAATTCAGAACGCAGCACAACAAAATGGTGCGCGAACTGAGCAAGCCGCTCAGACCAGGTGGTTTGCCACTCGGTCACAGAAAAGAATGGCGTCCTTGGACACCGTGGGTAGCAAAAGATCTAAGCATTACGCCGGAAATTCGTGAGAACGATCCGCACATACTAATCCTTGGAGCCGGCGACAAGGGCAAGACCCGACTGATGGCGCATATGATCTCGCACGACATCGAAGCTAATGATCGTGCTGTGGTAGTCATCGATTCTGATGGCGGACTAACAGACATCATTACGCGCTGGATTTCCGCTCATCCGAAATCAAAAGAATTAGCCGCCCGCGTCACTCTTCTGGATCCAACCTACAAAGGCAATGCCTTGGGCTATAACCCGCTAGAAATGCCTGATGATGAAGACTTGCAGAGTGCAGCTTCTTCCCTCGTATATGGTTTCAAGGCAATTTACACTGAGCCACCAGGCGCTCAAAGTCAATGGAACCAACAGACGGCAAACATTTTGCGCAACGCCGCCTTGCTACTTATGGTTAACGGCAAAACGCTAACTGATCTTCCAGCTTTGCTCAATGACAACGATTTCAGAGACGTCCTTTTGGAATCGATCGAAAAGAAGAAGAAAGAAAAGGCAGAGTACATCACACTGTTAGACACATGGGGTCAATATAAACGCCTGGCAAGAACGGACCAATGGATTAACTGGGTTGAACCGATTCTCAACAGAGTCGGCCCGATGCTCAGTGACTCTCGCATCCGTTCGATCCTGACAAAGCCAGTCGGAGACATCAAACTAAGACCACTGATCAAAGAAAAAAGAGTCCTAATCGTCAAAGTCGCTAAAGGCCAGCTAGATCAAAATGCCAATTTGCTCGGCAGTTTGATAGTCACTGGAGTTAAGCAAGCAGCGCTATCCCTGGCAAATGAGGCTGCTGCAAAACAGCCGCCGGTAGCTCTCTACTTAGACGAATTTGACAACTTCATTGAAAAAGACACAATCGAAGCTATTACGTCCGAGACCGACAAGTTCAAGATCGGCTTCATAGGCTGCATCAAAACACTACAGCATTTGCCGGAGGATTTCCGAAACCAGCTCATCATCGCTGTTGGCACAATGGCTTGTTTTGCGCTTGCGAAGAAAGATGGAGATTTGCTCGGTCCACAGATGTTCCGGGTGGATGGCAGAAAAATCAAACACCAAACCATTCAGAACTTCTTTAACAAGGTCAACACCTCACCTCAATTCGAGCTGATCTCGGATGAGGAAAAATTGAACATCGACCGCGTCGTCGGTCAGGAGGAACGAACATTCTTCTGTTATCGAGTAGGAACAGTAGCTGGAGTTTTCAACCTTAAGTCACACGACTTCAACGACATTCCAGATGCTCAAGTCAAGAAGAAAATCATCGACAGAATGCACGGAATTATTCCCGAAAAAGAAAAAGAAGCCAAGAAAAAGGAATAGCCCTGCAGGCTGCGGAATGTGCCAGCATCCGGCGCACACAAACAAAGTGAACAGCGACCGATAAGTAGAACAGCTTGCCTGTGACAGGCTTGGCTGAGCTATTCGGAACGGTTGAATGTATAGTTTAAATGGGTATCTTTAAAACAGATGCCCGAAATGCTCGTTTGGGCAAGGGAACGCGAAGTTATATGAGTCAAGATGACACCCGAGATAGAAACATTTGGGAAGAGAAGATCGCCGATCTTCGCCGCTATGACTTGGATAATTTGGACTCCGAGCCGATAAATCCTGCGGATATCACCAGCTGGCCGGTTCCAAATCTGACATTCGTTCGTGTTGATGGAATTCTTCGCTCTTGGGATATTGAGCGGGAAAAACAGCAACAGTCACAGCAACAGCAACCTGACCAAGATCCAAGCAAGCCCCCAAAACGAATGTACTTGATGGAAGATGCTTTGACCGGTTTGCACGGTCAGAAAGCCAATCTCGCTTATCTGGTTTTGGGAAATAAGCATGGTGTGCAGTATTACATGGGGGCTTCGTTACCCGGTGTAGCGGAAAACGGTAATGGCGCCGGTAGTACCAACGCAGAATCGGCCGCTGTCTCCTTTCAGTCTTTGAAATCCATTCTGCACAGCGTCTATAACGGTGTAGATATCTACAAAGATGCTTTCACGGCAGAAACAATGAAAGCGATGGTCGCCCCTTTGAGCAATCATATCGGCGTGATCACGGGGATTCCGGCTTTGAAGTCCACCGGTGGGGACACCATGGAGTCTGAGCAGATTGAGCGACTAGCAGGCGGATTGCAAGGTCATGAATTTGGCATGCTCATTCTCGCTGTTCCAATTCCGGCCCAGTACGTCAATAAAGAAGAATTTTCGGTAGTCGACAATATTCAACGGGCTCAAGAAAACGAAGATCCGGAGAAAAAGAGGCGGATCAAATATTACCTAGAAATGCAAGATGCATATTTAAAACACATTCAGCTTGGCACCGCTGTAGGCAGCTGGCAAGTCGGCACCTATTTCTTTGCCGCTGACCGCTCTGTTTTCGTGCGTTTGCAGTCGTTAATTAGAGCTACGTATGTCGATGAATCCAGTAGACCGACACCACTTCGTACACATGATGTGAAGGGACTAAAACAGCATCTGGAACAGTTCGGTTTGATCAAGAACCAACGAGGACAAGAAGAAACGAATCAAACCCTGATGAGCTACAAACTGCTGACGCCACTTAATTCACGCATGTTGTCTGCTTACATTCACTTGCCGAAGCGAGAAATGCCGGGATTCAGAATCAGGCGATCTGCAGAATTCAGTTTGGCCGAAATTCCACCGAAAGATCCAACTCGAGTAATAGCGATCGGAAACATTCTCGACCGAGGCGTGGATACGGGCAACCTTTACTATATCGACGTCGATGCCATGCAGAAGCACACGATTGTATGCGGTGTTACAGGCGGTGGTAAAACAAACACTTGTTTCTACCTGCTAGGGCAGTTGTGGAAGTTCGGCATCCCATTTATGGTCTGCGAACCAGCCAAATCAGAATATCGCCACATGATGCTCATGTCCGAGACGTTTAAGGGGATTGGACAAGCGTTCTCCCTCGGTGATGAAACGGTGTCACCATTCCGACTGAATCCCTTTGAAATCATGAAAGGCGTCAAAGTACAGACCCACCTTGACGCGTTGAAATCAGTGTTTAACGCCAGTTTCGAAATGTATTCACCGATGCCTCAGGTGCTTGAGAAAGCGCTCAACTCGATCTACAACGTGCGTGGCTGGGACCTGGTGCAGAACAAAAATAGACGGCTGCCACCAGGGGTGGAGATAGGTGATCCCGACTGTCCTGGGGAAATCTATCCAACCATGAAAGATCTCTATGAAATCATCGAACCGATTACAGAATCGTTCGGTTACTCAGAAAGAATCGGACCCGACGTGCAAGCCGCTCTGAAAGCCCGTATTGGGTCGCTTCTGATTGGCGGTAAAGGTCAGATGTTGAATACGCGGCGTTCGATTCCGATGAAAGACTTGTTCGGTAGGCCGACCGTTGTCGAACTGAAGATGGTTTCAGAAGACAGCGAAAAGTCATTTCTCATGGGAATGTTGCTCGTTTTCTTGTACGAATATAGAGAAGCAATGGGTCCGAAAGATCACTTGCAGCACGTCATGCTTGTAGAAGAAGCCCACCGACTGTTGAAAAACGTGCCAACCGCGCAAAGCGGAGAAAGCGCCAACCCAGCTGGTAAAGCCGTAGAATTCTTTACGAACATGTTGGCAGAAATTCGGGCTTATGGACAAGGGTTCATCATTGCCGACCAAATTCCAAACAAGCTGGCGCCTGAGGCGCTCAAGAACACGAACTTGAAGATCATGCATCGTATCGTGGCTGTGGATGACCGTGATTCCATGGGTGGAGCGATGAACTTAGACGACATCCAAAAACGCCACGTCACAGCGTTAGGTCAAGGTCGCGCTATCGTGTATGCGGAGAGGATGGAGCAGCCATACCATCTGGCCATCATGTTCGACAAAACCAAAGAAGTGCCACCACCTGAGACACCAGAAGAATCTGACCAAATTGTTCGAGATGCTATGGCCGGGCTTGCTGTTATCCAGAGCTACGACAGACATTTGGGTTGCAAATTCTGCTTGCATCGCTGCGACTCACAGATTTTGGACACAGCCGTCATGGTTGCAGACGATACTTTGTTCCGCCAAGTCTACAATCGTTATGTCTTGTCTACGCTTAAAGATCTGACGCAGCTAGTGCACTTCCGCGCTCAGATCATTCACGAAATACAACGCGTAATTGGAGGCAGAGCTCGTTCTGGCAACATCACAGGCATTACATGGTGCGTGCTTACTCAAGCGACCGAACGATATTTCGAACGCAAGGGCGAAGAAAACTATTGGTACTACGACCAGGTTAAAGAGCAGCATTTGCGCTGGTTGAACCTTTTGCGACCGGCATT
>PLXC01000008.1 GCA_003151275.1 Candidatus Melainabacteria bacterium
AAGGAACAGGAGTGCAGAATGCTGGCGCTGGTATGCAAGGACAAGGATCGCAGAATGTCGGTCCAGCTCTAGGCGTGCAAGGACAAGGCGGCTCGCAAAATGCTGCGCAAGGAACAGGATCGCAAAACTTAGGTCCAATCACAGGACAACAACAAGGAGCGCAGAACGCTGGTCCTGGTATGCAAGGCCAGCCAGGATCCCAAGGAACAGGAGTGCCAGGATCCCAAGGAACAGGAGTTCAAAATGCGGGTGCGCCTTTAGGCAACTCAGCCGCACCAAGTTCTAACGCGCTCGGAAGTAACTCAGGTGCCACTGCATCCGGTGCGCAATCGTCGAACTCGACAACTAATAATTTACCGGGTACCACTTCATCAAGTTCGACTAGTCAGTCACAGGACCCAAGCAATGCAAATCTGAGTGGTTCAGGTGTCGGCCATCAATTATCCTCGGCTGGTCCATCCATCCCTGACACCAGCGGCAGCACCACGAATTCATCATCTTCACAGTCTTCGAACGGAACCGCGATTCAGAACGATAGCAAGCAAGCACTGCCAGCTGAGTCGGCAAGAGCACCATGGCAGATCGATTATAGTCATAGTCCGGTGTCGGCTGCTGATTCCTTAAAGGGTTCGGCTGCACTTTCTCCTACGATAGATAACGAGACGAGTAAGGCCGGCGATAAACCAGGTGTGGTCGTTGATTTGTCTCAAATCAAAGCAGGTCCACCATCCATAGATCATGCAACCGCACCACAAGATTTGGCAAGCAAGTTTACGCCGATCGAGTTGATTCCTTCAGTCCACGCAGAGGCTCTCAGAGCTGATTCGACTCAGTTGGATCAGCGCGCACCTTTGCTGGCAGATGCCAAACCAGTCGAGCGAATTCCGGATGTCGTGGAAGCTAAGCCAACGGATAGGTTGGTTCGAATTCCGGTTGACGCCCTACCAACACCAGCTGAACGCACTCCTGCAACCGACAATCCATTCTTAAAATCGACCAATGATTTAATTCGACAGCCAGCAGAGGCACAACCACCGCAAAGCGACATTGCTCCACCACAATTTGATCCAAGAGCACCGCATAGCGACGCGGCTCCACCACAATTTGGCGCATTCGACACGCCCACTTCGGTAAATTCAACAAGTGCACTTCCTTTTGACCCAAGCACGGTCAAAATACCGCTCGATGGTAGCCACTCAGCATCGCTCGATGGACATGGTGTCTCAGCTCCTATTCACGGTGTTATTGATCCCGGCGTGCCAATGGATCTCCGATCTGGTCCTGACCTTTCAGTCCCTCTACAACAAGATCCGTCCAGCTTCATTACAGCTCCTGGTCAGGTTGATTTCTCCATCCAACAGACACCAGAAATTCCGCTGCATTCTATTGATTTGGATCCAGCCCATGCACAACATGGTCATGCTCATGGGCAGCATAGCGAAGCCGGAGTTCACCACAGTCAGCATCGTGACGATGAGCACGTTGTTCATACTCAACACAATGAAGCCAATCACGTTGCGCATGGTGGTCACCACAATCAAGTCGACGATCATAACGTCACTCACAATCAAGCTAATCACGATGTTCAACATAGCCAAGCTCATCACACTGATCATGACAGCAAACATGATGAGCACAATACTCAACACATTCAAACTCACGTGGACCACACAACAGCGCATCAAGTCGAACACGAAGTCAAAGAGACTTACGGCGAACGAGCTGATGCCAACGTCGTGTTGCCACCTGCTAGTAGGCTTGAATCTGCAGATCAACTGGATACAACTTATGGAAATACAATCGATACAACATATGGAATTGCCAGCCCGTTAGTTGATCCGATGCAAAATTCAGACTCTGTTTCAACAGTCTATGATGAGCAAATCAGAAAGATCGCAGAAGAAACGATCCGAGAGTTAGATGATCAGAAAGAAGCGCTGCATGACTACACTGATAAACTTGCTCAAACTCGCCAAGCCGATGAAGAACAAAATAACAACTATCAACAATTATTGGCCGATCGTAAAGAAACGGCAGAGCAACTTGATGCTGACTATCGATTAAGTCTGCAAGAGCAGCAACGCAAGCAAGAAGAAGATCGCTTGCGCCGAGAGGAAGAAGAACGACTCCGCAAACAAGAAGAAGATATTCGGCGCTTGTCTGACACTATGTTGACTGCGATGACAACCACGCGTCAGCAAGAACTGGATGAAAAGGTGCGTTCAGAACGATTGCGAGAAGAGCAACAGCGCAGAGAAGAAGAAATTCGCCAAGACACGAAGCAAGAAAGTTACATCGTCAAACCCAAAGATACGCTCGAAAGCATCACCAAGAAGAAGTTGGGCTCACTTGAACTGTTGCCTTTGGTTTATGAATTGAACAAGACTAAGGTTCAGGTCAAATATGCCGACAACGGCACGCCAATGTATATAGTGAAGGTTGGCACCGTCTTGCACTTGCCGAGTCGCAAGCAAGTTAGAGAGTATAGACAACGTAAACTTTCACAGTCGGCCAACAATATGAGAGCTAGCACCGTGCCCGGTTCTCCAGAATCGCGCATCGATGAGAGCCGTCGCGCCAACATCGAAAACATGTTGGGACCGATCTCAGTAAGTAATCATTCCGAAGTGGTCCGCTATACAGTTAGATTGGGTGATTCTCTGCGTTCAGTGGCGATGAAGCATCCAGCCTTGAACGATGTTTCATTGTGGAAACTTGTTGCAAGAAAGAACGGCATGCCAACAAATACTGATAGCAAAGGCGTACCAACAGCGATGCTGCGCCGTGGTTCAGAAATCGTCATTCCATCCCAAGCTGAGATTGCTCAATACAGACTAACGATGACCGGCGAGAACCTAGCTGCAATGCAGCCTAAGACTGATTTTGGTGCACGTACTGAATTGGCTACAACTCAGTGTCCATCATGCTTGCGGCTTGTCACCGCCAGTAGTACCGTATGCCCTGCCTGCGCGTTCCCAATTGCGTCAGGCGAAGTCTCTGTCGACGATGATACTAGAGCGGTGTCGACGGCGAAGGTTCCTCGCGTACCGGCTATTGCGGATTGGGATGACACAATCCATCCTCCTGCGTCGGCTGACACCGGTGATACCACGTTGAGCTTCAATAATTCGGTTCTTAAGTTCCACAGATCAGGCAAAGATGCTGACACCGGACTGTCATTCGCGGCGCGCAGACTTGAATTTGAAACCGGCAACGTCTTATCGTTCGGACCACTAACTGGCGAAACAACTTTGAGTTTCGAACGCCAAGTGCCAACCGGTGTGCCGTCGTCCCGAACGGATGAGGATATTCTCCAAAGCACAACCGAGCAACTCAGTGATACTTGCCGCATGGTCAAATCTATCCTTAAACGGAATGTCTCCGAAGTAACTCGCTCTCAATTGGAAGTGCTGCGTGATTCAGAGTGGCTTCCAATTCTGGCTTACGAAGTGTCGGATGCTAACTCGATGCGGCACGAATACCTCTCAAACGGCACCAAGCGATCGATCATGATCGACCTGCCTGCAAGCGCCGCTCTCGAGATGATCCAAAACGACCTGGCATCAAATTGGCTGAGCTACTGCAAGAAATTCTTGGCAGGTAAGCGACTGTCTGCATAGTTGAATTTAGAAATCGACAGTAATTTTGTCGATGGATCCTATTTCTTAGGCCGTGGTAGTTCTGAGCACTCAGGGTGAGTGCGCTTCCATTCGTTAGAGTCATCAATTCAAAGCCGCTATTCGTCGGGATCGTCTGATTCGAGATCAGGGAAAATGCTGATTTCACCATCGTGAGTTTTGTTGCGCAATTTAAAAACAATCTCTGTTGTAATCGGTTCGCCGTTTACGTAGAGCAAATGCACGAGGTCGTGTTTGTCGAACCAACCGGCATAATGCTTCAGTGTTCCAGGCTTTCGCTCGCCTAGCCAAAACAGCTCCCTGCCTTTGAATCTCGCTCCGGCGATTCTTTTTTGGCGCGCAAGTTCATCCAACAGTATTCCAGAATCATCCACGTTGATTACAAAATCTTCGGAAGGTCCTGAGTCATCAAACGGCAATTGCGGAGGATGCATGATCAGGAAATCTTCGGTGAATTCGGCTACTGGTGAGTCTTTTCCTGCCGCCGAAAATATTCTTCCGCGACCGCCAAAAATCGGATCACTGAGATCTTCTATCCCAAGTTCATCAGCAAAGGACTGTTCACCTTCTTTGAGCGGAGAAGGTTGCTGCTTTTGTTGCTCCTCTTCATCATCCGCCTGCATTGCCCTGTTGCTCCGCTTCTCCTTCGTTTTGGAAATTTTCCAGCGCCGTTCGTACTTTATGCAAAAGCACCAACTGCGCATCGGTAGACAATTGTTGGTCCTTAATCAGATGAACCGCAAGGCAATATGAAAGGTCCACATCACCTTGACCGATCAACCTCTCAGTCAGCAGTCGGCAAAACCACGCTGCCGAGTCTGAGGCAGGCGTGTCTTTTCGATTGATTGATGAGTTGAAGTCGAACTTGATTTTTGGATCGCGCACCACTTCCGATACTTCAAAGCGATAGACGCATTTAGATGTGCAAGGTCCACAGGTGGGCAGCGGACCTTGATCACGCTTGTGCAGATCAATGAAGTCATCTCGCCACTGCTTGAGCACCGAAATATCCAGTCGTCTATTTACCTCTGTGGGTTGGAATGCCGGTCGCAAAAGGTTCAACC
>PLXC01000078.1:0-4210 GCA_003151275.1 Candidatus Melainabacteria bacterium
GAAAAACAAAATGCTCAGAATTCTTGAGCTCCTTTTGCACAGACTTTTCTGGATCAATAACGACTAGTTTCTTGTGTGCTACTGTCATTCTTGCAGTCCTCGCCTGCTTGGATGCAATACCTTCCATTGTCGATTAAGAGCCTTACAATTCTTCTTTATCAACTCCAACAGGGCTATTGATTCACCGCTCTTCAGTGGACAATTACGTAAATCCGCAGGGTATTTAGCGTCCCAGACTATTTCCCGTTTTATCACACTGAGGTTGAACTTGATCCTAATGTTCCAATCGTCCTTAATTACATGGAAGTGAGGTGGAGAGTGGTCCTCCGGATACATCTCTAAGACAAAGCCTGGCAATGAAAATGCGTCAAGCTGTGCCATCTGCGCCCCTCACATATGTAATCATACCAGAATCGGACATTTTTTCGCCTGCTCTGTTATAATGTCCGAATAGGAATTAATAGTGTATCCAATTCAACATACTGCCGCAGGGTGCAAAATACCTGCAGTCCCTAATGCCATCTTCAAATGCTGGTTTACCTGCGCGATCAACACTGGACCGACCTGCCATTCATACAAGAATCAAGGACGACATCACGCGCTCGATGTTTACAGGATCGTTCATAGAAAGCTTATTGGAGCTGGTTTTTGTGGGCTCGTAATATCAGCCTTAGTGAAATCAAAACTAGTTGCTTTGCTCGACTGCTTGTGGATGTTTGCTTTTTCATTTGAAAGGTGTGATGTCGTCGTCGTAACTTTCCAATACTTTGCGCTCAGCTTGGGCTGCCTTTGTGTTGCCGGAGAGCGTATAAGCGTTTAGCAGGCCACTATGAAGCGGTCTAGAGTCGGGATTGATCTTTAGTCCGGTTTTGTAATCGGCGATCGCCTTGTCATATTGTTTGGTGTTGATGTATGCCGCCGCACGATCCTGAAAGGTAGTACTTGTACTTTTTACCAGACTTTCCTTGTTGGCTTGAATGAGAAAAGTATTGTCCTCTATGACTTTGTTCCAGTGGTGTGTGTGGCCGGCAACCATTGCGCGTCTGGACCGAGCACCCTCATTGGTGGGGTCGGCCTTAATGATGTCGTCCAATTCTTTTTCGGCTGGATAAAATTTGCCCATATGCGTTAAAACTTGCGCTCTTGTCATCCGGGTAGATGAGCATGCCTCCATCCGTACTGCTTCGTTGGCCGCAGCAAGAGCCTGCTCGTTTCTGCCCAGCCCGCTGAGAATGGAGGCTTTCGCGTCCCAGGCGAAGGCGGAGTTGGGATCAAATTCCAGGCTCTTGTCGATGCATGGTAGGGCCTGCTCGTTCTCCTCCATTCCCTGTAGGATGAGTGCTTTCGTGTACCAAAAATGTGGGTTTTTTGGCTCTATTACTAGGGCCTGACTTATATGGCCAAGAGCCTGGAGTCGAGTTGCCACCTGTTTACTTTCCTGGCCGGCCCTAACATACAAGAGTCGTGCCTTCGCATCGCTGCGGGCGGGACTGGTGAAGCCTCCTTGCAACAGGCCTATTGCTACAAATATTGCTGATGTAGTAGCTCTGGCGGTGCTTTTATTCTGGGGCATTTCTAACCAACCTATTAACGTCTTTGGGTCTGACATAATCAATCTGGTCGAGGGCCTGTCATCGTGATGTATCCTCCCTGAAACAGTGTGACTTGTTTACGCCAGCCTGACAATGGATCCAACTATGGGCATGTGGATGAGTATCTGCAGCACGGGGCGAGAAGTTGCTTGTTCCACTACTTGTTTGTAGATGTCCAATTGCGGTTTGTGCGATTGCGCTCGAGCGATCCATTCTTCAAATCTTCCGGGGAAGCTCTTATGATCGATGATGATGTATCCTGCGTCCGTTTCGATCAAGAGATCAAGGCGTCCTGAAACTCGTTGTTCACCGATGCGACCTGTAATTGGACATTCGGGTAACCTTTTGCAGGCACCGAATTTTTCTGTGATGAATGAATTAAGTCTGTTGCTTGCAAGCACAAGAGAATCTGAATTGAGAGCTGTGACGCTCCATGCATTGAGAATAGCCGTTGCACATTTGAGTCTCTCGTCGTCAGGATATTCGATATTGTCGACGGCTAAAAATCTGTGCAGAGCATCACCGACATCCCTCATGTCTGGTGATCCGACCAGAGGCAGCCTGGCACCGATGGATATTATCGACGTCTTCTTGCTGGTATCAGCTGCGGTGTCGGGTTGAGATTGAATGCTGTCAGCCAAGTGCGCGCTTGGAATGAGGCGGTACGGCAACCGGGGGGCTGCAGGGCGTGGGAGCTTTTTGGTCGTGTAGGATGTTGACGAACTTGATATTGAGAGCTCAGGTTCAACATTTCGCAAATCTAGCGACTGTACATCGCACGGAAACTTCGATTTGCCCACATGTATGTTTTGTTCACCGGGCACCTCCGGAAGGCTAAGCACCTGAGAATTCTTCGTAGTCCGGAGGGAACTTAACCATTCGACCGAAGCCGGTGTCGTGCTCTTGGGGGCAAATATCAAATAGTCACGCGCGCGTGTCATGCCGACATACAAGAGACGCGTATTTTCTGCTTCAGCCGCACGAATGACACGTTGCATTTCTGGCGAATTCGCGACTGCTGCATCTAATCCCACATCTTTCTTATGATTTCCATAAGGCCAAGGCCAGAATCTGATCCACCTGTCCTTGAGTGGCAACGTCGGATCAATCCCTTTATCTCGTGGTTCGATAGATACGCCAAATGGGTTTGGCACCCTGGGTTCATGGAGATCGAACAGAATTACGATCGGCCACTCAAGTCCTTTCGCACTGTGGTACGTTGCAACGCGAACCGCGTTCTTATCGGGATCGGGTGGCTGCTGTCCGCCCTTCTCTACTTTGGACAGAAATGAAACCAGTCCACCTGGTGTGCATGCGCGTTTTTCGACACGGCATAGCTCCTCATACTGAAGTGCCAAACCGCGCAGGGCATCGAGATTGGCCATGCGCTGACGCACACTTCCGAAGCGCTTTACGACTTCAACAACACCGCCCCTAAATATTGCCGTTTCAAGTACTTCCGTCGGCGTGAGATTGATCAATCCTGAAGCTGCTTCGCGCAAAGCAGCAAATTGTGGATTTGCCTGTTCGACTGCCTCACGCCCATCGGTAAGCCAGTTCACAAACCACTTCCCACTTCCATCGCCACCCTCAAGAATGTGCGCTATTTCGGCAGACGCAAGAGTGTCATGAGAGTCAATGAGATAGCGCAAGCACGAGAAAGCAAGCGCACATTCTGGTGTCTTCAGCAAGTTGTCCCTTTCAGTAGCGACACTCAGTTTGATGTTAGATAACGCGTGAGCGATTTTTCCACACCTGTCATTGCTCCTACACAAAATGACAATATCAGAGCCGATTGCCGGCCGAAGCTGATGGGTCTTTGGGTCGGAGACCAAAAGCGGCTTATCGCGCTTCAATAGCATAGCGACACCTTGAGCAAGAGCTGGAATCGCTTTCCCCAAAGAGCCTTTCTCTGTAAGCCACCACACCTGGAGGCAGTCATTCTGCCCCCTCCCATCGATTCGCTCGACGTGGGAGATGCGCACCTGCTTGCCTGCTTCTCATCCCCTACCCAGACTGATCGTCCGGTGACCTGCGCAAGCTTAAGGAAGAGACTCAGTTGAATCGGACTTGTGTCTTGAAACTCATCAACGAGTGTAAGGGAAAGCCTGTTTTTCAGATCGGACAAGATCTCGTCCTTATCTAGCAACTTCAATGCAAGAAATTCGAGATCTGTGAAATCGAGAAGACCCTGGCTGCGTTTGAATTCATCGTACAGCTCCATTGCAGTTTGAGTCGATTTTAAGAATCCAGTAATTACGGTCTCTATATCGGAGCGCAAGCGGGGGTGTTGCCCGAGAACTCTTCAGTGCGGCTAGCACAGCTCGAGCGAGTGCTTCATCTGACAACTTTGCTGTCAGTGCCGGGCGTGGTGCTGGCAATATCTTGAGAATGCTTTTCAATGAACGCTTGGAAAATTCCTGCAGTGCATCTGGTCATTCGCACGGCGCGCTGCAACTCCAAAAATATCTGCTTGCTAAAATGCACGGCTGGATAATAATTGAACTCCACCGCCGCCTTCAATTCGACTAAATCCACGCGAACTTTGTCAGGCAGCCGTTCATAGATTTTTTCAAGCGCACCCTGCAAGATAGGCTCGAACACTGTTCCAGAGTAAT
>PLXC01000078.1:4245-45918 GCA_003151275.1 Candidatus Melainabacteria bacterium
GCCCCGAGAAATTTCTTGCTCAAGCCAAATCAATCGTTAGAGACGATTCGGCATCACGACCTCAAGGTTGCTGGTAGGTTTTGAGAATTACTGGATATATACTCAGCCGATATCACCAACAGCTCTTAACATATTTAATCAATATCGGTCAGGACTGCATCGCTGCAGTCGAGCAAAGTAATCTCATATACTGCAATGCTTGCCAAAGAAAAGTCGCTTCGATAGTAACGGTGAACGCGATTTATTTATTGCGAGCACTCCAACGTCTTGCCAGCACCACCATTATCTTAAGATCTAGAATCTGCAATGCGGACCGCGAGCGCGCCCACTCGGCCCTGAGCATTACTCACGGCCAAGCAGGCATGGGGGCTCTCGATTATTTACACATAGTCAGATATGTCAAAAAACCAACGAGCGCAGAAATTATGATCCGAAGATCTATTACGATAGGCATAGAATGCACCTCCTTTTGATGTAACAATCCTAAACTTACTCGATTTCACAGCTAGCGCCTATTAAATGTTGATACCGAATATAGTGTCAAAAGAGCACACCACGTCGCGCTTCCGCCTTCAACACATATCTTCTCCGTAAAGCCCCTCTTACATCAAGCGCATATGCGGTTTTAGGGCTTTTGAATATAGTGTACAATTAAGGCATGTTCTGCGCTGTGAGCCAGGCATGTGACACGCACAGCGCAGACAAGCCTCTCAACCCAACGTAGCTACTTGCGTTCAATCCATAGCAACTTGGCCTCTGCTGCTGAAACAATGATTATTGCGATGTTCGCGTAAGCCGGACCGCTCCAACCCGCACTCCGTCTGGGATTGGATTAACATTTCGAAACACTTCTATCTACCTGGCCTTATCGCCACAATCAACAATTCGTCTGCATATCAGACCGGTGCGCACCAAAGACGGTGACAATTCAATTATGTCTTTTTCTTTGTTAGGTCAGTAAATCGTTCACTGCGATTCCGGAATGTCAGATATTTTCTTGCTCTCGGCGACGAGCAGTTTAGGTATCTGCAATTCACGCCCTACCGTTATCTGGCGAGAATCATGGAGGACATCTTGATTTGCAGCAAAGATAATACCGAATTTGGTTTGATCACCATATTAGCGATCGGCTAATTTGTAGAGACTGTCTCCCGCTTCTACAATGTATAGGTCTAGAAGTTCTGAAATTTCCGGCGTGCTTGATTACTGGTAACTGTCTAACACGTCTTTTACCTTCTCTAGTGCCTTCGGACGATATAAAACTTTGTTTGGCACCAAATATGGTGGCGTACAATCTTACAAAACCAGTAGTCAGTGCGAACGAAAAAGTTAGTCGGCGATCAAATTGACTTCGTGATCTTTTCCATATTACGAGTTCCGGATTTTTTGAACAACAATGCTGACATCCCAATTTGGCCTATTGACAAAACCTAGACTTTGGCTCAATATTGAAAACGGTTTCCATTTTCAATATTGCAGAGGGTGGTTTCCGAACCGTATGGCCGACCGCCTGTTACGTGTAAATATGTCCGCCAGTCCATGCAGGCTCATAGATGTACGTACGCGACGCAGAACGAGAATTTCTCGGTGCCAGGAGTAGCACGTTCAATGGCCAAACTCCAAGACAAGCCTTGTGAAGACCGGACTCGGCCCTCCCAGGACAGTTTACAACTAGTGGTGAAGTCTTAATGCTAGACAAGCTACCTGAGTTTCTCTTACTAATCGAATGGAGTTAGTTGAATGCGTCTCAAATCATTTCACGTTCGCAATTTTAGAAGACTGAACGACGTGCACGTCGATTTGGATCTGTCTACCACGATCTTCGTAGGCACCAATAACAGTGGCAAAACTTCAGCAACCCAAGTATTCAAACTCTTCCTAGATACAAAGGAGCGTCTTTGCATTCATGACTTCAGTGCCTATTGTTGGGCTATTTTTGACGAAATCGGCGCAGCCGAAGCCACAAATAAAAATAAGCCCTTGCCGTTCATCGAACTCGATCTTTGGTTCACTGTCGAAAGTGATGATCTCCCTCGAGTAATGCCTCTCCTTCCAAGTCTGGACTGGAAGGATGCGCCAGTAGGCGTGAGAATGGTTTATGCACCCAAAGATCAGGTTACGCTTCTTTCGAAGTTCCGTGAAGCAAAAAGCAATGCGGCTTCGGCTTCAGAACCCGCTTCCGAGGGCACCGAGGGTTTTCATCCGTGGCCTGAGAAGCTAACTGACTATCTCAACAAGAAGCTCAAAGATGAGTACAAGGTCTACTACTACGTTCTTGATCATTCACAATTTGATGAGAACCTTCAACCCAAACAGGGCTATATTCCGCAGCAACTTGAGGAATCTGCTGAAGGCGGACGCAAAATAGTTGACTCTCTGATCAAGGTCGACTTTCTATTTGCTCAACGTCATCAATCGGACTCTTCATCGAAAGGTCGGTCTGAGGATCTTTCTTCGCGCCTTAGTCGCTTTTACGATCGCAATTTGAAGAAATTTGATCAGGACTTCTCGGCAGTAAAGGCGCTGGCTCAGTCCGAATTGCAGTTGAATAGGCATCTCGAAACGGTGTTTGCACCGACGCTGGACAAGCTGAACAGGCTTGGATACCCGGGCTTTGCCAACCCACATCTTGTAATCAAGTCTGCATTTGACCCTGAAAGTGTCCTTACAAAAAACGCCAGTGTTCACTATGCACTTCGAGACCCAGAACGTCCAAATGGTGGCTCTAATGGTGACGAGCACGGTACATCCGGAGAATGTCGTAACGAATCTTCGCTGCCCGTGGCTGCACAGCAGTATTTGACGTTACCGGACAAATACAACGGTCTTGGTTTCAAAAACTTGATCTATATGGTTATCGAGATTCTAGATTTCTATAGTCGCTGGTGTGATCAGGAAGAGTCGCGCGCACCGGTTCATCTTGTTTTTATTGAAGAGCCAGAGGCGCATCTTCACGTTCAGTTGCAGCAAGTCTTTATTTCCAAAATCAATGAAATCATCCCCGATGACGGACCTCTTTATCGAACACAATTAGTTGTCACCACGCACTCACCGCACATTATATATGAGAGCAGCTTTACGCCTATAAGGTATTTTCAGCGAGCCAGTTTACTCGAATCAGGACATTATTCTAAAGTCTTGAATCTGTCTAAGTTTCAGGAAAATGAGAAGCAGACCATTGACTTCTTACGGCAATACATGAAGCTAACGCACTGCGATCTATTCTTTGCCGACGCGGCCGTGTTGGTAGAGGGGAACGTGGAAAGGTTGCTTCTACCTCTGATGATTGAGAAGGTTGCTCCGCAGCTAAAATCCAGCTACTTGAGTATTTTGGAGTTGGGAGGCGCGTTTGCGCATTTATTCAAGAACCTGATTGAATTTCTTGGCATAACCACGTTGGTCATAACGGATTTAGATAGTGTCTTTCCGCCAGATGCTAAGTCTGCGAGCGCCTCAACAGCTACTAAGACTGAATCTGTTGAGGATCTTGATGATGAGGAATCGGAATCCATCAGCCGGAAGGCATGCCCTGTGCATACGGAAAACGCGGTTACGTCAAACCAAACATTGATTCAATGGATTCCAGGACTGCTCAAGATCGCGGACCTGCTGGATGCGACCAGTGACAAAAAGTTGATGGAGTACAAAGGTAGTCCAGGCAGGGTGCGCGTTGCCTATCAAACAAAACAATCAGTAGCCTGGAAAAAGGAAGAAACACAGTTAGCGGGACGGACTTTCGAAGAAATGTTCGCACTCGAAAACTTGGTTTGGTGCCAGGAAGATGAACAAAAACCGCTTAAGTTACGTGTGGGCGGACGGAAGGCTGCTGAAACAATGACACTGGAACAGGTTGCTCAAAAGATCTTTGAAAAGGTAAGCGGAGATTCTTTTGGTAAGACTGATTTCGCCCTTGCACTGATGATGGCATCACCGTCAAATTGGAAAGTCCCGCAGTATATCTCTGAAGGACTTCTTTGGCTGAGGGATCAATTAATTCCAGCACAACTGGAACCGGTTGCTGACGAGGTCGACATGACTACCGAAACGCTACGCGAAGCGGCGTTGGGCACGTCCATTGCACCAAGTAATCCCCTGGCGGGTTCTCAAAGCGCTGAAGCAGCAAAGCTATGACGAAACGAATCGACAAACCTGACACCGACGCCGACAAAAGCGTAAAAACCTGTATTGGAGGCACCAAGCGCAAATGCTTTGTGGTTACAGCTGGTGCGGGTTCTGGTAAGACAACTTCGCTTGTCAAAGCGCTCGACTATATTGCGAAAACGCATGGTAATGAGCTCAGGCGAAGGCAGCAACAGGTAGCTTGCATAACATATACCGAAATCGCTGTTAAAGAAATCTGGGACGATGTCGGTAACAATGAGTTGTTTCACGTTTCAACAATACATAGTTTTCTCTGGTCCATTGTAAAGCCCTTTCAGAACGACATTCGGAAGTGGCTAAAAGTCCGGCTCCAAGAGAAATTGTCCAAAGCTCGCCAGAAGCTTCAAGAACTATCGACACGGGCTGTGAAGGGACGAGAAAAACTCCTTAAGGATATTGTAAAACTTGAGCAAGCAATTCCGAAAGTCGACGGGATTCATCGATTTACTTACGAGACGGCAAAGGACTATGGCAAAGGCGTACTCGGGCACAATGACGTTATAGATATGGTCCCTGAGCTGATTCTGAGGAATCCATTGCTAGTCTCTATTGTTTCGCAGCGATATCCGTTCGTGTTCGTTGACGAAAGCCAAGATACTTTTAGGCAAGTTGTGGACGCCTTGGTCTGTTTAGCAAAAGGCGCTCCAGAAAAATTTTGCTTGGGATTTTTTGGTGACCCCATGCAGCAAATTTACGGTCATGGTGCTGGCGCAATCGCACTAGAAGCTGGATGGGAACGTATAGAGAAGCCGGAAAATTTCCGGTCGCCACAACAAGTCTTAAACATCATCAATAAAATCCGTGCTGAGGGCGACGGTATAGTCCAAACGAGAGGTCGACATACAAGTGTCGATGGATCGCTGGTGCCGCTGACGGGAGCAGCTCATCTTTTCATTCTGCCAAACGACAACGACAAAAGTAGGAACTTGGCCAAAGTCAGGTCCTGGCTTGCCCAAAAATACGCCGACGAAAACTGGCTCAGCGATAACAGAGAATCGGATGTCCGAATATTGGTGATCGTTCATCGAATGGCTGCTGTTCGCCTAGGTTTTCAGAGCCTTTTTGAATCCTTCAATGATGACACTCCAGACAAATTCAAAGATTCGTTTTTGGAAGGTACTTCCTGGATGCTAAGGCCTTTCCTGCGTGTGCTGCTCCCATTGGCTGAGGCGCTCAAGGAAGACCGTCAATTTGATGTTATGAACATTCTTCGCCGAGAGTGCCCTCAATTGCGTGCCGGATCTATCTCAGGTGAGACGCTGGTAACTTTGAAGGCAGACTCTGCAAAGCTTGCCAACTTGCTTGCAGCAGATGGAAGCGCGAGTGTGTTTGATGTATTGAGTTTTGCCACCAAGGCAAACCTTCTCATGATTGATGAGAGGTTTGATGAATTCATTGGTGTCACGCGCGCGTCCGAGATCGTTGACGAGACTACTGATGAGGATGATGAAGAAACTATTCCAGGGGAGGAAGATGATTCCGCTGCAACAAGGGAGGTACTGCGAGCGTTTCTCCGCTGTTCTGCAAATCAATTGTGGCCTTATGCCGAATACTTGAACGATCAGTCTCCGTATTCAACACAGCACGGCATCAAGGGCGCTGAATTTGAGCGGGTGCTCGTCATCATCGATGATGAAGAAAATACCCATACCCAGTATTCTTACGACAAGTTGCTTGGTTTGGAAGCTTTATCAAAAACTGACAATGACAATATCGCATCCGATAAGGAATCTGTCTTGGACCGGACCAGAAGACTCTTTTACGTCTGTTGCTCGCGTGCAACCAAGGATTTGGGGATTGTTCTTTATGCCAACAACGTTCAGGGAGCTCGGTTGGGCTTGAGTAAGTCAATTCTCTTTTCTGAAAGCAATATACATGTGCTGTCTGAGTTAAATGCTTCGGAGGTCACAACCCCACCAGAAGCCGTAAGCAGGCACTCCCCTCCATGAAGTTGCATGAGCGGCTGAGTGAAAGCGCGGCGAATAAAAAAGCAATGTTCGACAGGGATCTGATGACGCTTTGAGCGCCATTATGATACCGTAAATGGTGGCGCCATTGAACAATGCACTAACGCTGAAAGAGTAAAAACAAACCATCAAACAATTCTACTTAATCAATCGCGACGAAAAATCCGCACAGCTGACAGGTTCCCTTATGAGTGTTGCGCATTGACTTTCAACCGTACGTCAGAAAAACGAGTAGTGTACATCAAGGTTGATTTTCCACAGCAGCGGCTCTGGTACACACAGTCGGAATTCTTCCAAAGCGCGAAGCGAAAGCCTTCTCCATCTGATTCTTCACTTACTCTCGCCAGCTACTGCGGAAATACTGCAGTGAGAATTAACCATAGGTATGAACGATTTAGGTGCTACAAAAAAATGGTGCAGATTATACTGGGCTCGATTTCACCTTTAGCGAAGTCGAGTACGCAATAGCTGCAAAAGGAAACTGCATCAAAGCGCTGTTCTTTTCGTATTACGAGTAATTCTGTTAACAGCTCAATCGTTAGACGACAATAAGCACAAGCGATTCGGAACAGAACGGGTACAACAACCTATAATGTGGCATCTCATACTTCTGGAAACCTTCGTCTCATTCGACTAATCTGAATCGTGATTATGCTTGATCGCATCCGTCAACGACTTTTAATTGAAGAACTTACTCGGAAGAGAAGGAGCGACGACGCGCAAAGATTCGTCGAAGTCTTTAGGCGGTCAACCATTGATCCAAATCCACATCAGATTGAGGCAGCGATGTTTGCCTTGCGACGATTGCCGCAAGGGGGTGCAATGTTGTGCGATGAGGTCGGACTTGGAAAAACAATCGAAGCTGGATTGGTAATTACCCAGCTGCGCGCTGCTGGCAAAGGACATGTCTTAATCATTGTCCCATTGTCATTGGCACGTCAATGGCAAGTCGAGCTAGAAGATCTCTTCTCGGTACCGTCAACAATACTTGGCTCAGAGTCCGCAGCTAGCACTGAACGAGGCATCTACATCATCGGCCGAGAGTTTGCCTCCACGACCAAAGGACGAGATTTGCTGAAACTTCTCGGATTGTGGGATCTGGTAGTGATTGACGAAGCGCATGAACTTTTCGCGACTATCTACAATCGCTACAGCAAAAACACTGGCGACTATCAAAAGAACCTCTCCAAAGGACATGCGCGCCGAGCTGCGCAGATTCGAGAACTGATTTCTGGTTTTCCTATTTTGTTGCTCACGGCTACTCCAATCCAAAACAATCTCTATGAGTTATGGGGGTTAGTGCAATACATCGATCCAGACTTTCGAGTACTCGGCAAATTCAACGAATTTTGTATGTTGTTCGTCACGGGTGAGGGTGGGCGCTCAATTGTTCCTAACATGGAAGAGACTTTGAGACAACGACTGTCGCTGATATTGAAGCGAACTTTGAGGCGACAGGCACAGCCGTTTATGAAGAAGCCGTTTCGCGACAGGCACGTGTTCACAGCCAATTTCAATCCAGATAAACTGGAAGCTGAATTGTATGACCTCGTCTCTCGATGGCTCTCGCAGGACAAGCTTGCGGCATACAAACGCGGACATCGTGCGCTGATGGCACTTCAGCTCCGGCGAAGAATGGCCAGCTCCTTAGAAGCGCTAGTTGCGACGCTGACAAGTATCAAACAACGCATGATGAAGATGCAAGAGACAGGAGTCTATCCAACTAAAGACGAATCTATCGATCTCGAGCTCGAGAATCTAGACGACGAGGAAGAAATCCCCGAAGTCGATATGCAGCTACTACGGGAAGACCTCAGAGATGTCGAGCGGATGGATAAGTTAGCCCGTCAGATAATGAGCGCCGGCGTCGAATCTAAAAAGCGCAAGTTGCTAGAGATCATCAAGCGAGTTCAACAGCGTTCGCTTGATGGTGTAGTTTCAGACAAAGTGGTTGTCTTCACTGAGTCCGTTAAAACCCTCAATTCTCTTGTCGAATATTTGGAAAGCAACGGCTTCAGCGATCAAGTTACAACATTTTCTGGCACCAATTCTGGACGGTTGGCGGACAGAGCTTGGAAACGCTGGTCCGACGAGGTGGGAAAATTCGAAGGGAAGTTAGATCCGGGAGCGGCGATGCGTGCCGCCTTGATCTATGAATTCAAAACTCAAACGTCCATCTTCATTGCCACCGAAGCCGGTGCCAAAGGACTAAACCTGCAGTTTTGCAACTGCCTTATCAATTACGACCTACCATGGAATCCTCAGCGAATTGAACAGCGGATCGGTCGAGTGCACCGTTATGGACAGTTGCACGATGTAGTAATCGTCAATTTCATAAACCTCTCCAATCACGCCGAGCAGCGAGTATACGAACTGCTCAACGAAAAACTGCATATATTTACTGAAGCGCTTGGCGTATCTGACACGATATTGAATACACCAGAAATAGCACTGAACCTGGAGATACGCATCAATGAACTGTTAAACCGTTGTCGAACGCAACAGGAAATACAGGAAGCGTTCGATCGATTCGTTCTGGAATTGGACGCTGCACAGAAACAATTGCATGACGAGCGATTAGTAATGACCAAGGAACTTCTCGGAGAACTTGATGAAAGTGTTCAAGCTAGACTTGGCGTGATTGAAACGACGATGCAACCCGCACTTAGCTCTTATGATCAAATGCTATTGGACATAATTTCCGTTGACAGTCCGGTAGAGATACTGGGCGTGGAAGATGACAGAACGCTGATTCGATGGAAAGGTAAGCTCTTTCATCTAGGCTCACCTAATCCGAGCGTTGAGTGTGGTCAACCGCTTCAATTTGACCATGAACAAGTAAAAGGAGTGATTGACAAATGCCTTGCCATTACTGGTGGTGAATTACGACTTGAGTCAACAGACGGGCTCGAAGGTAGCTGGGAAATATATAACGTAGAGCTCAGCGGTCTGGAACAGGAACAGAAAATAATTGTAGTTGGCAAAGGTCCGTTGCCAGGCTGGACAGACTTTGTGACTGATTTAAGCACCTCACTTGCTGAATTGAAGGTAGCGGCGGAGCTACATCAGCGGAACTATGTAGAGAGGTTGTTGCGCCAGATCTCGTCTAGACGTCAGGATCTTAATGAGTTTCGTGTCGGTTCGATTGCGCAATTTACAAAGAAGCTGGAAGCCGCTGACAAAGCCAAACGACTTGCGACAACTATGGAAGCCATAACGAAGGCGCAGGCGCAGCGTAAGAAAATTTTGACCGAGATGGAGAAGGCGAATCAAGAACATGCCGTCGAGATAAGTCGACAATTGCAGGGCCTTGATGAACAAGAGCAGCGCGTTCGTCTTCTACAATTCATTGACGTTACTCCGCGCTTGCTTTTCACCGTGGAATCAGCAGCAACCGCGAGGAGAATTCGAACATGAAGTTCATACACACATCTGATTGGCAACTTGGAATGCCATTCAGGAACATCCCCGAAAAAGCAGAGGCTCTAAGGCAGGCGAGGCTCGATGCAGTTAAACAAGTCATTGCTCTAGCCGAAAAAGAAGGCGCGGCTTTCGTGGTGGCGGCAGGAGACCTCTTTGATGACAACAGAATCGCGCCCGCCATTGTCGAAGACACTGCTCGCATTTTGAAAAGCTCGCCGGTGCCAATTTACCTGCTTCCGGGCAACCACGATCCTCTTACGCAGGACAGCCCCTATGTCAGATGTCCGGGTTTGTTTACCGGTTCAGCAATTGTTCTCCGCAACGAGACCCCGGTCACTATACTTGGTGGCACGCTATATCCATGCCCAGCCAAATCTCGAAATAGCTCGCAAGACCCTACATCCGGGATACCGACTCGCACCAAAACAGATGGGATTAGGATTGGTATTGCCCATGGTTCTGTTGGTACACCAGCTCCAAATGACTTTCCAATTCCTGCCAAAGCTGCTATAGGAAAACAACTTGATTATCTAGCCCTAGGCCACTGGCATGGTGTGACAAAAATTGACGAACGTACTTGGTACTGCGGTGCACCGGAGGCGACTGCGTTTGGACAGCCGAATGCAGGTAAGGCGCTGGTGGTGGATATAGCTTCTCCCGAGGCACTGCCTGTGGTGAGAGAAGTGGTGCTTGGCCAGTATCACTGGAAGGAACTCGATCGCGAACTTCACAGCGAGCCTGAGTTGCACGCACTATTGGAAGAGGTCAAAAAACTTGCCAACCCCAATGTATTGCTGCGTCTGCGTCTGAAGGGAAATCTTTCTCAAACGTGTCTTGATCAAATTGACACGATCAACAGCGAACGATTTTTCCATGTCAAGATCGAAAACGAATTGCAGGTCCACAATGGAGTGCATGAATATAGGCATCCGCTGTTGCATGAAATGTCCGAAAATTTGATGAACAAAGCTAACGGTGAAGATCAAGAGCAGGCTGACATCGCACGTCGAGCGCTTTCCAAATTACGCGTGTTGGTTAAGCATGCCGGCTTCACCGGTGAGGAGAAAAAATGAGGCTGGTTAAGCTTGAAGTTACCAACTGGCGAGGACTGCAGAAAAAAGAGATTGAGTTTGGCGATGGAGTTACCGTCGTAGGCGGTCCCAATGAGTGCGGCAAAACTTCTTTACGCGAAGCATTGCGCGCGGCTTTGCTACTGCCTACTGGTGCACGCGGGGAAAAGAAAATCATAGAGGCTCATCGCCCTTGGGACACTCGGCTATTCCCAGCGGTGAAGCTTGAGCTAATTATTGACGACAAAACATGTGTAGTGGAAAAAGAATTTTTGCGGAACAAAGACTGGGCGACATTGCGTGTGAACGGCAAACTCATAGCACAAGATGAGGCAGTACAACCCAAACTTCTCGATTTGCTTGGACCAACAGCTGAGTGGATTGATGCGCTCTGGAGTGTTCAAGGCGACGCCAAATTAGATTGTCAGGCGCCGGAATCTGTGAAAGGTCGTTTGGCCGCGGCCGCGCGGGACACCGTCATGCCACAAGTAACTGAGCTAGAGCAACTGATTAACGATGAGTATGAAAATTATTGGACGGCTAAGCGTGCTCAGCCTAATAAGAAATTGCAGGACATACGTGCTGCGACGACAGCAATGGAAAATAGAGTATCGCAAATTAAAGTGCAAATCAAAGAGGCTGATCAACAGTCGTCGGACATTGACCGAAAGTCTAAGGAATTGGAAAAAGCAAAAGCTGGTCTAAACGATTTAGAGTCGCAATGGAAGATCGGGCAAAGCTCGCTAAGTCAGTGGGAAACATTCGCAAGAGCGGAGTTGGAAGCAACCGAGGCCGGCAAGCACGCGGCACGCTGTGCACAATGGATGAAGTCGTGGGAAGAATCCTTTAAGCAGATCCCTTTTTTATCCACGCAAAGCGCTGAGTGGTTGGTTCTCGTTGAATCATTGAAGAAAGAGGTTGAGGTGACTCCGTCGAGGGGCAAGATAGATACTTTGCTAGCCAAACAGAATTATTTGCTGTTGTCCATTGCGGCGGATCGGTATCGACAAGTAACAGCTATTCAGGTGCCGACCACCTCCGAACTGGCACGTTTGAAGCAGCAGCAACAGAGCCTGACGGAAGTTCAGGCCCGCCTAAGTATGGGCGTTGTGCGTGCAAAATTAATTGCTGAGAAGACACTGGATGTGGTGCTAACAACTGACAACAATATACCGGAATCAGTATCATTGTCTTCCGGCGCTGAACGAGAATGGACGGCAGAAGATAGATTCTCACTTCATCTGCCAGGAGTCGCTAAGCTGCAGATTGAATCGGGCAACCCGTCTATCAAAGATGACCTTTCGAAGCGCACAGAAATCGAGCAGGAAATTGCTCAAGTACTGCAGCGGTGGAAAGCAGTCACCATTGATGAGCTTCACGAGCGTTCTGCCAAGAAAGAAATCGAGCTGAGACAGGTACGAAAGATCGACGACGACGAGTTCAAGAAATCGGCTGCATCGCTCGGTGAGGCGGATGGTGGGCTGAGCGCACTTTCGATCGAGGACCGCGAGCGACTCGCCGCTCAACTGTCCGAAGAAATCGCCGCTTCGGAGCGTGACTTTAAGGAGGCGCAAGAGAAGTACCAACTGATGTTGGATGAATATCATCGCTGCATGGCCAAAAATATAGTTGCAGAGCTGGATATGCAGATGAGGCTTTTGCGCGAATACAATGCTAACAATCCTTTTGAAGTAGAGGGCAATTTTGTAGTACCTGAGCAGCCGAATCAACCGTGGTTGGAAACTGCAAAGCGACTCGTGCTGTCCTGGACTGCATCGCTTAAAACTATCGTAGAGCAGGCAAGCGATGTACAAAACAAATTAGTGCGCCCCGACGGCGAACCTGTGACAAAGCAGAAACTAGAACAGCTTGAGAAAGAACTAGATGTCACCAGAGAAACGAGTAAAGTTGGTGAGGCGGCGATCAATCAAGCGATCGGAATTATTGCGGGGCAAGGAGATCTCTATGCTCGATTAGTGAGTGCGGAAGAAGATCTTGCCAAAGCAGAGTCAGTTGCGCAGCGCGAGAACATTAATGCAATGGCAGTGAAGGAATTGTTCCTAGCGTTTGAGGATGCGCGGATGAAGTTGCAAAAAGATGTGGTGGCACCGCTAGCCGACAGCGTTACGAAAAGCTTTTTCGATCTTACGAAGGGTTTCTACGATCGCGTTGTTTTCGATGGTTCGCTAAAAATGAGCGGACTAGCAACACAAACGATCGATAACATACCGCTAGACGACATAAGTTTTGGAACACGCGAGCAACTTCTTTTATTGACACGGCTATGTTTGGCAGAGTTGCTATCGCAATCAGGCGCAAAGCAAGTAGTGATCCTTGACGATAATCTCGTCCACACGGACAGCAATCGCATGGAGTTTGCCTGCAAGCTGCTGCAAGAGAAGGCGAAGTCTGTGCAGGTGGTTGTGTTCACCTGTCACCCTGAGCGATATTCGACTATCGCTGATTGTCGTGAATTGATTATGGCTTGACGTCCCATTTTGTTCACAAAAGGTGTTGCGAACTGTAGGAAGGTCGCTGAAACACAAGTGGAAATACCGAGACGCCGTTGAGGATGCTGGAGCAGTAGCGGCGATAATAATCGAAGCAAGCCGAATATCCAATACAGCAGATGTGACACATCTTGCGGAGTATTGCTGTACCTCAATCGCAAGCGTAATGTCAAGCACCGAGAAGGCGGCTATGATGCAGCGGTACACGCAGAAATCCGACCAAAGAAAGCCTGAAAGAACCTCCTCAAAATTCGCATTTAGTTTCATTGAGTTAATACTCAAACGGCTGTTTCGTCAGTAACTTGACGACTCAAATGCTGATGAAGGAGGTTTTTGGCAGTGCTACTCACCGAGTCTGGGGACCCCGAGCCATTTCTGCAAAATAAATTGCTCTTAATTCAGTAATCCAAAAACGCTTGCGGCACAAGGGTTTTGCTAGAGATCTGACTCGGATGATGTCATCGGTACTGCACGAATATTGCCGCCACATGTACTATATTCATCTCAGCTATAACCTCATGCCGCCAGCGATACTTGGGGGATGAGCGGCAGTTTTATCGTGTAGACAAATGATCCGGAGTGAGCATGGATTTTGGTTCGTGGTTGCAAGACTTCATAACAGTTTGCCAGATCCCGATTCCGAACGTTGTCGTGCTCGTGATCTGCATGATCGCATTTGTGTTTGTAGTTTGTCTTGCAAAAATGTGCCTCGGCACGCATGCGATCGCCATCGAGCTTCGTAAGGCACTCACCATCCTGAACGCATTCAAGACAGTCAAGGCAGAGGATGTTGAGACAGTCGAAGAAGAGTTGGGTCGGCTCTTAACATTGGGCCCTCTTTGGGCCGAATTTAGAGAAAGTTTAGTGTATGAAGCGGCTCCGAGCGGAGAGCTCCTCGCTTTCAACACAGACCAGGCCGATAAGTACTTCAATTTCGAAACTATTGTCGAGCATAAAGTTATGATCGGCATGTATTCATCGGTTCCAGGCTTCCTGACCTCTCTCGGTTTGCTTGGTACATTTATCGCGCTCCTATTTGCATTCAAAGATTTGCACGTTGACCCTTCTGGGCAGGTGCAACACATTGACAAGTTGATCAATGCGCTATCCGGCAAATTCGTTTCATCAATCGCAGGGCTGGGGCTTGGATTGATGTTTTTGTTCTTTGAGCGCCTGCGGATGGGCGAGCTACAAGGACAGTGCCTGCGGTTGCAACAGCGACTAAATCGCTTATTTCCGATGAAACGGCCAGAAAAGATACTTCTACAAGTCGTCCATCATTTGGAAGAGCAATCAAAATCTTTCAAAGTATTCAATGCAGATCTTTCCGGGCACCTAAAGAAAAGTTTCCAAGAAAGTCTTGACCCAATGATGAAGGAGCTACTCGCAGCACTAAGAGATTTACAGGTTGCAACTCAGGAATTGAAATCCCAAAAGGAAGAATCATCGGCTAATGCGCTCGGATCAATGCTGGAGGAATTTCAAAAGTCGTTGACACAATCGACAAGCAAAGAATTTGCAGAACTCAGCCAAGTTCTGACGCAAACATCAAGCTTTACTGAAGGTATGAACACCAGAATGAATTCGTTTCTGGACCACATCGACAGCATGCTTGAGTCCCAAAAAACTCGAAACAATGAGCATTTAGAAGAACTCGGCGGCGCTCTCTCTAAACTCATCGAGCAGTTCAAAGAAGTTAGCACAGATCAAATCACCACTCTCCAAAAGACATCGCAAGCAACGCTTCAAGAAAATGCAGAATGGTCTCAAAAACTTGCAGAAAAACTCGAATCCGCTGCTAACCGGCAGCTCGAAACAATGGATGCATTCTCTGAAAAGCTGCAGCAAAGCTCGGAAAACGCTGTCGAGAAAAATAAACATCAAATAGGTGAGTTGATGTCGCACATCGCAAAGTGGAACGACCGATCAACCGAGAAATTGCAAGACCTTATGAACATGTCGTCTGTCAGCGCAGAGCAGCTCTTATCGCTGACATCAGGATTGGCGGAACATATTAAGGCGTTCAAAGAACTTCTTGACCAAAGCGAAACTGTGACCAACCAAATGCATGGAGCTGGACAGCAGATCAGCGGATACTCAAAAAACTTATCCGAAGTCTCTTCCCAGCTGCTAACGACTGCAGAACGAAGCAAGGATGCAGCAGACAGCATGGCATCGCAGCTCAAGCAGTATTACGAAAATATTGACAGTATCCGCGCACTTTGGACGAGACAAGAAGAACTATACGGGGTACTGGATAACAAGTTGGGTGACACGATCAAATCCACTAATGAGGCGCTAACGGAGTACACAAACACGACGCATGATTCACTCGCTAAGTACCTAAATCAATTCGACGAAAGTCTCACCGAAGCCTGCAGAAAACTTAGTGGAACAGTTACTGATTTGGACGATCTACTGAGCGAACTAGGCGAAGTAATTGAAAGACAGGTTAGACCGGCGAGCGTAGCAGGAAAGTAGTAATGGCGAAGGATGCAGATCACTCTTTTTCTCATTCAATTACCGATTTGATGACCTCGCTATTCGTCGTGTTTGTGCTGTTGCTCGTTGCATTCATCAATCGTTCATACGCTGAGACAAAGCAGAAAAGTCAAAATACAAAGACACAAATCATGAACGAGCTCACCAAGGTACATATTCAATCTGAAGACGACCCACATGATCCGCTAGCGTTTCTCATTCGAGTACAGGACGACAACTTAGAGTTCGACGTCAATCAAAGTACGCTCAAGAAGGGAGGGCAAGTATTTCTCAGTAAATTCATCCCAAACATGGCCGCTGTGCTGACGCGCAATCAGTTTATAAAAGAGGTTGAGTCCATAGTTGTCGAAGGACATACAGATTCTTCGGGAGACGACGAGCACAATCTTAAGCTGAGTCAAGAACGCTCCTTCTCCGTTTTGAAATTCGCATTGAACGACTGCGACCTCGCACCATTTGAACGAAATTTTTTTCTTGATCATGTTTCGATGAACGGTCGTGGGGAACGAGACTTAATGCCAATAGCATCGAAACCGGGCTCTGAAAATAAGTGGCAGAGTCGTCGAGTGGAATTTAAAATACGGGTTCGCTCTTTCGAGCAACGACAAGTGGTGATGAAGTAATGGCACTCGTCGAGCATCTATCAATCATGCGCCAAATCGTCACATCGGTAAAGGCAACAAACCACAAAAATGCAGTGAGCAAAACAGCTTTACCGCCGTACAAGAGCAAATTGGCTGAATTTGCGCGTAAAGCGGAAGAACCAAATAAGCAGGCTGTTTCATCAGACAGCATTAGATTTGCCAAAGAAGCATGGGAGAACGCAATTAGAGCAAGTGATTACTCAATCTTGACTCGAAAAGACGTTCGTATTCTTAGCACTCAAGCGAAGATGGTTCAGGACAGCCGCTTTCTAGAATTCTTAGAGTCAAAGGAGGGCGATATTTCGGGTCGCATCGTTCGGGTATTACTACCCACGGCCCACTCGATATGGAATAAACACCCAGGTCAAAGCGGCTTAGCGGAGATTTTGCGCAAAGCATTGCGCTCTTACGAGGGAAGGAATCGCGCGCTTCTGTGCTGGCAACACCATGCCACCACGCTACTCTCTGATTCCGGTCCGAAGGTAATAGCTGCGGGCATGACCGAGGCGAGTTTGTCGATCGATAGCATTCTTTCAAGTTACCATTTAGATTCGCGCACCACCCCATTTGCCGAAGAAGTCTCTGAACACGCAGTCGAAATTCAAACAGGACGAATCTTACGAGACCAAGAGTACGACAGTCTCAAATGGGACTACTTATTCGGCCAACTGATTGTGGCCGAATCGGTCACTAAGAATTGTCGCGACAAGAATCTGGCAGCATTGATCGAAATTTGCCACCACAAGAGATGGAATCAGGCACGCGAAATCGTTAAAGACTTTAGTCTGAAATCAACCGATTTAGGCGATCCTCGGTTGCATCCCGCGCGCTGGCAGTCAGTCTCGGAGCAAGCGCGAGACATAGTTATACTTTGGCTTTCAGAAGAGGAGATTCGAATATTTTTCGATCTGCTTTTCAGTTATGATCCACACGGCAGAAAAGATTTCTGGCTCCGATATGTTGGACGGCTGAAAAGTACGCGTGTCGTCGTGTGTCCGGATGATCATTCCAAACACTACTATGAATTTAAAAAGCTCACTGAAAAAGGACGTTCATTCGCAAACGGTTTCGGAAGCGACGCGAGTGCGTTCATTCTCGATTTCGGAGAATACGTGGCCATTGAGTACGCAAAGACTGGCAACGCTTGCTTTGTGTATTCATCTTCCGACTTTAGAAGAAAATTCCCGACCATTTACATAAGCCAGTTCGATCTGACAGGGTTGAAAAAACTACCAGCAAGAGACAGCTACAAGCAAAGTCATCATTCTAACTGGCAAAATCAGCTCAGAAATTATCTTGCTGAGAGAGGTATACGAGGAAAATTTGGTGGATAAAATACACTTTGCACAGATTAGCCCTGGAACAGCACTCTATGCCACAGAGGCTGGACTCTTTTTAGAAGCGAGACCTCCGCTTACCGGTGAGTCAATTTCCTTCTCAAGTTCAGAACTTGCAAAAGGCGGGACTAATCTCAAAGCAATAGCCGATGCAATACCAATGCTGCTGGAGGAAGGAATAGCCGCCTTGGAGGACGGCGGTCTTCTCGTGCCTTCGGATTCCGTTCACCAGTTGCTTCAAGAAGACTATGGACTACGTGATGTTCTACCGGAACAGTGCCCATTTGCTTTGCAAATAAAATCAGCCGGATCGGTGGGATCATCAGATTTCGGCTTTACGACAGAATTCTACTTAGGACCAGCGGAAGTGTTTTGCATGGTGCTGGGAGCTTTCGTAAAAAGAGCCTCGACATTATATCTTCTACCGAAATCCGTTTTCGATGTTTTAACGGCGATCCGAAGTTTCAACGAATTAGACCCTGCAGAAAAAACAAAGACTAATGCTCTGCGTTGCATATCGCGAATCAAGTCGTTTGCTGAACATTCAGTAGTCGCATTTGATTCTTACATTCAGTCTGAAAACGTAATCATCCCGAAAAAACTCGGCATCGACCTAAGGAGCAATCACGATTCGACGGTGACCGCTATCCCGACAATCGATGGCACTAACAACGAGCAACTCGGCGCACACTTCCTTGCATTCAACGAGGTACAAGATGTATACGACCTAGACGCCCCTGATGGCGGGCGATTTAGAATCATACTCGAACCTGAGGTCAAAGAAGCAGCGCAACGAATTAAGCAGCTTCGTCACTTGCGGTCCCAAGAAAAAGACAGATTGTGCACCGCACCCGAAACGTTTTTCGAAGGAATGGCGGATATCGATGTTGTCGACTTCCAAAAGTTCGGGCCTCGTGTCAAGGGAATCGGACCTTATGTGTTTCAACCAAAGCCTTACATCAGACCCGTATCCGCTAAGTTTTTGGAAGGCATAGACGACTCGGATACGAACTACGAATTGGGACTAAAAGTCATTGACTGTGATGACGTCGAGATCGATATTTCATTGGCCGCTGATGCCTTGCCAAACATTTGCAAAGAAGCAGAAGAGCAGCTGGCAACGGAAGCTCCAGTGCTTTCGTTAATGGATAAATTTGGTCAAACGTTCAAGATTCCGCTATCAAAACGACTTCTCGAAGATCTTCAGGCGCTTCAGCGAGCTAAAACGACAGAGACATCATCGAGTAGCACAGCGTCGAGAAGTGAGACTGCGACTGCCGATCCAAATTCACCTTTGATCGTGGCGGAATCGCCGATTCCTTTATTGACTGATAAATCTGCCGAAAAGAAATATGTGCTTATTCATGAAAATGAAGAACGACTTGACTATCAGGAACTGCCGGAATCAGCGGGAACCGGAACAACTGTCGAATTTCATAAACCAAAAGCATTGATCGAAAAGCTTAATGGTGAGCCGTTTGAACTCAAGCTGTATCAAAAAGAAGGTGTCGGCTGGCTGCAACATTGCTTCAACCTATCAACTTTGGACGAGCTCGGGCGTAGGCGTGGCGGATTGCTGGCTGACGAGATGGGTCTCGGCAAAACGTTACAGGTTTTAACCTTTTTGTCGTGGGTAATAGAAGATCCACTAGTAGACGAACTCGGCAAAGACCAGGGACCTTACAAATCTATCCTTGTAGTTGCGCCCGTAATTCTGCTAGAGGTATGGAAAAAAGAGATCGCGAAGTTTTTTAAAGATCAGGGCGAAGTTTTCTCGCCCTATGTCGTTTTGCACGGAGACGAACTTCGCAAATTTAAAATGGCCGCGGGCGGGCGCGAATATAAGATCGGGGAGTCCACTCTGGACTTAGAGCGTATCAAACGTTACCGCATGGTGATTACTAATTATGATACCGTGAAAAACTATCAGCACAGTTTCGCAAAAATAGCGTGGTCGGTGGTGGTGACTGATGAAGCCCAAGAGATCAAAGAACCTAAAACCGCTGTAACTCAATCACTAAAAAGTCTCAACGCCGGGTTTCGCGTTGCCCTAACCGGCACTCCGGTTGAAAATCGCCTGCTAGATCTCTGGAATATCGTGGATTTCGTTCAGCCTGGTTTACTTGGCGCAGCATCAGCATTTACCAAGACTTTTGAAAGCGAACAAGCGATATTAAATGACACTATCAGGCATCAGCGAGCAGAAACATTGAGGCAGAATCTTCAGTATTCCACTCCATCCAGTTTCATTTTGCGCCGATTAAAAACAGACAAGCTGGAGGGATTACCGGAAAAGAAGGAATTTACGCGGTTCAGTGAGCTGTCTCGAGACCAACAGAATCTACATCACCAAATTCTACAAGATGCGAAGCGAAACCCGGAAGCCAAAGGAATGCACCTAAAGGCGATACAGCGGTTGGTCAAGGTTTACCAGCACACTGCACTCGAACTGGGAAGTGTGCAAACTTGTACCCCAAAGGAACTCATACAGCAATCGCCAAAGCTTCAGGAAACGCTAAAAATATTGCATGAAATTCGGGGACGTCGAGAAAAGGTTCTGATATTCGCGCTTCTTCGGCAAATGCAGCTCATCTTAAAGAAGGCAATTGAGCACGAATTTAGTTTTACTCCAAACATTATTAATGGCAGCACCGAAGGTGGTGCGACCAATCTACGTCACAAATTGATAAAGGAATTTGAAGACAAACAAGGATTTAACTGCATGATTCTTTCGCCTGACGTTGCTGGCGTCGGACTAACAATTGTCGGTGCAAACAACGTCATTCACTATGGACGCTGGTGGAATCCGGCGAAGGAAGCTCAAGCAACTGACAGAGTTCATAGATTGGGGCAAACCAAAGAAGTCAATGTATACTATCCGCTGTCAGCATCTAGCGCGTTTCCCACATTCGACTTCAAATTGCATTCTCTTTTAGAAAAGAAGCGAGAGCTAGCCAAAGATTTTTTGGTTCCAACCGTTGGTCTGGAACTCACTGAAGATGAAATTGATTCGTTCCTTGCAGAACCCGGGTCAACTGCCAGTGGAACCACTGGTCTAGTCAAAGATGTGGCATCAATGAACACAGAAAAGTTTCAGGCACTATGCGCTTTGTTCTTTGAAAATTCGGGATACAAAATGGTGCTCACCCCAGAGAGTCAGAATGCAGATATTCACGCAATCGGGTGGGGAAAGGAAGGACTTTTACTTATAAGCGTTCTAACTGAGTCTATTGGTGTCAAGTCGGCAAAAACACCGGAATCGTTCGATCGTGCAAAGATGTTCTTTGAAAACAAGCAGGCGTTGCCGGGGCGAATCAAATATGCGTGTTGCATGCAGGGACGCACAGAACGCACGCAGGCTCAGGCGTTAAAGCAATCTGGAATTCAGTTAGTTGAAGATCGGGAGTTAAACGATTGGGTAAAAAAACAAAAAGTCGCGCACTCAGATTTAGCTCACCTTATCGACTCTAGAGTCGACACCATCGAAGAACTGACTACTCTTATCTCCCGATGGTCACAGGTAAGTGCATCGGTATGAATGAACAGGAGTCCGTCTAAGTTTTTCAGTACAACACAGCACACTTTGAGTTTAACAACAAGATCATTATTTGGTTAGGCATTCAGGGCGTTTTAGATATACAGGGCAGCAGTTCTCAGAGAGCAACAGGTATGGCAAATCGTTCAGCACATGCCACGTTAAATGGCTACCTCTATCAATTCGACAAGACTATCGTCGAACTTCTCTCCCTTGGAAGGAGCAGCGATCTAGTCGTGATAGAAGGAATTGAGGATATCGATGTCAGTGCGATAGGAAGAACGAAGGCAATCCAATGCAAGTACTATGCAGCCCAGACGTACTATGCATCAAAACTACGTGAGCCGATTTCGGCAATGCTCGAACACTTTCTCACAGGCGGTGGACAAACCAACTTCATCTATCACCTGTATATGTATTTCGGTGATTTCAAATCAATGCCTGCGACATTAGAAATCGGCGAGCTTAAAGAGATTCTGACGTACACGCCAAAAGGGAAACCTACAGTCAAGCTGTATAACGATCTGAGCGCTACCGATCAGCAGTTGAACGACTTTCTCGCTTGTTTGTCGATAGAGAGGGCCGAAGACTTTGATGCACAGCACGCGCGCGTCTTAGACCTTCTAAAAACGCTGCTGAATTGTAAAAAGTTTGACGCTGAGGCATTTTTCTACAACAATGCTCTTCGCTTTGTTTTCGACAAAGCTACAAAACCTTCTGTTCGAGATAGAACTGTGACGAAGAAGGACTTTTTAAAAGCAATTGACTCGAAACAACTGATGTTCTCGCGTTGGCTTTTCGAGCTGAAAGGGCGCGAAGAGTTCTTCAAGTTGATTAGTAAACAATTGAAAGAGAGGAAATGCTTGCAGTCGCAAAAGAACAAGGGAGTTTTAATTAGCAAGAATCTGTTGGCTGACACTAAGTTCACGTTCCGCCGTTTCTGCCAGGAAATTATCGCTGCCTATTACCAAAAAGGGCATCACCGGTTTGACGCAATGCCATGGACACTTGTGCTCGACGTAAGCCTAGAGGACGTGAAAAAATACAAGAAGGAGCTGCTGGATGCCGATGTGTTTTTTACTGATGGCTACGAACACGTTCATTTCGCTCCTACTATGTTCAACCGATGGCCTATTAAAACGAAGGTCGTACAACCTGGAACAGGAAAAGCGACAGATCAACTTGCTGACTCATCGTATTTTCTCAAAGTTCTAACGACTGACACCTACCGGAAACACCGCAAGGCCATTCAACCGCTAGATGTATTCTTCTGCGAGTCGGCAATTGATATCGAGAATTATTTCTCAGCACCTAACAAAGTCGATGTCATTCGTGTTGACTCACTGAACACATTGGCTGACCTAGCAAAACTACTCACAACCAAATGAACTGAGGCAACATGACGAAAGATATTAAAGTCGAAAACTATAAAGTAATCACCGTTGCTCCCAATCTCATTCAGATTGAAGTCCTTGACACTGCCGCTTTCAAGAGTTCAGCCGATTCAGAATTGTCTATCGGCAGTTATTTGAAAATTTCAGACGATAATGATCTATCGATGATTGCCATAGTGCAGAGCTATAGGCTCAAACAACAAGGCGCAGCCTTCGACGGAAATGCAGCGTCACGACCAGTTTTTATACTCGACGCACTTCCCATTGGGTTTACGGCGAGTGACGGATCATTTAAGCGTGGAGGGCAAAAAATTGCTATTCCGCCTAGTCGCGTGACAATGGCGACCGAAGCCGATTTGAGAAAGATTTACTCCAGCGTTGAAGAAAGCAAGCGCTTTGTTTTCGGCACGCTCTCGAATGCTGCAGCAGTCGACGTAGCTTTGGATGGGAATCGATTGTTTAGTACTCATATTGCCATCGTTGGTTCAACAGGCTCCGGAAAGTCGTGCACGGTTGCGAAGATTCTACAGGAAGGTATCAAACAGAGCGATGGGCAAAAGAAAAGGAATTTGCTCAACAACTCCCATATAGTCATTTTCGACTTGCATGGGGAGTACAAAGCCGCCTTTCCTTCCGCCAATCATCTAGCAATCAACAATTTGGTGATTCCATATTGGCTGCTAACTTCAGACGAGTTAGAAGAAATGTTCGTTGAAATCAGCAATGAACAAAACCATAACCAGAGATCTCAATTCAGACATGCAGTTATCGAAAACAAAAAACTGCATAACAAGCATCTGCAGAAGATCTCTTACGATGCACCTGTCTACTTCAGCCTGGACGAAGTTTTTAACTATCTAACCAATTTGAACACAGAAGTAATTTCAAAGGTAGACGGACCAGGCAAAGATAAACCTAAATTGTCCGATGGTAATTCGATTGAGAAGCGCGAAGGCTCTTACTTCCAAAAGATTTTGCAATTTGCTGCCTTAAGTCAGGAAAAGGAGAAAAAGGCGTCAAATGGGCCGCTTGTAGGTGACCTTGATCGTTTCCTTATGCGGCTCGAAGCGAAGATAAACGATGATCGACTATCGTTTATTTTAAAGCCGAGGAAGTCTGATCAAAGTGAATATCAGACCGTTGACTTCGCGGACATCGTTAGACGACTAGTGGGCTATGTTTCGACAGACACCGCTAATGTTACAGTGCTAGATTTGAGTGGAATTCCGTTCGAGGTTCTTAGCATTGTAGTTTCCTTGATGAGTAGGCTCGTCTTCGACCTTTGCTTCAGGCACAAGAAAATGCTTTCCAAGCGAGCAACCGACGACATAAAGCAACATTGGCCGGTGCTGATGGTCTATGAAGAAGCGCACAAGTATGTTCCGCGCCAGCAATCTGCTGCATTTGCTTCTGTCAACAAGGCTATAGAACGAATAGCAAAAGAGGGACGAAAGTACGGAATCTCGCTCATGATAGTTAGTCAAAGGCCATCAGAGATTTCCGAAACGATCTTTTCTCAGTGCAACAATGTCGTAGCCATGAGACTGACTAACCCGAACGATCAGAATTATGTTCAGCGGCTTCTGCCAGACGCTTTGGGTACAATAACAGAAAGCCTACCTTCGTTAGAGAAACGAGAGGCGCTGGTCATCGGAGACGCGATATCCCTGCCAACCATACTTAGAATTGGAGAAGTAGAGCACACGCCCGATTCGCATGACATCAATGTACATCATGAATGGAAGAAGGACTGGTTAGATATTGAATTTGAAAAGGTGATTTAGGATCGAAAGGGGTTAGTGATCCATAGCGCATCAATCGAACAAATACCGAACAAACAGTTAGGCGATCCATAAACACAATCAAGGTGTGCATCAAAGCCGAATTTCCTGCTAGAAACTATGACACTATATTCAGTGCTTACCGTAGAGCAATTGAAGCTTCATTCGTCATACTATTCCCGATGCGATGATCGCATCTAGCAAACCCAAAAGTTCATCGGTCGCGCCATTGATAGCGTCCGTGGAGTAGTCGAAAGTTTGATGGAGTCCTCTTGATGTTATGTAAGCACCGATTTCAATTTCATCCAGGCTCGCTTGAAGTTCGATAGCATAGGCACCTTTAATTAGAGGTAGCCTAAAATCGTCAACTGTGATCGGATCTTTCTCAATCAGCCACACCGCGTAGCCGTCGGGTGTAACGTCCAGACGCGGCACTTCTCCGGTGATGTCAAACTTCTGCGCATAATATGGTGGCAAAAGGATTTTGAGATGATCCATGTATCTTGCTGTTGGATTTCCAAGCTTTTCCACTGATTCTGCATAAGTTTTAAGACTTGCAAGAAAGTCTTCTACATCGTCGGCACTCTGGAATTTTTGACGAATCTTTTTATCGAGCCATTCGGAAGCGCTCTCCAAACTTTTTTGTTTATGAAAGCGATACATTGCAAATTTGAGATATCGGTTTTTCGATAATCGACGATACTTAGTTTCTTGTTGCTGCTTAGCGTATTCGACAGGCGCGAGTTTGAGTTCATTTAGATCCGCCAAAGAAATTTTCACGTGCGATTCCTCCCACCTTTTCGAGCGGAGGCACCACGAATATTCGAACCCAATCCAGCAAACCGTTTCACGTGCGGATACTTGCTCATGACAGATATGGCTTCCTTTGCAAAGCGCTTATACATTTGGATGGCATCTGAAGCCGAGAAATACGGACTGATCAAATCAGGAAACTTGACCATTAGTGAATCTGGCGAATCGTTGGCGAAGGCAAGTACGAATTCAATAAATTCGGACAAGTTACGTTTACCTTCATCACTTTCCTGCAAGCTGCTAACGTTTTCCTGAAATAAGTCTCGTGAAAAATCCTTACTTATATAGTTGTGCGACTCCAATGCGATTCGGCGCACTAAGCACGGCACACAGTCTCCACAATGAGTTTTGGCTCCGGATTGCACACGCACTCCTCGCCAGCAACTCACGCTTATCGGAATCGCATTGCCATGGTTGAGACAAACTTCAGAAACCACTTCGGCCTTGGTCCTGTACAGGTACGGATTTTCGAACTTCAATTTAATACCAAGAAGCTGTGACAATAACAACTCTGTCTCGGCAATGAATTCGGGGTGAGCTGTGTGCGTGCTGAATGCTCCAATTCTTGCAGCAGTTAAGGGAAGATGGATTGCCATCTGTCCATTCTCCGCAAGCATCACGACATTATGTTTCCCAGTGCGCCTAGCGGCAAGTGCAGCCAGACACATAAACATAAAAGATCGAGTTCGTTGAGTTTCTTCTCGATAACGATCAAGTGGAAATGGGAGTCGTTTATTGGAACTACCACCGACTCTGGCGACCAAACGATCAATATGAATGTGTTGATTCTCCAAATGTGAAACAAGTTGATCCTGGCATCGGATTGTTGTTCGATTGGCGGTGATGTGACTAACAAGGAGAATCGCGCTTGGTTTTTCCGATTTAAGGAGATCAACGGCCGCGGCGAAAGAATCTAAACCTCCGGAAAACAATAACGTTTTTCCGCACGGCAGGGGCCAAGGTTGTTTCGCTTCTTGAATGCCTTCCGTCTGGTCTAACTCAAGAGTCCAAGTGTCATCGGACAACAAATACAAAATATTTTCGATTGCGCTCTTGTGAGGAACTAATGCATGGTAATTAACCACTGGAACACGCAAGATTATTTCTCGCACGAACTGCTCAGCAGTACCTCGTTTTATAGCAAGATCAGCAGCGAAAACCGCTGATGCAATCACCAACAAGTCGTTTTCGAGCGATGATATTGAACCAAACTTTTCAAAAAAATGTTTAGCGCCAGTGCGAAGGTTCACGCCGGGATTTAGAGAAACGTCTGCGGTTGGATCAGGACACCTGTAGTCCGTTACAACAGATACGACACTCATTTATCGCGAACCTGCAATCGCGACAATACTGTTTTTGCAAACTGTTTCCACTCCATATCTCCACGCATGCTGTTTGCAGAACGAACTAATTCAGCTGTTTTCGATGTTACCTCTCGTTTAAATTCAGAAAGTTCTCGAACATTTTCGTTTCTAGCGCCCTTACCCACGAAGCCAGAGACATCTCTTGAAACCAAATAATTTGAAGCTTCGGAAAAAAAATGCTCCGCAAAGGAACTTTTTGTCAACACGGCTTGGATTGCAGCACGTCTCGCGATCTCAATAGCAAAATTATTCTGCTTTGTTGTGAGTATGATTTTCCGGATTTCCATCGCGGTGGCAGCGGCTTCCTGCCCACCTCGAGCCACGTTTTCAATTCGCCCAATTACTTCAGCGCCCAACTGTTCGGCGATGCTTCCCGGTTGCGCCCCCGAAGCACGCCAGACCTCCCTCAGCACGCGCTCGGGTCCTATCGTACGCGACTCATAGGTAGAACGTACGATGTCCCAATGTCGAGTCTTTGGCGAGCGCTGACTTACTGAAGTGCCCATAACTATTTTTGAATCACTTTATCCTTGATTCGAGCTTGTAGCCGATCGGCAACATGCTCTGCCTTGACCACAGTTTTCGAGAAGATTCCGCGCCATCCGATTGATGTCCGATAGTATGGCTGTTGGGCAAGCATTTGGACGATTAAACCCAACTCTGATGCAGTAACACATGCGAGTCTAACCTGGCATTTTTCATAAAACTGGTCAGCACGCTCAGTCAATTTCCGATCGTCGTCGAACGAACTTGAGAAAACAAGAAAACTGTGAACGCGACCAATGTATGCTTCGTAGCGCTCATGAAAATTATCCACATAGTCTGCAAATTGTCGCAAAGTAGTTGTAGAGATATCGTACCCATCCTTCGCCGCTTTGCAATCATACATATAAACGGTTTTTGATCTAGGCAAAATCAAACCGTCCGGTACCACTTCTCCACGTCTATCTTGCCCATAGCGTACAACTCTCTCCTGTGTCAAAAACTGAAGCCCCTGCTTCACATATTCCTCAAAAATGTCGTCCGCACGCCCGGTTAAACCTGAAGGACACTGATTCAACGAAAGCTGGCATAACTCTTTTTTGTAAGACTTGTTTAGTGGAAGAAATGATCTCACTTCACCGCCTAGTTTTGACGCAAAGCTTTTCATAGTGATGCTTTTAAGCACGGAAGACTGGTGATTTTTTGGATGTGACGCAATAATCACACCATTGGCTCCGTTGTTTTGAGCAGCCTTGCTCAAACCAGATAGTTCGGCAGCAGTTAGGTCACGCTCTGTTTGCGCAAAAACATATTGATGCTCAATGTCGAACTCATCAAGTCGCGAACAATAAAGCGCTATATAACCGGGTTTTCGGTTCGTCTTGTTTAACTGGAAACCACCCGCAACCAACGTTCTTACCGTAGTTGAGAGTTTTGAATTTCCGTCGGTTGTTTTGGACATCGGAGCCTCTCATTTGAGATTCGATGAAATCTAGCTGACGCAAATTTAAACACTGTACAAATAACGATTTTTAAGCCTTGTCGCTAACCAATTAGCTGCCTCACCTCGATCTTTCAAGGTAAGCTCAAAATTGCTGCGAAGACGATTCCAGTCTTTACCTTTGCCAATCCAGGCGTCCCTTTGAACCGAGTACCAATCGGCATCAACCCCGGCAACTAGCTCACCATGCTCAATGTTCGATTCATCGTGTATATACGAGAAATCCAAGTCATCGTAACGCTCCACGGGTGTTTTATCGCGAAAAAATGTCGACGGTATCAGGTAATCAGTATTAAAACGTCCGCTGTATCTTTCGCTGCTGAATGGACAGAGTGTCGCATCTAAGACGACAGAGCTAGATTCATCAGCAGAGCGCTTGATAAGCTCGGTCGCCGGAAAATTTTTGTCACCGCGCCTACCTTTGTGTGCTCCGCGAATAGTGTTCATTGCTCTTGAAACGGCCTGATCGCTCTTAAGATTGTTGGATTGCATAAAATGTCCTAGTGCATTAGATGTAATCATCAAAGCACCTGGTGTGCGATGATCGTGCCACCAACGCTTATCACCCTGTGCACAGAATATGTTGGGCAAAGTTGCAAATCTCAAAAGCTCATTCGAATCTTGTTTGTACAAATAAACCCATTCCTTTCTTGAAATAATTTCGTCATCTGCGGTTGGTGTATCCAAATACAGCTCCATTAGACGTCTGGACAACTCTTTAAGGTCATCACCAGGGGCCATTTGTTGAATCGTCGGGCTTACAATGACGATCATGAACGAAGAACTTTGACCATGTAGAGCGTGCCTTTTCCAAACTTTCTGATAATCGCGAATAGTTTCTTTTAAATCCTCGTCGCCTCTGCGCATCTTTAAGATCTCGTCTTCTTCCAGAAGGCAAATAAAAAGTTGCCTTTTATTCGCGGCGTTCTTACCAAACAGACATGGTTGATTTTGGCCAACCCAATCGCGATAAGCTTTAACTTTGCGGAGCTTAGGTATTTTTGGATCGTGAAGAACGGCATTTGTCTGAACAATATCATCAGAAAAACCTTTACTGCCCGTGCGTAAAGAATCCATTTTTGAATGAAGTCGCGCGCTCAATAACAACTCAGCGAAGTGCCGCATGGCGAAGATCCTCCAATGACACGGAAAGCCACTTCAAAACCAGCTCTCTAAGTTAAAGCTCAACGCTCTGTTATTAGGTCAACTTCTCCCGAGCTACCGATTATCCTATACTTTTACGACAAACCAACACGACTTATTTTGGACAGTGAAGCCGAATTTACGTTAAATAGAGGGAACGAAAGGAAATCAGCTGAAGCCAGGCTTGACTTCAAACGCGCCTATGCCCAAACTAGAGAAACACCAGAGGTATATTGCCTGGTCAGCACAAGACGCCAAGACTGATGGTTCGAGGCTATCCGTTCATAGATTTCCCGTGATGTCTATGCTGCTGCATTACTATTGATTCGTCTTATTGCTTCCACAATCAGGTCAGCTTCAAGGTCCTTGAACATACCTTCGAGTCCTTGCGAGCTGTAATCGGTAAAGGGCGGAGCGTAAAGAATTGCCGGATCCATAATGCCATTTTTGGTCAAATAGTCAATGATCTGGTTGATAAACTGGATCTGTTTAGCACTATATATGGTGCCTTCAAGGAATTGCCCAAATGCCTGGACGGCAGCGGCCCGATCTAAACCAACAAGAGAACGAACAAACTCACCTAATGTTTGTTCCGAACCGAAGACCTGAACAAATTCTTCACGACTACCAAGTTCACCGGATTCAAACAGCAGCCTATCCAGCTCTTGTAAATCACTTTTGGTAATTGGCAGGTTTCTTTTCAGTTTGTTTATAGTTATGTGGTCTTGATGGCTTTGCAGGAAGTGTTGCATGCGTTTCTTATAACGCTCCAGGTTGTACTCAGTTCCCAACCAGTTAGATTCGACTACCTGAAGGTCGCCGACAGTATCCTGAAAGTCAGCATAAACAATCTGGCGCTTGCGTTTTTCAATGAACTTGATGAGGTCGCGCAAGCGCTTGCGAACGAGTTCAAGCATTGGAGCAGTGATGCCAATCCAATATTCGTCATCTTGGATTTCTCGGATGAGTTCTATTTGATCACCCACAGCCGGGATGTTCACCTTCTCTTCCAACTGACCGGCTATCTCTCGCAGTTGGTTTTGCCAGCGAGCGAAGTCACCACCGTGGTTAAGCAACGCGAGCTGGAGCCTCAAAATGAGAAGATCAAACTGTTTCGCTGTTTCATCATCAGTAGGCAATTCGGACGGAAGCCGTGAAAGATTGTGTCTAAGCTCTTCAAGGTCTTCAGGAGGGATAGACTTCCATGATTCCTTGTCAGAGAATTTTTCCACATGAAGACGATGTGGGCGCACCAGAAAGTTGTTTATGTTCATAGCAGCCACAGCCTCATGCAATGTGCCGACCAGGCTGTTAGCGAATTCCGTTAATTCAGATGGACTCTCGCCGTCAAGGCAACGAATGTCAGTTAATAGACTCAGCCGAGCCTTGAATATTCTGGTTGAAATCGACTCCGCAAGAGCAGTGTCTGGAGCCTCAGGATCCTGATTGAAGAATTCAAAATTGCGACAACAGTCGAAGATATAGAAACACTTTTTGTCTTTGCCAGGTCCGAAGAGATTTTCGCACAGCCTCGTGCCACGTCCAACCATCTGGAAGAATTTTGTTTTCGACCATACCGATTTGAAAAACACCAGGTTTGCTACTTCTGGTATGTCAACCCCGGTATCGAGCATATCGACGGAAATTGCAATGTGCGGCGGTTGCGCTGGCTTTTCGAAATCCTCCAGCAGGCTTTCGGCATAGGTTTCATGGTTATCGATAACCCGTGCAAAACTTCCTTTGAGATGCGGATAGTTAGCATCAAAGCGCTCTTGAATGAAAGCAGCATGGTTATGATTCCGGGCAAAGATTATAGTTTTCGCAAGACGATCTCCGCCTGCTACCTTCTGCCCCTCAGTCATAAGTGCTTTTAGAACCTTGTCGACAGTATCGGCATTGAAGAACCACTGATTAACAGCAGGGGCGTCAACCCTCTGGGGAACAGTGCCATCTTCGGACCATTCCATCATGTCCCATTCGTCTTTCTCGTCATCAGAGAGGTCGTTATAGTTGACCCCGAGAACGGGAAATTGAACGGGGACTCGTATGGATCGGGGCTCTACTAAATAGCCATCGCTAATTGCTTGGCTAAGCTCATACGCATAGGTGGGATTTCCCTCCTCTAGTTGAAAGAGCCTGTAGGTGTTTCGATCAACTTCATCTCTGGGGGTGGCTGTCAGCCCAATGAGCAAGCTATCGAAGTAATCGAAAATGGCTCCGTACTTTTGATACACAGATCGATGGGCTTCATCAATAACCACCAGGTCAAAATAGCCTGGACCGAATCTTCTGGTATCGCCTTCGGTGGCGTCGATAAGTCCCATCATTGTTGGGTAAGTGGAGACGTAGACTCTACTGGCCGTTTGTTCTTTCTCAGTGAGTAGATTCACAGGGCTGGAATCGGGAAGATGTTTCTTAAAAGCTCGGACCGCTTGCTTAACGAGAGCACGTCGATCAGCCAAGAACAGAACTCGCTTCATCCAATTTGCTCGCTGAAGCAGATCGCAAAGCGCTATCACCGTGCGCGTCTTGCCGGATCCAGTAGCCATTACCACGAGCGCCTTCCGGCTCGATTGATTGAAACTGTCGACGACATGCCTGATCGCTTCGAGCTGATAATAACGCTCAACGATGCTGGCATTCACCTTCAATGTATTTGGATCTTGTTGGGCTGTACGGCGCTGAATGAGAAGTTCCAGCTCTTTCTTCTGATAGAAGCCCTGGACCTCGCGTTCAGGATAGTTGCTATCATCCCAAATCCAGGTCATGTAGCCATTGGTGTAGAAAATAATGGGTCTTTGCTTGAAGCGCGCCTCAAGACAATCAGCATACAATTCCGCTTGTCGCCGGCCGATGCGCGGGTCTTTCTTCGTACGCTTTGCCTCAACAACCGCCAGCGGAAGTCCGTCGTTCCCCCATAGAACGTAATCAACGAAGCCATCGCCCGACTCGTTTGGCATGCCGGTCACTGGAAATTCCCGATCTTCTGGTTTATCTAATGGCCATCCAGCTTCTCTGAGCATTAGATCTATAAAGAAGTCTCTGGTTTCCGCCTCTGAATAATCATGGTCGACTGGAACTGCTTCATTTCGCTTCTTTGCCGCGGCCATTTCAGCACGGAGGCGCTGAATCTCGGCATCGGTGTCTTCAAGCTTCCGTTGTTTTTCGAGCAGTACTGTATCTTTTTCTTGCAGCTCGGCTTGTAGTTTTTGCAGCTCTTCAAGTGTCTTCTGAATTACCTGCGCTGGTGCCGGTGGTATCAGCGAGGGATTGAACTTGAGATTGTCTAGCTTGCGCGGATCATCTTTCGTATAAGTTCGAGCAAGCCAGTAAAGAAAATGAAATAGCTCTATTGTCGCTCGCAGGGCGTCGTTCTCGGTTATTGGCTTTGTACTGTGGACAGCTAGATTACCGATATCCTTTATGGACCTAACCTTGAGAAAAAGATCCCCAGACAAAAGGCTCCTGAATGTCGGCTCGTGAATAAGGGCGCTAAGCTGATCATCATATGGTCGGCGAAGAGATGAATCATGTGCATAAATCCACTGCACTGCCAGCTCAAGAGCCCGTCTTCCATGAAAACACGCAGCTCTACAATCGTACTTTATCGATGTCTCTGCTTTTTGGGAGCACAGCTGCAAGTTCCGCCACTCGTCTTTTAGAAAGTCGAAATTAGACATTAGTACCCTGCTTGGCATCTCTTGTCCGTGACGAACGGAACGCCTGTTGTTGGAGGGAGGCACACAAAGCCTGCAAGGATGTTAGCGAGCGTTGGTAGTCTTCTTCAGCCGTTCTAACCAGGCGAAAGATTTGTAGATATTTTTCTTGTAGAACTAGGGGCGGTACCGGAATCAGGAGAGACTTAATCGTTCCAGTGTTCATGAATGAATATGCCGAGTCATCAGAACTTGCTCTCAGAGACCCACCTACACCAGGTGCATAGGACAATAGGGAACAAAGATATTCAGGTAAAATCACATCGGAGTTGAGGGACAATCGAATCAAGTTTGTTCCGATTATTGATGGAATTGCTGTCGTCGGGCGCGCTACACACATGCGTCCGACTGTACCCGCTCGTGTGATTAGAATGTCTCCGGACATTACGCGGTAGGCCTCTAGCTCTCTATACTTGCTTTCCGAAATAAATAGTGAACCGGGCTCCACGAAGCGGTTGAAATTTACATTGTCTATACCCCAGACAGGAATCCCATGGTCTGTGTATTCGTTTCGTTTGAGCGCGCTACCAAATGGTCCACACTTTGTGCCCGGACGGTTCGTGTCGAATAAATCAGCCATCGAACAGCAATTCCAACCCATACTGTTGCATGAAGGATCACCAAATAGTGAGAAAAACGTAGACTTCAAAAAGCTTGCTAGCTTCGTTATACTCTGTCGGCGCGTCTCTAAAAGCGTATCCGACTTGTCCAAAATGCCAGCGATTCTACGCTGCTCCTCAAGAGGTGGGACAGGCATTTCGAGCGCCTGAAGGTCCTCAATTCGTACTCCCTTGACAGTGGCACCGACGCCAATCTTTTGTAAAAAAAGCGATTTGGAGCACAAGTAGTGCAGTAAGTATCTACGATCAATTGTGTCAGTAATTGGAATAGCAGCTTTCAAATCTTGATTTATCGCTACTGAAATATGGTTCATGCAAACCTTCCCTAACCCGACTCTCGAGGCTAGAATCACATTTCCTGGCTCGACGATAGTGGCGGCACTGGACCTGAGTCCACTCTCTGAGATGGACTCTTCGGTCGTGTTGAGATCTTTGGAGTCCAAATCTTTGACAGAAGCCCATCTAATTGAGCCGTCCCAAAACGATAGGGTCTTTCGATCGGGTGTTCCCCCACCTTGGAAACGAATCAAGTCACCAAGTTTCTCTACCGGCCAATTTGTGGAAATCGGAGGAGCACCTGGTTCAATAATTGTCTTAGCTGGTTTTGACATCGTGTAATGCTAACTCAAAGCCAATTCTAGTTCTGATAACTGACCAGTAATTTCCTCTTCAATCTTCTGCAGGTCCGCCAATAATATCCTGGGATCTGGACACTGCGTAGCCTCGCTAACGACCGCTAAGTAGCGACCAATATTCAAATCGAAGTTTTGGGCGGCAATTTCGTTCACAGGAACTAAGAAGGACTGCTCTGTTCTGCTTCTAGTTTTTTCTCCAGAGATGTCTTTCCAGCGCGCAACTATGTCCGGTATGTTGTCGTTCTTGTGAATTTCAGCACCTAATGGTGTACGTTTATCATCGAGAGAAAATCCGTCAGCACGCATGTCGTAGAACCACACATTGTCAGTGCCGCCGGAGTTTGTCTTGGTGAAGACGACGACAGCTGTCGATACACCTGAGTACGGTCTAAAGACGCCAGACGGCATTGAGACTATTGCCTCCAGCTTATGTTTTTCCACAAGTGTTCGCCTGAGGTCTTTATGCGCTTTTGACGAGCTGAACAGAACGCCGTCAGGTACGATGACAGCCGCACGACCACCAGCCTTTAGGAGTCGCAGGAACAGCGCGACAAAAAGTAATTCTGTCTTTTTCGTCTTCACAGTTTGGAGAAGGTCGCTGGCAATCGTTTCGGTATCTAGGGAACCTGCGAAGGGTGGATTTGCAAGAATCAACGTATATCGTTCTTCTTCTCCAGCGTGATCTTCAGAGAGAGAGTCTTTGTAAGTAATATTTGGATTCTCCACTCCATGGAGAAGCATATTCATGCTAGCGATACGGAGCATTGTGTTATCGAAATCGAAGCCATTGAACATCTTCTCGTGGAAGTGTTTCATTAACTTTTGGTCTGTGCGAATTTCCGGATGATTGCCTTGGAGGTATTCGCCGGCAGAAACCAAGAAACCAGCCGTGCCGCAGGCTGGATCACAGATGATATCCGTTGGCTTTGGTGCCACCAAATCCACCATCATTTTTATTATGTGGCGAGGTGTGCGAAATTGTCCATTCTGCCCTGCGCTTGCTATTTTGCCTAGCATGTATTCATAGACATCTCCCTTGGTATCGCGGTCATCCATTGGTATGTCATCGACCAGTTCGACGACCTTCGCGAGTAAGCCAGGTGTAGGGATGGTGAAACGCGCATCTCTCATGTGATGTGAGTAAGTGGAATGCTCAACTCCCCCGCGAAGATCTTTCATGAAAGGAAATACTTTCGTTGAGACCACATCGAACATGTCCTGTGGGCTGAAGTTCTTCAGTCTCGACCAGCGGAGTCTTTCTCCATCCTTTGTAAAAGGGAAAATAGCATTGTCAATCTTGCTTCCAAGGCGATTGGCTTTCTTCTCTTGCAGCGTGTGCAGATCGTCGAGCCTGCGAATGAACAGAAGATAAGTAATCTGCTCGATCACTTCTAATGGATTCGAAATGCCACCGGACCAGAAAGCATCCCACAGCTTGTCTACTTTCAATTTAAGTTCGCCGGTTATCACAATATTTGATTCACTATTTCATATTAGGGTGCCACGCTGGCCAGTCCGTGGGACCCCCGCAGCTGACAGCTCAATAGTTTACTAAATCAAGTGATCATAGATATGAAAAAACGAGTTTCTAGGCTGATGTTCATAGCCGCTTGGCGAAACACAGAAGCGGGGATGTCAGCAGGTAAAACCTTTTGAATCTAGAGGATATTAGTCACGATACCACATATGGTATCGTGACTTAACTCGACGTGAACGAACTAGGTACGACTATCACCGCACCAGTCCTTATAATTTTCATACAAATCTTCTATGCGAATTGGAGTGAGGGCGATGAGAACAAAAGAGAATGGCCGATAGATGAAAACCAGAAAATGGTGCACGAGGCTGGGCGGCACCTTCCCAACGTATCCGCAAGCTCGTTCAATTCTTCGGCTGGTGGAAACCTTCCAACGCCGCGAAGGCGGCGCTCAGAAAATTGATTCAAAAGCGAGTTTCAATCGGTATAGAAAAGGTTACTTCCTGAGACTGGCCAGTTGAAGCCATGGACTCGATGAGCGTTGCAAGAAGTTGTCGGACCCTTCACTCTCTGCCTCGTAAACTATGAAATCACATCGTGACATGACATGTCGCAGTCATCTAGGTATCATCACTAGCATCAGCTTATTGAACAGCAAAAGCCAATGGCGGACGTGGTGCAAAAAAACACCGACAGACCGGCGACCTGTCCAAATTGTCGCATCGGCAATCCCGGTGAATCACAGCATTTGGTGCCGGCTGTTCCAGGTTGTTGTTCCAATACCATGCTCGGAAAATCTGGCTCGGTAGGAATCAAAAAAATTCGGTGCCTTCTGATTAATCTGAACTCGCGACGACTCCCCACTTGAGAGTGCTACCTCTCTTCCAGCTAAATCCTGGCGGTCACCATCAATTCGCGACTAGTTATCATCCGACCCTATTTGCTCAAGCGTTTATGACAATAGTAATGCACGGCACCATATGCAGTGCTCGCAGCACTCGTGTTGTTCAAATAGTATTAAAAAAAATCATGAGCCAACGTAACCATAACTGGCATCGTTTCCAGTTTGTCGATTTCGGCGTGAGCACTAGCACCTTTGGCTTTCATTCGTCTGAGCTCACCTTATAGATTGGCGTGCATGCCCGCCCAAAGCGCGGTAAAATTTCTGCTTGGCGTTCTTAATCGCCAGGCAAACAACGATGAGGTGAACCATGTCGTCCAATGGACACGGGCTTTTCCAGCTCGACAAGAGCGATACTCAATATCGTCTTCTCAACAAAGACCATGGCGTTCACTATAAGTCGCGGAATGAAATTCCTCCTTGGGAAGTACAGAAATCCAAAGTGAAGTCAAACAGAAAAAAGGCAGCTTAAAAGCGGGTTGTCATACAAACAAATTCAAAGCGCATTGAGAAAATCATTGCTGGCAATGAGCAGATGGGAGACAATAGCCTTCGCGTTTAAGGTACACAAGTTGAAACCGAAACTTCAGTTGGTATTGTTTGCCCTGGGATTTTTGATTAGTACGCTGTCGCAACCCGCACTATGCAGGGATGCTGCACTGAGTTTAGATTTACTAAACGCAGACCACTCCATGAGCGGAGTTCTTAAGCCATACATGATTCAACTACGTCAAGCGATTGAGAGTCGGTGGGTTCCTCGAGTAACCAGCACACCCCGTAAAACCAAAGTTTTCCTGCAACTTCGTCGAAGCGGAGAGGTTCTGCAGCTAAGCGTGGAGCAACCTTCTGGAGATCCAAGCTTTGACGATTCTGCGATGCAAGCGATCCAGGATTCAGTTCCATTTTCAGCGCTTCCGTCGAATGCAATAGGGCTCTTAGACATCGATGCGACTTTTGATAGCCGGTTTCTTGATTCGCAAGATCTGATGCATCGCGCAATTTTGCGCCAAAACAACTCCGTGGGAAATCGATATCCATCAATCCGCCCTGTTTCCGGTTATCAAGCCGCTAGAACAGAGCCTCTGCAGTCGCAGTATTCGGACCTAAGCCCAGCCGGTGCATCCGCGCAGCAATCGGAACCACTTCCAGATCCTTCGTTCAGAGATCGCTCAGGAGCGCAGGCAGCGACTGAAGCTAGCAGTCTAGATTCGAACACTGAATCCGATGCGGATTTTGCAAAAGACCCACGTTTTAAATACAAGGATGAAACCGCATCAAGTGCATCAGCAAATTCCTCGAAAGCGCCAGATAGCGTTCCGACTGGCATCGATTTTAAGTTTTTGACCAGTCGGCAAAAAAACAATCTTAGTGCAGAAGAACGCGAATCTTATGAACAAGACTTTCAGAGTTGGCTCCAGCAACCACCAGAAGTTCGCTTCGGAATGAAATTGATTAACCATGCCACTAAAAGTGGTGGCTCAAAAGTTATGCCTAGAAAAGTCCGCTAACATTGGTGCAAAAATTTGAGTTCTCCGAAATCTAATAGCCGACATACAAGTGAGAATATGCGCTTAAGCATCTTTGTTTTCCCATTGGCACTTACTTTATATTGCTACCACCCGATGGCGACGTCGGCTGAAACATTATTTGGTGGACTTGAGCATAAAGAACGGTTGGAGCCAATCAAAGAAAACCTTCGTGCAGGACAATCCTTTGAAGACAAGAAAACAAGTACGCCCGGTGACGACGGGGACTGGTTCAAAATACCTAAATGGCTTGCGGGTGATTGGATGACCGTCGATGAAGTCCAGATTTATTCCTATGACGATAAATCCGGAACTACAGATTCATCTGCCACGAAATTGACTTCGCGGCAAAAAGAAACATTCGGTTGGCAAACAGATAATAGAGGGGACATATGGACTACAAAGAATCCTCTAAAATTACTCGAAGGCACGGAAGACATAATGTCTAGCTTGAATGCCAAGGAAGTCAAATCAGATAATCAAGCGTCGAAGACCGAACAGACGCCCATTACTCTAAGAATTTTAGTATTTCGGCAGAATCAACCGGTAAGGATAAGCCAGGACAAAGTGCAATTCAAATCAACCGACACCATCATTCGGATAGACAAAAGAAATGCTCGGATTGTCTCCGCGGAAAAGGCAGAAACAATTCGTCAAATTTTGCCACTAGATACGAATCTCGTCGCCGTCAGCTCGGATGTTCAATACTACGACGAAGCTGGCTTCCCCACAAGAAGGGTAAAAATCGCATCCATACTGAAACGCACGGGTAACTTTGCAAAAACGGACGAGTTCGGGGGTAGGAATTTGCAGGCATCATTTTCAAAGTATTTGCAAAACTCTGGCAACATCGGATTAATGCCATCGAAATAGGTAAGCTCAGTGCAAAACATCCAATCATACTTTAGACCTCAAACTAGAATTGCAATAATGTTGGTATCGGCTGCGATGCAAATTTTTGCTGCAATTCCAGGGACTTGCTTGGATTCTGTTGGCGAAGCATACATGGAACAAGCCGATCGCGCTTCGAAGAGAGGCGATTACAAAGCAGCAAAAAAACTTCTAAAAAAAGCGTCGATAGAGACTAGCAATCCCTATCAAGACAAGCTTTATTTAGGCAGACTTTATAACGATTTGGGCGAGTGCTATCGCAAGCTGGCTGACGATCCAAGCTACACGCCAGATCCCAACGACAATGAAGAACAAGGGCTGAGTTCGCATCGGGATTTGATACCATTAGCAGAAACATATCTCAATAAATCGTTGGAGATAAAGGAAGGTTTGCTTGGAACGCAATCGATCGTCCTCGCTGCAGGATTGGAGAATTTAGCTGAATTGTATTTAGAAGACAACAAGTTAGACGAATCTGAGGCGTTGTATCGGAAAGCGATTGGCATTCGACAATACAAAGCAGGTGCACAAAACTGTGATAGTGCTTCCGATTACTTGCGCCTTGGTGACATTTGCGCCCATGTTAATCGGCACTCCTATGCTGAGGCAATCCAGCACTACGAGAAGGCAATGAGTTTATGGCTAACTTGCTCGAAACCGAATGAACCGGTAATTGGGAAATGTCATCAACAGATGGCTCTGCTCTACTTCAGAACGGGAGCTTTGAGTAAGGCGGCTACGCAATACGATGCGGCAGTCGCAATTTACACTCAAAATCTCCCACGAACCAGAATGAATCTGAGTTACATTAAAAAGCAACTTCCGGATTTGCCTCAAGATGTATTCATGGCGGCGTGGAGTGAATACCAGAATAAGAAGGCAACCTTGCCCGCTCGTAGCCATAAATTGATTCCCTACCTACAAAATATCTCAAGCGCGGCGCGCAGATTCGGCAAAACAAACGATGTGGAGTATTCCCAGAGTTTAATCCACGAATTGGCAACTGCCCAAGGCACGAAATGAGAGTTCAGCATAAGATGACCGCTCAATGAACAGCAACCAAAAGAGCATAGTGGTTATAGGCATGTTAGCCTTGTTTGGCATGCTGCTCATGCCACCATGGAAATCCAGAACATACGCACTCATTTTTGACCCTCCAGCCGGAACAGAGATAGATCTTGTTAGGCTGATGCTGCAGTGCGCTTTGGCGTTGGTATTTGCTGGCGCCATGTTCTTTGCTCTTAAGACCCATGAACAGCAAAATGGATCTAGCGAATCGCCAACCGTTGCGAAACCAAACACGCTGCCACTATATGTGGGATCAGGATTTGTGGCAATAGCTTTAGCGGTATTTGGATGGCATGAATTCAAACAGTATCAATTACAACAAGCAGCTCGCGAAGAGGTACTAGAAGAGGAACACCGTTCGATCGCATCAGCAAGCAGAATGCTGGACGCACAAGATAGAGCTGCAGCGGTAGCAACTTCGATACGCACTCAAGAAGAAAACATCCAAAAACAAAACGCTAAGCAATCGGAAACACGCTTCAAAAAACTCGCATCCAAGAAAAGCTGGCCCGCTGTTAGCAATCAAATACCAGGAATCAAGGCGAATTTCTTTACGCACTGGAAAGACGATGTCCTTTATTACAGATTCCAAATCAGTGGCTCTCCAGCAGATTTAGAGTTTGCAACCGCCAAGAACCATTCCTTTCAAATTGCGCTGAAAGACGCCGAAGGCACGGACAAATTCACCCTGAACATTGAGCCTTCACAGCTGCATCCCTATTCAAACCGAAGCGGAGTTTGGTCGACAATGGCGACGGATAATGCTGGTCAGCCTTGTTCCATGGAGACCTATGAAAGTCTAGCGAAGTGGGTTCTCATCAGCGAGCACTGACGATGAATTCTTCTACATTCGTACAAAATGATCGATGCTCTATACTCATCACTTCCAACGAACCTGGGATATATCAAACACATGAGAATTAACACAAACATTGTTGCCGCAATAGTCATGGCTGGGCTTTCGCTACCGGCGATTGCTTACGATGTACAGGATCTCGCTGGCACCTATGTTTCCGACGCAAAGGGTTTCGTTCACATCAAGAAGCTGACAATTTCAAAAGATGACAACGGCAAAATCAAGGTACGCGTAACGCTTGCTGGCTTCCCCGACGACATTTATTTAGGCGAAGCAACAGCTGAGGTCTACCCGGACCGTGATGGACAACCGGGTGACGACAAGTTCCTTGCTTCATTGTCGAATGGAAAGCTAACCGACTTAATCGAAATCGGTCACGGAACAAGATGGGTAGACTTTAAAGACGATGTCAGTGTTAAGTCTTTCATGAAATATGCCGATGGCAGACCCAGCGTTGTATTTAACGACATCCTCAAGAGAGAACAAATTTCCAAATAGCTTCCTATAGCCAGTTGCATTGTGTTGAAGAGCAGTCTAAATCGCAATGGCTTTCCTTCGCACGACCATGTCAAATTCACTTTCGACTGCACGTATTCTGTCGGTGGACACGGGTAGGTTTATTCCTTAAATGTCCACGAGGGCGCGAACCCATTTAATTCAGCTAGTTGAAGCAAAGGCAGCAGACTTGTCTGATAGGCTTTCCCCAAACGATCTCTGTCGAGGACAGCGGCAAAGTCTGGCAATCCGAGATCTGCGACAAAACAGCTAGCATGCTCTTCCCAGACCTTCGGTTTAAGCAGATCGCGTGTTCTGGTAAGCGCACCGTATTGTGCAGAAACAAATGCGTCAAAATAAT
>PLXC01000083.1 GCA_003151275.1 Candidatus Melainabacteria bacterium
TTGGTACTCATCGGTCTTGTTTGTTTAGCTCCAGCGCTAGCAACTCCTGCGCGTGCTCCAGAGTTGGATAGCAGCACCTTGACTGCAATAGCTGCTGCTGTTACTGGTTGTTTTGGTGCTTTTCGCACTTATCAAGCACGAAAGAAATAAATAGTGTTGCTACACTGAGAACTGACTTCTGAGGTTATTTGATGCTTTCACAACTTATATATTTAGCGTCCATACTTACTATTTTTGTGCTTCCTGCTAATGCGGGCAACGTAACTGCACCTGAGTTGGATGCTTCCACATTAGGCAGCTTGGCCGCAGCGTTCACCGGAAGTTACGCGGCTTTCCGTGTCTACAAATTAAAGAGAAAGTAGAATCGCACTTCGCAACTAGTCAGGAGACTTCAATGCTTTCATACATCCTCTATATGACCGCAATGTCGGTTGTTTTTGTTTTGCCAGCATATGCTGGCATTGTTGTCAAAGGTGCACCTGAATTAGACGCTGGAACACTTAGTACTTTGGCAGCAGGTTTTACGGGAGCTTATGCAGCTCTTCGAGTTTATCAGGCCAAGAAGAAGTAGAGTTGCAGTCCGAAATCTAGCTTCAAATGCGGTGAGTTAGCTCGCCGCATTTTTGCTATCTTCCATTACCTGATGCCCTGCTAATGCGCGCATATTGCAAAGTGGTAAAGTGGCGGATAAAGCTGTGCGAATTCGAACCAATGCTGCCCCGATTGACGTGTGTGATGGATCAACTGATGGACCGAGTTTCCGCGGGCAACCTTAAAATCACTTCGCCTTGGCTCTCAAGCGCTAGAAATGATCTGGCGTTCTTTTTTTTGCCCGTTCTTCTGGCACTATTATTGACTACCTTGTTTCATCACAACGCGATCGCCAACTCTCCCATCCTTTCACTTCTACTGTTACAAGGTTTTGGTTTGGCTCCGTTCCATCAGGGTGTAACCTGGTTCCACTACTTCGATCGAACTAATCGAACTCATTACACGGTCGCAAAAAATATTTGGTGGGCAATTATCCTGCCGCTTGCGATTGTGGTGCTAAGCACCGGCTGTTTCTTTTTCTCGCCTCCGGTTTTCTTTTTTGTTTTTGTTTTGTGGACCATTCAACACATCGCTAAGCAAAATGTTGGCATTCTTTTGCTTTACCACAACCACGATCTAAATGAAGCTGTTGTCGAGCGTGACGTTGAAGTAGGCAGTGTGCAAACCGCTTCGGCTATGTTTAGTTTTCTCTTTTTAAATGGTGTATTGAAACAAGATGGACCGGTTGCCATGGCTGTCCACCTGGTCATTTTTATAACCGCCATCGAACTCGGGTATCTCTTGTTGCGGTACGGGAAGAGTCTGGTTCAGCAAGTTCGAGAGGGCAAATCGCTCAATGCACCGGCTTTAGCTTTTTGGGCGCTGTCGATCTTAGCCCTGGCACCATTTGCTTTTTCCAAGGATTACAACCAGGGTTTGTTTGTTGCCCTGGTGATGCACTGGTTTCAGTATGTTGGACTGAACGGAATTTTGGTTTCTCGCAAATATTCGGATCAGAAAAACAAGCAAGCCTTAGCTTGGCAGCGTCCGCTTTTGCTGTTTTGCGCTGTCGGCATTTTATATGCGGTACTGGCAATGCCAGTTGATTTATTAGAAGGGACCGGAATCAATCCACACTCCTGGCAAGTGCGTCTTGTAGCTGGAGTCGTGAACGGATTTACGCTCGCTCATTACTTTCTCGATGCCTACATTTGGCGTTTCAGAGAACCATTCAATAGAACATCTTTGCTCGCTTATTTGAAACCGCGGCGGAAGTCTTCTCCAACATTTGCCTTTGTTGAAGAACCGGAACTGGCCCTCCGCTAGTATTTCGCTATTTCTTCGAAAACAGGCACTGCCAGACGTTCTAAGTTGGTTAATAGAGATTTTCTGTCGGCGCAATTTTTTACTGATAGTTCAGCTTGGTAGATTGCCGGAGCGTCGCGCACGCTTGCTGAAGTCGCCGAGAGTGCACGCCAAGACCATCGGTCGCTCGCGCTTTGGTTTCCTGCTTGAAACCACATCAAGGCCACGCTTGGTTCTCCCGATAAGGTGTATTCAACGATCGAAGCATCAATAAGCCCTTTTTTTGTCGCTATCTTTTCTTGACCCACAACTTTTGCGGATGCTTGCGCGTTGATCAAACAGCTAGTCAGATCGTGCAGCACGGCGTTGGCTGGATTTCTCCTAAGTACTAAGTCGACGTTATATCCATTTTTATCTTTGAATCGATGCGCAATAACATCAGGTTTGACTGTGTCGAAATCAGACTCCACCTTGGACCAATCCCCAATTGCCGTGGGAAAGCCCATTGGTTGCAAGCTGGCAGCATGGGTGTTGATCATGGCGTTTGCCAATGTATACGACCCGAATGTGGCGATACAAAGACCAAGGGTGATGGCAATTTTCAGGAAGTAACCAGTGTTATTTTGTTTCTGCAAAACGTTCTCCCACTTTCCATAAAATCAGGAGCCCAAGCGGAACTAAGACGAATTCAAGATTTGAATGGATGGCTAATGCCATTTTGACCGAGTGATAATAGGCGACGATTGCCGTTAATGCTATCCGCACCGTATTTAGTGCGATGGTTAGAATTGGATCCATCAGAAATGCAACCACATAGGCGCTTGGTTTGTATGATTTAAATGTCTGCCAAATTGCGAACGCAAACAAGAAACAAGCCCACATTCCGAGCCCACTGCATGATGGTGCCACATCAAACTTGTGTCCATTAACTACAAACAGATGCCCTGAATAAGTTATGGGAATAAAGAGCTTGGCCGTTTCAGCAGCAGTAAACGTGCACAAGTGTTGCAATGGGATAAATAGATAGGCTCGGAATTCTTCCGGTAAATCAGGAAGCGTAAACAAAGCCAGAAAGGCTGGTGGTCCAAATTTCTTGGAGCGGTCTAGACCATAAATTGCCCATACAAAAGTTGCAAGCAGGGCAATGTTGGCGAGCAGATAAATTCGAGTAATGTGAAGATAACCACTGGCGAAAACCACCAAGCACACCGCGGTTAAAGCTAGTGCTCCAACTTGACTTGGCTTATCGTTTGGAGAAGCGCTCTTTTTCCAAATCAAAAAGGCGCTCAGCGCCGCTAAAGTGCCGGCTAAGATTTGGCGAACATTGTCAGCGGCTAATGTGTTTGCCCAAACGACTACGCAACAGACCCCGTTAGCAGCCAACAAAAGCAGCCAGGCCGGGCGCCATTTACCTAACTGAGATCGCTCTTCAGGCACTGCAGCAACAGTGGCCTTTAAATCTTTTTCAATGGTAAGCATTTGTGCCCTAGGTCAGTCAGTTCGCGATTATAGCTTGGGAAATGATTTACTACTTGAGAAGCGTTAAATGAAAGGTAATTGCCGCTTTTTTCTCCGCCTATAATTAAAGCATGCGTGCAATTCTCTTTCTTCTTTTTGTAGGTGCATTGGTTGTGCTCTTTTGCACTGTGCTCAGACCTGGCGCAGATAAGTCCAAAGTTTTCGAATTTCTCTCAGTCTTAACTGGTTCGAGTCATTCAGTTGAGAAGGAACAACTAATTGCCTTTGTGCCACCCAAAGGTAATTTTCGAGTATCTTTCCCTGGTAAGCCAGGCATTCTAGACAATAACAACGCTTGGCTACACCGAAGCCCGCTGCCGCTGCCTCATTTTTTCGTCGCCGATCAGGATTTGGGCTATTACGCCTCTAGTTGGGCTGAAAATATTGCCGCATCAACTTTGAACTTGAACAGCACACAAATTCCCAAAGTAAATACTGAAGAGTTTGCCCTGACCTTCGCGACCGCACAGTCACAGTCCCGTGGACGCTCAGGACAATCTAACAACGACTTGGTCGCAGGCTCTGTAGATACAATCGATCCAATTGAAATTCAAAAGTTTTTAGATTCCCAGTGTGACTCAATTGCAGGCAAATTCGGTGGTGTTGTTTCAAGCAAAACACCGCTCTCATTACGCGGCGGGGCATATCCTGGAAGAGTCGCAGAAGGCACTTTCGGCAACAGTAAGGATGTTTTCCGACTACGTCTGTACCTAGACCAACAGAATAAGCGAATGTTCTGTGTTTGCGTTGTGGGCAAACCGAAGCGCGTTTTCTCCGCACAGGCAACGCGCTTTCTCGACTCATTGGATGTTTGGTCTTAACGACGAAGCAGCGAATGAAGCGCGGCATGTACGCGCGCAGTGAGCGGGTTTGCGCGGAGGAGCCGAAGTACTGAAGGCGACAGAGCGCTTAATAAGTGATGACGCGGCATGTACGCGCGCAGTGAGCGGGTTTGCGCGGAGGAGCCGAAGGTACTGAAGGCGACGGAGCGCTTAAATAAGGTTACAGGTATTCAAGGCGGGGCATGAAGTCAGTGGTGTACACGGGGTTACGGTAGGGTCATGTACAGACCTAACAAGTCAAAAACGCTGATAAAGCTGCAACCAATCAACAGTCTTCCTGTCTACGAAGACTTCGTCAATCTTTTGCAAATGGCTGAAGAAAAGCTAGACAGCATTGTTCAGCTTCCCTGGCTCGACGGCGAGAAGTACCACAGCATTTCTGTCACTGCCAAATTAAAAGGTGATCCGGAATGGACTTTACGCACCGGCAAAGAACCAAGAACTTTTCTGCTTTGGACTCACAATTCAGGTGATGTTGGCTTGATTTTCAATCTGGCGATATCCGAGTGTGGTGGACAACAAGCTACGAAGGACATTATGCAAGGCAACTATGCTCAGCCTGCACAACCCGTTTCAGGTACAGCAAGTGTCGCGGTGCCAGTGTCACCACATCAAGTGGCAAAGCCTGCTCATCATATTTCAGCGGAGCATGCAGGTTTCAACTTATCAGGTGAACTATCTGAATTTGATTTGCCAAGTTTATTGCAAACCATTGCCATGAGTAAGAAAACGGGTCGTCTGTCGATTCGCCACAGAACAGATTCCGTTGATATATATCTTGAAGACGGTGTGCCCATTCACGCTACAACGGCTGATCTGAAAGGCGACGATGTGATCATCGAAGCTTTGCTTTGGGAAAATGGTGCCTTTGGCTTTCATCCCGACGAACGACCTACCGAGCACACTGTTGTTAGAAGACTTGATGCCATGCTAATGGAAGGGGTCACCTTGATTGATTACAATCAACATCTGACAACGAAAAGCGGTCTCAAGATGGAGTCGTATCTTAGCCGCAAGTTTCCCGACTTGCAGGAATCCGAATTTGAACTTCAACTGGCCGATGCGCTGCCTATCAAGCTTCAGGCACAGAAGGATTTTTATAACAGAATAGATGAGGTCAGCACTCTTCTTGATATTTTGCGCAGCAAGCCGATGACTAGAGCGCAATGGCTGCCAATTCTTTTCAATTTGGTCACATCCCAACTCGTAGTTGTTTCCAATGTTCAGCCTGCATCCGCGAAGCGAGCTAATCTCGAGTCTATTGGCGTTGATCCGCTAGTAATACAACACGCGCTCCAAGGAATGGTGCGGGCCGAAACTGGTATCTTCAGTTACCCCTGTTTTTTGTATTTTTTGGAACAGGAATACGCTCGCTACGCTCAAACGAAATTACCGTTCTCTGTGATCGTCTTTGATGTTCTAGTGAACAAACAGACTGGCTATCAGCCTCTATCCAACACAGCAATTGGTAGGATGGGAAAAATAATTGGTTCGATTCTAAATCGTTTCGATGTTGTCGGTCATTTTCAAGCTTTGGAATATGCGATTCTCTTGCCCCACACCACTTCAGACTCGGCCAATCTTATGGCTCAGAGCGTGGTCGACCTGCTAGTGCGCGCTAATCTGGATGGAGCTCAAGTAGAAGATGATGTCGCAATCGCCATGGGCATTGCCAGCCTTCCTGGCGATTGCGCAGATTTAGGCACTCTCCTGGGCGCTGCAAATGCAGCAAAAAATCGCAGCAAGCGCGGCGAGTCCACCATACTTAAATTTAAATCCTGACTAGACCAACGCCTGTAGTTTGAATCCATACCACGGATGGTGCTCAATTGATCTCGTGAAGCTTCTCGCTCAAAGGTATGGTCATTGCTTGATATGAGCCAGACCTTGTCCATCTGCCGGAGGTGATGCTGTGCGCTTCGTGCTTAACTCGTTCAGCTTCAGCAGATCGCCCTGTTGCTCTAAGAAGGTTCTGGTAGTTTGAAATCAAATTGGTCACGGCCGGATGATCCGCGCCCAGAGCTTGTGTTCTAATCGGCAGAGCGCGTTTGTAGAGAGGCTCAGCTTGAGCATATTTTCTCTGCGCATGATAAAGCATGGCCAAATTGTTGGCGATGATCCCGACGTCTGGATGCGCCATGCCCAGAGTATCTTCATAGATCTGCATGGTGCGTCTGCATAGAACTTCCGCGTCGGCGTACTTGCCCTGTTTCCAAAGCACTTCGGCCAAACTTTCCAGAGTAATCGTTAAGCGGGGATCACTCTCTTTGAAATTGTCGGCTCGCTTCATGGCACCATGCCACATCTCTTCAGCTTTTGCAAAATCGCCGACGATCAGAGCGTTTTCCGCCGACTGCCGATATTGCGCCCACGTCGTCTCGCCAAGTTGGGCTGGCATCAGTCGGTCTTGAGACATTGTGTCAATGAGCTTTTCTTCCGGCTTGATCGAAATCGTCTGATATTGTCCTGACTTCGTTAACTGTTCGGCGGTAACCGGAGACGACGCTTTCGATTCTAACGCGGACGATCGACCCATTATGCGGAGCAAATCTTTGTAGTTGGTAAGCAGGTAATGAACGTCAGGATGTTCGGGTCCCAGCGAGCGGGTCATGATTTCTATCGCCCGTTGATATAGCATCTCGGCTTGCTCATATTTCCCCTGAGCTTTGTACAACATTGCCAAATTGTTTGCAGTCACACCTACGTCTGGGTGATCGATGCCTCTGGTGATTTTAAAAATCTCCAAGACTTGTTCGCAGAGGGCAGTTGCTTCCGAATATTTGCCCTGATGCCAAAGTGCTTCTCCGAGGCCTTCCAGAGTGACAGCAAAGCGTGCGTCAAATTTCTTGAACTTCTTGGCTTGCTCATACGCTGCCAGCCACATTGTCTCGGCGCAAGCGTAATCACCCTCCTGCAGAGCTTCTTCTCCGGCTATTTGATATTGATACCAATCAGCGTTCACTGTTGCTCATTAGACTCCATGAAAGCCACAACTTCCACAACCAAGCATAGAGGAAAGCTTGAATTTTCGTCTAGGTCCAAACGGTAATACCTTTGTAGTTTGGCAGTTTGTTGTTTGAAGTTTTCCCCTTTGCCCAACGTCATACACAGTCTCGGGATCCGATTGTATTTCCTTGCTCGTCAAAAAAAGTGGAATGTCTTTCGGCAATTTGTCCATCAGACTTAAATGTCAGTGTGTCAATGCAGTTTTGTCTGCCATTTAAACTATAGCCTTTGATTTCTCGTTTCAAGACAGCATGATTGGCGGGATCGTATTCTTGCATCTCTTCAAGAAGTGGACCGCTTTTGGCGTTGTAGAGAACTTTATTGTATTTGACAAGGTTGCCCACACCGTCGAAAAAGAAATCTTCGGTCAGTGAGCGCTGCTGCTCGCAGAGCCATTGAATCTGTTCACGGTGGATCAAGTTGCCAGTTGCCGGGTCCATGCGATGATTTACCGTGGTGGCGGGAGTGCCGTCGGCATTGTATTCAGTTTGTCCCTGGAATACGGTGCGCAAGCCCACAACCTCACGCTCGACGCGGCGCACCAATTCGCCGTTTGGTGCGACAACAATCACGTCTTCGCTCGATCTTTCTGAGTCTAAGTAGACAATGTTCTTAGTAAGAGTGTCGCCATCTGGCAACGTCGATGTCTCGAATATGTGAGTGATCGCACCGTTAACGGTATCAAAAAATGTTTCAGATCGGCTGTCTCTGGAGCGCTTTTGCAGGCGAATCAGCTTGTGATCTTTGTCATAGATTTTTTCTAGGAAAACGCCAACTCGTCGATCGCTGCAGACAACGTGATAAGTGGTTTGCCCGTTTCGATCAATGCGGGTGCCCAGATTTAAATCTTGCCCGCATAAGGGTGACTGAACGTCTAAGAGGCGGTCTTCGCCATGATCTGGTGTCATAAGAGATTCCATGTTTTCAAAATCGTTCCGCGCGAATACCGTCGGATATTCCAACGCGTGAAACTAATGGTATAGGCGCTGAGTCGCTGGGAAGGGGGCAGGCGGGGGAAGGAGAGAATACTCCTACGGTAGATCAAGAGTAATAGCAAAAAAATAAGATGTCAAGTGAAATTTTTGGGAAAAGCAAAAATATTTTAAAATCAGCTCCGGTAAGGCTGCTAACCTAGCGCCAGACCGCCCGTCGCGGTTTCCTTGTATTTTTGATTCATATCCAATCCAGTCTGCTTCATTACTTCGAGGGCCCGATCGAGGCTAACCAAATGCTCTCCGTCCGAAGCGAGCGACAGCATGGTGGCATTAAGGGCCTTAACGGCACCCATTGCGTTCCTTTCTATGCAAGGAACTTGTACCAGTCCCATAATTGGGTCGCAGGTCATGCCTAAATGATGTTCAATTCCAATTTCAGCGGCATTCTCAATTTGGCTCGGCGTGCCACCTAGCATCGCTGTAGCCCCAGCCGCGGCCATGGCGCAGGAGGTGCCAACCTCTCCCTGGCAACCGACCTCTGCACCACTTATGGAGGCATGTGTTTTGACCAGGGCACCAATTACGGAGGCAACCATCAATCCATTCTGCAAAACTTCGTCTGAAAGATTATTGGTTTCTTGAAGTGTGCGCCATACCGCAGGGATCAGTCCTGAAGAACCATTGGTCGGTGCTGTGACGACACGGCCGCCTGCTGCATTTTCTTCGTTAACAGCCATGGCAAAAACCGATGGGCGCAAGTCGCTACCATTCCATCCCGGCGCTTTGCCTGCTTTCATTAGTTCGTATAAGGCTTTGGCTCGGCGTTTCACGTTCAGTCCGCCGGGCAAAATGCCATCAGTCCTTAGACCTGCTTCGATGCATTTGTCGAATGTGCGCAAAATATCCGCAAGGTTTTTGCGAAGAGTGTCTTCATCCATTCCTTTGGCAGCTTCATTTTCAATTACAACTTGCCAGAGTGGAATGTCATGTTTGGTGCATTGTTCAACAAACTCGGCGGCGCTGTTGAAAGGGTACGGTACGGATTTTTGCACGTCGCTTGCCTGCGGAATGCGTCTAAGACCCGTTGAGGGATCCACTGGTTCAACGAATCCACCACCAACCGACAAAATGATCTCTTCGGCGACGATTTTGTCTGCGTTCCACAAACGAAAGCGAATTGTGTTGGGATGCGGCAAAGGTCCATCATCTAAAAACCAGCCTTGCCAAAGAATGTCTTCTGCAGGCACAAATTGAGCTTGATGCTGCCCCAGTTCAACGACGGGTCGAGTTTCGAGATCCGGCATCGCTGCCCAAATTTGTTCAGGTTCAGCAGATTTTGGATGCAAACCGATCAAGCCGGCACATATAGCGCCGTCTGTGGCATGACCTCGGCCGGTCGCCGAAAGGCTGCCGAACAACTCCACTTTCAGTTTTAGATCTTTAGTTGGCGCGCTTTCAGACAGCTTGGTAAGGACATATTTTCTGAACTCCAGCGCCGCGATCATCGGTCCCACAGTATGTGAACTGGAAGGGCCAATGCCTATCTTGAACATGTCCAGAGGACCAATTTGATCTGCGCGAGTTGGATTCATACCGCCTGGGCTGTCAATGGAGGCGCAGCCGAACCATGCTTGTCTCTAAGGGCGATTGTACTACCTTGCGGCGATTGTAATACGATACGCTAACAAAATGGCTGCTTGCTGACATCACTATGGCGATCAAAAAAAAGCGAGTTCTAATCACCATCAATCCCGGTTTGATTGATGGGAAGTGGTTTCCTACAGTCAGGAGCCTGGTGTCAGCATTGGACAAAACGACTGATTTGACGGTGGCCACTGTTGGCGACTATGACTTCAGTTCAAAGAAAGTCCGCGCCTATAAACGAATTAAGTATGGAAAATTCGAAGAAATCGGCATGGTGGCGCCGAAAGCAGATTTGTGGATTGTATACAGCGACGGTTACTGGCTGGACGCTAGAGCTCTTGGTTTTAAAAAAAGAATCGATTTTTTCAGGAGCCAAGTCGATTTGCACATGCACCACTTGTCGAACCACAACGTCGATTTGATTGTTAACGAGCCGCTCGCGGAGAAGAGAACTCTGAAGAGCTGGTTCTCCACGCTGGATGCTAACAAAACAGGTGTGATTCCGACTGTGGATTTGCAAAATATCGACGAAGTTCGTCAACTGCGGCAGTTGAAAGATGTCATCGTCGCCAAGCTTTCTTGGGGCGGTGCCATGATGGGGACTAAGAAATTAGGCAGCGATGACGATGTTGATGCCTTCAAGAAAGAATTGAGCGAGGATGCTCCTTATACATCGTTGAAGGATTATTGTTTTCAAGATTACGCACCGTCACCATCCGAAAAACGATTTTGGATCGCTGGCGGAAAGGTGGTCGGCGCCAGATTATTGTTTGGACGGCGGGTGCCCTGGGAAACCCATGGAAATGAAAAAGGTTATTTATACGACGAGCAAACAGAGGGATATGCGCGCGATCGCGCTGCTGTAGAAAATCTCTTAAAGCTTTCGGATTTGAAGGTTGGCTCTATCGACTTCATCGGTCCGATGATAAATGAAATTAATGGCTGTGGAACTGTGTTTACTTACTTTCAGGAAAAGGATCTACTTTTGGATTTTCGCAAACCGATGGTCGATTCATTTCTGCAAATTCTCAATCAGCTTTAGAAATGAACTGCGTCGCTCAGACCTTAACTCGAGAGTCCACCGGCTCGAAATCAAACTTGAGCATCTGTTTGCAAACTTCAAATTTTTCTTCAAGTTCTGATTCGCTTTGCGCGCCAAGATCGATCAAACCGTACCTATAGCTCATTGGATCCTGCACTTCGTCGGACAACCGTTTCCCCGGTCGGGCGTAAATTTGCACTATTGTATCTGGAAACTTTTTCATAACAGCGTTGATTTGCTCGTCAGTTGGTATGGCGAGAACTTTCTGATCCTCAAATATGCGGAGCACGCAACTTGCCGAAACAGCGTATTTGCCTTTTCGGTGCAAAGTCGTTGGTTCCTGCCCCATGGCTACTTCCAACAGGGTTTTGAACGTGCTGTAGCCATCTACCTTTTCAAACAACTTCGGAAACTGAGAGGCGATCTTGGGGTTTATTTCTATGATACTGATACGGTCAGTTTCGATATCGTAAAAGAGTTCCATGTTAAAGAGAGCATTGTCATAGCCAATGCCAGTAAAAAAACGTGTGGCAATATCCGTCATTCGATCCAGTACATCTGGCCTTAGACGGCTTGGGTACTGCCATCGCTTGAAGGAGAGTGTGCCAGGGAACATGACAGCGTCGACAACGCCCATTACTTTAACTTGGTTGTTAAAGACATAGCCTTCCAACGAAACTTGAGCACCGCTCAGAAGACTCTCTTGAAGCAGGCAGGTCGCATGCTGCTGGAATTTAGTATAGGCACGCAACATATCATTGAATGGTTTGATAAATTGATCTGGCAGCAAGGATGTGTCCACTAGCTGGCGCAGCTGCTGTTCGCTGGTCACACGATTGGCATTTTTAGACATGCACGACTTCACCGGCTTGAGAAATGAGGGGAATCCGATGATACCGTTGAAAGTGGCACTGTCTTGCGGATCTATCAAATGAAAATCTGGAGTGGCTTCCGGCACAAACTGTTTTTGATAGAGTCGCGAGTAATATTTGTGTTCGCAGAGCATTATTGCTTCTGGTGAAGGTCCAGGCAAATTCAGCTTCCTGGCTATAATGCTTGATGCTGACATGCCTGGATATCCAACCCCTGAAGTGACGCCGGCTAAATTTGCATTCTTGTATTTGTTGACGGTGGATTCAATCAGTTCCAGTATGTCCAGTGTCTCTATTTTGAAATCCGGATTTTCTCCGAGAAAATTGTCGAAGTAATCCTCGTCAAAATTATCGTAAATAATCTCGCAACCTAGCTGCTTAGCCACCGACGGCAAGTGCCTGCGCTCTCTGGAAGTTGGACTCAAGAGCAGAACTTTTTTCACAGCCGTGATGCCTTTTGTCTGGCGCGCATGAATTGATCGAAGTATTTGGCAATTCGATCACCGAATTGCTTTCCTTTTCTAGAGTAGTTCGCGTAAATAGATGGGTTGAGCAGTTCTGCTTCGAGGAGCACCGGACCCGCGCTGGAACCTATCACATCAACGCGACTAAAGTGCACTGGATAGCCCAGATCTTCGTAAGTTTTCAACACGTTCTGGCAAAAATCGATTTCCTTATTTGTTGGTTCGTAAATTGCGACGGTACCACCTAGCGACTCATTGCATCGAAACTCCGTTGTGTTTTTCGCAGACGGATGTTTAATGACTGCGTGCTGATATTCGTGGCCGAGAAAAACAAGACTTCTTTCGCCATCTCGTATGCTCGGCATAAATTCTTGTGCGAAGTATTGATCTTCTTCATCGCTTATTGTGGCTAATTCTGCATTTGAGTGCGCTAGAAATATTCCCTTACCGCGCTCACCTTTCAAAGGCTTGATGACAAAACTTTCGCCTTGATCGATTCGATTGCGTACTTCGTTTATTCGATAGGACGGTATGGTGCGAACCCCTTTTTCTTCAAGTTGCCAGAGATAACTCTTAGCCAAATTATGTCGGATCGTGGCAACGTCATTGATTACATTCGCGTCGGCAAACCTGTCCAGCATTCGATTGAAGCGATTCACATCTGCATAGAATCCTTCCATTTTGTAGACAAAGATCATGTCCATGTCGCGGATATTTACAGGGCGCACAAATTCTGAACGGTTGTAACTGAACATTCTCTCGAATTCGCTGGCGCCCAGATCCATCCAATTAACGAAGTAGACTTGATGGTCTAACTCTTTTAGTGATAGCGCAAAGTGCAGGCAATCATGCTCATCTACCGGGTAGCGAATGCCAAAGTTAGCGGCCGAAGTCTCCGCCACATCTTCCGCCATAGTCATCAATATTATGCTCATGGGACCATCGCTGTTGTTATGCAGAGGCTACGCACTGCAATTCTCGGGTAGTTTTTAGTTTGCCGATTAATGAGCGTTTTACTGCCAACTCTGCAATTACTCTTAGAGGATCAAGCACTGCGACAGACAGGTCTCCATTTTTCAAAACCAAGGAAACCTCGGTGCATGCGGCAATAATCGCTTCGGACCCCTTTGCGATTAGATGATGTCCGGCTTCTAATAGCTGGGCTTGAGGCTGATCTCGGTAGCCAGCCTTGATGCCGTGTTCTCCAAAAATTGAAGCCATGACTAATTCTTCCTGCACACTTGAATCAGGCACAACCACTTTCTTCCCATACTTCAAGAGATATCGATGAAACAAGCCGCATTCAAGGGTTGGCGTCGAGCCTAGAAGTCCGATCGCTTCGATTTCTGAGAGTTCGTTTACAATCTGGCGAACTGTTTCTTCGATCATATTTAGAATTGGTATGTCAACGGAGGCCTGTATGTCGTCGAAGTAGTAGTGGGCAGTGTTGCAAGGCATGATCAGGAAATCGGCTCCCGCAGTCTGCAAAATGCGGGCAGTGCGAATCAATTCAGGTAGAGGCGACACACCGCCCTCGAATATCGCGTCAACTCTGCTTGGAATGGCTGAGTTATTGAAAGTAATTACCGGAATGTGAGCCTGGTCAGATGTCGCGGGTGTTAATCCTGTTATGAGTTCGCTCAGGCGGTTAGTGGCAACCGGTCCCATGCCACCAATGATTCCAATCGTATCCACTTTTTGCATTTCCCTGATAAGTAACTAACTGCTTTGAGGGGTGAACTTGAGTATGGATAGTCTAAGTCACTCATAGTCTACCGCGCACCCTTATTTTCTCAATTTAAAGATGTCATTAGTTTTTGGGCTTTCTAAGATGCAAATGTTGTCTTATGTATCGCAAACTCAGATATTCTCTTTCGCCGTCTCCTTAGAGGAAGCTCGTGATTAGTGAAGTGGATAGCTTCTGGAAAAGCTTCCACTGCTAATTACGTAAAACTTGGATGCGGAGCGCCTCAGCTTAAAGGACTGGCTTTTCGTATCTGCTATAAATTTAGGTCTGGCTGCTGGTGGAGGTGTTTGCTATGTTGACATTGACTAAACCGGGTATCGAAGAATATGCGGCGTCGAAGACGCAGCCCCCTAACGCGCTTCTTAACGAATTGCTGAAAGAAACTTACGAAGTAATGGAATATCCGCAGATGCTGACTGGACCTCTGGAAGGTTCATTCTTGCGGCTCATGGTTCAGGTCTCTGGCGCTAAGTCTGTTTTAGAGATCGGAATGTTCACTGGTTATTCAGCGCTCTCTATGGCTGAAGGATTACCCGCGGATGGAAAACTGGTAACCCTGGAGATTGATCCCAAATGTATCGAGATGGCTCGCAAATATTTTGCCAAAAGCGCACACGGTAAGAAGATTACCGTCAAGGAAGGACCAGCTTTGGTTTCTCTCGAAAAGCTGGATGGACCTTTTGATCTGGTATTTATTGATGCCGATAAAACGAATTACAAAAACTATTACGATGCTGTGCTGCCCAAAATGAAAAGTGGTGGCATTATTTTGGTCGACAACGTGCTCTGGAGCGGAGCTGTTCTCAACCCTCAGACGGCTGATGATAAGGCGATCGATGCACTCAATGATTACGTTGCAGCAGATGATCGTGTCGACAAAGTTTTGCTGACTATACGTGATGGCGTTTTCTTCATACGAAAGAAGTAAGTTGAATGAATTGACGGAGAACATATGAGCACCAAACTTGGGGAATTGAATCAAACTAAAGTCTTAGATGCGTTAAATGCAGAGAGCATTGGCAAATCAATCCGGCTCTGCGGCTGGGTTAGAACGCGACGGGATTCAAAGGCTGGCTTTTCTTTCCTGGAAATTAACGACGGCTCGACGCTCAAAAATGTTCAGGTCTTGGCCGAAGCTAAGTTACCGAATTACGAAAGCGAAATCCTAAAGATTGGTATCGGCAGCAGCGTTGAGATCGAAGGCACCGTTGTGGCCTCACCGGGAAAAGAACAGGCTACAGAAATTAAAGCAGATAGTGTGAAAGTGTTTGGTTATGCCGATCCGCTCACTTATCCGCTGCAGAAGAAGGGAACTTCGATGGAGTTCCTGCGCACGATCGCGCACTTGCGTCCACGCACTAACACTTTTGGTGCAGTCGCTCGAGTACGAAATGAAATCTGCAAATCAATTCACAATTTCTTTCAGTCACGCGGTTTTATTTACGTGCATGCCCCGATTATCACGGGAAGTGACTGCGAAGGCGCCGGACAGATGTTCAAGGTGACAACTTTTGACTTGCTGGATGTTCCGCGCAAGGAAGATAAATCGATTGACTTTGAACAGGATTTCTTTGGGCGGCCGACTAATCTTACTGTCAGTGGACAGCTTGAAGCTGAGATTTATGCAACTGCTCTAACAAACGTCTATACGTTTGGTCCAACTTTCCGCGCCGAGAATTCGAACACTTCTAGGCATCTGTCGGAGTTTTGGATGATTGAGCCTGAAATGGCATTTTGCAACCTCGAAGGTAATATGAGTGTTGCTGAAGAGTTTTTAAAAACCATCTTCAACGATGTCCTGACAAATTGCGGCACGGACATGCAATTTTTCAACGAGCGTATCGATAAAACTGTAATCGAAACGTTGAAGGGAATTGTTGAAAGTGACTTCGTGCGCCTCAGCTACGCTGAGGCTGTGGATGTTCTATTGAAATGTGGAGAAACTTTTGAGTTTCCTGTTTCTTGGGGCATTGATTTGCAGTCAGAGCACGAGCGTTATCTGACCGAGAAAAAATTCAAGAAACCAGTGATCGTCTTTGATTATCCTAAGGACATCAAAGCGTTCTACATGCGCCTCAACGATGACAATAAAACCGTTCGTGCCATGGACGTTCTCGTTCCTAAAGTCGGAGAGATTATTGGCGGCAGTCAAAGAGAGGAACGGTTGGATGTGCTCGAACAACGGATGAAGGATGCTGGACTCGACACTGAGGAATATTGGTGGTATCTCGATCTTCGCCGATTTGGTACAGTCCCGCACGCCGGTTTCGGTCTGGGTCTTGAACGCACCGTACAATTCGCCACCGGCATGAGTAACATTCGAGACGTGATTCCATTCCCTCGAGCTCCGAAGAGCGCCGATTTTTAATGCCTCAGCCGCTCGAAGCGGAAGCGTAAACTAGACGGCAAGCTGATTTGGTGTTTGCCTTTCGCCCATGAGTTGAAGAAACCTATTCGTTAGCATCATCAACGCGTCCGCTGAATTGACCCTGCTGGAAAGTTCAGATGAAGCTCCGCGCACATCCAATGTCTTTCCACCCGCGTGTACTTTTAGGCAGGCAAGCTGAGGATATTTTCGAGTCGTATCGCGCAGAGCCTCGTCCAGACACGCTTGTACAGTGCTAGTGTCAACGATGTTCGATAGATTCGATGCCACCATATTCAATGCATACAAAGTTCGCGCTAATTTGGTGGACTGTTTGAGTATGCGGCGCAAATCAATTTCTGCCGTATCACCTCTTCTGTAAGCGGCTTCATCTACAGCAGTCGGAGGAGTGTGAATTTCCACAGCTACCGGCTGGATTAACCCAAGTGAAATCATCTCCGCAAGTGCTTGCAGCAAGGTGTAGCTGTCGATCGGGAGCAGTGGCAAAATCTCTTCGACAGATAAATCCAATTCGATAAGCTTCCAGATTTTAGGAGCAAGCGTTTGCATTTGTTCGCTCGGTAACTCTTTCCACTTTGGCATGTGCGGAGCAGTCGTAAACGTCGTTTCAGTGCTGCCTACCTTTTCAAAGAGCTTAGGCATTTCGTCCGAGCGTCTCGCGCCTTCTACTAGAAGTCTTTCAATCGGTCTCTCTAACGTCGACTCCGGTGCTTGTGTATCCAAGTCCAAAGATCTTTCAAAGGCGAAGTCAGCAGGATCTTGAAGACCAAGCAGTTCAAATACCGCGTGGTCGCCCGACAGATGCTTGAACTTCGTGGAGACCAGATTGCCCCTATCGAAAACCAGCTTGGCTCCGGGATTCGCATGAGTAGCGAAGATGTTTAAGGTTCCGGATTGGCGCGAGGAAGCAACCGCTTGGATAACAGTGGGCAGATCAAAAAATGCAGTGTTGCCCTCCAGTCCTGGCGCTTTAAAGGCTATTTTACCGTCGCGTTTTTCAGCTAGACGCTCCAGCTCATCGGAGAGGAGCGGAAATTTAGACTTCAAATCCAGGGAGGCACGCTTGGAAAGCTTAAGTATTACCGCTTCTTCGGGCACTCGAATCGTCGCGGTGCGAGGTTGATTGTTAATCAGGGACATTTCACCGAAGCATTCGCCCGCAGTGAGGTAAGCGATAGGCTTGGCATCGGCGTTACGCTTCACTTCCACAGAACCCTGCTTGATAATGTACAGGCCGTCGCCAGAATCGCCTTCACGGAAAACGATGTGCCCTGGTCCACAATGTTTTTCCACCAGGCTGAGGCTGAGCCCGTGGATAATTCTGTCGTCGATCAAGCGCAGGATGGAGCTTTCTTTCAAAAACTTGACCAGCTGCTCGCGCTCTTGTTCTTGCAGAGATTCTATCATCGTCGTCATCTCACAGGAAAAGGCATGAAACATCAAAGTATCGCAGATTTCCAGTCCAAATTTACTATGTATTGCACACAATACCAAATAGTGCAGATATTGCAAATCCGTAATCTGTGTAGATGAGCACTATATGTGGTGCCTTGATCCTGCTCAGAATTACTTCTATGAGCTGCGCTAAGTTTATTTTCTATTATGTGCTGTCTTCTGGTGCTTTGTCATCTTATGTTTAGACTGTGCCGTCGTTTTCGATTTGGATTTTTGTGCCGGCTTGTGTGTTTGCGCTTTGGGCTTTATCGCGGGTTGTGGCTTGTGCACCACCGTTGCGTGTTTCGCACCAGAATGAGTTTTGGTGTCAGCCTTCTTTGAGTTAGAAGTTTCGGATGAATGTGATTTCGAATGTGCTGGTGCCACCACTGGTGCCGCTGTGTGTTTAATCGGAGCCTGTGCAACAGGCTTAGTGACCGCGGCGTTAGCAGGTTTAACTGGAGTCGCAGGCTTGGAAACCACAGCTGCAGCCGGTTTAGTCGTAGTCGCAGGTTTGCCAGAGACACCTCGATGCAGTCGCTCCCAATTTCTCAGCGCTTGAACCCCAGTTTCAAATCCGGCCGCATCAACATAAAAGTTGTGAGCGCCGTCATCGCGAGAAGGATCGCGCACATAATAAATGAACCCCGTATTAGCAGGCTCCAAAGCCGCTTTAAGTGAAGACAAGCCAGGATTACTCACAGGTCCCGGAGGCAATCCTGCCACCTTCCTGGTGTTGTATGGCGAATCTCGATTGACATCACTGAGATAGACGATGCCGTTGTTTTTCCACTTACCAGCTAATTTGGATGCATACACAATTGTTGAATCAACACTCAAGGGGATATGTTGACGTAGTCGGTTGTATATAACGGACGCTACAATTGGTCTTTCGCCAGGAAGTTTGGCTTCGGTTTCAATGATCGAAGCGACCGTTACGACGTCGTGGGCGGATTGCTTGCTTGAAGTTGCCAATTCCGCTAAGTCTTTTTTCCAAACTTGGTGAAAATGGTCAATACTGCTTTCTAGAATTTCTTTTGCGGTCGTCGTCGATTGAACAAAATAGGTATCAGGAAACATGTAACCTTCAAGACTGGTGGCGCTCGGATCCAAGTCCTTAATTGATGACGTGTCATTCATCAGGGTGAGAGCCTGATCCGCGTTCTTCAATTTCAATGTCGGAATTGCTGCCATGGCATGGGCAATGTCCCAGCGTGTCCAGCCTTCAATGATGGTCAGCTTGTTTGCAGCCTCTCCTCCTTCCACGAGTTTCTGCAGCACATCTTTGGGCGCAATCGGTGACGAAAATAAGTAATCACCTGCTTTAATTAGCGATCCAACGCCTTGGATTTTAATGTAAAGCTTAAAAGTCGAACCATGTTGAATGATGCCAACAGATTGCAGTTTCTGCACGATTTGATCGGTTGAGCTGCCCAGGGCGATATTGACCGGTTTGCCGGCCATGCCGTGTTGAACTGGTGAGTTTATGTCGTTCCAAGCCCAAGCGCAAATTGCTCCGGCAAGTAAAAAGCCGATCAGCGCCAAGATAAGGATTATTTTGATTGCTTTCAAAATTTTATGAAGACACTCGCTCAACGACGCATTGATCGACAGATCTTAGTATGGTTCACTGAGTATAACGTCATCAGTAACAGATACTTTTACAGACATCGGTCAAGGGTCTCGAAACTCTCTCTCTATCCAATCATTTACGGGTCGACAACTTCAAAGACAAGAGATCCACCGATCGTGCCAAGCACAGCGCTGTACGTTCAATTCACACAGGACTGATAACATGAAAAATTCAATTGCACGAGCTACGTCAATCATCTCTTTAGTGTTGCTGCTGCTCTCATTTGCATTTTGCCTCCAGCACGCCAGTGCAAAGCACGTTCACAAAGCCAAAGAAAATCCTAGACATGTTGTTTATGTAATGGGAGAGGACGTTCCTGCAGGAAGCATTTTTAAACCAAACTTCTTAGTGGAGCGCAAAGCTCCACGGGATTTTGAAATGCCTGATGGCGCCGTACATTCAAAAGCAACTCTGCTAGATAGAAAGGCAAAGGCAATCATCTCTGAAGGTCAAATCATATGTACGCAAGATCTTCTGCCAGACTCGGATAACCGCGAAAAGTAACTGGGTGAACAGAAGCCCTGTCGTATAGATGGATGTAAGGAGCGACGGCGCATGAGTACAGAATCTTACTTGCTTGGGCTCGAGGCTTATCAAAATAAGGAATACGTCAGAGCTATTGAGCTTCTGAACGAGGCCGATGCGGATCAATGGGATGCCCAGCTCTATCTTGGCATGAGCTACTACATGGTAGGCCGTCACGAAGACGCCCGAACTCATTTTGCTCATATGCGCGACCGTTGCCCTGAACCTTCGCTGCGCGAGAAAGCGGAAACTGCCTTCACTGTTGTGAATTCAAAAATAAGGCAGACAGCAAAATTGAAACAAGAGGAGCAACAAGAGGAAGACGAACTGACAGTCGAATGGTGAAGGTTAGTCTTCTTTGACTATTGAACAATCCACCACTCTGTTTTTGCCGGAAATGATTCCCAACTCTTGAGCCGCAGCGTAGGAAACATCAATGACTCGGTTCGGCGTGAATGGTCCGCGGTCGTTAATAATCACGATGCATTGCTTTTTTGTCTTCCGATTGACGACCCGAACTCTTGTGCCGAAAGGTAAAGTGCGATGCGCGGCCATCAGCTTTGTTTTGTCGTGAAGAGCGCCGGAGGCTGTCTTTTTGCCATGATAATATTCGGCGTAGTAGTCGGCGACCCCCGAGAAACCTTTAGCCGCCGGGACGGCAGAAGCGGTCGCCGTTGATAAAGTTGCGCAAATTGCAGCGGCACTGAATATGGTGCCCAGTTTTTTTAACATATAGACGCGTTCTCTGAAAGCCGGCTAGTGCCAAGCAAGAAGGGATAAGACGACGTTTACGGAGTTGTACAGCTTGGCTGCGAGCTCCCGAGTGCAGAGTTATATCCTCCGATATCTAACCAGAAGCATTCCCATGGCGCATGAATCAATACTGCTGGTTGGCAACTGGAAATTGGTCTTGAAAGGTAACTGGTTGACAACACCTTTGAAATTAAGGAGAATAGATCTCCATTCCTTTTAAGTAAAGGTTGTTGTCATGGATGATGTTGATTTATTAGCTCTAAATTATTTGATGGAGAACGGGCGTGCCTCATGGTCCGAATTGTCCGGAATCTTAGACTTATCGGCTCCGAGCACCGCTGACCGCGTCAAAAAGTTGGAGGAGAACGGTGCAATCAAGGCTTACGCGGCGCTCATCAATCCCGAATCTGTCGGGTGCCACGTACTAGCTTTCATCGCCGTAGTTTTAGAACATCCAAGATTCCGCAGTGAGTTCATTGACATGGTCAATAAACTTCCGGCTGTTCAAGAGTGCCACCACATTACTGGTGACTATGACTACATGTTGAAGATTCGCTGTCAAAGCACCATGGAACTAGAACGTCTATTAACCAACGAGTTGAAGGATTTTGGAGGAGTCTCTAAAACGCAAACCATCATTGCTTTATCTACGGTTAAGGAGTCGGTCAAAGTGCCGATTAAGAATCAGGTCATGAAGACCGCGAGTCAACGTCAGTCACAGCAATAGTTCGCGGGTGGAGAAATTCTGTCATGGATTTGATCAATTACAGTTCCGCCGCTCTCATTGCAGGCTTTGGTCTGTGGTCGATTTGGACATGCCAACTTTAGGTTGTTTGTGCGCTTCGAAGTGAACCATCCGCTCGCCGAATTCTGGGAAACTTGCAGTACCACTGATGAATTCGTCTTTTAAAAAGCCGTTAAATACCGCGATCGCGTGCTTTCGCTTTTTCCATCTGGCTAAGCTCGATTTGGAGAAATCGATGGAGAGCTGAATAGTTCCGGCTGTTTCGTCAAGCACACCGCTGAGTGGAAACTTTCCCAAGAGCCCACTATAGGTGCCTTTTATCTCGTTGCCATTCTGCTCGGATATCAGCACGGTCGGATGCCTTCTAAACTCGATTACATGTCCTTTCCAGGTTCCAGCAACATCGGTCACAGTCTTTGTTGCCGCGGGGGTATCACTAAATTCCACACCACCTTTTAATTGGTGTTCCTTACTTTGATCGGCTTCTGCCAATGCTCTGGGCTGAAAAATCAAGATCGCTAATATTGCGCCGATTGTTGAGATTGTCGTTACGGGCATTAACCCACACCTCTAAAGTTTCTTACAAACTCCATTACACGAGGCGACGCGAAAAGTTTCGCGCGAATAAAAGATCGAATTCGCCTAGTTCTCCGCTAGTCCTCGGCGCTGTAGGCGGCTACTCTGCTAGCCACTTCTTTCGCCTCATCTTCTCTGCTTGTTGCAGTCAGCAGTCGCACATAAATTTCCAAAGGATAAATCAAGTCTTGGTGATCGCCTGATTCCTCTAATGTCGCTATTGATTGTTTGAGGATTGGTTCCGCCTTACCGAACTCATCTTGTCCTATATAGATGGACGCTAGCAAAGCTTGATTGCGGGCTAAGTCTGGGTCAGCCGGTTCAAGTAGCGCGTGTTTAATTGTTAATGATCGGTAGCAAAACATTTCTGCTTCCGCGAAATGACCGCGGCTTTCAAGGACGAGCGCGTAGCGCACGAATTGCTCCGCTACTTCTAGATTCTCATTGCCCAGTGCCTTTTCGCGCAAACTCAGGGCTCGTTGAAATAGAGGATCTGATTTTCGATACAGCTTCTGCCCTTCGTAAAAATTGCCCAGCGTTTCAAGCATGTGTGCAAGTTCGAGAGGAGCATCTGCATATGCTTTCTCTGCAATCGAAAGAGCCTTTTTGTAAAGCAAGTCTGCATCTGCGGTTTTGCCCTGTGTTTCCCGAACCATTGCCAATCCAAAATACGAACTAGCGATGTGGTGATCGTCAGGTTGCAGTTGTTTTTCTGACAATTTTAGAAATTGTCTTAAGTTTGCTTCGGCGTCTTCGTATTTTTCTAAAATCAACTGCGTGGTCGCAAGGTGATTGAGAACTTGACAGGTAGCCACACTTTCCGGTTGATCGCGCTCACAAATTTTAAGAGCTTCCTTCAAGAGTTCTTCCGCTTTCGCGAAGTCATCGCGTTTCTTGCATTCAATTGATTTTTCGATCAGTTGATCTACTTCCGGCGGTATCGAGGCTGGCTCTTGCTCAGGATCACTTCCTCCCATTAGATTCGACATCCACGAACCTGCGCTGCCGAGCGAATTTTGTGCTTGCTGCAGATCGGCAAAGCTAGGTGTTTGTCCGTGCTTAATTTGTTTGATCAGCATTTGAGCCATTGTTTGAGCCATCGGGCGAAGCGCTTGATCTGTCTTAGGCAGCATCTTGAGACCATTTGCCAGCATGGGAGGAATGTTTCCGGCTTTGGCGAAGGCATCTGGATCTTTCATCGCTTCCTTGAGAGATTGCAAAACAATCTCAACTACTTCCGCCTCGCTTGAGTGCCGGACAATTTCCTTCAGCTGTTCAGGAATTTCCATATCGCCGCCAAACATCCCAATATCCTCCACAAAGCCCAGTCGTGAAGCAATATACCATTGTCGTCTGCGCAACGACTTGGAGAACGCCAAGAAAACTCCAGTTGCTTAATGGGCGAAAGGAATAATAATTCTTTTCGATTAGTCTAAGTTGTTGAAGTGAGGCAGCCTTGCTGGGATACTGACTGATCTGTTAGAGCGCTGCCAAGGGAGAGTATGAAAGCTATTCAAATTGTCGTTGCGGCGATGTTGTTCGGATGTGTTGCCCAGCCTGTTTTTGCCCACCACGATCTCGACGATCTTTTCCAGCACAAAAAATCTTCAAAGATTTCAAGGCAGGAAATCGATCCTTGGCATTTGCTTGATTTCGCCCTGACACCTGCCTACGCTCTTTCAACGAATGTTCGGATTTATTTTGATGGTCCGTATCGAGTTATTGATTCAAACGGAATTCCCAATCATCCAACAGGTCAATTTCCGAATGCCGAAAATCCAAACACGATTTCAGAGCAGTCATACAAATTCAGGATGCCAAAAGAGCCTGCGGCAGCCCAATCAACTACTCATATGTTTATGGCACCATTTGGAGTTGCGGTAAACGGTATTCCATTTGATCCCGGAGCAAATGAATTTTGGAATCGCGATCGAAATTCTGGCTGGCAATATGAACCAATGTTTCATCACAGTCTGGGACTCGATCAAAGCAACGCGCACGTGCAGCCAAACGGAGCCTATCACTACCATGGTATTCCGACTGGACTATTGGATAGGCTCGCTCAGTCACCAAAGCCGGTGCTAATTGGATACGCCGCTGATGGTTTTCCGATGTACGCACCATTTGGTTATCGGGATGCGAATAACAACAAATCGGCAATGACTAAATTGCGTTCGAGCTATCGCCTTAAGGGAGGCACACGCCCGTCTGGGCCCGGTGAAAGATATGATGGTTCATTCGTTCAGGATTACGAATATGTGCCGAGATTGGGTGATTTGGATCAGTGTAATGGACGCTTTGGTGTCACCTCGGAATATCCGAAAGGAATCTATCACTACGTAGTGACTGATTCGTTTCCATTTATTCCGCGAGAGTGGAAAGGCACTCCGGACGAAAGTTTTCAACGACATGGGCACACTGGGAGACCTGGTGGCGAGCGTGATGGACGACCGGGTGGACCTCCAGGTGATCGAGATGGACGACCTAGCGGCGGACCTCCTGGTGATCGAGATGGACGACCTAGCGGCGGACCTCCTGGTGATCGAGATGGACGACCCGGCGGCGGACCTCCTGGTGATCGAGATGGACGACCCGGCGGCGGTCCTCCTGGAGGTCGCAACGGACGCGGATTCCCAGGTGATGAAGGACCTCCAGGCGGTGGCGGACCGCCAATGGATCGGGGTGGACGACCTCCCGGTGTCGGACCTCCAAGTGATCGCAACGGACAACCTCAAGGTGGCGGACCACAAGGGAATCGCGACGGTCGAATTCCAAGCGGCGGCCCTCCAGGCCAGCAGCCGGGGCAGTATGCGTCAGGTGGGAATTAAATGCAGAAGAGTCGCCTGAAATTCACACGAGTGGTTCTGGGAGCGGTACTACTCTTGGTGCTATTCACCGTTTACACGAGAATGCCGATTCAAGTAAGAATCTTTGTTCTTCCCGCGGTATTGCTTGCGTTATGGTGGTGCTTCAACGGGCTGATTTCGAAACCTAAAGCATGACGAGATCAACTAGCGTAGATGCTAACATCATGCTTTTGTGGTGCGTTGACACAGTGCTTGGATGACATAACCCAGTGAAGCGCCGTTAAACGCCACGAATAGAATCGGTACCAAGCCGTAGGACATAAAGATTAGATACCAAAATAACGGCGCGTCCTGACAAAAGATCGACTCAATTACGTAGCTGAGCGTGAACAAAGAGGGCAGGAGCACGGCAGAAATAAGCATATTGGTTTGGCAGGCTAGAAATGTGCGGCGGATGCTCGTTCCATAAACAACGCTCGTGATAGCACCAAAAATAAATGCTTGCATCGTTACCAATAGTGGAAACGCATCTTGCCCCAAGCTGATGGTGAGAAAACGGGTAATGGGAACGGCTAATATAATCCAGGCTGTAACTGATAAGAGCGCAGCTCCTATCTTGTCGATCAGTCCGGCTTTTAGTATTTCCAGCATTTTCCACTCAGTGACGGAATCTTGCAAACTTAGGAATGTGTACAACAAGAGATTGCCAAATGGAACAAGAACAAGCGCAGCAATCCATCGTGATCCATGCAACGCGTCCAATCTTCGTATCGTCACAACCAAACTTAGTAACCCGAACGGAATAGCCATCAGCAGAAGGTTCCCAAGATTGAATTCAATGGGCAAGCCAGGCATCGTCGTCGGTCTCGAAGCTCCCAAGACCACATACAGCGACGGTGTGCTGAGGATATAACAATGAATAATTGATTGATTGAAAAATGTTATGGCGATTAGCCCGTAGAGCATAAAACTGTTGCGGGTCAATCTGCCTTTGGTTAACTGGTCGCTCAATAACCAGATCGTTCCGGCTGCAAACCAGGCAAAGATAATGAGTGCCAACTTGTTCATACGATTTCCTCAACTGGTTTTTTCGAGGTGCGTCATCATTTGAAGTAATGAATGGCGGATTGGTGCCATTACCGGCAGTGCCGAAATAGAAACCAGCACAGAGATAATTTGAGCGCTTTGTTCCAGTAATTCGTTGGTTTTATGCTGCAGAGGCGACGTATCGTGCAGCCAATAGAAGAGAATGGCCAGATAATAGAGCCAGAGGCAAGTTGGCAGCACGGCGCGTAAGTCCTCTGGAACCTTCGTGTCGCTGCCCTCCACCGTCTCGCTAAACGTACTGATTGCTCGACCGCGAACGACTTTTGTCGAGCTGCTGAACGGACTGAGCGCACTGTTCGGGCGGACCGCCAGGCTGAAGATGCTGCCGCAAAGATCGCGATGAGAAGAAAGAGTTTCAAGTTTGCATCGAACAGTATGGATCAGCCTGGTCTTGAGCGATTTGTGCTGACCAAGCGAGCGTTTCACCAGTTGCATTTGTTCTTCGTTCAGTCGTTCATAGAACGCCAGCACCAACTCTTCCTTAGAGCCAAAGTAGTAGTAGGCATTACTCACCGCTACATCTGCGGTCTGAGCAATATCTCGCACGGTGGTTGACTCGTAACCCTTCTTTCTAAACAGGCTAATAGCTGTCTCGAGAATCCGCGTTCTGGTTCTCTGTCCTTTTGTAGTTGTATCTGTTTCTGTCATTAGCCTATAAATTGAATATGCTCAAATTTATTATCACTCTATTTAAGTGAATTAATCAAATAAATTTGAGCATGTTCAAATTAATTATTGGGTGCTATTAAGCGAACTTATTCGGGTATTGGATCGCTTAGCCGGTAGAATGGAAATCTAGATGCGCAGGCTGAACTTTTCTAGATCGGCGCCGCCAGGAGAATCCAATGTCGCCAGGTGCTCTCTAATTGGCTAATAAACGCATCATTATCACTACCCCGGCGCGACTACTCTTCAGCGTCTTCTTATGCGTCATTGCCTTATTTTGTTGTGGCTCGTGGCTGAAAGGCATGTACGATCACCTTTCCCTTGACTCTGAAGCCATTCCTGACTATGAGTTGCACGCACAACTTCGTGCGATACAAAGGAGGTTGGGGACGGGCGAAGATCAGCTGCAATCGCTGGTGATACCAGAAGGAGGGCTGTTCGTTCACTCATTCTATGGTTACGCGCTGGTCAACATGTCCTTGGAGAGACAGTCAGATCCTGAGTTTTGTCGACGTTCTTGTTCGGAGATCGAAACGACTCTGGCGAGAATTCAACAAATCAAAAATCAGCCACCATTCAATTTAAATGACAAACTCAAGCCTAGCGGCGGCATCATTATCGCCGGACATGCGAATCTGCTCAGGGCTGGTTATCTGCTAATTGGAGGAAGCAGTGAGAAAATCAAGCAGGATTTTCACTCATGTTCCGAAGAAATCGCCAACTCTTTTTTGATTGGCAAAGTTCCTTTTCCACCTTGCTACGCTGGATATACGTGGGCTGAGGATTCCATCTTCGCACTTGAATCATTGCGTCTGCATGATGCAATGTTTGATTCGCACTATTCCAAGGCGACAGAAGCATGGTTGACCTGGATGAAAAACCATCTCGATCGCGAGTCCGGAATGATGGTGGCACAGGTCGATCCAAACACTGGGCAAATTCTGGATGGACCGCGTGGATGCGCTCTCTCTTGGGCTCTTGCATTTCTACCCAATATTGATCCTGAGTTCGCTGCGAGTCAATTCTCTCGCTTTCGCGGAGATTGGTTTGTTCCATTTGCAGGAATGCTCGGGATCAATGAATGGTATCAAGGACATAACAAACCGACCCAATTCCATGCCGGACCGGTTGTCTTCGGACTCGGTGCTGCTGCCTCCGGTATTGGTATCGGCACGTGCAGAGCAAATGGGGATTATGTTTCAGAGCATTGTTGTTGCGTTCGCTGAATACATTAGGTTTTCCCCTCTGGACGCCAACAGGAGAAAAGACATACTTCTATGGTCAGTGCCTTTTAGCCGATGTTCTATCGCTCTGGGGCGAAACGGTTAGACCCTGGGATATCAGTCCGTCCGTCCGTCCGACAGTTAGTCCGTCTGTCCGTCCAACAGTTAGTCCGGTAGGATTTGCAGCGCCCATGATCCATGCGGATCAACGGAATCTGTTTCTTGTAGTTTTTGCTTTCGCTGTAGTAATTTCCGGCGCGATCTTAGTATTTCTTGTGCGTCGGACTATCTTACTGTTTAGTGATCAATCGCACGTGAGACCAGGCTGGCAGCGAACCACGATACTCGCTTTGGCACTTCAAGCGACTGCGGTGGCAGCTTTTTTTACTGCTCCTGCTCTTTCCTTTTTGCAGCTCTTGATCTTCATGGCTATAGTCGATTGGTTTGAAGAAATGATTTTACGTCCACGAATAGTCGGACGGATTTTTGACCCAACTTAGCTTGCTTTCTTGGCGACAAAGAAATGTGCAATGTTGCCAATCAAGCTATCCGCTTCTTTGATCTTAGCGAGAGTTCTCTTAGCTCGACGGGCAACTCGATAGTTCTCGTCTTTTGCAAGCGCTTGATATATGTGTTCCGGGAAATTCGGATTCATTGCCAGGCAATATCGAACTAATGGACTTGGATCGGTTGCCAACTTCCACATGAAAGTAATCGCGTTAGGATGCTGAGCCACTGAGGCACGCACTTCTGGGCTCTTGTCTTCTATTAGTTTTTCCAGCGTTTCCAAATCTGTGTTGGGATTTTCGGCAACTTCCATAAGCACTCCAGTTGACTTGGCTTTGCTCATAACGTTGAGAATGTCGCTGGGAGCATCATGATTACTCGCTACCAGACTTAGAATGTGCTCCAGCTCAGCTTCCGCCATTTGAGCTTCGTCGACGTTCTCTGCTAGTACTTCTATCTTGACCTTCATAATTTCTTCCCGTCCTGAAATCGCCATCTGCTTCCAACTGCTCAAATGGTAGCGGTTGCATTCGGTCCGTACATCCAGCATTAGGGGTATACCTCTGCCAATTTTTCAAATTGTCGCGGAGGAATAAAAATGGAGCGCGTCTGTCCACAGGCCGCCCATGATCACGTAAGGCGGGTCTGGTGACCCGCGCTCCATTTCGAAGAAACCTGCCCGGTTTCGAATCACTCGGACGACGGAGACTTAGCGTTTAATCAAGTGACGGCTTCTGCATCGGGCTTTTGGAAAACAATCACTCCGATTACGGATGCAAGGGTAAAGAAGATAAGCAATCCAAATGCGGCAGTGAAATTGTGCGTTGCATTAGCGATGATGCCAGTTAACGAAGGGGCTAGAATTCCACCAAGCGCAAAGAAACAATCCATGATACCGAGGCTGGTGCCGGCTCGATCTTTGGCAAGGTCACAATTAAGCGCATAGAATGCGGCATTGGGCATCAGTCCCAAGCCCATTCCTAGCGAAATCATTGTGATTGCCACTTCCAGCGAGTGTGTAAACATGACGGGTATGAAGCATATTGCTGAGGCCAACTGACACATCCAAATCATGTGCGAGCGCGAGATTCTGCGACTCCCGGTTTTTTTCAGAAGATAGTCAGAAAGCCAGCCTGCAAATGGCAACAAAATTGCTGCTGTTAACCAGGGGGCGATTAGGAACAATCCTGCTTGTTTGATATGCAAACCATACGTTTGCTCAAGGTAGCCTGGAAGCCAGGTTTGAGCGAAAAATAACAAGTAGCCAAAAGAAAAGAAGGCAAAATTATTCGACATCAGTGATGGATTGAGCAACATGAAACGCCATGTAGTCTTGCCCACAGCTAGGTCCTCGTGACGCAGAGTTTCAGCCGTTTTTTTGCGGTCTGATGTTTTTCCTTCCCGAATGTATTTGAGTTCTTCATCGGACACATGCTTGCAAGCTTCAGGATAGTCTCTGAACACTATGAACCAAGCAATTGCCCAAACGATTCCTAAACAACCGAGCACAGCAAACATCGCCTTCCAGCCCAGAGAAGCGACCATATTTGAAAGCAACGGCGCACCAATAACTGCTGAAACAGGCACGGCTGAAAGTCCAATCGCGGTTGCCCGTCCTCGTTCCGAAGTCGGTAGCCAGTCTGCAACCACGCGCGTGAGGGAGGGAAAATGCGGACCCTCGGCTACGCCGAGCAATGTTCTAAAAAGAAATAAAATCCAAAAACTGCTCGCTAATCCCATCAATGCCGTGCAGCCTGACCACAGAATCGCCGCTGAGGACCAGGTTTTTCGAGCGCCCCAGCGGTCCACTAAAATGCCACCCCCGACCGTCATGATCATGTAGCCGATGCCGAAGGCGCCGGCGATAAAGCCGAAATCTTGGTCATTGAATCCAAACTCTTTTTTGATCGGCGTGATGGCGAAGGAAATTGCCGATCGATCCAAGTAACAGATCAGGGTTATAGCAAACCCCAGTGCAATCACGACCCAGCGAAAGTTGTCTTTGGAGACCGCACCTGCCGACGAATTTTGTGAAATGTCCTCGATGTTGAGATGTGCCATGGTTGCCTTGATGAGAATGGGATCTGACGTCAAACCGAACACAGTTTCGCCTGCTGCGTTCTGGGGTAAGACGCTGAAAATCTTAGCCTATTGGCGACCTGCAAGCGCGCAAGGGGCGTATGACGATTTTCTCGCACTCGGTCCAATCGACGGCGAACCTCCGCCGGGACCTGGCGGGCCTCCAGGTGGCATGCCGGATGGACCCTGGGGTGGAATGCATGGACATACTTGGGCGACGCTTGTTTGAGGCTCTCGCTAGTTCGAGCATAGATACAGCGAAGCTTAAAGATCTGCAAGGTCAGCTCACTTCTTTGATCAGCGAAACTTCAAGAATGCACGGAGACAAATTTTGGCTTATGCGCAAGTCTTAAGCGCCGAGCAGCGTAAAGCTATTCACGACGGGATGATTAAGCGAAGTCTGGGTGGCGATTTGGGCATGGGAATGGACATGCACGGGGATCATGGTCATTAAATAACGAAGAAATTCGCTTCAGGGCCGCTTCGGATTTACTTTTCGGATTCGCTCACTGAGCGCCGGCACGTCCGTCCGACTCCAATACCTGGGAGGTGACGCATCCTACGTTACCTCCTCCTAAATAGTGGGTGTGATCCAGTAAAATAGGTATTCGAAGGCTCAGACCAAATTGGTAGGACAATGAATCGCTTCTTTCTTAGCTCACTTTTATGTTTGTGCGTGCTTTCAGCTCAAGCGCCTGTTCGCGCCGAGTGGTACGACAACGAACATTCGACTCTCGAGAAAGCTAAACGCATGTATCAGTCAGGAAGATTCGACGAAGCGCGTGTCATGTTTACCGACTGTATAAATTCCAATGCGCGGTCCGCTGAGACCTACTATTGGCGCGGTGTTACATACAATAGTCTTGGTCAGCCCGACAAAGCTCTTGCTGATTTCAATCAAACAATTTCGCTAGATTCGAACAACCCTAAGTATTACCTCGGGCGTGGTTTGCTTTACTCCAACAAAAATGACTACGCTGAAGCCATCTTGGACTTTGAATCGGCTTTGCGGCTTGATCCCGACAATGACATGGCTTCTACGAATAAGAAATTCTGTGTTCAAGCAATTGCTGATCAGAAAAAATCCGAGCTAGAAAAGATTGCCAAGGCGAAAGCTGACGCAGATCGCCTGGCTGCAGAAAAGCTAGCTGCAGAACAGCTAGCCCTCAACCCGCCTTTGCCAGCTAAAAAGGGCAGAACTGCGCACGCTGTTTCCGAGAAACCGGTGGTGGTGGCAGCGACTCCTGTCGCAAACAACGCTGTAAATACTGCGCAACTCCGGGCTATCGAAAAGAAACAGGCGGAATTGCAAGCTCGAGAACAGGCTGTTGAGGCTAAGCTCGAGAAGGAACGCATTGAAAGGCAGCAGTTAGCTGAAGCGAAGATCGAGGCGAAAACAGAGCAGCAACGTATTGTCAAAGAAAACAAACGTTCGTCGCCCGTTCGCGTCGCGAAAAAGACAGAGGTTGAGCCGCCGCCAATTGTGGAAGAGCCAGCTGCGCCGCCTGTGAACCGCCCGATCCGAGACAAGTGGGCCTTAATTGTTGGAATCAGTAAGTTTAAAGATAGCAATTTGAACTTGCGTTATCCATCTAAAGACGCCAAAGATTTTTATGACTTTCTGGTCACTAGTGCTGGTTTCAAAAAAGACCACATTAAGTTGCTGGTTGATGAAGATGCAACACGAGGTCGCATTCTCTCTGAGCTTGGTGACAAATGGTTGCCGCGCGTCGCGAATCCTGACGACCTCGTTGTCATCTACATCTCAAGCCATGGTAGCGCCTCTGATATGGACGTCGGCGGAGTGAATTATCTTCTTGCACACGATACAGATGTAGATAACTTATACGCCTCAGGCTTGCCAATGCAGGATTTGACACGCATCATCAAAGGTCGTGTACATGCGGATCGTATCGTGCTGGTGCTCGATGCTTGCCATAGTGGTGCCACAACCGTGGCTGACAGTAAGGGACTGACGCGCCGCTCAAACGTCAACGTAGACGAAATAGCTCAGGGCACTGGTCAACTCGTAATCTCTTCGAGTCTACCTAATCAAGTTTCCTGGGAATCGAAGAAAGATCAAAACAGCGTTTTCACTAAATATTTGATGGAAGGGCTGAAGACGAAACCTAACCTTGGAGAAGCATTTGCTTTTATGCGGAACAAGGTCCAAGAAGAAGTATTGCGCGAACGTGGTGTCTTGCAGACTCCTGTGTTGAAAAGCAAATGGCAAGGCAATGAACTCGTGATCGGCGCACCGGCTATCAATCCATCCGCTGGTCTTGAGCCAGAGGCTGAAGGGATGCGTCCAGGTCAAGCAACACACTAAGAATGAAAGTCGGTAGCTCGAATCTTCGCAACGTCATTATCTTTCTGCTGCTTCTCACGAATTGCTTTCCAATAGCGCAAAAGTGTGGTGCAGCAGCTTGCTCGGAAGAGCAGGTAGTTGTGAAGGTAGAAAAAGTCGGCAAAAATTACATGCTCACTTTAGTGCCGCCCAAGATGCTTGAGGCTACTATCGGCGTTGAACTGGACCTTGACAATATGGCTGCATCAAGGCCCAATCATTTTGTCTACAAAGTGGATGGACTTCAACATTCATTTCATAATCCAGTTCAGATCGCTTATTTTTCTCAAGTAGACCCGAACAAAGTTTGTTACTTCCATTGGAAGTACAAGTGGCTGTGCGGTATTCCTGGAGGTGCCCACGATAATTGGTATGTGTACGCTTTGCCCTATCGTCAAGGCGAGCACCATGTTGTAGCTCAAGGCTATTTTGGCTCACTCAGTCACATTAGAGGAACCTCTTCTGAATACGCGATTGACTTCAGCATGCCTGAGGGTACTCCGGTTTGCGCTGCCCGAGAGGGGATTGTGGTTGCGTCCTACGGTGACTCCACAGTTGGTGGCAACGATAAGAAATACGCGGTCTGCGCCAATTTTATACAAATCAAACATTCTGACGGAACATACGCTCGGTATGTCCATTTGCAACCGCACGGTAATTTGGCAAGACTGGGGCAGGCTGTTCGTAAAGGCGATCAAATCGGTCTATCTGGAAGCACCGGTTATGTGGAGTTTCCACATTTGCATTTCGAGGTCTCAATTACACTCGACGGTGAGCACGAGAAATCATTGCCCGTAACGTTTCACACCGATGCCGGGGACCGGTCTGACTTGAAACAGGGCGAATCGTATTAGCGCAAGGTCCAGGCCAAAGGCATGTTCAACTTGGCTTCGCAAATCGACTTGCCGCTACTAGTCCTTTCCTGTTTTTTCAAATATTGTTTTTTCATCGATTCGTATTCGGTTTCAAAATTCCGTTCCGCAACGCAATAGTTTGTCGGAGGCAAGAGGGGAAGAAATAGTGCTTGTATCCAACGTTTCATGATGCATTTCTCCTAATCCGAAAACAGTCGTCCGAAAAGCGCTTTTCACTTGGTAAGTTTTGCTCTTTCGTCCATAACTTGAAAGTAACTCAAGGATGTTGCAAATTTCTTGCAGGCCGACGAAGGCTAGTGATTATATTTAGCCAGACCCAAATAACACTCACATAACAGGCTTCATTGAGTCGGAGGCGATGCAAAGCTTGAGACTTGCCGGATAGATGTGGTTAGATCCGTCGTGTACAAGTGGATGCGTCTATATAAGTGGCAAAATTAGACAACGATGAAGCTAGACGAGTTGCAAGCGCAACTGGCATACCAACCTTGGAAACTTTGGTCAAAGTCAGTGCAAGTGATCAAAACGCTTTGCTCAGGCTGCTTGCTTGTCTTGACAATCCGGCTTCTCGGACAGAAGCTTGTCAAACTTTGCATTTCTTGGCCGAGCACTTAACTGAGCGACCGGCAGCCAATCTATCGCTTAAATCTTTAGAAATCCCGGGCACTACCAAGCCTATTCGGCTTATCTTGTCTCCTGCAGTCTTCTCGCCGGAGCAATGGGGAAGAACATTCGCGGAAGGATTAATGAAGAATCCTGAGATGTTCTATGGCAAGAGAGTTGTTGAGTTGGGCACTGGGTCTGGTTGGATAAGTTTGCTGCTCTTGCTTCGAACTGGCGTTGCGGAACTATTGGCACTCGATATAAATCCAGTAGCGATCACCTTGGCTCGTTTAAATTGTTGGTTAAATGGCACCACTAATGATGGTACGCTCGTACTCAGTCAATACGGCGTTCCGATCATTAATGCGCTTCGCTTCGCCGAATCAGATTTGCTTGCCGAGGCCTTCAAATCAAACGAACGGTTTGACCATGTTATTGGCTGCATACCTCAAGTTCTTCATCCTGACGAGGCGGGAGCGGAAGTGAAAACCAGGAGTTCCGAAGAAGACTTGTACGACTTGAGCAACTATTGCTTTCAACAAGGCATTTTGGAAGATCGTTTCGGACTACCACTCATTGCCAGAGCCTTGGAAGAAGCACAACTATGTTTAAACCCAGGCGGTAAAGTCACCTTAGTCCTTGGTGGACGCCCTGGCCCTAGCGCGATTGAGTCGATGTTTAGTCGTCGCGGTTTCGATTCTAAATTGGTTTGGAGCAGAAGGATTCAACAAGCTGATGATACTGATTTAGCATCGCTCGTTAGGTTGGAGCGAACGCACGCTATCCAATTTCACTTTTTTATGTCGCGTAATTCGCGACAAGCAGTTTCGGCCGACACTGCCGTTCAATTGCTTAAAAAGAATCAGGATGTTTACCATGACTTGCTTGTTTACCAGGCCGTTACTCGCTGGGAGACACCGACAACACTCTTTGTGCGCAATTTGCATGAGATGGAATTGGATTCTTTGCGCAATGAATTGGATTTTTCTAGAGTCACAGAAGAGCAAGTTAGTTTCTTGAGCCGCTTTTCCTCTGACATGCTTGCTTCTAAGGCAATTCCATATCCGCACGAGAGAGGCGATTTAGGACTGCGCACTAAGCTTGCTAAATTTTTGAATCTATATTGTCATTACCCGACTTCCATTGATCAATTGTTCGTCGGACCAGAACGAAGTCAGCTTTTGGCGATGGTACTGAATATGGTGACAAGCCCAGGAGATCCAGTTCTAATATCCCAGTCCGTGTCGTCGATTTACTCTCCCGTGACAAATCAGATGCAACTTAGGCTGGTTACGGGAAATGATGATTTGTCTGAACTTCTTCAGCTTGTGGATATTATCCAACCCGCTGTGGTTCTAATTGCTCCAAGTCAATTATCCCATCCTTCGCCGCTTACTCTCCAGGCCTTACGTGATCATGCGATCGAGAATCCAAGTCGTTGGTATTTGGTCGATGATTCTGCAAACTTCGATATTAGTTCCGATTTGAATTCGAACATGACCATACGCTTAGCCGCTCAAACTAAGTTGCCTGGCAATTTGATATTTATCTATGGATTGATTAAAAACACAGTATCTCCTGACTTGGAGCTAAGTTTTTTATTGAATGCCCCATCTAAATGGATTCATGCTTTTGATGTGGGCGCTGAACTTACTTACTCACGGATTGCCTATCCAAGCCAGCTTTACTATGAGTGGTTATTTGACGACCTGTTGTCGTTTCCTTTTCCTCTGCAAACAACTCTAGACCTGGATGTGCAAGAAAATGAAACTGATTCTACTTTTTCACTTAATTTTCTTGCCGCTGCCACCGATCCGGTATTCAATGCAAAACCTATAAACCCAGAAGATGCTGGGATTATCAGGCTGGACTATGGAGAAATGGAGGCTCCTGTTCCAGATGCACTGGTAAAGGGATTGTTCAAGGGATTTTTGGAGGGATCGACGGACCGCCTGGAACAATTGATGATCGATCGAGTTTGTTCCTACTTCAAGTCGACTCGGCAAGTGCAAGTTGATCCAAGCAAGATAGTTCTATCGCAGGGTGTTTTTCCTCTATTTGGTGCCTTGCTCACTACCCTGCGCAAGCGATTGAAACGCGCACCAATTGTAGCTTTACCTGATGGCAGTTATGGACCCGTGTATGCGGCAATAAAATATCATGGCGGCGTAGAGCAACGAATTCCTACTGACCCGACTAAAGCATTCTTACTTTCTGCAGATCAATTGGATCGTTTAGAGCCCAAACCGGATTTGCTTTGGTTGACGCAACCGAACAACCCGAGTGGTTTGTTTTTTCACTCGGATCAGATTCAGTCCATAGTCAAAACTTGCAGAGACAAGGACATTTTGCTCTTGTCCGATGAAATATTTTTCTTGATGAGTGACTTTCGGCTGGGGGCATCAACTCCGAAGTATTTGAGTTTCGCATCCGCACTGAATGGAAATGCTAGCAAAAATATTTTCATTTCGGATGGTATTTCCAAAATATTTGCTGCTGGTGGAATGCGCTGTGGCTTTATGGTTTGCCCTGATGATGGCTGGGCCAAAGAATTAGGCGCTTCAGTCTGCTTGCCACCACGTTCGACGCTGCGTGCTTGGGACGCACTCTATTCAACATTTCTGGATTCAGCGCCACATCGATTCGTCGATCTTGCCAGTGAAAAACGCGACATCCAATTTTATATGGATACTATTCGAAGACAATTATCTTCCCAGCGGGACGAACTCATAGATTTGCTTAAGCAATACCAGTTGGATGATCAAATTGATTCACCCTATCGTGGTGGATTTTTCGTTCTTGCTAAACTCGCCGACCGATACGAACAATTGGCCACAGACGCAGGGCTCTTAGTTAATCCAGAGCAGTGGGCCCGAACACCAGGCTGGGCGCGGATTTGTTTCGGGTTGACTCCTCAACGCTTCCAGGTAGCAAAAACTCGCTTGAGAGACTTTTTGAAGGATGCGAGCTAACCTAGCAACCCGATGAAGACTGATACTGCGGAAATGTTTTCTCAAGATTTTGCCGATTGCATTTTGTCGCCTGCGGATATAGTCAGTCGGGCATATCGCATAACCCGCAAAGACTGGAAAGTTTTGGCACTTGTTTCGGCTATTCCAGCGTTTGTTTACATCTTTTCTTACTCCATGGTGGGGTGGTTAGCCGTTCATTCAGGTATCGGCGTGTCAAACATTGTCGCGCTACTCGTAATCGACCTTTTTGTCGCGGTGGGGTCCGGTATTGCACTGCGGGTCATTCAATTTGCCTTGGTGTCCTTGCTCCTTGGGCAATACCCTAGTTTGCAAATTGCCCTCACAGAATCTGGAAAAAAGATATGGCTTATCTTTTGGATTTCTCTGCCTTCCGGGCTAGTGGATGTTGCAGTATTTATCCTGTGTGCGCTTTCGGTGTGGTTGATGGTTCCTGGTTTGGCAGGTGGTAAGAATACGATCGTCGCAGGTGTTGGAGCGATCATTTACTGTGGACTCGTACTTATCACTGTGCCATTTAACTGTTTGATGTTGTTGAATTTGTTCTTCATTTGCATCCTTATCGCTGAACGATTGTCGGTGCGAAAATGTTTTATTCGATTTATAAATTTTTGCGCGAGTGCTGATGCTTTGGGTTACATGGCTTGTTTCTTCTCGCTGTTCGCAATTGTGTCATTCTCCGTTGACATGTGTACGGCATTGTTGACGACGGTGAATCTCTCAGGAATGTTACCACCTGGTGTCACAAAAGAAATATCGAAGACTGTGGAGTTATTGCTTAACTGTGCTCTCTCAATGCCCTTTAATGCTTTCCTGACAGGGGCTGCTGCTGCTGGTTGTGCTGGGTTATACAGTCAATTGACTATGAAGTTGGAAGGAGCAGATCTAGTAACTAGTTTGGATCTGCTTAAACACTCTTGACCTGTCGGATCACTGCTATCGGGGCAGCGCTTTAATCGGCTGCACCAGATTCGGTGCAAGCTCTCTTACACCGTTGTGCACATGCGCTGCCGATTGTTCGATTGCGTCTGCCGCTCTGTGACCTTCGTCCAGCACTTCTCGGATTCTCCGTTCGGTGTCTGTGCGCACTTCTTTAACCTGCTCCTCATAGGGCTTTCTAGCCTCAGCTATTTCTTCTGTTGTCGCAGTTCGATATTCGCGAAATTGAAAAGCGGGACCGCGCCCGTCCCCAATCATTTTGTTCTCTTCTTCCTTGATTGAGGTACAGTGGCGCTCCGACTGATCGCTAATCTCCAGTGCTCGTTTTTCTGCCTGCTCAATGTTGAGACGAGTGCGTTCGAGTCGCTGTGCTTTTATCGTTTCTGTGCTTTTTTTCAATTCGGCTCGAAATTGCGGCGATTGCGCTTTGACCGCAGAGCAGGACACTAGCGAGAAGACGGCAAGAAACATGTAAATGTGCGTGCGCATGGCTAAACCCTATGACTGCAGCTATTCCCCTGGCTTTTTCCTGAATATATCCACGAGCCGATCCAGCACTGGGCGCGGATCCTCGACAAACGGCTCAATCTCATGCAGTGAGTTCGTCCCGACTGTCGATTGAAACGAATTTAGATCTTCTGCACGCTCTTCAGGAATTTTACTTCTCACCTGCGCAATCAAATCGACTTTGTTCATATCGGGCTTAAAGCGAGAAAATGTGCTGAATTGTTCTTCTTTCGGAGTGCTGCTGCTGCTGCTGCTGCCGACGGGCTCCATCGCTTTGAACTGTCCACATTGATTCCATTTGCCGGATGTGACACTGCGAATGTAGTTCTTCAAATTCACAGCTTCATTTTCCCGATGGGATACATAAAGCATGTTTGCGTAATTGTTCAGAAGGATGATTACATCAGCATGGTTCGCACCTTGGTTAGCAGTGCGAATAGCTATAGCTCGTTTGTATAAAGGCTCTGCTTCTTCGTGCTTATCGAGCGCGTGATAAAGCATAGCGAGATTGTTTGAAATTACCCCAATGTCTTGATGTTTGGCCTCGAGCGTGGATTCATAGATCCGCAGGGTTCTCTCGCATACAGGCTGCGCCTCAGTCAGCTTGCCATTCTTCCACAGCACTTCTGCGAAAAGTTCCAGGGTACTTACAATGCGTGGGTCTGTCGCATCAAATTCATCCATTGCGACCACTGCCTTTCGCAATAGTTGCTCGGCCTGCAGCGTGTTGTTTTGCTGAACGGCATCCATGCCTTTGGCCACGAGTTCGACCCATCTTTCCTGTTTTTCGGGGGTTACAGGTACCTGTCGAGAACTCAACCAATTCGACAATTGAGCGCTTTCAGCATTCAATTCGGCGTCTGAAATAGTTCGTGCTTCGTCTTGATTTTCTGTCGGCGCAGTTACAGCCGGTGCGGCTGTGGGATCAAAGAGAGCTTCGGGACTAGCAATTTGGATCGATTTAAAGTGTCCAGAGCGGTTCCAGACACCCGTTTTCACGCTGACAGTGCTGGCTTTCAAATCCTCTGCTTCAAGAGCGCGGCCTGATGCGACCAGGAGATTGGCGTAGTTTTTAACCAACTCCATAACTTCCGGGTGCTCTACTCCAAGCACTTTTCTGCGAATCCGCAGTGCCCTTCTATAGAGCTCTTCAGCCTCAGGAAAGCGCTCCAAGGTGTGATAGACCATGGCTAGATTATTGGCCAGCACGCCGATATCGGCGTGATCTGGACCAAGTTGATCTTCATGCAAGGCGAAAGTTTTTAAGAGGATCGGCAGGGCGTCCGAATACTGATTCGTTCGCCAATAGACGTGTGCCAGACCTTCAAGTGTAATAATTCTACGCGCGTCGTACTTGCCGAAGTCGTTGCAGAGCGTCAAAGCCATAAGCCAAAGTTGACTAGCTTCGTCTAATTTGCCTTGACGAACAGCTCTTTCAGCTGAAGACCGAATTTCGTCCCACTCGCTATCCATAGATCACGAGTCCTAAAGTGCCCGCTCTGATTACAATTGCCTGCTGTTATTAAATCTACCCTTTAATTCAAAAAAATAGTTTAAAGCTTATTTTTGGGGAATATAAATATCAGCAACTCAAACGTTGACCATCGCTGAGAACGAACGTACCCCAGCGGGCTTGTGCCCGAGACGCCCCTTCCTCAGCGGTCATTCTGGTCCAATCTCCCGAACTGCCTCTGCCCTTTTCAACGATTAGCCACACAGTCAGCTGTGTGGTTAACGTCGTTGTAAAGCTGAACGCCGATCCTCAAGCGGAAAGTCGACCTAAAGCGGGCTTAGTTTCCTTGCACAGAACTAATTAAGTTGCTGGATTGAAACTATGTTTGAGATCAAAGGATTTTGAAAGTCTAAGCCATTAAAATAGCATCGTTGACGCGAGATGCTCCATGGTACAAGCCGTCCCTGCCAACCCCAAGAAAGAATTTTGGGGAATCGATTACCAATATCTGTTTTCTGAATGGAAACAGATGTTTGCCTCTGAATCCGCAGTAGTTAAAGATATTTGGGCCGGAGCAACAGTTGCACTCGTGGCCCTTCCACTTAACCTGGCTTTGGCAATTGCTGCTGGCGTCGAACCTAGTGTTGGCATCACGACCGGTATCATTGCCGGAGTAATCGGCGCCCTGTTTGGGGGACAAAGATTTGCAATAAGTGGTCCCGCCGCGGCGATGGCTGTAGTCCTCGTTGAAATTTCTCAGACTTACGGAATCGGCGGTATCTGGATGGTCTGCTTGGTCGCAGGCGTTTTGCAGCTCCTAGCAGGCATATTTAAGTTGGGACGTTTGATTTCTTTTATACCAATGCCGGTGACGGTCGGTTTCGCCACCGCCATTGGTTCACTGGTCTTTTTTAATGCCATTGACGATTTTCTTGGCTTGCCGTCGAAACGAATAGCCCACGTAGGTCAGATGCCGATATCGGCGCACAACTTGCTGCCACAGTTCTTGATTGACTTATCAGACATCTGGCACCGTTGCGTCGTTCACCAGGAGATGAACTTTCAGGCGATTGTGCTCGGCGTGGTCGCGTTGCTCATTGCTTTCTTCTTGCCTCGTTTAACCAGGGCTATTCCTGGACAGTTGGTAGCGATAGTGGCGACCACGATGTTGTCCACACTCTTGCATTTAAACGTGCCTGTGATCAAGGATGTGGCAACGATATCCAATTTGTTGCCGGCACCAGCTTTGCCTCAAATTTCATGGCAAGATTTTTTCATTCTGTTCCCCACTGCAGTTACCGTATTCATGCTTGGCTCCATTGAGTCGCTTCTTTCAGCTTCGGTGGCTGACGGTATGACTGGATCATCAAAGCATCATTCCAATCAGGAGTTAATCGGGCAAGGTATTGCAAATATAGTGGTGCCTTTTTTCGGTGGCATTCCTGTCACCGGAGTAATCGCAAGAACTGCAGTTAATATTCGTGCTGGAGCTAGAACCAGACTGTCTGCCGTGTTTCACTCGCTTATTTTGATGACACTGATTTTCTTGTTTGCCAAGCAAGCCGAACAAATTCCGTTATCGGCCCTCGCTGCCATTTTGATGCTGACTGGAATTCGATTAATTGAGTGGGATGCTGTTCGGGAGATTTGGCGAGTATCTCGCGCTGAAGGATACGTCGTCATTGCCACCACTATTGCAGCCGTGGCCATAAATTTAACGGCCGGAGTTTTCGTCGGGTTAGTATTTGCTTGCGCCCTCTTCATCCGCCAGATGAGCGACGTAAACCTCACGCCCAGCGCGGCGGACAACGAGATGGTTGTTGATATTCCTACCTGCAATTACGTTCGAACTTATGTTGTGGATGGTCCGCTCTTTTTTGGAGCCGCGGAACGCTTCATTGAGAACATCATAGTTCTCGATACTGTCAAAGTAATCATTTTGCATATGAAAGCGGCACGGGTAATGGATTTGACCGGTGTTGAAACCTTGCTCTCGATTCAACATCAATTGCGTCGACATGGCGGTAAGTTGGTACTAGCTGAACTACCTGCGCAACCACTCGCCCTTTTGGATAAAACAAGTGCGCTCGAAACAATTGGCAAAAGTAACGTCTTCAGTGACTATAAAATGGCTGTCTTGACGGTGAACAACGACTTGCTTAGTAGCAGCTGCAAATCTTGCGCACTCAAAGAAGGCAAAGGTCCTAAAGACTGCCGTCTTCGCAATGCGCTGTTGGATGAGTCAAGCCCAATGTTGAGAATGCTTGAAGCCCTGAAGGCAACGCCAAGTCGCTCTGACGAAGCTGGTCTTGAGTGGCTGTTTCCTGTTGACTCACCTGGTGAGATCCCAAAGATTCTGCAGAACACGCCCATTGAGACATTATTACTCGGTCAGAACCTCGGTGAAATTCAAGTACCTATTTCAAATATGGCTGAAATTGTCATCGGCATGTGCATCGACTTCAGGAAATCACTCTCCATTCCGCGAGATTGGGCCTTCATTCTGCGCCGCGAGGGCGCAAACATGGATGGCGCCGAATTTGCTATAGCTTTGGCCCTCTCGAAAGGTGTCAGGCACATGGCATTGATCGCGCACAATTCGTGCGCAATGTCTAATACTGCTCATCATCGAGATGCATTCGTGACTGTGCTTTGCGAGAAATACAATTGGAATCGTGAGCAAGCCTTGGACTTCTTTGACAATCACGCTCGGAGTCACGATATCGGCAATGAAATCGACTTCGTGCTGCAAGAAGCGAATCGACTTTCTGCACTTTTCCCAGGTTTGATGGTCGTGCCGATTCTCTTCAGAGTAGAGGACGATAGGCTCTACCTGATCTATGACTGGTTGATTGCCAATGCTAAAGACGACTCAATTATGCGAAAGTTGACTCTGCGCGACACTGGTGGATTCCGCACTATTCGAAACTAAGGTCACCGCATTTAGTGCTATCACTGCATATGTAGTCGATTCCAGTCTGCAATAAGCTTCCATTTTTTCAAGGTCAAATGCTATTTAATGTGTTAGCATTCTCCCGCCTGATTGGCTTCTCGGACGCCTGCTTGATGAAAATTTCGCTCACTTTATCCCTGCTTGTTACAACATTTGCTCTCTCTGTCAGCGCCGTTTGTGCTGGAGGAAATGCGGTGAATGCACCACAGGCGCCAGCAGAACAAGCCACATCAGTTGCGTCTGAAACTGTGAAATCCGACTCACATGTGCAAACTATGACGTCCGTGGATGAGCCCACGGAGGCAGATGCTGACCCGGAAAAACCGGGAATCAAAACTTCTTATAATATTCTCGGCATTCAGAATCGTGTGGGACCTGATCTTCCGCAATACAAGTTTTCAGTTCGCCGAAGTATCTTGCACCCTGTCCGCTCAGTCGTCGAAACAGGTGCTAAGACGCAGCTGGAGATGAGGGGCCTGCGGGAAGATATGAACGGACTGAGCAATTCTGTTCGTATGCTGAACAGACCAATATATCAACTCAATAATCCGATAGAGAAGTTGAAGAACCCACTTACGGATCTCGATCAATCTGTTGGAAATCTGCACGACCCAATCAACAGGTTGCATCAACCACTTTCGGGGCTGCAGGAGCCGATCGGTAATCTTAAAAATCCGCTAACCAACCTGCGCACTCCATTGAACAGTGTCGGCAACAGTGTTTCCGAGCTGTCTAAACCGATTTACCGACTGAGCACCCCTCTTCACGAACTGAGAAAGTCAACGGATGGAATCGCACAACCATTGCGCGGAGTGAACTCCGAGCTGAAAGGTTTGCAAAAACCAATCGGCGATATCGCCGAACCGCTTAATCAACTGTCGGCTCCAATTGCCGCTCTTCAGCCTTCTCTAAACAATCTCTCACCGTCTGTGAACGCACTTAACGAGCGAATCGGCAAACTTGAAGTTCAAATTGGTTTGTTACAGCAATCACTTGATCGATTGAGCCGTGATATTCCGCTGGCGATTTTTCTCAGTGCTGCTTTGATTGGGGCTGCAATTTGGACGGCACGTCGGGTTCCGTCAGTGCAATCTAAACCACGCGCTGGACAATTTTCAGACGAATAACTGCTCAATCCAGATGTCACTTGGTTCAAAGTCCCAATCTCGAAAATGAACAATGGGCTGATGTCATTTTTATGCCATTGTGGTGGACACAAGAAAATCTGTCTTTGTCCATTGACGATTTCGACAAAAGTAATTCCTCACGTCAATATTTAAAATCAATACTTCAGCAACTTGCCATTTATCTATTTCACTTCTTGTTTCTAAATTGACGGTACACTTCGTCATCATTCCGTTTGCCTATAACGGCTACATAAAGGCATTGAGCATCGAATCGATAAACGATTCGACGCTCACCAATGTCCGTGCGAAAGTAACCTTCGCCGATGTCTATTGAGTTGCTGGGTCTTGGATCTTTCATCAGCGCTACAATCTTGTTCCAAACTTGCCGCGCTGACTTTGCTTCCAATGCTGTCACAAAATCGGCAGCATCTTGTGTTAGGTCAAGCCTCAGCATTCAATTCTTTTTGCAGCAACTTCATAGATTTTTCGCTACCGATATAGCCGGATGCTTCAGCTTCCTTAGCGCGCTCAAGCCAATAAGCATTCTCTAGTGCCGTCAGCCGATCGTAATCAGCGCGAGAAATAAGCACCGCAACCGCACGGCCAGTCTTTTCAATTGAGATAGGTTCGGTGCGAACCATTTCAAGATATTCACCCAGATGGGTTTTGCATTCGGTTGAAGTAATAGTCTTCATCGTTTTCCTCAGCTTTGTATTGACCATTTTAACCGTTTTGGTCAAAATGGTCAATACAAAGCTGGAACTTGCCATGGCACTTCGTATCGCTAATTGATTGGGCGAGGTGAGCCAAGCGCTGATTTCGAACTTTTGATGTGAGCTTTGGACAAGCAGCAACGACTGGTCTTTGTTTCTCCAAAACTTTCTCTGCGATCAATCTCGCCAAATCACACCAGAATGTTGAGTAAGTCGCCTAGTCGCACTTGTCCTGCGGACTGGTGCACTATATTTTGCCCGAACAGTAATCTGTTTCGCGAGTTTCTATACTGGGCCAATAGCTTGAGAGGCTCAAGTCCCTTATGGGCGTTGGTTTGATCGATTGTAGTGATCACGCACCTTGCGCAGGGCTTAACCACGTCGAACAAGATCTCACCAATTCTGATTGTTTTCCACTGATCCTCCGCAAATGCTTCGCAACCGCTGACCACTATGTTCGGGCGAAATCTATTCATTGGAAGCGGCTCGGCGAGCCGACTGTTCAGATCTGCAAGTGATTCTTCCGAAATTAACAAGAGTGGAAAGTCGTCAGCAAATCCGACTTGATCCGTTTTTCGTTTTGCATAGCGTTGGTCGACTTGGCGTTTGTAGTCGTCAGCCATGCGCACAAGGCGGCACTTAACGCCGAGATACCGGCTGAGCCAGGCGGCTATTGCGTCTCCTTGATCGTCGGCGCGACAAGTTGCTGACCAAACAGTGACTCGCCGTTGACCCGCTGTTTTCGTGAGCGGAACTTCTATTGGTGGCATCCCTGGAGCGCTCAACGATAAGCCGCTAGTGGAGTCTGACAAGACTGGCTTGATCAGGCACAAGGCCGGGATTTCTCGCTGCGTAATAAACTTGTTCGACTCGTCCACAATTAACCATTCGCGATCGTGGGCAATGCCGCGAAGCGCCAAATCAGCGGTATCGACTGTGGTGCCGCCACAGGATTTGATTGGATAAAAATTCAGCTCGGATACTTTTATGACCATGGTCGCTTAGATTTGACGTCTTGCTTCACATCTGCTTTTTCTTTTGGTTTGATGGAGATGATGTGGTCAATAGCGTCTTGGGATTCTTTAGAAATTTGCGGGGCCGGTTTCTGCGCGGACAGTTTGGAATCCGCTTCTGTGTTTCCGGTGTTTCCTGCATTACCTGCATACTTGCCTTTCTTCAATTCTGCATCAAATTTTCGACCTTCCTGATTGAAATCTTGATCCATCACATCCTTATCTGTTGTGTAGACAACGTCATCAGTTCTAATTTTCTTTTCGCCGATTCGATAATGCTGGGCCTCTGCCAATTTCTTCAAAACATTTGCTGGTGGGTTTCGCATAGCGTCGGAGTACTTGCTGCGCTCCGTATTTCTTTTATCGATCCCGTCGTTCAGCCATTTTAGAACTCCATAGCGCACCGCGGGCACAATCAAGAACAGCGTTCCATAGAGGAATAGCCAGTGAATCAATCCCGAAAATGCGTGCAGGATGGGGACGCCGCCCGGACCGGCGTGCGTCACCAAAAAGAAGCTGCCGAAGAAGTTCAAGCCGGACAAAATGAAGACCGGCACTAGTGATGCGGTGGGCACGCGAGTGAATTCCCAATCAAACTCCTTAAGATAAGTGGGCAAAGGCGCAAAAGAGAGTTTCTTTGCGGTCACTTGCAAGGTCGGAAACGTATAGACGATGTTTCCTGTATCAGTTACTTCCGGCTTGCCATCAAACCGAACCAGAACTTGAAGCACACCGTCTTCATTGGCAGGGTCCGCGCCAGTAAATGGTGCTAACTGCTCAGCTGTGACCACGCCGTTGTTTTGCTTGATCACTTGAGCGATCAACTGCCATTTGCGATCCTCCAAGTTCAAGTTTGGGCTTCCATCTCCGAACAGAAACGAAAAACAGTTCATGATGAAGTTGTTATTCGTGTCAGGTTGCCGTGTCGTTGATTTATCGTAGAGGTCGTAAGGACGGTCGTAATCGTTGTAGCCATAACTTGTGTAAACGGGATAGCTTGGTCCCCAATAGAAGAAGTTGCGCAGAATCATGAAATCAAAGAAGTCGAAGCCGCCACCACCAAAGCCACCGCTGTCACTGTCATTATCGCCGCCTTTTTGGGCGTATAAAACAACTGCGATGATCAGAACAACCACAACTAGAAACGAGAGGATTAGACCGATGCCGAACGAAATTCGCAAAAGAAAATAACCGACTTTGAATACTTTGTCGCCTATATCTTGGAGAGTTTTCTTAAGACCTTGCGCCAGGTATGCATTTTGAAATCCAGGATCAAAGGAATAGGCGATATCACCGGTGGTGCTGACTTGCAAATGTCCCTTAGTTTCCGAAGCAACCTTGTTCAGCTCCGATGTTGCTTTCAGGATAGGCAAACCTGTCTTGGTCGCAACGTCGGCAGCGGTCACCCGTCTGCCGAGGTCGTCAATTGCTTTTATTACTAGTTCTTTTTCTTGGGTAACCATAAATTTTCACTGACGCTGCTGTGGTTGGCGCTGGTTGGAGCAGTGCGTCTAGCGGAATTATATCCAATAACTAGAGCTTGTAGAAATCCAGGACCGCGCTTCTCCAGTTCATTTTGTTAGTTGGTCCCAGCCAACGCGCTGGCTGCCGATATCGCCATCACCCGGTAGACCTGCAAGCTTAACAGTAAGTACTCTGGGCCGTTGATTTAGTCCCAGCGGCAGCATCAATGAGTTGGGTCTAAGAACTCAATGCTTGACTGCCATGGCGGCGTTATACATAGCCAGAAGCGCGCATATTAGAGACTCACCGGCTACAGCGCCTGATGCAACTGGGATTACGAACAAATCGGCTGTGCGCTTGTTGATTTTGGACCAGATAAAGGCGATTAGCGCGCCTACAAAAAACGAAAAAGAATTTGCAAAGCCCATCACCCATGAGAGCCCCAATCCCATCGCTGATGGCATATACGGCTTCAGCTTTTTAGGCGCGTAGGCGTCCGCCACTGACAGAATGATACCGAGTACTCCACCTATTAGCAGACCTTCTCGAGCGTGGATCGGCACATACTCAATTCCTTTGGAAAGAGCTTCAGCAACCGCTTTCCACATATTGGCAGAGGGAGCGTTGTAGGACTCCATTGCTTTCACATCCGGAATCATCAGGTACCAAGCCGGTACGATCGCAGCCGTTCCGAAGAACAGACCGACAAATTGGGCAATAAATTGTTTGCGTGGGTTGGCACCTAGTAAATAGCCGCTCTTCAGATCCGTCAACAAGTCAGCAGAGCTGGAGGCGATGTTGGCAGTCACACTTCCGGCCATTAAGTTGGTGGTGATGTTTGAAGGCGCAAGAACGGCGTAGGTTAACTGTGTCAACTTGCCCATCGCGCCAATTGGCGTTACGTCCGTTTCACCGGTTGCGCGGCAGGCTACCAGGGCGAGGAAAAAACTCATAACCACCGAGAGCAGCCCTAGCGGTGGAGCAATTGAGAAGGCGACGTATTGCAATGCCACCATGGCTAGTGCGAGAGGAACGAGACCAATGACAAGCCACTTCAAAGGCACTTCGATGTCTGACAGCTTTTGATCGATCGTTTCTTTTTCGCCAACCTTTTTTACAGATGTGAATGCTTTGACGATCGTCTTCCATTGTAATGCAAACGATGTTAGCCCTGATGTCACCATCAAAGCCGTTCCGGACCAGAGTGACCATCTCAGCAGTTTTTCGGGAGCGAGAATCTCATTGATGCTGATCATTTCCGGAGCCACAAAAAAGTACAAAATGCAGGAGCCTAGAAGCATAGATATTGATACGCGCAAGCCGACAATCATGCCTGCGCCGATCAAAAGAACACTTGGTTCGAATCCGAAAAGAGGCATTTTTGACATATCGATGCCCCGATTCATTATTTTGAATGGAAGCAGTTCTGGGATTTTAAGATGTAGTTTTGCAACCCACTCGAATTCTGCTTTGCCGAAAAAGCCGACAATAAGACCGACAGCCAGAGCGGCAACCAGAGAGTGGGCTTGTTGTATTGATTCTTTCGCTTCACTGTAAAGACTCTTTAGCGTTTCTGCGGCGGCGATGCCACTCGGGAAAGCGAGCTGCTCGTGATTGATCATTTGCCGCTTCATTGGCACTGCCAAGAAAACGCCTAGCGCCGCAGTGAGCAGCGTCCAGGCTAGCAAAATTTTCCAGTCCATGTGAACGCCGGTAATCAATAGTAATGCACCAAATGCAGTGCCCACGGTGGCACCGGTTGAATATCCAGCTGCCGACGCAGTTGACTGCATGCAGTTGTTTTCGAGAATCGACATCGGTGTTAGTTTCACACCGACGCGACCAAGCAAAACTCTGAAACTGTTCCAGATCACGAATGATAGAACACAGGCTGTGATGGCAACGCCAAATGCCCAACCAACTTTTATCGATGTATACAGATTGGAAATGGACATCAGGGAGCCGAGGATGCCACCCATAAGCACCGCTCGCAGGGTTAGCTGCGGCACTTTGTCGCCTTGATAAACCGTGCGGAACCACTCTTCATCAGTCATGTGTTGATGAAGCACAGCGTTAGGATCTGGTGGCTCCATTACTCCGGTCGCTGCGGAAACACCGACGCCTTCCCCTGCTACAGTCGCTTTCTCTGCGTCTAACGGAGTTGCGGAAGACTCCGGCTCGTTTTCTTTCAATTCTGCCTCCGGCTATGACAACCTGCCAGCTAAATGCCCGAGCACATTGTATGACGTTGTTCTCGTATTATCATGAGGAGTGGCAAAATTCGGTTAACTGGCCGCCACTGATTGTTCCAGTTCAGTTGTCATCACGATCGAGAGGCGCTCTCGAATAGACCGCCTTTGTTGCGATTCACGTTTCTGCAACCTCTTTATTTCGGCGACAACAAAATCAATTCTCTCTTGCGGACCCATGGCTGGAACTCTGATCACTTCCACATTGCGGCTGGTGTAGCAAGTCTCGAGAATGACGCTAATTTCTTTTGTGAATGAGAGATTTTCTCGGCGAACGTGATTGACTTCAAAAAATGGCAGCTCTTCGACAAGAAATGCCACTGTGTAATTCGATGCATCCAGTTTGGAAAATGCCTCAGGAATTTCGATTTTGTCGTATATGTAATAAGCCTCGCCGTCAAATAGACCGCGGTCTAAGAAGGTTGGCTCGCTGCTGTCAACGAGAGCTTTTTCAGCTTGCACTTGTCGGCGCAATACTTCTGCTTGAAACTTTGCTCTATCGACCCACGGAAGGAACTCGCCTTCTTTGATGATTTGCGTTGCGAACTCTTGCACCACCGGATAGCCAAGTTCAGCGAGCATGGCAATTATTGTCGTTTTGCCTACCGATGGACCGCCTGTGATCACTGCTCTCATCTGCGCACTATCCTTCCGTTCACACGGGAGCATCTAACTCAGCCTATGCATCCAAGGAGCGGGCATGCGCAACGCGCAAACTGCCCGCCTAATTGAAGAAGCGTCAGCCGGCAATGTGCCGCTGCTTAAAAGACAACTTTAGGTACTTTCTTGAAATCCGGCAAGCTAAATTAAACCAAGGTTTCCTAAGGGTTGAGAGCCATGGTGGCTGCTTGGATTCGACTGCGGATTTCAGGAAGGGCCAATTCAGCCGCCACCTCTCCTGCTTTAATTGCCTTTCTGCCGTCAGCTGTTTTGCTTGAAAGCAGATGAATTCCATTCACGTCTGGTTGGACTACTAAGTCAGCAGCTTTGACTTGTTCTTCGTCGATTTTTGTCAAAATCATGTTGATAACGCGGTGTCCGACGCTCAAGATTTTTCGGAACGATTGTGGCTTGGCATCAAACTTTTCGTCCACATCAACGGCGATAACGAGGTCTGCTCCCATCTCTTTGGCTTGCTTGACTGGAAGATTTGCTTCGATGCCACCATCAACAAACAACTTATCGTCAATGACAACTGGCCTGCGTAGTTCAGGCACAGCCGAGCTGGCTTGAATAGCGCGTCCCAAGTTGCCTGTAGTAATTGAGTATGCTTTTCCGTCAAGAAGATTGGAGGCCACCGCGCAAAATGGAATCTTCAGTTCTTCGATGTCGCGCAGTGTTGCCGGTAGAGAATCGTTCATATATTTTGCAAATTTGTTGCCCACATAAAGCCCATCATAAGGGTGATAGCCAAGCAGGTGCGGGATAAGAAATAGTGGGATTACAGCTACTCTTACTGGAATAGGCACAGTGTAATAAGAGTGCGCAAATGATTTGTGCAGCATCTTTGTTTCGATCTCATCTGCTGATAGTCCAGCACAATACATACCGCCAACAATGGCTCCCATACTGGTTCCTGCTACCAAATCAATCGGTATTCCTTGACGTTGCAGAACACGCAGAACGCCGATGTGAGCGAACCCTCTTGTGCCGCCGCCGCCCAGAGCCAGGGCGATTTTAGGCTTGCGAAGACCCTTTTCGATAGCCTGGGCTGCGCCCTTAAGAGGGATGCCTGGCTCAATTGCATACGAAGGCAAAGCGAGAAAGAGGGTTATTGCTAAGGCGAAAAATAACTTGATCACAAAATGACCTTTGAAAAATTGAGGATACCGGGCGAGTGATTTCGCGACAGTATAAGGCACTGCTGTTTGCTGCGCTTGTTGCAATCGTCGCACCAATTCGTATCAGTTAATGACATTTCATGTACTCGTCCATACGGTTGATTAACTGTAGGTATGAGGTTGTTGATAACGTCGCGAATGCTGAATACTTTGTTTATAGGTTGTGCGGACTGTCATGGATATCGTACGTGCTATAAATGTAATCCTGTAGGTTGCCGTGAAAAGGCAGCTGCACCAAATGTGGGGGACGTGAATTTTGGGAATCTTTAGTGAGGCGACTTTGTGGGCGTGCCTTTCTTTCGTCGCGTGGTTCGTAGTTTTTTACCTTTACCATGGACTTGGCATAACCCTGGGTTATCATCGCCTCCTGACTCATAAATCCCTGAGAGTGCCGCGCTGGTTGATGTACTTTATTGTCTCAGGCGGTTATTTGGGCTTGATGGGCTCACCAATAGTTTGGGTCGGGGTGCACCGTTTGCACCACCAAAAATCTGACGTCGACGGCGATCCACATTCACCGAAAGATGGATTCAAGCATGCGTTGTATGAATGGATGTTTGACATGAGATCGGTGCAATCAGACGAAGAAATGCGCGCTCAGGTGCCAGACCTGATGGCTGATCCGCTCTTCCGGAAACTCGGCGATGATCACTCTCCATGGCAAGCTCAACTTTGCTTGGGTCTGTGTATTGTTTTTCGGTTGATAATTTGGGCGGTGTTTGGACCAATTGCTTTGGCTGCGAACATCTTCGCAACGGCGACGATTTTCTGGAGCACTCAACTCGTCAATGCCGTGTGTCATTTGCCGAATGTCGGTTATAGGTCACACAACACGCGCGAGCAGAGCCGCAATGTTTGGTTTGTCGGTTTGCTGGCGCTTGGCGAAGGCTGGCATAACAATCACCACGCTGTTCCGAAGTCTGCTCGACATGGCATGGCTTGGTATGAAGTCGACGTGACCTGGTACGCCGTGTGGCTGCTTGAAAAACTCGGACTGGCTAAAGCTGTGGTTCGTCCACCGAAGTCGTTGCAACGTAAAGCAGTTGAGTCGGTAGAATCTCCGTTTAGCTTTGATACAGGCGCTGAGCACATTCTCGTTAAGCAAGAGTAGTCGACTATCGTCTACAAATTGCGCGCTGTGGTTATGAGCAAGTGTGCGCTGCGCTTAATTCGTGCATTAGTCCGCTCCAGACCAAACGTCTACAAACAAAAATCGACATGCGGTGAACATGTCGATTCGATAATAGCGATCGAGACTGGTTCCGACTCTAGGACTTTGTTTTCCAAACTGGATCGACGAATTTCTTCTGGGTTGGTTCACCAAACCATCTGGTCATAGTCATCTTTTGTTGAGTGTAGAACTGGATGCCTTCTTTTCCTTGTATGTGCAGATCGCCATAAAAGGAATTGTTCCAACCGGTGAAAGGGAACCATGCCATGGACGCCGGCACTCCCACGTTAACGCCGATCATGCCTGCGTTGAAGTGGCGCTTGAACTGACGGGCTGAACGGCCACTGTTCGTGTAGATGACAGCTCCGTTGCCGTAAGGACATTCTTGTCCAAGCTTAATTGCCTCCTCGATATTTTCTACGCGCACCACGGATAATACCGGTCCAAATATCTCCTCTTTGACAATGCTCATTTCTGCTTTGGCGTGATCGAAGATTGTTGGGCCAAGGAAGTATCCCTTTGGCGCATCTTGGACTTTAACTGTTCTACCGTCGAGAGCTAGCTTGGCGCCTTCCGTTGCACCCTTGTCGATCATTCCGGTCACCTTTTTTAGGTGCTCCGCTGATACCAGCGGACCCATATCTGGATTGCCACCATCATCGGTGCGGCCGATTTTCATCTTTGCGGTTGCTTCCACAAGACGTGGGATCAAATCTTCCGCCGCTTTGCCAACGGGCACTGCCAAGCTTCCGGCCATGCAACGCTCGCCTGCGCAACCGAAAGCAGAAGCCTGAAGGGCTTGCACAGTATGGTCCATATCAGCATCAGGCATGATGATGATGTGATTTTTTGCGCCGCCGGCAGCTTGCACGCGTTTGCCGTTTGCGGTGCCTTTTTCATAGACGTATTTTGCGATATTAGTCGAACCGACGAATGAAATCGCTTTGATCAGTGGATGCTCAAGCAAGGCGTTGACGCAATCTTTGCCGCCGTGAACGATGTTGAACACGCCCTTGGGCAAGCCGGCTTCCATCAAACACTCAGCAATCAGCATGCTGCTCATCGGCACTTTTTCCGAAGGCTTGAGGACAAAAGTATTGCCGCAAGTCAAGGACAGCGGGTACATCCACAATGGCACCATGGCTGGAAAGTTGAACGGGGTTATTCCCGCGCAAACTCCAATTGGATGACGCATCGTTTCGCAATCGACGTTGCGAGCGATGTTTTCAAGGCATTCTCCGGTCATCAAACTGGGAATACCGCAGGCGAATTCAACGACTTCAATGCCTCGTTGCACTGATGCTCTGGCTTCGTTTAGGGTCTTACCGTGCTCTCTGGTGACACATTTGGCAATTTCTTCATAACGCCTCTCAAGGTTGTTCTTGAAGCGAAACATGACTCGAGCTCGCTCAACGATTGGTGTTTCAGCCCAATCGTAATATGCTTCCTGGGCGGCTCTGACGGCTCTGTCTACGTCTTGGTCTCCTCCCATCGGCACTTTTGCGATCAGTTCACCAGTTGACGGGTTGTTAATGTCACCGAACTCCGTTGCAGCGGAATCCACCCAATCGCCGCCTACCAGCAACTTGCAGGTAGTCACGGCCTTACTTTCAGCCACTGCCATCGCCTATTCCTCCTGGGAATGTAAATAGTCGTTCATCAGAATATCGGTTAGATAGCCAATTGACAATTGAAGGAGAGTGTCAGGGATGGGGGTTAAGTAGCGTCGGGGGCACGGGCACCTGCATACGATGGTTACAGGATGTTAGGTATAACTTTTCTAATTTAAGAGTTTTCAACTGCTGGTCGATCAATTTTTCTGGGTGATTTTAGTGGCAAATTAGTGGTTTTTAGCGGGCTCTGAAATTTCGAAGCAATCCATATAAAGAGATTTGACGAAAAATTTTGGCAGGTGACTGACGAAACTGCCAAGACCTGCCATACTAGTGGCGTACAATTCAGACCAAGGTTCTCAATGTATTGAGATTTTGCGGTCGAAATAGGTTGAGAATAAGGCACATGAATAACAAATTGTTTGTAGGGAATCTTTCGTTCAAAACGACTCAGCAAGGGCTTCAAGACCTTTTCGCTGAATACGGTGAGGTTGTTTCGGTTGCGATTCCGCAAGATCGCGACACCGGAAGACAGCGCGGTTTCGCGTTCGTCGAAATGGCTAATCAGGCAGACGCCGAAGCAGCCATCAAAGCGCTCAACGGTCGCGACCTAGATGGTCGTCAGATCGCCGTTAACGTTTCCACTCCAAAGCCAAAAGATGGCGGTGGCGGTGGCAGAGGTCGCTGGTAAACATCAGCACTCGCCCGCTGAACAGTTCTCTAAACAGAACATGTAAAGCAATAATTCATTTAGTCCCGGTCGCAAGACTGGGACTTTTTGTAAGGAGCGCGACTGTCCACAGTCGCCCATGTTCACCAATCGATTAATGACGAAATCGCGAGGTGGGACTGGAGTTCGCGCTCCATTAAGATCGAGGCGGGACTGGAGTCCCGCGCTCCATCAAGGCGGGACTGGAGTCCCGCGCTCCATCGAGGCGGGAGTGTAGTCCCGCGCTCCGTTATTCCTCTTTATTATGTTGCGCGTTACCGCCCCACGCTGTCCAATCCACCGCGTCTTTTAAGCCGGTCTTTAAGCAGATGACGATGCCGTTTGAAGTTCCGACATAGACGTTTCCGTTTGCCAGAGCCGGTTGGAAGGTAATGGGATTGTTCGTGGAGTAATCAAAGTTCAAGCTGCCGTTCTTTTGATTCACCGAAAGAATGTGTCCGTTTGAACTGGCGAGGTAGAGGTTTTCTTTGCCAACAGCAGCTGGAGAGAACAGCTGAGAGTTAGGTGTTATGCCTTTCCCGTGTACGTTTGCTGTCCAGCTGAGCGTGCTGTCTTTTGCACTCGACCGAATGTTTGTGCCGTTATTGTAGAAGAAAGTATTTCCTTTGGTGGCTACTCTCGAACCTTGATAGGCCCAGCCGCCAACAACGTTGTCGACCGGAATGCCTGATGCCTTCTGAAGTTGAGCGCTCATTGGAGCACTAGAAAAACCAACTGAGGAATCGAGTTGAGCCATGCTTGCTTTGCCCATTCCATTCATAGCGCTGCCTTTTTCCAAATAGGGCGCGGGGCTAGAAGCCGGAGCCGCAGCCGCAGCTACTTTCGCATATCCCTGTTTGTCATAAACCTGCAAACCTTCATAAGCTAATTTCTTTCGATCTTCTCGTTGTGTGAAAACAATCCCTTGTTTTGTAGCAAGTGGTGCGCTCGTGCCGGCGTTCGCTTTTTGCCATAATTCGGCGCCGGAGTCTGCGTTCAAGCAAAATGAAGTGCCGTCCTGGCATGTCAAAAGAACTTGACCATCATTGATGATTGGAGCTGAAATGGCGTCGGCCGTAATTGGATGAGTCCATAAATGTTTGCCGGTTTTGAGATCTGCACAAAGCAGTCTGTGACTGTATTTGGCGTCGATGGATTCTTTTTTGCTGTTGCCGTTTCCATAAATGTTGTGAGCGGAAATTTGACTGTTGCCGTGACTTTGCCCGGCCGGGTAAGCCATGTAAAGCTTGCCCTTGTAAATCGCAGGTTGGCTCATGAGCGGGTCACCTAGCCATTCTTGCCATACGAGTTTGCCGGTCTTCGCATCCAAAACATAGACGGTGCAACTTTCAGTGTTGAAAGCACAGAGCCCATCCTCCACAACTGCGGCCGTCGGACCGTCATCGCCAGTTGTGTATTTCCAAGCTAATGCTCCACTTTGGGCGTCGAAAGCGTAAAACTCGTGCGAGCCATAGCCGCCTCCGACAAAGAGCATGCCATTCCAAAATGCCGGGGTGGCGATTGGTCTGCCGCCTGGAATGCTAATTGCCCATCCTTCTTTGTTGTCGCTAGTCTTGAAAACTGTCGCTTTCAATTCAAATTTTGGACGTTGCATCGCTATGGGAATGGCTTTATCCAGATTCAACTCAATGGTGCGCACTGGTTGTGCTGGTTTGACGCCAGTTGTCACAGGTACGGCGGGTCCAGCTGCCAGCGCTGTTGTTGCCGTACAAAGTGTGACGAGTGAAAGCGTTAAAGATCCCATTAGTCGAGCATTTTTCATACTTCCTCCAAATGGCAAGCTGTTCTTTCATTCATTGAAGCGTTGTCACTTGCAGGTTTAATCCGTAAAAACCCTGAAACTGATTCAGGACATCAGATGAAATTGCAGCCTTAGGGCTTCATCCATGAGGCCCAGGTGATGTACTGTTGTACTATTCAATAACAACGGCGTGGTGGGGCGTGAAAGGGCTGTCTTTCACTTAATAGGGTCTTTAAAAATGAGTGACGAAAACAAGGATTCAAAACTTTCCTCCGACGATCTGAACAAACAAATCATCGGGGCTATTGCCAAGCCTTACAAAGGTGAGCAAACCTCGCGCTGGATTAAGAACATGGACGATGAGGCCCTGGCCACAGAGATCACCAACGCCGCTCCCAGTGAGAGTCTCAACTTGAACAGCGTCGCTTTGATCGATAAGTTGTTTACTGAGTTTCAGAGATACGCCTACGAATACCAGCAGAGCCCGGCCACGGCAGGTCAGCATTTCGCTATCAACGTGGGCACACCAAAAGTCAACGATGCACCCTCAACTCCTCAGTATGGACAGGTTCCCGTGCTTTGCCAGGGGCATGTGTCAACAACTCACTGGGCGATGATTTTCATCGGATTTGTTGGCAAAGTGCAGGCGTTCGTTGTTCCTGTTGAGTACACAGTCGGCTTCCGACCTAGTCAAAAGGAGTTCGCGCCATTTGTGGAAATGAAGGCAGTTTCCGAAAAGAACGTAACCGACTGGCGCATTGACGGCTATCCGATCTCAAGCAGTTTGCTGCCGCCTTTGGCAAAGCGATTTTTTGGCTCTTTGATCAAGGTTGAGCGGGAAGAGGCGAAGCATACGGATGTCTTCGTCTGGGATCCCTCTATCCGAGTGGAAGCAGCGCCGATGCCGAGACGGATGGATGAGTCTGATGGCGTTCAGCTTTTGTCTGACGCTGTTTTGCAACAAGAAGCACAGCTCAAGCAAAAATTTCAACAAGCATCGCCGGCACAATATCAGTCGCAGTCGCAGTCGCAACAGTCGCAATTGGTTCGTCAACAACAGCCCCGACCGCAGGCTCAACAGGATCGCCCGATGCCCGCTGGCGACGGAGAAACTGATACAGTTCCGCAAGCGTTCGATCGCAACAACCAGATCATTCAATCTGCCCTTGCTGACTTTTTGGACAGAATGGATTTAGAAGTTGACAGATTGACCAAGATCGGCACGATGACTATACAAGCTCAAGATATGGCAGGCGCTCAGCGAACAATTATTCGAAGCGCTAAGCTAAAAGAGATGCGCGACCGGGTAAATGATCTATCAAATGAATGGAATGCTGTCGTCTCTGAATAATGAACTTATAGCCTTTGCGACGACCGCTACCGCGGGACTTTAATCGTGGAGCAAAAGGACAAAATAGGCACTAAGAGAGCTTGCATGAACTGCGGGCGTGAATTCGATTGGGACACTTTGATTTGTCCTGACGATAACACGCCACTTACTGCCTTGGGAGAAGAGGACCAGCTTGTCGGGTCGGTTCTCGCCGATCGCTATGAGATGCTCGAGGTCATCGGTGGCGGTGGCATGGGGCTTGTTTACAAGGCTCGACATCGCCTCATGAATCGGATTGTGGCGATCAAAATGCTCCACAAGCACATGATTTCGAGCAAGGACACGTTGAAGAGGTTCCAATTAGAAGCTCAAGCAGCCAGTTGTCTGAGCTTACCGAATATCCTGACCGTCTATGACTTTGGCTTGACTAATGAAGGTCAGCCCTACATGGTTATGGACTATTTGGAAGGCACGAGTCTGGCAGATGTGCTTGAAGAAGAGCATCATCTGCTGCCAGACAGGGCACTGAATATCTTTGTTCAAGCATGTGCGGGATTGGCTCATGCGCACCAAAAAGGTGTACTCCATCGGGATATCAAACCAAGCAACATCATGCTCGTCCATTTTGGCGACCAAGCCGACTTCGTAAAAATTGTGGATTTCGGTATTGCCAAATTGCTCAATCAGGGAGTCGGCGAGCTTACCAAGACTGGTGAAGTCTATGGCAGTCCTTCCTACATGAGCCCAGAGCAGTGTCGAGGCAAAGACACGGATGCTCGTTCAGACATCTACTCGATGGGCTGCGTCATGTACAGAACCCTGTCTGGGCGCCCGTTGTTCTCTGGAGATGACATCATTGAGTTGCTCTTCAAGCAAGTCTCTGAACCGCCGGCTGCGTTTGAAGCGGATTTGAATATACCGCAGGAACTCGAATCTGCCATTTTTAAGGCTCTGGCAAAAGATCCAGCTGATCGCTGGGCAAACATGGGCGAATTCAAAGAAGCACTCGACAAATACATTGAGAAGCGTGCTGGAAAAGTGACTGCTACTCCGGCTGTTGAAGGTCCTATGCCGCTATGGAAGCGTCATGGTGAGGTTCCGGCGGCGGCGGCTCGACCCAAATCAACTGCAGCGGCACCTAATCCAGTATCAGAATCGTCGGGTTCACCTGCTTCTGATCCAGTGCCCGAACCGGTGCGAAGCTCGGAGCCAAGAGGGCGAAACACCGATCCGCCTGTTGCCCCAGTTCCCAGCCGGGATGAGTCAGCGAGCAGAGCAGCTTCGCGATCAATGTCACAGTCACAGACGATGCCTGCACCTGATACCAAACATGGTGCGGCATCACACTTGCGCAAGAGAATGGCGGACAATAACAAGGTTCTTTTGATTACAGTGGCTGCAGTTTCGGTTGTAGTTTTAGTCATCGTTGCTTTGATCTTCCAACACAACTCGAAGCCAAACGAAGCTGATCCAAATGCAACCGCACCAGATCAGGCAAACGTAAATCTGCCTAATGCCGGCGCGCAAGCGGCATACATGGCCGGCAAAGAATCCTTCAACTCTAAAAAGTACGATGATGCAAAAATCGAATTCGAAGAAGCGCTTGCTGCCACTGAGAAATCTTCCGGCATGGACAGTCGTGAATTGGTGCCGATATTGACAGAAATGGCCATCGTCTACAGAAAACTGGACAAATATCCACTTGCTGAAAGCAGCCTGCGAAGAGCGCTTCCAATTGAAGAAAAAGCGAGCGGTAAAAATGACTTGAAGGTTGCAAATATCGATTTTGCGCTTGCTCAAACGCTTCGTGAGGGTGGAAAAACGAAGGAGGCTGATAGCTTTGGGAGAAAGGCGCTGACCATTAAGAAAGCCAGCCTAAGCGCAGGCAATCCTCAAATTGCGGAAATTCAGTCGTTTATAGGATTGAACTCTCCGACCCCACCAGAGACAACACCGGCAAAAGTAGAGCATCCATCGACTACCGCTATAGCTAAGCCTGCGAAGGTCGAACATCCGTCAACAACACCTGTGAAAGTTGAACATCCTCCGACTACCGCGATCGCGACACCTGTGGTGCCCACAACGCCCGTCACCCCGGTTAGCCACACCACGACTGTAAGTACGACCCCTGCTCCTCATGCTGCTAAAGCCGACGCGCATCCCAACCACACTCGGCACACGGGCGGCCATAAGATAGCCAAAGAATCTGTTCATCACCGTCGCGCTTACAGCTCTTACGGGTTCTAACGGTAACGGATTTTAAATCAGAGATTCTCAATCACACGTGGGGCTCACATGTGGGGTTTTACCCAATCACAGTTGGGACTCTACCAACCGCCGCCACCATTTGCGTTGGAACTGGCTTGGTCTGCCGATGCCTGGGCTCGGTCCGCGGCGTCGCGTGCTTGTGCAGCTGCGTCGTTGGCAGCAGAAGATCCTCCCGCCGCTGCGGAGGTGGCGTTGTTGGCTGCGTAGCGTGCCGCTTGGGCTGCATAATAGGCCTCTGACGCAGCAGCTTTTTTCGCGTATGAATCGGAGCCGTAGCTAGCTCTTTGGCTGGCGTTGTAGGCACGCGAAGCTTGATCGTTGGCAGTTTGCAAATACTCTTGGGCGTTGTACAACTTCTGCGGATCTTTGCTGGCGCCGCCACTGCTGGTGGTGCCGCCCCCGCCAAGAAACTGCTGCATAATATACTGCAGAGGATTAACCGGCTTGGGTGGTGGTGTCGGTTTTGATTGACTGGAGAAGAGTGCTTTGAGAGGATTGATTGGCGCTTGCTGTTGCACCGGTGCTGGAACCGGGAAACCCATAGATTGTTGCGTGGGGAAACCATAACCGTTTTGTCGTGTGCTGGTCTGTTGTTGGGTGTAGCCATATTGTGGTGCCGAGCCATTCTGACGCTGCAAACCAGGTTGACCTGAAGAGTTATTTGGCTTTGACGCACCCGGTTGGGCAAACAAACCCGGTCGATCGAAGGAATTGAGAGCTTGCTCCATTTGCTGCGAATTAAGAGTTTGTGCTTTAACAGACAATTGGCACGACAAGAACGCCAGCAAAATCAGCGTTCCGGATAGATATGCAGACTCTTTCATCAAGACCTCAAGCGCGAACTTGGCTTTGTCTCAATCTGCGCAAGTTATCTTCGAAAGTCAGCTCCGGTACCTCGCCGCCTGCCAGCTTTGTCCCTACTTGTTGGGTGAGAATTCCGAGTTTCTGAAGCAGCCAGGCGTCTGCTCGTTTTTTACAGAGATTTTCTCGTAGATGGCGAATGCCTTCCATGAGGGTGCCGTCTTCAAAGGTTCGGATAGATTCAGAGGCGCAGCCAAGCCTTCGACCATGGCTACAGTGCAATATGTCCACAATGCTGGCAAACGGCACGGGCCCCAAAACGGCTACTGAAAGGCCGGCGCTCCTCTCCTCATCATCAACGAAGCCAATTTCTTGAATGAAATCGACTTGCACCCAGGTGCGTGCGTTGAAGCGCACCTTCAAAACTACGGGCTCGCATATTAAAGAGTTGATTGCTCCGGGCGCCATGTCACGCATGGAAGCTGCTCGAGCATAGCGATAGGCGTCAGCGGCCCGAGTGCAGAAGAAGCTGTAATTGCTACGTCCGGGCTCTACACCGCCAGCGCGATTTATTTCCCAGCGTCGGTAGCAATTCGTTCCGTGGTAAAGGTAGATCTCTTCCTGGGCTGAATCATAGTCCAGTCCAGACCGCTCGCTCGCAAACTGTGGCAGCGGTGGGGGCACTTGGTGATCGGGAAATACGTCCAGGATGAGGTCCTCAGCATATGTGTGTATCTTGTCCGCTTGACAATAGCCTCCTAGTCTACCCTATGCCCGTAAATTCGCGAAATCTAAACTTGGCAGCCAGGCGCTTCAGTCTGCCATCCCCGTCATCAGCGGATAGGCAAGAGCAGGTTAGGAGCACGAACTCGGCAATATCAGCCGCTGGAAATGCAGCTGGAAGCGTCACATAAAATTTTCGCGAAGCTATTCCATATACTTTTCGCGCGCTGCTTGAATCGCGCTAAATGCTTCTTGAATCGCGTCTCTAACCCGGGTCAGCCCGTTTTCAGCAGAGTCTCGAACTGCTTGCGTGTGTTCAACCCGCTGGGCACTCACTTCGGCTTGGATCCGATTGCTCAATAGCTCTATTTTGTCGCAACCTTGGTCGATGGCAGAGCCCAGTTCGGCATTGGCTTGCTGTCTGAGTTGCTGAACTCGGGCTGTTGCAGAGTTACGCTCATTAGAAAGCTCTGGATCGTTGTCGATGCTCGAGGTTTCGGCTAGACGCTTACAAGTCAGCTCGTTTTCGTTTATCTGGGATTCGATCTTGTTGAGGAATTCGGTAACTTCAGTGGTGGCATGCTCGGCATGCAAGCTGGTTTCCTTGAAGATTTCTTCCAGACCCGCTTGCTGACCACGTCCGACTGAGTCGATGCTCGACATGCAATCGTCAACAAGCGTTTGCAATTGTTGGCGAGCCGCCGCAAGACTGGCTTCTAATCCTAATATCTGCCCACTAACTTGTCCTTCAGATTCTTCACTAAAGCGTTTGCTCAGCTCAACCGAGGTCATGCGTAGCACTTGTTGCCTTTCTCTCAACTTAGGAATCAAGGCATTTGTCAGCATCAAGCGCGTGCTTTGCGAAAGATTCAGCTCTGCGGTTTTAACTGAATGCTGGATTGTTTGTTCAAAATCACTCTTGCTGGATTTGAGTTTTTCTGAGGCGCGATCCCACGAACCGTCTATTTCCTCCGACATCGAACGCACGTTTCTTTCAAGAGAACGAACCACTGAACTCGCCTCTTCCGACATACGTTCCTTGAATCGTTCAAAGCGCGTCTTCAACTTGAGGTTGAAACCACTATTGGTGTCATCGAGATGAGTGCTCATCGCTTGAACGACTTTGTTCAATTCTTCAGTGCGCGAATTTACCAATTCGTTCAAATCCGTTTCAGCCGTTCGTGCTAAAGCTTCTGTTTCGATGCGGAACTGTTTGCATGCTTCACGAAGAGATTCGTAAAGGGTGTTCTTGTTCTCATCTACGTGATGTTGATTGGCAGTGAGAAGCTGCTTAATCGTGTATCGGCCGTTGGCGGCAACGTCAGATACTTTCAGTCTTGATTCCTCACAGACATCATCGAGTTGTTTGCTCAATCGTTGCGAAAGATTGGTCGTAGATCTTTGACTTTCCTTCTCGATCAAAGCGCACTCCGCCACCAAACCGTCTACTTGAGTGAGCAGTCTTTGCTTGATCTCTTCGGCTCGCGCATTCAGCCTCTTGGCCGCTTTCTGAACTTGTTGTTCAAGCTTGCTCATCAAGCTTGCCATTTCGTTCATGACCAGGCGCGGTTCTTGGAACCCCTTGGCGGCGAGAATGGCGCTCGGACTAAGTTCTTCTTCTTCCTCGAATTCCTCCTCTGGTGCAGCTTCAACTGCAGCTAAGGCGGGATCAGGTACCGTCTCGGCCTTCACAACTTGTGGTTCTGTTGTCTGGGCTGTCAGGGCGGCTTCCGTCTGTTCGCCAACGAGAGCTGGTTGATCCACCACGACATCAACTTGTTCAGTTTGAGCTTCTGCAATTGGTGGCACAGATGGTGCGGGAACGTCTGTGACGGGAGATGTAATTTTGGCAAAAGGCGACATCATTCGAGGCTCTGAATCTTCTCCCATCAGACCAGACAGAGCTTCGGCCAAATGTTTGATCCCGTCACCAGCACCCGTCACCACCTCAGGATTGGCAGCAGCTACAGGCGTCGCTGAAGGAGCTGCAGCAGTACTTGCAGCAGGAGTCGTGGCAGGTGTACTCGTGGCGGAACTTGTAGCAGGACTTTTGGCGGAACTTGTAACAGGACTTGTCGCAGGACTTGTCGCAGGCGTTGCAGCAGGAAGGTCTGTTACAGGATCTGGTTTCTTGCTTGATGGCTCGTCCGCGTTTGCTGATGGCCAGTCCAAAATAAGTGGCGCATTCTTTCTGCTCACTCCCAAAGGCAAAGGCTGTGGAGTTTTTAGCGGCCCTTCCGCAACTGGCGGCGGTGGCAGTGGGGTTTCGGATATAGGCACCACATCTGGTGCAAGCGGCGAGTCCGGATCTGATGCAGACTTTGGTTCTTTCAAGGAATCGGCATTGAGAGCCAATGTCGTTTCACCGAGTTTTTCAGCGGTTTCTTGTGCTTCACTGGTCGTGCCTTGCTCACTTTCTGGTTTCGGCATGACTGGTGCTTCAGGAGGAGGTTCAATCTCAGAAAGCGAGCCCTTTTGCAGCTGTTGATTGAGTCTTTCAAACAAAGATGGGGTTGAGCTTGAGGGTTCTGCGTCGGACGCTCCAGCACCAGAGCCGGTTGATCCTAAAGGATTCGCTGTCTTTGGCGTGTTCGGAACGGGAATCCATGAAGGAGAAGACGAAACCTCTGGAGCTGGCTCAGGGTTCCAAGCAGGGGCTTGAGAAGCGGCTTCAAAGTTCCACGCTGGTGCTGCAGCGACCTCGTCGATCACTGGTGTCTGTTGCTGAGGCGATTGCGCCGGGGCGCCCGGTTCGGGAGTCCACGGAACAGTGTCGCCAGTAGAGACGGCGTCCACGCCCCAGTCCGCGTCAGTAGGTGAATCCGGAGTCCAATCATCAGCTGGTGCTGGTGCCCAAGCCGGTGGTTCTTGCCCAGCCGATGCTGGCGATGCGCTGGCGACTGATGGCGCTGGTGTTTTGTTAGGAGAAGCTTCTTGTTCTCCTTCTTCTTCAAAACTCATCGCCCGAGAGGTCTTTTCAAAGGCACCACGTGTAGTATCAAAGACAGAATCAACAAATTCTGATGGGGGTTGCTGATTAAATGCGTCGAAGCCAAAATTTACTTCCGGAATCGGTGCAACAGCACCTGATTCACCTTGAGTTGCCTCAATTTCATTTCCGCTCGTTACATCTGCAGCTTGGAATAATTGATTCTGAGGGTCCAGTTGGGCTGTCAATTCCGGCGGCAATTGCGGGTCTTCCGATTGCATCGAATTTTCATAAGGAGGTTGGAAAAGATCTTCGCTGGGCGCTGGAGTCGACGAGGCTATTGGCGGAAACGATTGGAAAACCTCTTGAGGCGGACCCGTCAAATCAGTCATCGCCTGTGGTGCGCCGCTGAGGTCGGTAGGTTGTCCAAAATCGGGAGCTTGAAAATGCTCGTTGTTAAATTGCTGCTCTGTAAACACAGTCGATGGGGGGAACTGGTCCACAGCATATTGCTGGGCTGGCGATGGTTGACCATAAATCAAATCGGGGGGCGGGGCGAATTTCTGCGAGTAGTCGTCTTGCGAGAATTCGCGTGGTCCCTCGACGGCCCATCGATCTGAGTCTTGAGCCATTTGGCTTTCTTCAAACTTGATCGCACCTTCGCCGGCGAGGCCTTTGTCTAGGTCGTCCTTAAATTGGCTGGCAAAATCTGGTGGAGTTAAATCGGACTGTTCAGAGTGTTCCACTTCTTCGGGCGGTGCAAATGGATTCAGACCGGATAAGCCGGACAAATCTTTTGCAAAGCCAGTGGTGGCACCGGGAGCAGGTTGATGCCATGGTGTCGGTTCGCCAAGCACTTGTACTTGGTCGTATCCAAAACCCGGTGCTTGCGCACCAAGCGGTGTTTCGTAACCGAAGCCTTGTGCTGGGGGCGCACTTGCAATAGGTTGATCATAACCAAAGGTTGACGCCTGCGGTGCCTCCTCTACTGGTGGCAGATCTTGTGCCCATCCGGAGTTGCTTGGTGAAGCGCTCCAATCTTGAGTTGGCTGGGCCGGTGGTGGCGCTGGTCTAACCCGCTGTGGTGCCACTGCAGATGCAGTGACTGGGGACGTCTGACCACCTTTTCCGATTGGCTCATTGTTAGGAATAGCAGTGAAGCAGGTCTTGACCAGTGATTTGTTTTTGTCTTCTTGTCTGCCTTCAGGAGCAAAAAGCATATGGCAGATCGAACCGATATCAAGCACTTGCTTGCCGATCCCGCCAATACTGAGCTTGACGCCGAGCGCCGCCAATAATGCGACCGCAGGCTCTTGCGGACCTGAAGCATCGACCACCAAGCTGCGTCTGGAACCGCCTTGCGCATACATCGCGCCCAATTCTTCAATTTCTCGAAGCTTCGATTCAGCGAGCGGTTGCGCTGGTTTCACTGCAACGTAGAGAAAGTCTTTTCCATCTAAAATTGCCTTGCGTGCTTTTTCAAGCATCAGCACTTCCAAGTAGCGAAGCTCAAAAGCGCTGGCAGTGATGTTGACGACAAGCGACCGATTACTGTCTCTGCCAACCACTACACAGAGATCTTTGACGCGATAAGTCTCGCCTTCCGAGTCCTTCTTCCCGAATGCCAGACCAGATGGTGCAGAAACTCTCTCCAGGCAAAATAACAGCATGCCAGGTTCGAAACCAGAACTTTCGTGTTTGGACCAGTCTTCTGCGGTCTGCGGTTTAACAGGATCGTAACCACGCAGGTAGTTGACCAGATCTTGAATTTTAACGTGATGTTGACGAAGCATTGAGCTCATAAATGTACTTCAACTTGCCTTTTGGTTACGGGGTTTCTGGGGATTCTTCTTTAGGTTTTCTGACTTTCCTGACCCGGCCCTCGCCCGGTTTTCGTGTGGGTGGAGCCGAAGAGCCAGCTGCTGATTTGGTGATTTCTTCTAGTGCAATATTGCGTTGAGCGGAAAGAAGTTCTAGGAAATTTGAAATTGCTTCATCGATTTCATTCTTGCTACTGAGACTGTCCGTTCGTAGTTGATTCTGACATCCGTGTTGAGCTGTGCCGATTTCACGCTCAGCTTCTTCTGTAATAGCATTGACGCGCTTGACGGCATCGACCATCAATGCCCCCATGCGCTTCTCAAAACCAGAGCGAACTTCCGCAAGTTCGCTGCGGACATTTTGGTAGATGTTTGTTTTTTCGGTCTCCAACGCCTCTTTCAGAACGGCACTGGTGCTCATTTTGTCCGTAAGGCGTGCGAGGAAAGTCTGCAAGTGCTCATCGACTTGCTCTCGCAGAGTGCTGCATTTTGTGCCGAGATTTGTTCGCGCATCACCTGAGGCTGTAAGCAGGCTGGCTGTCATCTCGCGCGTCTGTTCGGAAAGTTTCTTTGTGGTGGCGTCATGCACACTGCTCAAATCTTGGGCGATCGATGTCAGACTGCCATCTAAAGATTGGCTGTGGGTCTCCATTGTCGATTTAAAGAACTCTTGAATTTCCAGTTCTAACTCAGAAGAATGTTGTCCGATTTGCGACAGCAGAGCATGCGTTTGCTGATTCAGATCAAGTTCGGTCTCAGAGCTAACTATCTCCAGAGCCTTGTAATGCGTTTGAAAGTCGTCCGAAAGTTTCTGCATCAGCGTTGAGAAATGGGTGTCTATGCTATTCGCTTTCTGCATAAACGTCTTGAACAACGAGGTGTTGTATTGTTTTTCTTCGCCCCTTGATTCCCAGAGACTATGATCAAGTTTTTGCTGCAGTGAATTCATCACGAAAGTACCATGAGCTCTCAGATGCTTACTTGTAGCGAAATCCTGTTTTTCGAGTTCAACGCTTGTATTTTCGATCGCGCCTTCATATTGGTCCGACAACGTGGTGCGGATGTGGTGCACGTGATCGTCGTAAGTTCGTTTCAAATCAGCAATAGAGTGCTTGAGCTTGTCGGAGAGATTGTTCAAATCGAGCTTGACGGTGTTCAGGTGCTCTTCAGTTTCTTTGACTTCAACTTCCATAATTTTTTGCAGTCTTTCGATGCTCTTGTCCATGAAAGCTTTCAAGTCACTTTCGAGTTCCTTGGAACGGTTTTCAATCAAAGTAGCCGAACTAGTGTCACCATTTTTTCTGGTGCTGCTATGCTCAGCGGCAGTCTTTGTGAGATTGTCCGAAACTGTGCTTTCAATCTCCTTCAGCCGTTCTTGTCCGCTGTCGAAGAGATTTTTAAATTTTTTGCCTGCAAAGGTCATCTAACAGATCGCTCCTTACCTAGTCTCGCTCAAATTGTAACATCGCGCTTCTGTACGCCATGACGGCTAATGCTGCCGCTCTTCCGGCTTCCTCGATTTGTGGAACTTGCAAATTCAATTCTGACAATTCGCTTGAGAAACTGCGCGAAATTCGCTCAAGCTCATTTTTCATCAGTCTAAGTTGCTTGTCCAAAGATTCAGTCGCTGCAGTTCTCACGGTTTCTAGTCGCTCGCTTGAACCACCACTTGTGCGTGCATATTCCGACTCGAGTTGATCGACGGTGCGCTGAAATGACTTCAAAACCTCAGCTCCTCTTGCTTGAAGTCGGGCGTGCAAGAGCTCTCTCAACTCGTGCGCTGCCAGACCATCGGAGCCACCGGTAAGACGAGATTCTTCCGCCAACGCTGTCTCAAAGCGCGTTAGCAAGCGCTCCAAGCGGTCATTGTATTTCTTTTCGAGACGCTTCAGCGAGCTCAAGAATAACTTATGACTGGCCGTGATTTTGGCATTGGCATCCGTGGCTATGTGACTTATTTCGTCTTTGACTTCGCCAACTTTGCGTTCCAGTTTCGTTGAATGGCTCTGCTGAGAGCTTGTTGCTTCGAATGTGATCGTATTGCGAAAATTGTCACTTATTTCACCTGAGTCTTTTTTCCACTCATCAAGTCGGCCGGCTAGCCGCGCTTTCCCGCTTGCTCCAGCTTTTTCAACTGATTTTGCCCCATTGCTCGCATCTTTTTCGAGCTCTTCCACGGTTTCGGCAACTATCTCGCTTAGATGAGAGACCACGCCTGAGATCTTTTCTTCCATCTCGCTGTTGTAATTGTCTAGCGTTTCTTCGATGCTTTTTTTCGTATCCGCGATCACTTGCTGCACGGCCAAATCGAGTTCTTGAGCTCTGGCTGTGAGCACCTGTTCGAGGGCAGTTTCACTGTCTTCGATTTGTTTGCAGCTTTCGCCCGAGAATTTGTTCAAGCTCTCCAAACCGCGACCAGCAAAGTTGGCGAAGCGAGCTTCGGGATTCTCTATTAAAGTACGCAGTTCTGCTAGTTGTTCTTCAACCAGCTTAGTAATTGATTCACTGGCTTGTTGACCACGTCCGGCCACCTGCTGGCGCACTTCGCGCGCAGCCGACATCATCGTCTCGATTTCTGTGCGCTCAAACTCAGTCAGCCTGTCGAGAAGCTCCTCTCTATGGCTTGTCAGATCTTCGATGTTGGCATCGATGAAGTTCTTGGACTGTTCAATCACCTTGATCAGCTGCAGACTGAGCGATTTTTCAAGTGCATCGTTTGATGAAGTTAATTGGTCGATGCAGGCTCTAACAGTCTTGTCAAGTTCAGTGCTGGCTTTATCCAAAGCATCAGCCATCATATTTGCCGCCGAGCCAAAATTTTCTGCGGCCGGGGCATTTTGGTCTGCCATTACTACTCCTGTTCGCCTTACCTGAGCCAAACTACAGTTCTTTTGGAAACGCCGAGAAGTTTATGCCCCCTTCTAAGGATGGCTAAGCATTTCCCTGCCCAACCATAGCACTCCCATCCAATGAGCGTTACAGGCATAATCTTAACAGTGATTAGCCTCGTGTTGGCTGCTTTTCCGTTTCTCTGTTTCGTTGTCGCTCGATGCGTGCAATTGCAGTCATCGAAGCTTCCATGACTGTTTCTGATAATGTTGGATGCGGGTGGATGGCGACCACCAAATCTTCGAGCACTGCGCCCATTTCGATTGCCACCACAGCCTCAGCGATCAGCTCTCCGGCACGCGGTCCGACCATGCCGACGCCAAGCACTTGTGTGGTTTCGTTGTCGTAGATCACTTTGGTTTGACCAACTGGGTCGGCAAGAGTCATCGCTCTTCCTGATGCTGACCATGGGAATTTTGCAGCTCCGACTTCGCGGCCGGCAGCTTTCGCTTCGGTTTCGGTTAAGCCGCACCAGGCTATTTCTGGCTCTGTGAAGACGACAGCTGGAATAGCCCGGTTGTCAAACGATGATTTGCGACCAGCCAACACTTCGGCGACCACTTGTCCCTGTCGCATCGCTCTGTGCGCAAGCATTGGTTGACCTGAGACATCTCCGATGGCAAGAATGCGTTTATCGGCGGTTCGGCAGGTGGCATCAATTTGCACAAATCCATGTTTGTCGATTTCCACAGCTGTATTTTCAAGTCCAAGATTGTCCGAGTTTGGCACTCGACCAACGGCAATTAAAACTCGATCGAATGTCAGCGATTCTGGTAGGTCTTTGCCTTCCAGACCAACCTTCACACCACTGCCAGTATCTTCAAGACTGGTCACTTTTGAGTTGAGGTGAATTGCTTTGAAAGCAGTTTGCAGATGAGTTGCCAATGGTTTGACCAGATCTCTGTCGACTCCGGGCAACAATCCATCGGTCATTTCGACTACCGTTACTTCACTGCCAAGCGCTGCGTAGACGGTGCCCATTTCAAGCCCGATGTAACCGCCGCCTACGACAAGCAATGTTTTTGGTATTTCTTCAATTTTTAAAGCGCCTGTCGAATCCATTATGCGCGGGCTCTGCATGTCGGCTTCTTTTTTGAAGAGTTTTGGCAGTGCTGTCGGTCGCGAACCAGTGGCGACAATGGCGTGTTTAAACTTAACGCGAGTAGCGCTTTCTCCATCCTTCTCTACCCGCACGCTGCGGTTGTCTTCGAATCGGGCATTGCCGTTCAAGATCTCGACGCCGGCGCTTTTGCACATGCCGACGATGCCTTGGGCAAGTTTGTCAGTGACGCCTACTTTCCAAGTTCTGAGTTCGTCGACATTCAACTTTGGTTTTTCAAAATGCAAGCCAAACTTTGCTGCGCTTTGACTTGTGTTGATCACTTCTGCTGCGTGCAGCAAGGCCTTTGATGGAATGCAGCCCATATGCAAGCAGACTCCGCCTGGCTTAGGCATAGCATCTACGAGGATCACTTTCATTCCCAGCTCTGCGGCTCGCAGCGCGGCCGTATAGCCACCGGGTCCGGCTCCGATCACGACGAGTTCAATTTCTTGCACCATTTCGCCAACGACCATAATTTAGGCCTCCAAAAGAAAGGTAAACGGCTCTTGTAGCCGCTTAACCACGTGTTGCATAAAGTAGGCAGCTTCTGCACCATCGGCGATGCGATGGTCGAATGAGAGAGCAAGGGGCATGATCAGTCCAATTTCTATATTTCCGTTTCGCACCACGGGTTTTTGCGCAGCTCGAGCCATGCCGAGAATAGCTGCCTCAGGATGATTGATCATTGGAACCATGTTCGTACCGCCGATCGAGCCGATGTTTGTCAAAGTGAAAGTGCCACCCTGGAGGCGATCCAATTCCACTTTGCCGGCTTTGGTTTTTTCTGAAATATCGGCCAATTCTTTGGACAATTCAACAACGCCTTTTTGGTCGACATTGCGAATCACAGGAACGATCAAACCGCGATCAGTGGCTACTGCGACGCCTATGTTGTAGAAGTGTTTGAAGACCAATTCTCCAGTTTTTTCATCCAGGCTGGCATTGAACTGAGGATACTTTTTCAAGCCACTGGCAATTGCTTTTAGGGCAAAGACAGTCAAAGTCAGTCGCCCGCCTTGCTGCTTCACTTCGTTCTCATGCTTGGCGCGCAGTGCCTCCAATTGAGTCACATCTGCTTCCTCGAAAGTGGTTACGTGTGGAATATGTGTCCACGATTGCGTCATATTCTGAGCAATTTTTCTTCTAATTCCTTTTAACGGAACGCGTTCGACTTGTCCAAACTTTGTGAAGTCCGGCAAATCCACCGGTGCGGCTGCCATGCCGCCAAGCTCGTTCAGTGGAGCCGCCTTTGCGCCGCTTTCGCCATACTTCGAAGAGAGTGATTGCACCGCTGCTTTAGCTGCGCTGGCTTTGCCTTCAATAGGGTGGGTTTGACTGGACGCACCGGATATGGTGCCTTCGAGGGAGCCGGCGGCGAAGCTGCGCACGTCCTCATTGGAAACTCGACCGGAAGGCCCGGAGCCTTTAATCAGGCGCAGGTCCAAACCAAGTTCTCTGGCTAATCTGCGCGTTGCTGGGGCGGCTGGTACTGGACCAGTGCCGTTGTGTTTCGTCTCGATTGTGCTTTTGCCGTTATCACGAGCCGGTGCGTTAGGCATAACCGAAGTAGCCACTGATGCGCTCGGCGATTGTGAGGCGCCTTGCTCCTGCTGCTTTGCCGCTGCTTCTTCTTTTTTCGGTGCTGCTGCGGGCGAACCAGATGAACCAAAAGTGATCATAACCATGCCGACTTTAACGACTTCGCCTACTTTGACGTGGATTTTTTCGATCGTGCCGTTAACCGGGCACGGAATTTCAACGACTGCTTTATCCGTTTCTACTTCTAGGATCGGTTGGTCCTCTTTGACTTGATCGCCTTCCGCGATCCTGATCGCAAGTACTTCCGCTTCATGAATGCCTTCTCCAAGATCGGGCAGTATGAATTCGTTCGTCATGGTGTATCCCCTTTCCTTAGAACGACAGTGTAGCGCGGCATGCATCGAGAACGCGCTCTGCATCAGGCAAATACGCGCGCTCTTTGGAAAAATATGGAACCTGGCAATCAAAACCGGTCACTCGTTTAACGGGCGCTTCCAGATAAAGGAAAACGTTTTCGTTGATACGGGCGATGATTTCGGCGGCCAGACCGCAAGTGCGAGGGCCCTCGTGCACAACAACGCATCTGCCTGTCTTACGAACAGAATCTACGATTGTCGCTGCGTCGAAGGGAGAGATCGTCAACAAATCAATAACTTCCGCATGCACGCCGTCTTCTTCCTCCAGCATCTCAGCGGCTTCCATAGTCGGTCTCAAGCTGGCACCATAAGACACCAAGGTGATGTCTTTGCCTTTGCGGGCGATTTGCGCTTGGCCAATCGGCAACGTTTCCATCTGTTCAGGAACTTCTTCTTTGAACAAACGATAGACCGCTTTAGGCTCGTAATAGATGACTGGATCTGGATCTTGAATGGCGCTGTGCAAAAGTGCACGGGCATTTCTTGGACCAGATGGTATCACTACTTTCAATCCCGGCGTGTGCGCATAAATTGCTTCGCGACTCTCGGAGTGGTGCTCGATTGCTCTAATCCCAGCACCATAAGGGGCTCGCATGACCATTGGCACGGTCAGCCTGCCGCGGGTTCGATTTCTGAATCGAGAGGCGTGGGATTCGAGTTGATGATAGTTGTAGTAGTCGAAACCGGCGAATTGAATTTCGCAAATTGGTCTCAGTCCATACAGCGCCATACCGATTGCAGTGCCAACAATTCCTGATTCAGCCAGCGGTGTATCGATCACCCGCGTGTCGCCGTATTTGGCATGCAGTCCCTCTGTGATTCGGAACACGCCTTCGTCTTGACCGACGTCTTCGCCCATCACAATTACACGCTTGTCTTTGGCCATGGCTTCGTGCAGCGCCAAATTGATCGCTTTTGCCATGTTCATTTCTGTCATCGTTGCGCTCCTTAATCGGTTTGCTTATGCCGAGCAGCTGGCTGCACAGGCTATTCTTAGGACGTGGTGAAAGTTAAATCTGAGCTGGGCTTGGCGATTTTTTTTCGGCTGCCTCAGCTTTATGCTTTTTGTGTTTGCTGATGTGGTCAGCCAATTCTTGGCGTTGCTCTTGCAAAAACGGAGGTATCTCGGCGTAGAGATAATCAAACATGTGCAGCGGATCGCTGAGTTCTTCGCTCTTCGCGAGTTCTTCGGCTTTAACAACGGCTGCTTTTATTTCAGCATCCAATTCAGCGTCAATTTGAATTCTTTGCTCTTCGTTCATAATGCCTTTGGCGGCCAGATACTTTGCGAAGCGTAGTAATGGCTCGCGTTGATGCCACTTCTTGGACTCATCGTCGGAACGATATCGTTTTGGATCATCAGCCGTCGTGTGCGGCGTGAAGCGGTATGTCAGGCATTCGACCAAGGTCGGACCTTCGCCTTTGCGCGCTCTCTCGATTGCTTCTTGGGTAGCTGTGTAAACAGCCAGAACGTCGTTGCCGTCAACTCTGATCCCTTGCATTCCGTAGGCAATAGCTCGTTGAGCAATAGTTTCATTTTTCATCTGCTTGGCTATTGGTACGGAAATTGCATATTGATTGTTCAAGCAAATGAAGACGACCGGTGCATTGAAAACAGAGGCGAAGTTTAAAGCTTCGTGGCAGTCGCCTTCGGAAGATGAACCGTCTCCGAAAAATGTGAGAACAACTTTTTTCTCTTTCTGAATGTTCATGGCCATGCCAATTCCGGCTGCATGAAGCAGTTGACTGGCAACAGGAACGCACATCGGTAAATCGTTGACGCCATCAGGAACCTTGGCTCCTTCCTCAAAACCATTCCAATAAAGAAGGATAGTCTCAAGCGGCCAGCCTCGATAAAGCATGCCGGCCAGTTCGCGATAAGCCGGAACCAGCCAATCTTCCTTTTCAAGGCAAAAGATGGCGCCCATGCTGATTGCTTCGTGCCCCGAAGCTTGCGGGAAAGTGCCGATTCGACCTTGACGTTGCATATTCAACATCCGCTCGTCAGCCCGTCTGGCCTTCAACATGTAGCGATACAACGTTTTCAGCTCTTCGTTACTGAGTTTAGGCTCCAGTTTCTTGTCCAACTCGGCGTTTTCGTCGAGGATGGATAGGTACTCTAGTTTGAAAGGCAGATCGATCGGTTTTCTGGGCATGGCTTAGTCACCGCTGACGAGGACCTCTGGGTCCATGAGTGCTGGCGCATCTTCACGTTTCTGACTTAAATGCAAGATCTTGCAAATTGGGCAGCTTGACGTCTTTTGAAGACCGTCAAAAGTATGTCACATCAGTGCCACCATTGCCAACAAAAATGGCAGTAAAAATGGCTAAACCTCTGTTGCTGAGCGGAAAGCTGAATGAATCATAAAGGCGGCATTATTCTTTCGGTGGAGTTGAAATGAAGTAGGGAGCTGCATGCGCAGCTCCCAGGATGTTTAAATGCCCGATAATCAATCTAACGCCAGCCAGATTGTGCAGAGCCTTATTCGGTACCGATGGTTTAGTGGACCGACTCCTTAAGATTAAGGGATGCCGGTGACAATTTAGTGACAGCGCCGAAAACTGCTAAAATTCGCTATCCACGTCGCTAGAGCGCAATGACTAGAGCATCTACAAAACCGAATTGGCTAAAGGTCCGTTTGCCCACAGGTGAACCGTATCAACGCGTCAAAGAATTAATTGACAAACATGACCTTCACACCGTTTGCGAGTCAGCGGCTTGTCCCAATCGTGGCGAATGCTGGTCGCGGTCGACTGCCACGTTCATGATTTTGGGTAACGTTTGCACGAGAAGCTGCGGCTTTTGCAATGTTATTACGGGTAAGCCGACCGAGCTAGACCTCGATGAGCCTCGTCGAGTTGCAGAAGCGGTTGCGAAATTACAGCTGAAGTATGCAGTGATCACCTCCGTTAATCGGGATGAATTGCAGGACGGTGGCGCTTCAGTCTGGGCCGCAACGATCACGGAAATTCGCAAATTATCGCAGCAGACCAAAATCGAAGTTCTCATTCCGGATTTCTGCGGCAACTGGAAAGCACTGAATGTGGTGCTCGAGGCCCGTCCCGACGTGCTCAATCACAACATCGAAACAGTGCCGAGACTTTATTTGCAAGTGCGTCCACAAGGTCGATTTGAACGAAGTCTTGAATTGATTTCTCGTGCCCATGATGCCGGCTTTGTAACCAAGTCCGGATTGATGATGGGACTTGGAGAAACAGACGATGAAGTAGTCGAAGTTTTGAAAGAGTGGCGAAAAGTCAATTGCGATCTGATCACTCTCGGTCAATACATGCAGCCGACAGCGAAGCATTTACCCGTGGATAGATGGGTAGAACCTGAGGTCTTTAAGCGCCTGAACGAAATTGGTATGGCGATGGGATTCGCCAATGTTTTTGCCGGACCACTTGTGCGCAGCAGTTATCATGCTGAAGAGCAGTCAGCGCTTCTTGCCACAGTTCAGGCGCCGACCATCTGAGCCGGCTCATCCAATTCACGCAATCTCCACGGAATCAATTGCTTTGACTGATCGTCTACCTGTTGCATGGCGCAGGAAGATCGCCTCATACCGGACCGATGAATTATCAAAGGAAGGAAAGCATGAATTGGAAGAATTTGTTGCCGGCAGCAGCGCTGTTGGGGATGCTCATGCCGAGTGCGGCTCTCAGTAAAAGTCATAATTTTTTAGGTGGACTTGGTTCCACAGGAAACACCTTAAGCGGTTCGTCATCGGTCTTGGGCAGTGCAGGAAGTTCGTTGTTTAGTAGTCACGGCAGCGGTTTAGTTACTTCTCCAATTACAAATTCACTAACCAACAATTTAACCAACAACGGTTTGTTCAGTCACGGCACTGGCATCCTCGGTACTAGTAACAATGGTCTACTCAACAATGTGCTTCACAAAACAAAACGGAAACGCAACTGGCTGAGTCGTCTGTTCAGCAGTTTCCCCGCGTTGTTTGGCAAGTTTCAGAACGGACATTTCAACAACAACGGCAGTATGTTCGGCAATTCAGGAAGTAATTCCGGAATTCGTGGATTGTTCGGCCGAAACTGAGTATAGGAAATAGAACGCGGGTCACCGGAACCACTGATCCGCAATCATTGGTGGCTTACGTCCCTCAGACCACCCTCATTTAATATGTTAAGCAAAAAACGCGGGTTTTTATGGTGCTATCGATGCTTGATTATCAATGCTTTCGGGAAATCCATAAGTCCCGAAACCCTGATGTAATATTGCTTTACCGATTAATGTAGAGCAAAGAGTCCGAAGGTATCCCCTCAGTTTAGAATTCGGACTTCAGACTTGTAACCGCAATAATCGTCTTGTCTTGCGTTAGACAATGGACAAGGAACGGACCACCTGTCTGCGCTGAGACAAGCACACGGGTTTCATTGTCTCGTTCGTCCAATAGTTGCGCTTTGAGCGAGCGAGGATTTGCGGAAAGGCCCATTCCCAGTGCTTTGCCGACAGCTTCTTTGGCAGACCAAAACTGGATTGTAAGTTTGTCTTTTGAGAAGCCGGTAACTTTTTGCAGTTCGGCAATTTCGTCCGGCAAAAAGGCGAGCGTTTCGAAACCAGACTCTTTTGGTTCGATCACTTCCACATCGATACCAACTCCACGAGAGATGCGGCGGTGTGCGGCAATAGCAACAGCAATGCCAGCCTTGTGACTGATGGAAAGAACTGGTTCTGATCCGACAACATCTAACCATCTTCCTGTTGCAAATGGTTGGCCTTGATCGTTGACTTCGACAATTATGTCGGCTGAGCAAACAGACAAATTGTGGCTGGTCTTAAGCAGCCTGCGAACAGCTTCTTTGGCGGCGATCCGTCCGCAAAACCACTCTCGCTTTCTGGGCAAATTTGTCAGGGCAAGATACTCTTGCCGTTCACTGTTATGCATCACATAATCGAGACACCACGTCAAAGTTGACTCGTCTGCCGGTAGTTGGCCGGATTGAAAAATGGCATTGCTCCAGTGATCCGAACGTCCCAATGCAGCCTCAATTAAAGGCATTGTATCCGACAAAAATGTTGTCTGCGGCTGGGCAATGAAATCTTTCCAACCGTCGTTGAGAATAATTCTTCTGCTGCTAATACCAATGAATTTTGCCAACACCACATCATCGTTGTCTGTAATGTAAACATCACCTTCAGTGCCTCGGGATGTGATGGAGTTGAGCATCGCCACAACTTTGAAAGTACCGCGCAAGTTGGCAAGATCAGTATAGATTTCCAGGGACTCCACAAGAAATGGCAGCAATGCGCTCACATCTTCTTCGTGCTCAAAGAGATGGAACAGAACAATCTGTGTCGAGTTGTCCAAAAGAAGAGGATCGATCAAGAATTTTGGGTCATCGTCGTCTCGAAACCAATCGCTTGCAGGGCGCACGTCCACAAACCCTCGGCTAAGTCGTTTGCTAATCGAATCCAAAGCGATTACCGACTGCATCCGGGGTCCGTGGAACATCGTTTTAGCTTGGTATAGCTCCCCGGGTAGCAAGACTGGTGCACGGCTTGGCACAGCCTGGGGCGTTAGTAGTTGCGTTGGTGGGTACTGTTGGGCAAACTCAACCCGACATGACATGGAAGGTGCGCCTGATTGTTCGAAGCCGAGCAAATCTAGACTTGCTTCAACCGTAGAGTCGTCGACGAGGCGAGCCTGCAGCTTAATTGTGCAGCCTTCTCGCCCCACTCGGATTCTTCGAGCCGCTCTCACACCGCTCACACGAACGACCGCTAGCCCCTGGACCAGAAGACTGGAGATCTCAGACATTGCCTCTAGTGCCACAGTGAGTGGCAGCAAGTAAACTCGCTCCGGCTCTGCACCAGATGAGGACACGTTCCCGCCAATTGCGTGATCTAAAAGATACTTGTGATTATCCAGACTGACAAATATTTCAGCTTCGGCATACTGGTCCGACACTTCGTAGCGCAATAAGCCATTGCGGATAAATGGAGGCAATTCCACCTGCTCTGGCGCTCCAATTTGTTCTTGAGAAAGATAGGCGCGCATTACTTGTTCTTGCATGTCCATCAAATTTTGATGGAATTCGGCCATGTTACTCAAATAAGTTTGCACCACATCCGGTGGTTGTTCTGGTTGTTCGATCTCTTCAGCCAAAACAGGCTCTTCGCCCCTTATTGGCCAATTTTCAACAGTTGATTCCGTTCTCAACTGTTTAGCAATTTCCTCCGGTAAGACTATTTTCGGATATTTGAGATCCAAACGCACTAATTGGCGGGGCTGTTTCGGGCGGTCCAGAAACTCGATGAGCTCCGGTGCACGTCTGGCAAACAGATAGTCCAACTGCATATCTACACCATGTGCCGCAAGTTCGCCGAGGCAATGATTTAGTTGCGTAATCGAGGAATTGTATGAGGTGTTCGAGGCCACAGCTAAGTGAGCTTTGTCTTGCAGAGTATCACCGATCAGAGGTGTGAGAACGCCCTTCGGTCCCACTTCAACGAACATCGTGATGCCATCTTCGTACATCGCCTCAACCGTTTTCTTGAGCATGATCGGTTGAGTAAATAGTTTTGTTGTGATCGTGCGTATTGCCGCTACATCGTTAGGGTAAATATCCACTGATGAACAAGACCATGATGGCGTCAGGGGAAAGGTCAATTGCATCTCCTGCACTTCTTTATTGTTCGGATCAACCATGCCTTCAACAAGTGGTGTGTGATAGGGAATGGCCATAGGCAATTGTTGCGGGTCAAATCCGGCTGCCGTTAGCGCTTTGATTGCGCTGGCAATGGCTTCCTTAGAACCGGAAAGCATGGTCTGAGATGGGCAGAGTGCAGCGCTCAAGTATAAGTCTTCAATTCCCTCGAGCGCGTCCTTCATACTGTCGTAGTCAGCGACGATCATGACGGACCGCAGGTTTGCCAATCTCTCTTTGGAGATTGACCGGGCGACGTTTGTGCTCAGGCGAAAGAACAACGGTGCGACGTCCAGAATGCTGACAGCACCACTCATCGCTAGCGTGGCAAATTCTCCCGTACTGCAGCCAAGCAGCGCGTCGGGCTTGACACCCACATTTTTCAGGACAGTGAACAACGCCCATTCTGACATCAAAACATTGATCACGGCTGAATCCATAGCCGCTAAGGAGGCGATAGATTCTTGAGCTTGATTATCGGCTTTGGGAAAGATTCTTCGACTGGGCATGCAGTCACTTTCGGATTCGCGCGCAAGCAAGTCAATGTAATCAAAAACAATTCTCACTTCCGGAAAGTGATAGCAAAGATCCTGCAGCATGTTCGGATAGGCTGCACCCAGTCCTGGCATCACAAAAGCCAGTTTACCTGCGCTTACGGCCCGGTCGTGCACATGATAAACATCGGATAGTTGTGGCGATTTGCCTGCTTTAAGAGAGCTCAAAGCTCCTGATACTTTATTCCGCAAATCCGACATTGATGAGGCGACTATTGCGACTGTCTTTTTCTCACCTTGTATTTTTTGCGCCCTGGTCGCCAGCGTGTAGGCTATGTTGCGCAAGGGCTGCGCCTGATTCGCTTGAATGTACGCGTGCACGTCTTCTAACTCCTGCACGACACCGTTTTGTGTTTTAGCAGCGAAGAGGCAGAGTTCGGTTTCCCATTCCAAAAGCAAACTTGGTTTTTCGCTTTCAAACTCTTCATCGTATTCTTCTAAAACCGTGTGAGCGTTAACTCCTCCGAAACCAAAGGCGCTCACTGCAGCTCTTCTGGGAGAACTGAACGGTGCCCATTTGGGCTGGTCTTTCTTCGGAATAGTGGACGGGGTTTTCGAGTGAATCCAAGTTCTTGTTTTTGAATTTATATAGCAAGGAGACTTCTGCCAATCAATTTGCGAGGTTGGTGAATCGACGTTCAGTGTCGGCGGAAGGATGCGATGGTAAAGAGCTAGCGCCGTTTTGATCAAACCAGCGACACCGCTGGCTGCCTGGGTATGGCCGATCATTGATTTCACGGAACCGATTGCGCACCACGCTGCTCCTGGTGCGCTTTCACCAAATACTTTCTGCACGGCCATCATCTCGGCTGCATCGCCAGATGGAGTACCCGTGCCGTGACCCTCAAGCAGTCCGACCGTAGACGGCGAAATACCAGCCATTTCATATGCACGAGAAAGTGCCAATGCTTCTCCTTCTATTGAGGGAGCGAGCATGCTCGTGCCTTGCCCATCGCTTGAGCTGCCCACTCCAGCGATGACCGCGTATATCCTGTCACCATCGGCAATGGCATCCTCAAGTCGCTTGAGGACCACCATTCCCAGACCTTCGCCAAGAAGGGTGCCGTCAGCCTTGTCGTCGTAGGGACGAATTTGCTCTCGTTTTGAAAGTGCACCCAGCCCGCAGAACATTTGATAGAACACGGCGAAGGCATTGACGTGAATTCCTCCAGCCAAGGCAAGATCGCACAACCCAGCTTGTAAATCGTTCACTGCCATCTCCACTGCGATCAGTGAAGATGCGCAGGCCGAGTCTAATACAGTGCTTTTACCCTTAAATCCTAATCGTCCGGCAATTCTGCCTGCCAAAATATTTGGCATCACAGCTGGTATCGTATCTGAACTGCAATTGTTCAGCGACGACTTCAAGCCTTGCTCGAGCAATACCACTTGCTCTGGCGTGTACTCTGGGTGCAGTGCCTTGACTACGTCGACTATTTGCTTGACTGTTTCGCCGTGCTGAATCATATTCATGCTGCCGGCGCCTGGGGCGGACGTTCGTCCCAGAATTATTTCGGCTCGATTGCCATCATATTTCCTGTTGCTATATCCCGCATCGGCCAAAGCTTCGCTTGCCACACGTAGGGCCAGGAGCTGATCTGGATCCGAGCCTGAAATGCTGTTTGGCATGACCCCATACTTGAGGGGGTCGAAGTCCGCTAACTCTGTAATGAAGCCACCGCGCTTGCAATAGATTTGCTCAAACGAAGTTGGATTTTGATTGTAGAACTTGCTTGGATCCCACTCTGCAGCGGTGGCATCCCTGGTTGCATCAACACCGTTGACGATGTTCATCCAGAACGACGAAAGATTCGGCGCGCCTGGAAACAAGCATGACATGCCGACGATTGCGATTTTTGCCGAGGCTGGTCTAGGCACACTAGTGGGGTCTAGGCAGCAAGCTGCCCGACTCTGCGAGCTGCTCGACTTATCCGAGGATAGTCCAGGCATCATGCTGCTCGCCTTATCTGTGCGACCGGAGGCTTGCGTGTTGTTCGCCTGCCTTCCTCCCGTGTCATTTGATCGTACCAAGCGGGCTAGCTTGACTAGCTAGTCTGTTCAGAGACTTGCTGCCTACGCCGCCCAGTCCTTCCACCAGCATCACCATCTCGCCACTCTTCCGATAGATAGCCAACTCGCAGGTGAGTTCTCTTGCCGTTGCGCCTGGATTGATGAAGATGCGACCGTACAGCTGTTCGCCACTCTCGATGGTGCCAAGAATGTGGAGAGTGCGGAAGCCGGTTGGTAATACAGTTATATCGAGATTGTGACGTGCCCAAACACCTGCTAATTGCATGGAGCTGTCGAACAGCACTGGATCGATCACCCACTTATCGCCGTTGGTTTGAGCAAAACAGGTGCCTTCTTCTGCCGCTTGCACCGTGCCGAGAATGCCGCTGCTGCCGAGGGCGTGAATATCTTTGATGCCCTGGAAGATTGGACCATGGAACAACCAGCTGCCATAAATATCGGATGGAGATGGAACTTCGTCGACCATATCGGTAATTACTGACAGTTCGCTTAATTGCGAGAAGTGCTGCACCACATCTGGTGGCCATTGGGCGGGACGCTGGGTCTCGCCGGAGCCGGTGCGAGATAGTTCCATCACAGCTTTGAAATTGGTTCTCTTCAAAGGAGCGCCTGTGTTCAGCGCTACTTTGACACGAACGCCCATCTCTGAGCGACTCACTTCCTCAGTCACGACAGTGATTTGTTTGGTCGGTGCGTCGAAGACTATTCCTGATGGAATGTCTAGCCTGTGCACTTTCCGCACACTGTAACCGGGATACGCAGATGTGACAGCTTCAGCCATCATCTCTAGTGCGAAGGCCATCGGCATAACAGGAATTCCGTCGAACGTATGGTCATTCAAATACAGATCATGTTCTGGGTTCAAATCAAAGGCAAATTGGAAGCTGCCTGGTTCAACGATTGAAGGCTTGGCTTGATACAGCCGCGGTCCTGATGGCTCAGGTAGCGCTGCCTCGCCCAATAGTTCCGCAACCAGCAATACCTCGACATCGCCTTTCTTACCAAACTCCAACTCATCGATAAAGTAGGAACGTCCGGCCGAAGCATCGATCATTGCCCAACCATACTTAGCGAAAATGCTTTCAAGTTCTGGCTGCGCCATGCCGCCTTTCCAAGGTCCCCACATGATGGAGGCAACACGTGCTTTAGTCTTTTTATCGAGCTGCATTGCCAGTTTATTTACTGTCTCATTCGCTGCAACGTAATCAGTTTGTCCAGCATTTCCGGTGCGACCGACTATGGACGAGAAGAGGAACATAAACTGCAATGAGTTCAGGTCTACTTTTTCGCTCAGGATGAAGCTGCTGTCTACTTTAGTGCTCACAACTTTTTCAAATGATTCGACGGTTTTGTCTTTGGTGAAACCGTCTTCAATAATTCCCGCACCGTGGATGACACCATCGATGTTGCCGTGGCGTTTGTAGATTTCATCAATCAGCTGACCAAAAGCTTTCGCGTCACGCACATCCAAAGAATGATATTCAACAACGGAGCCAAAGCTTCTAAGTTCGGTAAGGGTTTGTCGAACTTCTCGCTCTTTTAGCAAGCGTTGATAGACGGATTCAACAGCAGCTATGCTTACCGTTTTACCTTCGGCCTTGAGCTCATCCATAATCGCCGCTTTCACTTCTTTGGCCGAGTCTAGACCGGCGGTGGCGGTGGCTTCTTTGGCTGATGGTTCAGGCAGGCGGCCAACAAGAATCAATTTCGGTTGATACTTTGCGGCCATTTCTAGAGCTATTTCAGCGGTGATACCGCGTGCACCACCTGTGATCAGAACGACTTTTGAGTCGTCGATCAACAGACTGTTTCTTTCGGCGTCTTCAAAGCTTGTCGACAAAGCTTCCAGCGCATATCGATGCTTCTCGTCGTAACCAGTTTCAACATAAGGATCTGTGCTCGCAAGTTCCTTAATCAGTATTTCGGCGACGGCTGCAGGGGCTAAGTGTGCGGAGAAGTCTATGGCATGGCAACTTGACTGCGTCCACTCTTTCGCCAGTGATTTCATTAGCCCGACTAGGCCGCCTTGAAGAGGCGAGAACTGAATCGCTTTTGTCAGTCCGAACTGACCATCAAGTCTGGCGGCAGCGATGAAGTGTTTCTTGCTTTCTGCGTGTTTGGGATTGAATTCAACTTCTAAAGCTTTAGCAATCGCAAACAGCTGGCTGAGCAACGCGACGTCTTTAGCGTTTTCTTGGATGTCGAAAGCGCGAAGATCGATGAAAGCGGCGATTGCGCCGTGTTCTGCTTTGACCTTTTGAACAGCGGCGCTTACTTCGTCTAATTTGCTGAAGTCCGAGACGTTTACTGTTGGATCAGATGTGGTGCTCTTACCTGCAGTGAGCAAAACAACTTTTTGCTTCAGCGAAGTAAGTGCAGTTGCCAGTGCTTTGGCGTATCCAGCAACGTCAGCCGCGATCAGGACAACGCCCGGAAGCTGTAATTTCTTTGAGTCGAGTGAAGGCAATATATAGGATTGAACCAAACCTCGCCTGAGCACTCCGCCCGATACCAGTTCAAGAGCAGGCTCTGTGACTAGATGGAGACCACCGTGACCATTATTGCCGTTGTGTCCATTGTGACCGTTATTACCATTGCCGCCATTGTTGGAAAGTGTAGGCAGGTGAATCAATTGACCTTTGCCGTTTTCTGGTCCGTGGCCATTGCCGTTCCCGTTGCCGTTACCATGCCCGTTGCCGTTTCCATTGCCGCCACCATTGTGGTGCTTTTCGGTTGGCCCAGCGCCGATCGGTGCTTTGCAGATCCAATCAATGATCCCTTGCAGTGTTTTGGTGCCGGCTAATTCTTCAAGACCGCCCTCAAGTTCCAGTTGCTTTTCTTCCGGTAACATTTTGCGGAAACTGTTCAGAATTTCTACTCGTTTAATTGAATCGATGCCTAGATCTGCTTCCAGGTCGAGAGTCGGATCAAGCATGTCGATTGGATAACCGGTTCGTTGACTGACGATATCCAGCAACGCATTGACAAGCGTTTGAGGATCTTCCTGATTGGAATTAGTTTCTGCAGCGCTGAGAAGCGTTTGAGCTGAAACGAGTTCAGACAATTCTTTTGCCGACGTGTCCGCATCAACCGGAGCCGGTACAACAGCACTAGCTTCCACTTGGGACAGGGTGTTGAGCAACTGCGCAGCAGGCACATTTTGCGTCGGTGCTTGAGGTGTTTGTGTATAGACCTCATAAGGCGCTGGGGCTTGCGAATAAGCATTGCCTTGTGCCGGCATCTGCACATACGAAAAATCTTGTGTTGGCTGCGCTAGCGCCTGTGGTGCGGTTTGATATTGCATCTGCCCTGTAACGCCTTGACCACCTTTCGTTTGCAAGTAAGCCAGCATCACTTGCTGTTGCGTTTGCAGAAAACTGTTTGTCATTTGCAGCATTGTTTGTTGGAACTGCAGCATGACCTGATCGACATTTTTACCGGAAACCGCTGTCGGTATCAGAACACCCTGTGACTGAGAGGTCATCGGCGCAGGAGGTGGGACAGGCATTTGAACCGTCCTGCTGTTGTTGTTCTGAATTGTTTTTGGCTGATCTACTGGTTTAGATGTATTCATGGATGCGGGTATTGGGTTCCTTGTTTCGTTTTGAGAGCTCGATACCTGAACAGGTTTGCTGACGGTTTGAAGTTGCTTGGCTGCTTTAGGAGCGGCTGACGCGGGAGAATTTTGTGCCGGAGAGGCTTGTGCAGGCGTAGGCGTGACTGGCGTTGGAGCTGGCTGCGCTAAGGCGACTGGCATTGCAGCGGCTTGGGCCTGAACGACTTTCGCTTGAGAGGCTGGCGCTTTAGGAGTTCTGAGCAACGGCTTGATCGGTGCATTATCCCCGACGCGCTTGATATGAGCGCTGTTCACGAGATACAGAAGAGTACGGCTGCGTTGGGGTTCATTCGTGGTCAATGTGCGCCCAAACTTACGTGCAGTTTCGAAAGCTTTAGTTCTGGCGTTGAACAATCTGCCAATGTCGATTTTCTGTCCGTGAGCAGCAAGAATCGCTAGGCAATGGAGCAAATGGGAGAGTCCGCCTCGTCCAGACGGCACAACTACAAATTTGCTCTCGCCTGACTCCGACAGTGTTGCCTCAGTTAAACCACTGAGCACCGCTCCCGGGCCAACTTCTACAAAGATCCGAGCGCCGTCTTCATACATTTTTCGCAGTTGCCGGGCAAAGTCGACCGGTTCAACAATGTGTTTTGTCAGCTTGTTAACTACTGAAGATTTTGAATAGAGTTCAGAATCCGTATTGCAATAGACCGGCAAAGCTGGCTCAAGCAGCGGTATAGCAGCAAGCGCTTTTTCGAGCGGAGCTTGGGCGTGTTTCATGTGACTGGAGTGGAATGCTTGCGAGACTGGTATCAGCTTTGCCACCACACCATGTTTTTTGAATGCTTCAAGCGCATTTTGCACGGCCGATTCTTCACCAGATACAACGCATTGTTTAGGCGAGTTGATATTTGCCAGTGTGACCCCTGGAGTCTCGCGCAAGACCTTGCTTACTTGTTCGACCTGGCCGGCGACCGCAGCCATGGTGCCTTTGCCGCCGCCGTTCTTCTCCGAGAGAAGGCGTCCGCGAACTTCAGATATTTTGAATAACTCTGACTCTTCGAACACGCCAGCTGCATGAAGAGCTACGTATTCGCCATAACTATGTCCTGCAACCATATCTGGTGCAAGACCAAACGAACGAAGTAGCTTGAGCATACCCAGATCGGCCGCACCGATGGCTGGTTGAGCAATGTGCGTGTTTGTCAAGGCGTGTGCTTGCGCAGATTTTTCTTCTTCGGTAAACGCTGGCGGTGGATAGACTAATGCATTTAACGGCTGGGCAAATCGCTGGGCCAAAACTTTGGATGCTTGTTCAAATGTATTGCGAATCTCTGGAAACTGGGTGGCCAATTCGCGCAACATATCTACGCTTTGTGAGCCTTGACCTGGGAACAAGAAGGCTACCTTGCCTTTGGCCACGTCTGGCTTCTGCTCCAAATCGACGAAGTATATTCCGCGTGGATCTTTGATCTCCACACAATTGCCGTTGAGTAAGTCACTCTTGGCGCGAGATATTTTCTCCTGCAAATCTTCGATCGATGAAGCAACAATTGCCAGGCAGAGTTCCTGAACGCTCGCGTCTGCATGCCTCTCTAGTTGTTTAAGATGAACGGTTTGAGCTACCTCTCGAAAGTTGACGGTCTCTTCGACTTTGGCCGCTCGTTTTACAGTTTCAGAAACTGATTCAAGCGCCTTCATTAAATCGAGGCGGTTCTTGCCGTGCAGCAAGAATAGTTCGACGGGCCAGCCATACGTAGCCGCTTTCGGGGTGCTGTTAGCGGTCGGGACATACTCTTCGATGACAGCGTGGAAGTTAGTGCCTCCGAAACCGAAGGCGCTTACACCAGCTCTTCTGACGTCGTCGCCAGTATTTATCCAGGGACGCGATTCGCTATTAATATAGAACGGGCTGTTCTCGAAATCGCAAGATGGATTTGGTTGGGTCACGCCCATTGTCGGCGGCAGCACCTTATGGTGCAACGCCTTAGCTACCTTAATAATGGAAGCTAGACCAGCAGCGGCTTTTGTATGACCAATCATCGTTTTGACGGAGCCAACAGCGCAGCCACGCTTCTCGGCGCCGTGTTCTTCGAACACTGTTTTCAGCGCTTCAATTTCGGCATTGTCACCGGCTACGGTGCCGGTGCCGTGGGCTTCAACTAACGAAACTGAACAAGGTGAAACGCCTGCATCTTCATAGGCTCTAGTTAGTGCCAGCATCTGTCCAGCCGGTCGGGGAGCCGTTAAACTGAGATCGCGGCCGTCGCTAGAACCGCCGATACCTTTGATTGTGGCGTAGATTCTGTCGCCATCGCGCTCGGCATCGCTCAGTCGTTTGAGGACGAGCATCGCGATCCCTTCACTGATAACGATACCGTCAGCGGTGACGTCGAATGTTCTGCATCTTCCCTGGCCAGAGAACGCATGTGTTTTGCTGAAGCTCAGATAGTCGCCCGGTTGATTGTGCGTATCGGCAGCTGCTAGAAAGACCACATCACTATTTTTGTTGCGCAACTCGCCCATGCCCACATACAAAGCTGCTAAGGACGAGGCACAAGCCGCGTCAATTGAGAAATTGACCCCGCCAAGATCGAACCGGTTTGCCACCCTTCCCGCGGTGACATTACCGAGATATCCGGGAAATGAATCTTCTGTCCACTCAGGCAACGCTTCTTGCAGTTCTGCTTTGGCAGTGGGAGAAATGTCGTTGAGTTTCCAACCGAGCATAGAGCGCAAGGAGTAAAGTGCCGTGATCGGTCCATGTCCTGCGTTAGCCAGAACAACGGATGTCCTCTCGCGATCAAAGCCACGTTGCGAATAGCCGGCGTCTTCAATTGCTGCTCTTGTAACTTCAAGAAGCAACACTTGCATCGGATCGATCGAGGCCAGGCTGCTTGGCGGAATGCCATATTTGGTTGGATCGAACTTCAAGTCTTGCAGGAAGCCGCCCCATTTTGAATAGATCTTGTCGCGGGCAAGTGGATCAGGATCGTAGTAATTTCTCCAATCCCACTGATCGATAGGTACTTCGGTAATGGTGTCAACTTTACTGAGAATATTTTCCCAGTATGTTTCAAGGTCATTTGCTTTTGGAAATAGGCATGACATGCCGACAATTGCAATTGGCTCGGAAGCAGTTTTGCCGCTGGATTCAGTGCTGAATCGCTCTTCGTTTTTCGCCGCCAGTTTGGTAATCAACTCAGCGCCGCCATTGGAGACAGTATTGTGCAAAGCGGCGATGGTGCATACTGAATCGTGCATCGAGGCAACTTGACCGATCATGTACATGCCGTCGGCCCACTGCTGTTCGGCAGACACATGCTCGAGATTTGCTCCACTCTTTGTTTGTTCTTTTAGTTCAGCTATGGCGTCTTCTTTAGTGCTTTCCTTGCTTACGCTTGCGGCACGAGTCAAACCTTTGCTGGCAATGCGCAGGCGCCCGAGGTTCATCAGCTCCAGCTCTTCGCGGATCTCGTCTCTGCCCGTATTTTTAAGGGTCAGTTCTTGGCGTTTGTCGTCAAAGATTTTCTTGTATGGTGAATTGATGCAGCGAATAGCATGTCCCGGTCCAGTTTCTAGCAATACCGTTTTGTTGCATTCAATTGCTGCTTGCTGAAATTTCTCGACGATCGCGCCTGTCTCAACTGCTTCTTTGGTAAACAAATAGGCGGTGCCCATCAGAGCACCAACGCAAACTCCACGAGCGGCTAGAGTGGCTGCCATGGCTGCCACCATCGCCGATGACAAAGCGTCATGCACTCCACCGGCGAAGAGAACGTGGTACACGGAGGCGTCATCACGCGGTCCGAGTGCCCCGAGAATTCTTTCGATCATTGCTTCCCATAAGGTGAAGCTGGCGCGTGGACCAACGTGACCGCCGCATTCTTTACCCTCAAAGATAAATCGCTTCGAGCCCATTTCGATGAATGATTCGAGAAGCATCGGAGAAGGCACATGCAGGTAAGTTTTTATGCCCATGTCCTCAAGCGCCTTGGCCTGGTCAGGGCGACCGCCGGCAATCAAAGCGAATGGTGGACGATATTTGGTTACAACTTCCATTTGTTCCTGCCGCAACTGGGCCGGAACGAATCCCAGAATACCGACACCCCAAGCCAATGAGCCAAGCTTGTCTTTTGTTTCGGATATAAGCAGATCACATTCGTTTTTGCGCATCAGGGCCAGGGCTAGAAAAGGTAAACCACCATCTTTGGAGACGCTCAGTGCAAAATCAGCAGTGTCGCTGACTCGAGTCATCGCGCCTTGCACGATCGGATAAGTGGTGCCGTGTGATACCGCTAATGGTGAGCCTTCTTGCAGTGGTTGTTTTTCGGCCGCGAGTTTAACGTGTTCTCGAACCGACGTTTTAATCGCCTGGGCTATTCCTGCCACAGTGCAATATCTCTGCCCGAAATCAGACGCGAAACAGATGTCCTGACCAAAAGTCCAAACTCGATCGAGGGCTCGGTGGCTTTGATTATATTTTGCAACTTGGCTGAAGACCAGTTCTTTCCCGCTTGTCGCTTGTTCGAGTGTCGCAGCTGCTTTAGCGAAGAATCGATATGACTCCCCGCCGCAGATGGAAACAGAAGTTTCGGTGCCGTCCATGTTGGCAATTTTTTGTTTGAGTTCCAACGGCAGTGATGACTCTTTGGCCATCAGCAACTGTGAGTCGAGCACAACACCAGCGGCCCCGGCTACATAAGCCGCAGCGGAAGTGTGGATGCCAATCCCGCCTTGCGCGTAAAAAGGGATTTTGATTTGCTGGGCAAATTGCTGGAGCATGACGAACGATGTTTCGTCTCCGATTCGTCCCCCTGATTCATGCCCTTTTGCGATTACGGCATCAGCACCGGCATCTTGCGCGACCAGTGCTTCTTGCACTGAGATCGCTTCGACAATAACCTTAAGGTTCCGCTTTTTCAGCGCCTTAACTGCTTTTGAAGCTTCAGCTACTAAGGTGGTTGGCAGATTGGTGATTACGGCAGTGAGCTGGCGATGATGGCACTTGGATTGAAGCAGATCCAGCAGAGTCTCAACGTCTGCACTTTGTCCGGCATCATATTTGATACCACTGTTACCGCTGCCGGACTCGATTAACTTGACCAACACTTCAGCAATCGCCAGCCGCTTGCTTCCATCAGCAATGTCCAGCAACTCCAAATTGATCACACCCATGTCACCAGAGCGAATTGCAGCGGCGGCAATGGCAGCGTCTGCCAAATAGCTTTCTTGAATTTCTTCCGGTCGCCTGCTGTCGGCCACGCCACTAAGCCCTAAGGCGCCGTGGTTAATGGCGATGATTCCAAAGCTCGACATCTGCTCTAGCCTCTTGTGGGTCTCATACCTGGAATTAGATTGGGTCAAGCCTTTGTGATCTCTTTTTGATGACAGCGGACAAGGGGCCAGGTAATAAACCTAAGAAGTATAGAGGGCCTGCATCACTGGTCCATTGGACAGTTTTTAACAAGGTCCGGTTGCTAAAAGCCCATTGTTTCCGGGCGATAGCGGTTGTCTTAAGTGAATTAAATAATTACGACTTCGCTTGGACTTCGCAATTCGTATTCGATTCCACGCCAGCGAATTCTATTCGTCAATACAGAATACAGCGTCATCCACGGCAGAACGATATGCGCCAGGGGTAAGACCAGTGAAAAGCGCAAAAGTGATGATTGAAAGGCGCGCTCCATAAGAGCCTTTTCTTCTGATGCTTGCCCTGAATTTGCAGTATTAAAGTCCTCTTCTTTTGCGCTTAACGAAAGTACGCGATACCACAAGCGTTGAGCTTTCAGTAAGAAAAGGATCTCCACAGGCAGCAAAATCAAGCCTGCGACACTAGCGGCAATTAATTCTGTAGAACCTGTTAGGGCTGCGGCGACGGTTGAGCCCGCTACAGCCAGCAACCAGACCGTCAGGATGATTGCCCGGCGGATGGCTCGGCGCCATAGTTTGGGGTAGTAAACCTTAGTTAATATCAGTTGGCGGTTTGTCCACTCGACTATTTCGGGAATCGTTGCGTCGCCGTGGCTGGCGACCAGACATTGGGGGACAAAACGAACTTTAAGTCCCAAATCTTTTACCGCAGTCGTTAGTGATAAGTCGTCATCAGCGGCTCGATCCCAATGTTGCGCGACTTTGGCGTCGGCAAATGTCTTTCTGCGAATGGCCATTGCCCCTCCCCAGGCGAAGGCGTAATTTGGGTCGGCGAGCTCCCACGCCGACATGCGATTCCATAGTGAGCGAAGCAATGAGGGCCAATCGCCTTTGAAAGGGATGTAGAAACGATATCCAGTCGTGACACCGACAGTCTGATCTTGCAAGTGAGCAATCAAATATTGAATGAAGTCGTGTCGCGCGATCACGTCAGAGTCCACGAAAGCAAGCACTTCCGAGTCTTCGGAAATTTCTTGTAACGCGCACAGTTGGTTATTAATTTTCTGAGCTCGACCTTGATTGATGCCTGCTACTACGATTTTTGTGGGCACGGCAGATTGTGCGGCGCAAATTTTTGTCAGTACCGCATAGGCTGGATCATTTTCCTGAGCGACCGCAAAGACGACTTCAAACCTGGGTTTGCCATCGATACCTATATATCTTTGGGCGAGCAATTTCGTAATGTTTTCTTCGAAACCAGGGTCCAGTCCTTTGCAGGGCAAGATTACGGACGCTTTAGGCGAGTAATCCGTCGGCGTAAATTGGAGTTCGCGCTGCACGTACGTGAAGATTCTGTTGAACGAGACAATCTGCGCAACAGTTGCTGCCAGAGTGATAAATCCTAGTAAGAAAAGCATGAGTCACATCGAGGCGGATGGAAAGAAGGCGCGGCAGCTCAGCCATTAAAACGCATAGTCAAGTATAGTGCTAGACTTTCGGATGCTCAGTGGTATTGAGCTAACAAACATTTCAGACTCTATCTTTGAGCATGTTTCGCAATCTGCTTTATTCAGCATTCGGTATTTTGGGTTCGCGTGAGGCTAAGGCTCTCGAAAAGGCGAGCCTCGATCCCGGCGCGACACAGCTTGCCAAACTGATGTCGATCATTACTGCCAATGCCGATACTGTCTACGGCAAGGAACATCGTTTTGCTTCAATTAAGTCTGTCTCTGATTTTCAAGATGCTGTTCCCATCAACGAATACGATAATCTCCAGCCCTACATAACCAGGGTGTCGGAAGGAGAACAAAATGTACTGACCAGTGAAATGCCATTCATGTTCGCGACCACAAGTGGCACAACAGGCGCTCGAAAGTTAATTCCGATAACGCGTAGTTATGTAAAAGAATTTCGTAAAGCCTCAGTTTCTTCGGGCTATCATTTACTCAAAGGTTTCCCGGGAGTAGCCAAAGGCGTCAGTCTATCGGTCTTTTCACCAGCGGAAGAGGGGCGCACAGCTGCCGGAATTCCTTATGGAGCGATTTCAGGTCGACTTTATTTAGAAGAGCCTCCCCTGATTAAGAAGTATGTTTCTCCGCTCCCCTACGAAATCTTCTTAATCAAAGATTATGAGAGCCGCTATTACACTTTGCTACGTTGCGCGCTGGTGCTGCCGATCAGTTCTATCTATACGTTGAATCCCAGCACGATCATGGTGTTGGCTCGCCGATTGCAAACATATGCGAGCCGCTTGATCGAAGATGTCGATCGTGGCACTTTGACGCCTCCGGTTATGCCCCCCACGGATATACAGGCGGCGCTGCAACATCTTTTGAAACCACAACCGCGTCGCGCTCGTGAGTTGAAAAAACTATTCGAAAACGATGAATTTAAGCCAACCAAGATTTGGAAAAATCTCAGCCTGATGTGTTGTTGGACGAAAGCCGCGGCCGCATTTTATCTGCAGGATTTACCGGAGTTCTTTGGCGACCTACCCGTCTGTGACATTACATACGGTGCCAGTGAAGGGCGTGGCACAGTTTCAATTGGGCAAGGCAAACAAATACTGGCTTTACGTTCTCACTTCTTCGAATTCATTCCTGAAAATGAATTGGGCGCAGGAAAGCGTCCCCTGCTTGCTGAGCAGCTCACAGTCGGAGAAAGCTATTACATCTTGTTTACAACATCGAGTGGACTATATCGATATAACATCAATGACATAGTCAAAGTTGCTGGTTGGCACAATCGCGCACCATTGCTTGAGTTTCAACATAAAGGTGGCAACATCAGTTCTTTTACCGGCGAGAAGCTGACTGAATCACAAGTTACAAATGCGGTTTCTGCGGCAATTCTCGAGTGCCATGTAAAACTACGCTTTTTTACTGTCATTCCGAAATTTCGTCCCGAGCCTCATTATGAGCTTTGGTGCGAACCTTTCAGCGAGGAGACTGCTAAGCGTCTGACGAGCGAAGTGGTTGAGAATTTGCGACAATCATTTGATCGACACTTGGGCCTGATGAATATCGAATACGATGCTAAACGTCAGTCTGATCGACTCGCCCAAACGACTGTCGAATTTTTAAGTGTCGGCGCTTACGAGGAGCTACGCAAGCACTTGGTGGCAGGCGGTGTTCCGGATGCTCAAGTGAAAGTCAGTCACTTAAATCCAAAAAAAGAGATACTTGGATTTCTGCAAGAATATTGCAAACAGGCTGCGCCGCGCTGATCAAGTCAACGAACTCTGAATCAAGACTGAACGATTCTATTTTGGCTGACACATCCAGGTGGCTCCCCTATTTTCTTTTTTAAAGACCACTTTTGTGTTAAGCAAAAATCGCAAAAATCCGAGGACCGAAAACACTTGCTGGGCAAGCGTTTCAAAAATCAAAAAGTCTGGAAACGCTGATGTAATATATGTTCATGAAGCTGTAGGCTAAAAAGGGAGGGGACTATGCCTCCACCCCATAAATAAAAGGCTGATGGTCATTCGATCGGACTTTACCGACTCATACGCGTGGAGCTGACGCAGTATTGCGAGTTGACGCAGTATTCCGAGTTGACGTTGTGTTGAAGTGGCGAGTCTGCTCAGACTTCTACGGAAAGGTGCAGCAGGCAATACTTCAAGAAAGATTGGACTACTGCACACCGAAGAAATTCTTGATTCCGTAAACGATCATGTTTGGATTTTCGCGCAATCTTCGGCGGCAATATGCGCCCGAAACTTTAGCTGTTCCAAACGGCAGATACATGCGAACTAGCACAGCTGTAGACTCTAGCTGCTTCAAATACGGAACGTCTGATGCCGCCACATTTGATTGCAGGTCTTTAAAGTATTGTCCGTTCCTGAGCGTTTTTTGTATTTTTTGCCTAGGCACGCCCTGAAGCATTTGATGCTCGAATTGGTTTGATGGAACTTTTTGCGGCACCGCTACATATTGATAGAAAGTGTCAATGCATTTTGTATCGTGCGTTGCCAGTTCAACGTAAACGCCCTGGGAAAGCAGAAGACCAGCATACTGAACGAGCAGATCTTTCATGATTCTTTTGTCGGTGTGGGCAATTTGTGCTTGCTCATTGTAGATCCCTATAACCAGCCGCACTCTCATTCGTTCGTCGAATCGTTTGATATCGTTTTCTGTTCTAAACAATCTGGTTTGAATAACTGTGCCCAGGTTGGTATATCCAGCATTGATCAAGGCGAAATATGCTTCGAGTTGAAAGTTGGCCCAGCGATGATCTTCGGCTTCCAGCGTGACATTTATTTCCTTCTTCAAAGCATAATCGACCACACGTGTAATTCTGTCAAAAGCATCTTCTTGCGCCTTTTCGCTCTCACGGCCGTGTTGTGGTGCCATTGTGCTGAACATTGAAGGTTTCATTGAAACGGTCAACTGTTCGCGAGCATTGTCTGTTTTTATCTGACTGGCATGAACAGCATCGAATAAGTGTTTGTAAGCGTCGACGTAGGCTTCGCAGTGTTCAGGTGTCGGAGCGTCCTCGCCAAGGATATCGAGCGTGCCGCAAAATTTGTGCTCGGCATATATCTGGTGAGCAATTTGAATCGCTTCTTCCGCGCTCTGTCCCGCGAGGTATGGTTTTGCTAGGGTTAGCACCAGACCTAACGGGATCGCGTCAAAGATAGTTTTTGGCGGTGGCGTGTGAGACTGCTCCATTACTAATGTTGACTCGATCGAAGGTGATTGCACTGGCATTGCTAAAGCTCCTGAGACGCAAACGCGTTGACGCAATCGCATTATATGGCCTCGACGCTTGATAGCCTTCCTCTATATGTTTTTGTTTAGGTCTCCCATTTGTTTTGTTGTCTAGATTACATCAATCTTGTTCGGGCAGGCCCAACGCAGAGTGGAGAAAGCGCATCATTGGCGCCTTGCGGATTAGTTCAGGGATCAGCGCCACGGTGTCGCCCGTGAATCGAGAGAGGATCAATATGTAGTTATTGTCATCAGCCGAAGTGCCTCTTGGATTGACGAACGTGAGGCGATATCCGGGAGCATCCATAGTTGTAATTAATATGCGGCGGATGCGCTGCTCCGAAAGCTGCTGATATTTAACCGTTTTGTGTGGGTGGTCAAGAACCTGCCCGCGCGACTTTCCGCCCATGGCTTTAGCGAGCCCGACTACCTGGGCTTCTTGCTGAACTTCCTCGGCTGGAATTTTGACCACGATGAGATCGGCTCGTGAACTCGTTCCCTTGGCTCCAATATATACATCCATTCCAGGGTCAACCTTTGTATAGCGTATCCACGACCAGCCCTTATCTTTCAGAGAGGCGCCAACTGGGTGCCCGTACAATTGTTCGAACTCTAGAAATTCGCCTCCAAGGCCAGGTATCTTCGGCTGAGACGAAAATCTGGCCAAGGACGGTTTGACGTCGCTGCTTGCTGGGACCGACTTTGCACTTCCATTTGCGGACGCGGAAAGAGCTCTTGCACTTCCATTTCCGGACAGGGACAGAGCCCTAGCTGAAAGTGGTTCTTCCGGTTTTGTATATTCTTTTCGAGCCGGCTTGGCGTGTGCACGCTTGCTACTGGCGGCATGCTGAAAGAATCCACGCGACAGTGTTTGCAGGGCTTCTTCGTCGGTCATCGTCACTGATTCCAATTTTTGAACGAGCAAATCCTCGGTGCCTGAGTCATCAACATCGCCAATACGACTCATCAATTTGCATTCAACCAAAGGCCATTGATATTGATCGATCGGTAATTCATATGCTTCCGGACCGTGGAAGATCAGGTTAATGCCCTGGTTTGGCGCCAATTCGTAGCGCTGTTCTTTCCGGGCAATCATGACATGTCCCAAACGCAAATCTACAAATCTGCACTGTAGCTTGATCATTTTCCCCGTCAGATCGGCGCCGCTTAAATTTTCAATGCGTACACAAAGGGATGGGTGATAACCGGTAGCATCGTGAGCCCAGAAGGGAATTGAATTTACGGCTGACAGTCTTTTCGTTTCTGCCACAGCACTTGAATCTTCAGCCGCAGAGGCACTCGGCAATGTCGCCAAACTTATAGCGATTAAGATCAGCGCCAGGAGCGCGGCGATAAATGAAGCGCGGGCGGGAATACGCTCAGAGACC
>PLXC01000067.1 GCA_003151275.1 Candidatus Melainabacteria bacterium
GAATGTAGTTGGTGCAACGCTTTCCTCTCAATTGACAGCGGTGGAGATCTATCGACAGCAGTTAATTCCTAAAATCGATCTATTTTGAGCGGATATCAGCATTCAAACGGGAGCTATTTACTTGGGGCGAGCTGTATGCCGACACGTATCCAGCCATCAACTCTATTCTGTTAATCAAAATGGCCGCTTCAGTAAATGCTTTTTGCGCTCAGATACAAGATTTGACGCCTGCAGAGCCGCAAGCAACACTGGTTGACTTGTTCTCAAATGACGAAATCATCACGAGGTCAGAAAGCTGGCAAAAAGCATCAGCAAAAATTAGCGCGGACTTCGATGCTCTCGAAACTGCCGTCAGCGATCAATATAAAGTGGCTTTAGCCAATGATTTGGCTGAGCGCAGGAAAACCAGCATTGCCGCTGTACAGCAATTCCGACTACAAACGGACGCGAACCTGACATATACCGCAGAAAAAACTGAATTACAGCGTAAGCAAATTGACACTTTAGATGCACAATTGAAACCATTAATAGAAGAAGCTGTGCAAGCGGTGCGTGCAAATGACGATGAGAAAGCGCGGCATGCGCTAGCAAGAAAGATTTCACTTGAAAGTGAGAAGGCTCGATACGAGAACGAGTCAATAGCGCGATTGAGGCTCGGGGGAATTTTGAAAGAAATCATTGGAGAGTGCGATAAGTAGTTAGTTAGAATACTGAGTCGTAGAACAAGATTGGAGCACCGAAATGAGTGACAACGGAATTGAAGAGGCAATTGCTGAAAGTGAAGAGGTCTTGCTTAGCCCGGATGGTCATGTAATCCCTAAAACTGCGAGTCCGAAGTCTCGCACCACCTGCGGCACTGCCTGCAAACCAGCGAGCAGGGACCAGGTGCCAATTGCTGCCGAAGGCACCCGAAGGGCTCGGCGATTGACGCCGGGTGCGTGGTGGTAGGCTTAGTGCCAGGCAGGATGGAAGGGCAGCCCGCCATTAAGCACTACTGCGAACTGCGATTTCCTGGCTATATGATTAGATAGTTGCATGACAAGCCATAACGATGAGCAACACATATCTCGATTAGACGCGCGTTTTAGCGAGTTAGCCGTTCATAAAGATGAAGGCAAATGCGACGAGCACACAAGTTGCTTAAGTACGCCTATGACCACTTTTTTTAAAAACCTGGTCATGATTCTCGAAGACAGCAAACCGAAGGAGTGGACCAAGACCAGTCGGGTGCTATTAGACATTCCAATCGAGGCTCAGCAAGAGTTTTTGCGAGGCGGTGCAACATTTTCGTACAGGCCCGCGGATTCACGATCTCAATGGACCATCCAGAACTACGGCATTCCATACACCACACCAGATGGAGAAGAATGGCTTTTGGCTGGACAATTGTACAGAAATTTTCAATCCGAGGGTTTAGAAGATTGGCTGCGGGGGCTTTATGGACTCGAATTCAGGGGTGAGTACCAGCAATGTGTAGTCATTTCAATTGACCTAACAAGAAAAAAGCCCGTGAATGTGCGCTTTTTAAAACGGAGCGAACTTTGGCCAAGCGATGACGATCTGAAAGCGTATATCGACTCGCACAGACGTGACAGCGTTTATCCGCTTAATTCCAGAGCCGTTCAGAACTTATGCCAACTCATGTTCGATCAAAAATCCAACTACAACTCGGCATACTTGCTTATCGCACTCTCAGAGCAGCCAAATACGGTGGCGGCAGAAGCTTTATCGGCGGTCGGTTTCGACTCAAGTCTTGCGAATAAGCACTTGTCCAGTATCAACCCAAATCGAATGCAAGATGCTCTTCGCCATTTTAGAGAAGCGCAAAAAGTCGCGGCAGGCTATGGAAGCGAAGACACAGAGCCAGAGCACGTATTGTTGGCGCTCATTCGGGATCCAGACGCTTGTGGTTATCAACTACTGTCGACGCTAAACATAGACCGACAGCGACTTGAGCATGAAATAGTTCAACGAGTCAGCAATTAGGATTACAACATAATCATCATTCACGTACGCTGGCTATCAGACTCTGCCTTGATAGTATTGATACAGTCGCTCCTGAATGAGTAGTCCAAAAACACTACTTCGCTCTCTTGTTTTTTGGGTACTACTATCGCATTCCTTTGCAACCATTTGTAGCAAAAAGGGGGACGAGTTCGAGTCTGTGCACTGTAAGGACTATCTAGCCATTCTGGTGTTTCATGATATGCTCAAATTCTAAGCAACCGCGGTCATTTGTCATGAATACTCCAAATCTACTTTCAAACGAAGGGGCTGAACCAAAGGTTGTGGCTGTGGCCTTGGGTCGTTTAAGCTCGATTACTTACTCTTCAACAGGAAGAATGTATGTCAGGGTATACAAGATGAAAGACTGTTGCTCTAAAGTGCAACCACCCGCTAAATCCTCTTTGAAAATTCGTGCAGCGAGAAATAAGACTGGCAAGTTAGGTGAACGTTTTGATCAAATCTACCACTCGTTGCCTGAATCTGAATGGGACAAATTACCAACAGACCTCGCTGTAAATCATGATTATTACTTGCACGGACTTGAGAAAGAAAGTTAGTCAGTGAGAAGGGTTTTCATAGACACGGCTTACTTTGTAGGACTTATCAATTCGAAAGATCAACATCATTTGTTAGCAAAGACAGCTGAACAGAGGATGATCGGTGCTGAGCTTTATACAAGTCAGATGGTTTTGGTAGAGGTTTTAACAACCTTTTGTAAGAATGAGTTCCTCAAGAAAGCAGCTATTGAAATGATTGGGACTATCGCGGATGAGATTGATGTGGTGGATCAAACGCCTGAGCTGTTTGACGCTGCCGTCGTCCTGTACCAAAATTTCGGCGATAAAAAGTGGAGTCTGACCGACTGTGCCTCCAAAGTGATTATGGATGAACTTGCTATTTGGGAAGCGGCAACAACCGATCACCATTTCATTCAAATGAAGCGCACGATCTTGATGGTTTAATTCGGCACAGAGGGGGTTGAATGAGCGTATTTGATGGTGCACGCCAAACTGAGGTTATGCTTAGAAAGCTGATCGATGAGTCTCAGCTGATAGAGGTTCTTAAAAACGCTCCGCCAGAATATGAGGATACGCAAAGTTATGCAGATGGCATTGAAATCGCCAACCGACTGCAAGCACTTCTAGCGGAATTGCACAAATGTGATCTGACTAGGACTCCTGTAGAAGACCTTCGAGCGCTTAAGGATCAAACTGATGCCGCCACCAAAAGACTAAGACTGCTTGAATCATTTGACATGTCTCTATCAAATCAAGGCGGCACCGAGCTAAATCACATTCTGAGTGAAACTATGAGAGAGTGGCAAACTTTTTACAACACAGTCTCGACAGCAATAGTACTAGCAGCGCGTCCAGCGTCGCTGGATAATGCGCTTACAAAGATAAATGAACGACTTGATGAAGCGAAGCAAAAGCAGGATGCCATCAACGATTGGTTCAGCAACGCTGGAACGAAATTGCTTGACCAACACGCAGCATACGATCAAGTGCGGCAAGATTGTGAAATCGTCCTTTCTGATATTCGCACCAAGCTCGGTGACATCGGGGCATCGCACCATGCTGTGCGCTTTGCAGAGGAGTCTGATCAACAACGGAAAGAGTCACATTTGTGGTTGGCAATTATTGTTGGGGTAGCTATATGCATGGGGTTCTATGCAATTTCTCTTGAGCCGGATCTTCGTGAGGAAATAGCAAAGAGCGGATCCAAACTTATTTGGCCTCTTTTTGCAATGAGAGGAATTATTCTTTCCTTAGGCTCTGTTTTGCTATTCATTGGATTAAGAAGCTTTTCTGCGTGCAGGCACAATTCTGTTGTGAACAAGCACAGAGCAAATGCACTCGACACTTTCCAAATCTTTCATCAATCAGCCAAAGACGATGAGACAAAGGCGGCGGTGCTTCTCGAAGCAACTAAAGCAGTCTTTGCTCCAGCCGCGAGCGGCTATCTGAAAGCAGCAAGTGATACTACCCCTTCGCATATCATCGAGTTAGTTAAAAACACTGTGGTGCACAAGGAATGAACAAGAATCAAAAAGTCATCAGCGTTTTTAGTGGCAGGTTCATAAAGTTAGCTAGCAAGTTATTCAAGGACACGCACTAAGCACTGCTTATTCTCGCTATCAACCAAACATTTATTTAGAGTGCCGTGCTTTCATGTAATCCATTGGTGTATCGTTCATTGGATTCTTCTTCAACGCTATTACAAAAGGACAAAGAGTTTCAGCAGGCTACGATTGCGGCGTGAGGTTTTCCATGTCGTCTTTGCGTTCAACCACGGTACAAAACAGCGCATTCTCTTCATTGGACCAGAAAATGTACCATAAAGTTATTAGTTCTTGGCCGTCCTTTCTTGCTACCAGTGCCGTAAAAGGACTGCTGCTTCGCTCAGAAATACGCCGCGACAAAGCTGAAATCACTCTCTCCTGATGTCGTTCGGCAAAGAGGAGCGAATAGTGCCTGCCGATTAATTCCTGTGGCTCGTGGCCGAAGAGCCTACTACTGCCAGGGTTCACCGCCATGATGGTTCCTTCGGCGTCAATTGAACAAAGCACAACAGGTGCGTTCTCAATAACGGTACGATCTTTCTTTTCGTGGCGGGCAAGATATCCAAGCTCACGAAAAACTCTGAGGAGAAATACGAGATCACTTTCCTCTGCACCCTGCGGTGTGACATCTCGAACCTGCTCTAATAACGGGGCGAGTCGAGCACAGTCCGTAAAGTACTGGATGAGCTTAAGCACTACGAGACCCCTCCTCATTGAACCATCCATGACTGGACCAGTTCATATGAGTGTGGCATAAAGCAGACTATTGGACAATCACCTTTCTTTTCGCTTAGTCCATGTGCCACTACTTATAGTGGCACATGAACCAAACAATCTAATAGATCTTATGATACTTCGCTCCTGCATGGGTTCTTAACATATGGTGAAACTCGACTTCGAACTTTATGCAGACACAGTTCTCCTGTTTTTAGGGCCGATATGAAGGGTTCAGCCCGTGGGGGCTTATATAAACTTCGAAAGCGAGGCAAATATCAGAACGGTCGCAAAATTTCGGCGAACGTACCTACTGTCCTGTAGAATGACATCATTTCAGCGACACGAGGGTTATCGCAGTATGAAGATTTCAGGGAAATATACGGATGTCCAATGGCATGCTTTTAAATCGCAACTGAAGCCCGGTAAAAACCCAGATCTTTGGGAAGAAGCCTTCCAGAAATTTTTTTTGGAGAGACTTCGGACTCGTTATTTCGATCCAATTCAAACACTCATTAACCTTAAGAAGTTCGATGGAGTGGGGTTTTCAGTTACAGCTCTCCAGTGCTCACTATTGGAATTTCTGGAATCAACCTATCAGGGTAAAACTTACAAATACAGAGCTAATCCCAAAAACGAGCCGCTTGCCGAAGACGAATATGATAAAAGCTGCGTGATGTTCACCAATTTTTTGAAAGATCGGGAACCGATGAAATCTATATTCACTCCTGCATTAGCTAAGGATTTTTACCAGTCAGTTCGCTGTGGCCTGTTGCACGAGGCACGGACTAAGAACGGTTGGAAAATAAAGGCAAATTCCAAAAGTGGAGATGTTATTGAAAAAGATGGTAAGCAAACCATTCTCTATCGAAACGATTTTCAACGCGCACTGGTCGAGTCCGTTGATTTCTACAAAAGTGAGTTGCTGCACAATAAAAAATTGCAAGAGGCATTTATTCGTAAAATAGATGGATTGTGCAAATAGACAGATTCGGTTGTATGAAAAAGAGGCGAAGGCGTGGAAACTACTGCGCAGAATAATGCGACAGCGACTGTGTGAGGGTGAATTCTATGTTCAGAAATGACTCTGAGTCACGAGCTCTTGAACGCACAATTGCGTCTTTAGAAAAAAGGCTCGACGATGAAATCGACTCACTTGCATTGGACGGAGGTGATTCTGACATAGAGCAAATCGTCAAGGAACTCAGTCAGAGACACGCTCTACAATGCCCCAAGATGTTGAAGGATGAGGCCTGCATAAATGAGCCAATCGATTGCCAGGTCGACGTCAGAAATGATCGAAGCCGTAATGTGACGGACCGAACAAAACCGTGCATGGTTGATGGCAAAAGAATTGTCGTTTCCATTCCCGTGTCAGGAGACATCAGCCTTTTGATTCGCAAACCCACAAGCCCCAATGGCTTGTCTGGTACGCTAACCCTCGGACGCGATTCCATTGAAGTTGCCTACACAAAGCCTTTTCCTATCAACAATGCGATGTTGGACCTGGACATCAAAAATGACCTCAAAGCTATCGATTCGAACATGGGCTTTTGCACAACGGAGATTGATCAGTTCAATCGCGAGTTACCTTCAATACTTCGAACAAAAATTGGTCGCAAGCTGCAATCAATCGAAGCACGGAAACACTCCTTCGAAGGCTTATCTCTTCCAATCCAACCAAGGATGGACGCAAAGGAACCATCAAGCACATCACCTAAGTCAGACACAATACAACCAGCTCAAATAAAAATCGCGGAAAAAAGGAGTAAAGTAGCCATGTCTAGTTCAACTTCTAAGAAATACGATTTTGATGTCTTCATTTGCCACGCATCCGAAGACAAAGCTGATTTAGTCGAACAACTCGCAAAGGAACTTGCAGCGCGCGGCGTCAAAGTCTGGTACGATGCGTTCGCCCTGAAATTGGGCGATAGCCTTAGACGGAAGATCGATGAGGGTCTCAGTAAATCGAAATTCGGACTGGTGATTTTAAGTCCAGCATTTTTTAAGAAGCAATGGCCGCAGCGAGAGTTAGATGGGCTAACTGAGAAGGAAATGCGCGCAGGCGAAAAAGTTATTCTTCCTATCTGGCATAATGTCTCCCATGATGACGTTCTCGAATTCTCGCCTCCATTAGCTGACAAACTCGCAGGGCAAACGAAAGACTTCAGCAAATTGGTTGACGATATTGTGGATGCAGTTCGGGCAGCTTCTTGACGCTTCTGAGGGGGAAGTAGAAACTTGAATGATGACTACTTGTTGATGGCAAACTAAACTGAGCAGATATTTTGAAAATGGCAATCGAATATTGAGCGGTTTGACAGCACCGCCGATCACGCACCAAAATTGGGAAAGTTATTCTGGTCGCATACAGCGGTGCACTGCGTGCAAGCCGATCTTTCAATTAGAATTGCTCCCAATTTTTGTAGTGGTACGCGCCCGTCGTCCTCGAAGTTTGGCGTGAACAACGACACTAAGAAGTGCGCGCCAATTTAATTTGACGTTACTCAGGTTCAAAACCCTTGACGTTCATCAGCGGCCACTTGCGAATCCAAAAAAACTTCAAGATCGGTCAGATAGTGGCGCAAATATTAGAGATCTGGTGTTTGGTATACGACCTGGACACGCGTTTTGGGACAGAATAGCAACGCACTATAAAACTCATATGTTGTCGCAGAATTCAAAAACTCTACGGATCCGATCAAGCAAGATGAAGTACTTTGTCTGATGAAATATCTACATTCGAAGGCTCGTGGAAAACACATCAAGCAAATCAACCGATTTTCTCGGTTTTCTATCTTTGCTCAGTACCCTTTTTGATTTCGGTGCAACATATAGGTCATTCATAAGTCACTTCAATATCTTTGCACTCACCAGATAAGATATGTACAACATCAGACTTTGTCGTTCAACTAGGAGAATGATAGTGCCATGGAAGTGACAAAGCTCGATAGGGCTACGAAATTGATTCATTATGTGTCCATGGAGTACTTTTTTGATTGGTTGGCAAATGGATTGTTTCTACCCGACCTATCTCATTTCCAACAATCAGAACTTAACCGATTGGGAGATGTTGAAAGCAACTTGTTTTTTAAGTCGTTTATGATTGATGCTAAGCCAGATCTTTCCGACTGTCGGTCATTTGTTGGCAATGGAAGAGATGCAGTGATTATTGAGACTACTCTTCAAGCTTTGCATTTGTGGTTAGGCGAAACAATAGAGACCGACAGGGGAACAGGACGCTGTACTTACGGCCAAATGAAATATTACACCGAAAAAAGCGAGCAGGAAAACGTTGTCGGAAAAATGAGTCCAGTCGAGAAAATAATGTGGCTTCCAGAGTCCTTTTCTGTGGAGGATGAGTACAGGGTTGTAATTCAAATACCAGAAATCGATAACGAAGAAAGTGACCATATTTATGTACTCAAAGGGCTTCTAGGGTTGTTTCATACTGCGTATGTTCATCCTAATAGCAAAACAGATGAAGTTCAGCAAAACCTTTTGGACAGCGGACTAACCGAAGTCAAAGTACTCGCTGCTAATTTTGGCAAAACCAAATAAACTCACTTGGATGAATCCAGATCTACAATTGACCGCAGCCATAGTTTCATGAATGATTCAATAGCATGATAAAAGTGACCCAGCGATGTTATTAGCTTATATTGAATTTCATACTTCTTAATCAAGATAACTCGGAATTTTTATGATCGATGCAAATGAAGAACACGAATTGCTGACGGCGTTTGCAGAATGTCGACTAGATTTACAAATCAACAATATTGAAGTGCGGGTTGGTCAGCGATTGGTGCTGAGAGCTGAGCGAGGACGGTTGTATAGCACGCCTCAAAAAAAATTGCTTTTGGAGTTTCAAGCAGCACCAGTCCCAGTAAGCTTCCCGATGGACCCATTAGGCAGTTATGAGGGCTTCATCGTAAACGCTACTGCAGATGAAGACTGGCTCATATCAACAACGCTATTTCTAATCACTCCGATTGCCTATCATAAAATCGAGATGATGGTTGATTGGCGTTCAGAGACTTGGGAAGTAATTCTTCAGAGAAACAACAATAGTAACTTGGTTGGTTTGGAATATTTGGGTCTCGTTGATAAATTGGAATGTCTTTTCGAAAATGGAACGGTCAGAGAGACTAAGTCTGGTAGGAATAAGGATGCCTTAGACTGGCTTGAACTACAAACTGCAGGTGTAAATGTTCAAGTGCACCAAGGGGAGAATACTTGGTCTTACGTGACTGTGCAAATGGGACAGCACTACGAAATTTCTAGATTTGGTTCGGAAGTATCAGCGACGCTGAACGCTATCAGCCTGCGTATGGGCAAGCGCACGGAAGCGTTTGCTGCTCATTGGAAATCTTCTAAAAGTGAACAACTGTGTCTTTCCGGTTTTCATTACAGTAGACCAACACATAGTGGTAATGCGCCAATGATTCCACTAATTTTGCGAGACAATCAGGGCTCAAACTTTATTGCTTTGGCAAAGGAATATTTCTTAAAGCAAGCTGATTCCAAGATTATGAGCACACTGTGTGCTCTATGGGATGCCGAATTAGTATCTCGCGAAAATCATCGACTACAGATTGCAATAGCAGTCGAATCGCTATCGACATATATCAATAAATTGCATCGAAAATCTGCTCAAACCGAAGCCAACAAAGCGAGAAAGACTGAAGAGAAAACCTTTTCGGAGCTCAAAGATAAAGCGCTTAAACTTCTTGCGCCGTTAGCAGGAAAGCCAGGTCACATCACTAGATTGAAAAATGTGATTGCGAGAACAGCGCTAAATGACGCTGGACCGAGAATTCAGGACGCAGGAGAACGCCTTGGTCTGACCTTCTGCGCAGAGGAAATACAACTTTGGCGCGCAATGCGGAACCCGGCAGCTCATGGTGATCAAAGAGAATTCGAGCCTCACGAAAACGATTTTTTCGCATGTCAGTCAATGCTTTATCGAATGATACTAGCTATGATTGGCTGGACCGGTCCCCGAAATCATTTTGGTCCGTTTGATCCGAAGCCCGTTCGCAAGGCTTTCACTGAACCCATTACGCATTCATTCAACTTAAACGATATTGACGGATTAAGGCGGGTAGAAAAGCAAGATGGTTCTAATTAATTCAACCGGACCCCAGGTGGACAGAATTAAAAACACGCTAGTTTTTAGTAAGTAGCGAAACCAAACAATTGTCTTTTATGCAACCGAAAAACCATGTCATAAATCAAGGCAGCCAAATCACCAATCAATGGGGCACCATAACTCTCCTTCGTAATTAGCTCTGCTCTTCTCGTAAACGCTCGATCGCATCAAGGGCGTGACGCTCTGCTTCAGAATGTTCGTAGGTAATCCCAGTTATCTGATCACGTCCCGGCATCTTGGGAAGCATTACGAATCCTAATTGCACTGCCTTCAATGCAGCCTGATATCTCGTTGGCACCGCAAGTTTGGCAAGCAAAGACTCAATACAACTCTCCACTTTGCGGAGTTTGAGATCTAGCTCGTCACTAATTTCCTTATTGCGCATATCAAGTCTGATCAACACCTCAATTTCTTGATCGGTAAGGCCAATGCTCAATGAAGAACTGCCAGGATCTTGTTTTATAAACTGAAGAATCTGAGGCTCACAATAAGGCAGATGCGAATCCGCGAGTTCTATCGCTTCCAGCAACACTACAGACCCCGAACTCTTCAGACAATAGCCCATGGCGCCGTTTCGATACAGTTGATGAAAATGTTTAGTTGCGTGATACATATCAGTTGCAACAACAATCCGAGCCGCGGGAACCTCCATACAGGCGCGACGTATGAGCGCCAGTCCGTTCATCCTTTCCAGGTTAACATCAGTGATCACAAGATTAGGTACAGTTTTCCGAATCAACTCTAACGCGGCTATGCCATCTCCAGTACAGCCAACGACATCAGCGACTGAATGAATCATAGCTGCCATTCCTTGCTGAATTATCTCGTTTCTCTCGCAGACTAGAGCACGCAGCCGAGTTATTGCTCCTGATGATCCAGCGCCTCCACCAGGTCTCCTTTTGAAATTGTCAAAGTTACCGCCCTCTCCAGCTCCTATCGCGGTTTTCCCTTTACGGCCAGACCCACCACGCTGAATTTGTAGCTGCTTCTTTTGACTTTCCTGCTTCCATGACCGATCACATCCGTGCTGTCTCAAAATTTGTGCAACCACGTTTCTATTATCTTCCAATTGTTCGAAACTTATCAGACGAATCGATAACTTGATCGTGATTCTCGCGACTAAGGATTTCGAACAAGTCCTATTGCGAAGCTACGGTTGTGCAAAAAGCGGTTATGGATCTTTTGTATCAACCTAATTAAAGTCCCGGTATGAGCGATCATTCTTGGCGCCTCTGTATTTAGCACGCCTGCCGTAGGGAAAACCGTATAGTCTTTAAACTCCTTCAGGGTCATCATAGGATCATGAAACCTCTGGTCCTACCATCGATTGCTATTTTGTTCGCTTCTTTGACACTCTTTGCCACCGCAGCTAGTGCCGCAGACTATTCTGATTTGGTTAAAGAAGGCTTAGGGTTGATGCACAACGATTCACAAGAACGAAAAGCACCAGAAATCCGTCCATTTCTAGACAGCGGATATTTCTACGTCCACAAAGGTCCGATTATTATTCGCTCTATTATTCAAGCCAATCACGGTTTCACTGGTCCTTTAAATACTAACGACATTCCAACTTTTGTAGACAATGAATTCCGCGTTGGCGGATACGGACTCTCTGGCCCCAACCTTGGTGCCTATCTTCAACCGTACCCCTCTCATGCATGGTTCTACACCGCCGCAACTGCAAGAGGCTGGATGCTCGCCAAATTGAAAGCCACCGGCGACAAAGACGCTTTCGCCGCTCCTTTCATCCTCACTCCGCTCTTCTTCCCACTTTGGAGACCACGATGAAAACTGAACGCATCTTGCCTTATCACTTTCTCCGCTACTAGCTGGGCCACGAAAAACGCAGAAATTGGTGCTCGATACAGCGCACTGCAACTTCAATTCTTAGGTGATGGCATTGTGGCTCAACACATAGTTCAGGACCGACTTCTGGACCGACCGCCAGCCAAAACTCCTCTCGTTGTTCTCGAAGATGCACCTTGTGATTTTCTGCCGCGTGTTGAAATCTGTCATCCTCCACTAACCTCTTCAAATCAGCCCGTCTTTTCGTTGTGATCCAAAAGTCGCCAAGATTATGCCATGCAAGCATATTGGAAAGTCCCGAAAGTCTTGCGCGGCAAGAGACTCGAACTCCTACCTCTCGGTGCAAACGAAGCGCCGCTGATGACGTCCAACTAATATTCGACTGTCTTACGGTGCCTGAAGTGGATAACATTCTTTGAGTCCGCCCCAGAAGCTTCTGGAATTATCTCCGCAGTGGCTGTTTCACTCGTTGCCAACAAAGCGTTTGTCGCGTTCTCCATTGCGTGTCTAACTGGTTCCAAGTTCAGTCGCGCATAAATGGCAGTGGTGTTGGAGTCTTTGTGATTTAGAGTTTTACCGATCACATGCAGGCTTGCTCCAGTCGCAGCTTGCCAGCTACCCAAAGTGCGGCGGAGATCGTGCAAGTGCACGTCATCCAATCTTGCTCGCTTCTTTATTCTCAGCCAGGCGTCCTTTGGCGACACCAAATGACCTGTCTTGCCGTTTCCTGGAAAAACCCATTCCTTGTTGCTCGTGTTCTGCTCACGTTCTTGCAAAATTTCCATCGCCTTAGGGACGAGCGGCACCGTATGTGGTTGTCCATTTTTAGAATCTGGCATGCGCCATGTTTTGGCGTCGAAGTTTACTTCTTCCCAACGCATTGAAGCGACATTAGATCGGCGAGCTCCCGTGAGCAGGCACAGATAAATAAAGTCACGAATGAGAGGCTTCTCTTCGTTCAAGGCGTTGAATAAGCGAGGCAACTCGTCTGATTGCAGAAATCTATCGCGTGACTGAAGTCTAAATTTAGCGACACCGTTGGCTGGGTTTTCGCCCAAATATATTTCAAGTGATTTAGACCGGTTGATAACGGCTCGCAGAAGCTCGAAGGTGCGATTCGCAGTAGCACGTCCATTTTCACGGCCCAGACGATTCACCATAGCCTGGACGTCGCCTCTCGTTATCGTATCGAGCTTCTTATCCTTCCAATGAATGAGGTAGCGGTTGAAGCAATAAATCATCACTTCCCAAGTCTTGCAGTGCGACTTTGCGTATTCTTCGATGTAAGTATTAAAGACGGATCCCAGTGTCGGCACTTTAGCGACTTCTTTTCTTTGCTGCATAGGATTTTCGCCCATAGAAACCAGGGCATTTAATTCAAGGGCTTTGTTTCTCGCTTGCTCAATTGAAGTGTCCGGGTATTGGCCAATAGCCACGCGCTGAGGGCGACCTTGCACCCGGCGGTAGAAAACAAAGTATTTAAATCCGGACTGGCCAACACGCACTGCCAGTCCGTGGACTTTCTCATCGTAAAAGTAAACGTAGTCTTTTGTGCCCGGCGGCTTAGTCAGGCTATCGAGTATTGCTTTGGTGAAATTGACGCGATCTTTCATATTTAGTCTGCTCCTCTGTAATGAATAAGACGCCGGGAATCGTTTTCAAGTTCATCTGAGTTGTTTGACAAAATTTGTTCTTCATCGATGGTTTAGATAAAAAATTGCTACGTTTTGGCTACGTTTTGGTTCGTTTTTGATCAGATTTGCCGACGTTGCTACGCGGCTCTGGCAAGCCGTATAAGCGTTTCTAGCCAAACCACATGGTTCGAATTTGGACACTTGAAATGGTCCGCAGCAAGCTCACTGGAGGGCTAATCCAGTGCGTTTGCAGGTTTTATGAATTAGCCCCTCTGGGGTGACAACAAAGACGGGATTGCTACGTTTTGGCTACTTTTTAGGTGAAATGAGGTCAAATTTGGTCGATTTTGAGGCAATTTATGGTGTAGCCATCAGGTTGCCGGGTGATACAAACGATAATACTGGTGAAGGTTTGGTAAAGGCAAGGAAACGACGAGGTCCGGGATCTCGGTGTGGCTACGAACCATGAGGTCGGGAGTTCGAATCTCTCCAGGCACGCCAATTTTACCGATGTCATAAACGCTGGTCTTCCTCTGGTCTTCCTTTAGAAGTCAAACTAGAGGAAGTTTTAGTAAGCTAGCAATTTCACCTCAGCAGCGCGTAAAAAATGAAATTCCAACTTTTGATCGCGCTAATTATGGTGCTAGTCGCCTCTGGTATGGCAAACGCTATGTTTGAACCGGTGATATACCAAAGCGTGCCAATTCAGCGTATGTTGGACAATCTTGAAAAACTGAGCCAACAGCCGGGCATCAGTGACTCGGATAAGTCGATGCGAGAATTTCAAATCGGACGATTACACGCTATGGCTTACGCTCTTAAAACGGAACAAGGGCGCAATAAAATGTGCGTTGTTGTTGACGAACGAAAGCAAAACCGAGAATTGATTTATCGACCTGAGTCGCCTAAACTCGCGAAACCGGAGCTGGAACCAAATTTCGAACGACTGCCCGACTATTATCAATTCAAAGTCACACCGACAACTGATACTGCGTTGATTGATGCAAGCAAAAAACATTTGGAACAGGCGATACAACATCTCAATGTCGCACATTTGTTAGCGCCTGATTCGCAAGTGATCAATCTTGGTTTAGCCTGGTGCATAGATCAAAGTGGAAATAAGACCGAAGCGCTTAAGCTATATCGCAAGATAATGAAGGACAGTTGGACGGTTGAGAATGCTTCTGCAGAAGGTCCTGCGTTCACGGCTAAGTCGTTGTACCAAGAAGCCGCCTTATATGCACTTGCGGATCTCGATCCTGCAACTGACGAGCAAGAGATAAAAGTCATAGAAGGTAGAGTCGCTGAATTGTCCAAGAAACCAAGGTCCATCACACCAATTGTGGTTCCTTTGCGGGCAGATTTAATGCCGCGAGATTTGATGCAGAAAGCAGACGTTTCATTCGACTTGGACGGACAGGGAAAGCGCCGGTGGTCACAATGGCCCAGCAGTCGCGCTGGCTGGCTTGTATACGTCGGTGATGGCAGTAAGCCTATAAATTCCGGACTTCAGTTGTTTGGTCAAAGCAGCTTCTGGATTTTCTGGAAAGATGGTTATGATGCGATGGCGTCTCTCGATGATAATGCCGATGGCAAACTAACTGGCCGTGAATTGCAAGGTTTGGCGCTCTGGTGCGATAAAAATTCAAACGGTATTTGTGAACCAGGAGAAGTGAGGTCGCTGCCGGAATTCGCAATTGTTGGATTGTCTTGTAAGAAGACGGTTGGCATCGATGGCACTATATTTAGTGCTCGCGGCGTCGATTTTGCCGATGGAACCACCGGGAATACTTTCGATTGGATTGTACCGGAATGCAAAGTCTGGAACTGATCCTTTGAACTCATCCTTCAGTAAATCATGAGTACTATCTTCAGCAGACTCGAGCTTAGAAAGTGCGTGTTGTTGGCTGCTCCTTCGGGCTAACAGCTCTAAGAAGAATTCCCGGAGCAATTTCTTGGAATCTGACATATGGCATCTTGGGAAGCCTGCCAAATGGGTCAGCTACCTCGTTACCCTTCATATCCAGATTACAAACGTAGTGGCGTTCCTCTCAATCGTTCCACGCTCTCTGACTTCTACGCTCAATTGGCTGCCATTCTCCTCCCTTTCTACAATTTCATGCACTTGCTTCTTCTGCAATCGAAGATCATTTCCACCGACGACACCCCGGTCAAAGTGCTCGATCGCAGCAAGGAAAAGAAAATTAAGAGAGGACGCAAATGGGGATTCCTCGGCGATGAAGAACACCCCGTCAATCTTTTTCTCTACACTAACAGCCGAGGCCGCGACGGTCCTCTAGAGTTTCTCAAGGGCTGGACAGGATTATTGCAAGGCGACTGCTTCTCTGGCAACATCGCCATATGTGCCACCATGGGCACCATTCTTGTAGCTTGCCTCGCGCATGCTCGCAGATACTTCATCAAAGCTCTGCTCAATGATAGACAGGGATGCAATCAGGCATTGCTCATGTTTCAGTCTCTCTACGAAATCGAGCGCACCGCCAAACAACTGGAACTCTCAAGCGACGATTTGAAAGTCATGCGTGAGCAACAAATCCTACTGGTGTGATCTTTCGACTACCTGAATCATGCCAGCCACGTAAAAGCCTTTTATGTGCTCTATCCGAAAGCTTCAGCGAATGAGCTGTGCCACAATGCTTTGCTGAATGGTGCGCAGTGCTGCCGTATCATTCTTGCAGATCCACAGCCGGTCGTCCTTGCTGCTTACGATAAAGCATAAACCAACGCAACGTTGACGGCTCCGAGCCATCTAGAATATCCATTGCCTTCATGGTTCCGTCGGGACTGAATTTCCCAAGACCGCCCACAATCTGCTGGAGCCCTTGAACATAGGCTTTTTGTGCGTCGTCGACTTGCCCGGCAACGCTTTTGTTGAGTGGAATTGTCATCTTATCGATGCCCAGATTCTTGCTCAACTCAATAGAAATCGAAGCGCCGGATGAATCTCTCGTGACCACTGCATGCGGTCTATCGCTCGTCAACTTCGTCAAGCCGTAGGCGCCATCTTCTTCCATTTTTCCGAGTACCTTTTCGCGATAGGCTTTGGGCTCGTGCATAAGACTATCCAATTGCACACGCAAATCAAGCCGTGATTGTTCGTTGCCGCGGAGCGCGAGTAGAGCTGTGTCCTCAATCTTCGTAGCAATTCGCTCCGGGTGATCGAGGCGCTCTATTTCGTAGATGGATGGCTGACTAGGTCTGTCTGTTAGATGAACTTTTGGCAGTCTTTCCACTGCCGTTTTAGGCACGGGGCATCCGGGTTCTCGCTGTCCGTCTTTCCTGACTAGATGAGAGCCGGAGTTATCGATGCTCAGCACTAAACCTGGCACATTGTCGGTAGTTGTTTCTTGAAGTTGACTGAGCTGCCGGTAGGCAGCCATCTGGCGATCGCGAGGCCAAGCCTGAAAAATACAATCTGCGCTTAGGCCCTTGGCCGCGGCAGAATGTAGTTGCTTAGCGTCATCGCTGGCTGAATCTCCACCTTGAGGCGCGCCCATAAGTCCATTCCTTGGTGAGGTCAAGGTAACAAGTCGCGAGTAAACACCTTGAGCCAATTTAAAACGTTCCCCAAAAGAGCGCTTTTGAATCCCCCAATGTCTATAACGTGGAACCTATAGCCTTTGTTTGCTTGTCGTTCATTCCACTGGACCACTTCACCTTGGCACTAAATGCGGTGACAAAAGGTGCAGCAATTCTTGATGCGCGTGATCGAATGATCGGTTCGGTGTAGCCTCCCTTCTGATTTATCGGTCACCGCGCCATAACTTTGCCAACTGCATTTATCGTTCTGGTGATGCTGGGGCAAGCGGTCCCAAGAATGAAATCCTGACTATGCCCCCAAAATGACCATTGACAGGATTACGTTGAAAGAAGCAAGTTGAGCCGCTCTGTGTGCAAAACGGTCCAGGTCCTGGACAGGCGTTAGGACCTGCAGTACAGGTAGTTAGTTGGTAGCCTAAAACTCCATTGATGTTACAGTTGTTGTCAGATTGACCGGCTACACTTACCCATGAGTTGGTGATATCGAATGTGCTTGTCACAACTGGTGTGATCCATTGTGGTCCACCATTGGCCGACATCTTAATTGTGGAATTTGCTCCGTCATTACAACTTATGTCACAAGATTCTTGATCGCCAGCTGGGACATTCAACGTGACCTCGGCCTGATTCACTCCGTTGGGCACTCCGGGGGGTGGCAGGTTCCTGCGGTGGTAATTGAAATACCAACCAATTTCAAGGCAAACCGTCTATCAGACTGCATAAAGAAGCTCCTTATCATGTGTGCAAAACCCACTGGTCTAAGCCTGTGACCAAACATCGCCGATACTCAAACCATACCATCAGCAAACGTTCCGAAGTAGTCTGTGAGCGGCAAAGTTGGGCAGAATCACTCATTCAGGTGGCAGTACTTTGTCAATCCCGAAATATGATGAAATTTCAAATGCATAATCGAGGCACAAGGTGCAGAACAGAAGAGCACCGTATGTAGTGTGGTGGGGCGTTAGCGTCCGAAGCCGATACTACACTTCAATTATGTAACCGGCATAACGAACCGTTTTGACAAGATCCGCTTGGCCAAGATCAGTGAGCTTTGAGTCAGTATCATAGCCATGCCCGGATGTGAGTGCTATGTTGCCACGTGGCAGGCTGTCGCCAATCAGGGATGAGGTTGGTAAGTTTGCTTAGGATGTAAGATGATGGTGTCATATACGGTGCTGATTCATAAATAAACACAGACGTTGGTAAACGTGGTTTGATATAGACATATGTCATATTCGGATAACTATCATTGTTCGGGCTCTATGAGCCCAATCGTAGTGAGGCAGGCATTTGATCGTCTGCTGCCTATCTGGAAGTTGGTAGATCTTGCGGAATGTGAGCGACTGGAGGAGTCAAGAGTCGCCGTTGGACAACGCGGAAGTCTAGATTCGCATGTCCAAAAAGTGCTTTCTTTCTGGCCGGAAAGCAGTGCGTCGGAATACAATTCGCCGAATTCCGTTTCGCAAACTCTACCTATTCGGAACCTGTCTTCAGCGAGTTTTCGCTCGTTTCTTCGAAAAATCGAAGCACTAATTATCGCTGAACGATTTGCACCGGTCATTGTGTACTGGTCTAGCCATACTGTAGCGAGCCTGCTTCCCAGCGGTCAAGTATTCAGAGAGCTTCTAAGAGATTGCATTAGTCTCTCGCTATTTTCAGAAGATAATCCAGATTCCCCGAACGAATGGGCATTTGCCATGGAGAGCCAAAGCCTTTCGCTGGTCGTGTATGGCAAAGCGCTTTGAACAATGAATTATTATTGCAGTGGTAATAATCGTGGTGTGCCGCTCAAGAGCCATCCATCCGCTTCTTAGCCATACTAAGGCTATATCCAAAGCGAACTGCTGAACTCGTCATTTCAGGCGGCAAAATGCTTACTTCAACATTCGAGTTCGGATTGCGTCTGAGTAGTTCATAGACAAACTCTCTGTCCATGTTGAATTGTTGATCTTCTACGGAAAATGCGCCGCAGAACTGGCCATTATAGATAAAGCTGAGAAAGACAGACTCGTGTGAAGGAAGGCTAGTGACTAAACAGGCTGTCTGCTTTTTGCCTTCAAACCAATTGCAAATGTAGTCAGTGTAGGCTCGACCATCATAATTATCATTGCGCTGAACCGGGTAACCCAAGAACAGTGCTGACATAGGCAAGACTATATTTTCTGGAAGGTCGTAAACCCGTACTTCGGTGTCCCTGCATTCGAGGTCGGCAAGCATTGACTGCAAACTAACTTCTGTTGGCTGGTTATCAGGCGTTGATCGGCTAGTGGCGATGCAGCCAATAGCACGGCCTCGATAAAGCAACATTGCCGATCTCGACAAGCGGCTTTGACATGTTGCTTGCAGACAACCGGTAAGCATTTGTCCTTCCAAATCCGTGATGAGCCATTCCAGATCGTGGTCCTCTATTTTGAATTCATTCACAGATTGACGATTGGTCGGTGGCACCATTAGGTCAGTAGCTCGTCTCGATTTCAAAGAATCGTTTTGTGCTCTGGGTGCCGATGCGTCTGGAATGTAGAAATGTCGATATGATCCACCTTCATGAGAAGGTGAATTGGTCAACGCGGAGTCACCAGAGAAACGAGCTGACACGAAGATACGTCCCCCGTGTACGGACACAAATTGCGCTAGTATCTGTTCGCCTGTTCTCAAAAGAGCTTGGGTTGGCAAGAATGCCTTAAGCCCTCTTTTTGAAATGAGTACTTCGTAACAACCCGGTTCGGCTTTCACGACTTCGCAAACAACCGATTGTCCCGGCTTTAAGTCACCGTCTTCATCACCTGAGTAACCTAGCGCTGTTTTGCGTGGCGGCTGGCCTGATCCGCCACGATCCGCCTCTGTTTGTGTTAGGTATTGCTCAAACTGTTCATTGAATTTTGGAAAATTAAATTTGGGTTGCTTGTCTGAATCAGAAAAAGTGACATTGGTTGGTTCATTACGATCAGTGAGCAATACTCGATTGCTGATGCTGACGACCTTGGCAAATACTTCATCGCCTGGTTTTAACTCAGTCTTTGTGTGGAGGAACGCAGGCACAGAGCCATCTATGTAAGCGGTATAACCATCCTTCTCGGCTTTGAGAACGAGGCACAAGATGCTCTGCCCAGCTTTGTACTTGCGGAGACGCGGATCTGGCGAATTGTCTGACGGTAGAGCGAGAGACATTTTTTACACTCTGGATGACACTATCCGATTATTGCAGAAGAACTTTGAGCGCCTCCTGCCCTATCTGTCGACTCTATATCTCAGCATCAACGTATCTGTCTATTTCATTATGACATTTGTCGTTATCGACCGAATTCCAATCTAATTGCGATGAAGTTCAACAGGCAAAAGTAGCTCGTCCAAGAAGCGTGATGAGTCGAATGGCAGCATCCGTGCAAAATGTGTTGCTGCAGGCAGTGATTCACAACACCACCAATACGCTCAAACCCACTGAAGACAACCTTGTACTGATCAAACCGCTTGCACTTATGCACCGTAATGCAATAACACCGGCAGAAATGTCATATCAGACGAATTGGGATTGCTTCCCCTGGAAACCGGTATTCCGAAGATGATAAGAGATGGTTATCCGGGAATCTATAAAACACATCAAAAAGTTTCGAGGCGCTTATGAGCAGTGAAGATGAATTCGAAAGGTATTGGGCAGAGCAGCGTAAAAAAATGCGCATTTGATTGAACCCTGTGATTCTGATGCAGCATCTGAGCGACCTGATGAGGAAGAAGCTAGTCCACTTCAAAAGCGTTTTCGAAATTGGACTTACGAAGAACTTGCGTTTTATCAAGCAGACGGTTCGATTATGATCGTCGCAAATAATAATGCAACTACTTGAGGAAATTGATCAGACGAGGTCGAAACGCAAGCCAAGACCAAGTCGTCATCAATACATTCTCGAAGCTTTATACGAAAAGATTATTCGTGAAAACGGCTAACTTGTTAGCTACAGTTTTATGAAGACGCCAGCCAAGAAGGCTGCGATCAAAAAAATCAGGAAGACTACAACTACCGTTTTTCGATTTTGCACTTTCTTCGCTACATGAACGCGGAGCAGCTCTCGAACAATTTCTGGTTGGCCGATAGCAAGGCAACGTTTTGGTATCACGACAAACGTGTAGGGAGTTGGGTAAAGCAAGAAAGAAAACTCATTTTCAGACCAATTTAAGAACTGGGACCAGTGGATAGTGCTTTGCATAGCTTCAGAATGCATTGAAAAGCCCGTTTCATTGATTTCGATTTGTTGCTGCGATAAAAATGCCGGCGAAGCTAAGGTTTTCCTCGTTAGTCTAGGCAACCATAACCACGCATAAACGCTTACACCAATTAATACCAATCCGCACAAGATGGCGTATATCACGGAAGGATTCAAAACACCAAGGAGTATGCCGACTATCCCAAAAATAACAAGGATGGACAGATACTTCCTCCATGAGTAGAAGCTGAGAAGGGCGCAGTAAATATCAGCAAAGCTGTACTGCACTGTATACTGCACATTTGACTCAACCAATTGCTGCTCCTAGTTGACGGTCTCTAGAGTATGTCACACCAGTAGTGTCCGTGCCTCTTATTCTCATTCAGCGCCGATATCGCCAGCTCCAGCTTTTGAACCTCAGAGGCAATCTAATCTCGGGTGTGAATTAATTGAGGCACGGGAATAGAGCTGTTTCGGAATCCTGTCGCTCGTCAAATGGAACTTCCAATGCGTAGATTCCTAATTCTATTAGTGTCGCTTCTGTTCATTCTAAATTCCCACGCAGCTTTGGCGAGTGATTGGATTGAGGGCGATAGTTACACAAACAACAATGTCACCGAAGTGGGCTTTACTCCTGCGGCGACGGCTACTATTACGCCCTTGTCCAGTTTTGAGGCAGAAGGAACAATAGCCCCTTCTGGTTTACAACTGCATTTCTTGCAAGCGATTCATGCCCTCGAGCTGGAAATCTTCGCCAAGAAAAACACCAAGGGCGATGTTACTGAACGCCTGGACCTGCTTGAGAAAACGGTGTTTGGATCATCTGCACTGCCAGAGTTACCAGACAACATGCAGCGCTTGCACCGACTGCTGACAGTGGTCCCGCTTGTATTCGAACTAACACAAGACTGACGCAGTGCGCTTTTAAGAGAACACGTAGACGATCTGTATGCCTACATTTAGCGTCGATACTTTGTGATGTTTGAAAACCTAGATATGACCGGCGAAATGGTGCAGAGAGAATTGTCTCCTTGTAGGTGATTTGTAGCCGGAAATTAAATTTTTGAATTCAATTTGAACTTTTTATCGCTAAATGTCGTTTTAGCTATTAGGAGACTCACACGCCGACGGTTTAAAGACCGTCTGCTTTGTGAGGCTTTGCGTCTCAGTTTCGATAGAGGACAGTACTAATGGTAAAACTGACAAAGGAGTTTATCGAATCGGAAATTAAAGCGCCTTCCAGCGGTCAACGCTTCTATCGTGATGAGGATGTTCCAGGATTCGCAGTGCGAGTCACTCTGAAGTCGAAGTCCTACATCCTTGAAAAACGGATTGCTGGAAAAAATCGACGAATAACGATTGGTAGGTGCAACGCGATGTCTCTCGATGTAGCAAAAACGCAGGCTTACATCATGCTCGGCGATATAGCGAAAGGCATAGATCCGAAGACGGGCAAACGCATAAATGTTTTGAGCGATGTTACTTTGCAAGAAGTGCTCCAAAAGTTTCTTGAGGTAAAGAATAATCGAAACGACACGCAGCGAAATTACCGCTATCTGATCTGCGGGCACCTTGAAGACTGGCTGGACATGCCAATTACATCAATTACGAAAGATATGGTTGAGCAACGTCATCGTGAACTTACCGACAGCCCTACCAGTCGGGGAACTCCTGGACATGGACGAGCAAACAACGTGATGAAATGTTTGCGAGCGCTGATCAATTTCGCATCAGACCGATTCGGGATAGAAGATGAACCATTGATCAAATCTAATGCAGTTGGCAGGCTGTCGACAAATGGAGCATGGCATCGCATTCGTCCTCGACAAGGCATCATTCCAGAGCGCAAACTCAAAGGTTGGTATCTGGCTGTATCTGCGCTTAAGTACGAGGTGTCGCGCGATTTCATGATATTTTTGCTGCTGACAGGCATGCGAGTTGGTGAAACTAAACGGCTGCAGTGGAGTTACATCGACTTTGAAAATAAAATTTTGACGGTCCCCCGTGAACTAACAAAATCAGACCGCGAGCATCGGCTACCGCTTAGCGATTTTCTGTTGGCGCTACTTAAGAAACGGCGCGTCTATCGAAAAACTTCTATCTGGGTTTTCCAGTCAACCAGGGATCACAACAAGCATCTCAGCGGACACACCGGAATTGTGCGTCGAGTAAATTTGATCAGCGGTATTAAGTTCGCGTGCCACGATCTACGCCGCACATTTCTCACAATGGGTGAGAAATTGGATGTTCCGTACTATACCTTGAAACGATTAGTCAACCATAGTGTCTCAAACGACATCACTGGAAGCTACCTTGTTTTGGACATCGAACGGCTTCGCTTCCACATGTCGCGGATCACTAGTGAATTTTTGGATCTGCTCGGTTTGAACGATAAGAAGGTGATTTCCATCACGGAAGTCGAACCGATGAACGTCATTCAACTGCGGATGGAATTCAAAGATTTCAAGAATTTGTAGGCAAAGAACTGTGCCTACAGAAAGTCTACGAGCACGCTTCAAACGAACGCCTCGAGCCGACCTTCGCATGAGTTCCACATTGCGACACCTACAAATTTGCCTACAACTAATCCGCAGGCTCGATCGTGTCAGCATTGTGTGAGTTCGAGTACAAACACCACATCCGGGCTCCATTTGGGGCTCGGATTTTCTTTAGAGAAATTGCCCGAGACCCCTTGACATTCTCGGGGCGACGCGTAAACTAGTGTCGCCCTTCCTATTTGACTTCACGACCGCAATTCAACTCGTTTATTTGTGCGCAAGAGTTTCTCTTTCGTGCTGAGTCTCCACGCCTGAGTCTAATCGCTCCAGCGTCAGGTTTCCGCGCCAGAGATTATCTCTTCCCGCGCTGAGTTTTCGCGCGAACTTTTACCAGGTATCAACAATGACAATGAATCATAATACCGAGCAGGCCGAAAAGCACATCGATAAGGATTTGCACGACCATCCTAACGATTTCAAACCCGTTTATAAGGAACTGCATGACTTACGGAAGAAAGAAGGCAACGAGCACTTCCATCAAGATCTGAAAGAGATCAACGACAAACTACAAAAAGACGGCGTTTTGCCGCACATGAAAATCGTCGAGAACGGCGAAGATTTCGCTGTAGCCGATGATCGAAGTGACAACCCCAAGCATGCCGCCATCGTCAGCCGCAGCAACAGTGCGCCCAAAGAGTCCACGCAAGAATCCAATACATATAAAGGCATGGGTTACAACGGCTGGAAAGATAGTGTCTCGGGTGGTGGCGGAGCAAATGGTGGTTTAGATACTCATGCCGTCAGTGGTAACATCCCAACCGGTCAACAGAAAGCATTGATCGATCAAGCGCTCAAGCTGGCCGTTCCTGGTTTTGAGAACATGACTCCAGCACAGCAGCAAGCGCTTGAATCCGCAGTCAACACTATCGTTCAACATGAAAGCGGATGGAATCCCAACGCCATAAACCTGACCGACTCAAACGCTGCGGCCGGTCATCCGTCGCAAGGCCTTATGCAAACGATTCCAGGCACCTTCAAACAGTACGCTTTGCCCGGCTACAACACGAACATCGACGATCCACTTTCCAACTTGGTTGCTGGCATTCGCTACGCAGATTCGCGCTACGGATCTCTACAAAATGTTCCCGGTATAAGATCTCTCGCTTCTGGAGGAGCTTATCAAGGTTACTAATCGGATCACCCAGCGTGCCTGTTGATTGAACGCTCCCTGGGAGCGCACGCGTCCTCGCGTGCATCACCCACGCGAAGCGTGCTTCGGCATGTTTTGTCTCCATGCTTACAGGTCTCAGCGTTTGGTTTGTCATTGTGGCATGTCAATGACTTCACCGTTCTGTGCGACGAAGGGCTTGTATAAGCCACTTAGGCCGGATCGATTCTGTCAAAGCTCCGCCTAGTTGATGACATCACCAGGTATAAGGCTTCTAGGTTGTGATGCCCTGACAAACAAATTGATGATTAAGGAAGGCGAGTCTACCTATACCTCGATGCTGTTCATCGCTGGCGTCGCTCTGATATTGAGTGGAAGTAGCGCCATTCAGACTGGCTGGCCCTTCTGCTGGTGCGGTATGGGGTTCATTCTTGTTGGATTAGCTTATGCCCGATTCGGTGTAAGCGTCTTTGGCAAGCGACTTGATGGGGGACGCTTCTGGCTCAATCGACTAATTCTCTGTCCTTTTCTTTTGCTGAATTATGTCATGTGGCATTTGCGCCATCGTGTGTTTAGCAGAGAAGATATGTGCAATGAAGTAGTGGCTGGTATCTGGTTGGGACGCCGTCCTCTAGACGGTGAATTGCCTGCCAACGTCACCACGGTCGTAGATTTGACAGCTGAGTTTTCAGCCACAACCCATGCAAGGAAATTGAAGTACTTTTGTGTTCCAACTCTCGACGGATGCGCGCCACATGACGAAGAGTTTCGCCAGCTTATGTCAAATCTATCGGCTTCTTGTGAGCCAGTGTACATCCATTGTGCTGCAGGACATGGGCGATCCGCAGCTGTGGCTGTCGCATTGCTAGTTGTCGCGCGGCCGGGGAAAGCCACCGGCGCCGCCAGAGCGGGATTTTTGTATTGCGTTATACGATTCCCAATTCGGCGGCGATAGTCCTAACAGTTCGCCCCTCAAATAGAAGACGTTTTACGCGTTCAGCGCGATCGAAGCACGGTTGTCCTATAGCTCCGCTTTTGGTGCCCTTAGAACGGGCGTGAGCCATCCCAGATTTGATTCTCTCTCGGAGTAGGTCGCGCTCAAATTCCGAAATGGCGGCGAGCACATTCAGCATAAGTTTGCCCTGGGCGGTTGATATGTCTATGTCCGGCCTGTTGACTGCGCGGATGGCGACTTGTCGATCCGCCAGCTGCTGAATCGTGCCGCGCAGATCGGGCGTACTGCGGCCCCACCTAGATAATTCGGAGACCAGCACCATATCTATTTGGCGCGTTCGGGCCAGGCTTATAACCTTCTCGCGCTCGGCCCGGTCATTCTTTGTTCCGCTGGCGATTTCTTTGGCGACCGCAACAATTTCAAAATTGCTGCGCTCGGCATAAGCGGTCAGTTCGGCAACTTGCCGTGCGCAGGATTGATCGGCGGTGCTTACCCTGGCGTAAAGCGCTACTCGCTGTAGTCTCAAAATTGCGCTGATTGCCTGTACAATTGACCTGCTCTTTAGGGATAACCTGAAAGATGATCAAGTGAAGTTAACCGGGAGGATTATGATGCGGAAACTATTTGCCATAGTTGCGCTATGTTTGGTGTCGAATTTTGGCTTTAGCCCATGTTGTGTCGCCAGGCCCCAGAAAGTTCGCTTCGCCACACGTTGTAATGGCGAGAATAGTACGGCTCTCGCGCAATTTGCAACCGGAATTCGAAATGGTGAACAGGCTGCGATTGGTTTTAGCTTGTTAGCCAATAGAGCTACCGCCAGCGCAGAGCTAATACACTTTCCTGTGGAGGAGTTTACCCGGGTCAGTGGAACTGTGAGAACCAATTTCGGAATAACTGCAAATACTCCATTTTCAGTCACCGTCAGAGGCGTGACGCCAGACGGGGTACAGCATAGCGGCACTGCGATTGTGGCGCTTCCTGTTAACGGCGCGATTGCTATGACAGTCACCGCTCAGCAGCTATCCCCAACGCTTCCCGCAGGTGCCCTCCTGACGGACGTCACTTTCACCCTGACAAACACAGGCACGACACTACCACTGGTGACTATCACTGCTTTAGCTGTTAATAATCAATTGTCTATTTTAGCCATGGACGCGCCGCTTTCAACTTGCCCGTGAAGCGCGAGTTATCCAAAGGTCTTGGTAGATTCCGAAAAACCCGTTCGTCCCATGGTGTCGCCAAAAAAATTCCTCGATCGGCCGGAGCCGGCAATTTTAAACACGAAATTATAAGCTAGTGAGCGATAGCCGCAGTTGTTTTTTCTTCGACTGGAATAAGTTTGCGAATTGCTGCATGCAGAGAAATTGCCGCCGGCGATCCTTTTTCAAGGCGGCCAAGATCGTGTCCTAGCACGAATGATGTTGTCCCAGGATTTTTCGAAGCAGATTTCATCCTACCGTAAATTGACTTGCGTCTTGGCTTACGCGACTCTGGTTTTCAATTTTGTGTTTCAAACATCGTCGTGTTCAAATGAGCCGGGCAAAGGCTCTCCGAGTTTCCATTGCTTAATCGCGTCCTGGAAACAAGCAACTAGTTCAGGAGCGTGCTGTCCGAATTCGACGATATTGAAAACTTGGACACCAATCCAACTTTCCTTTTCAACACCATTCAGTTCGTGCTCACTGGCCCAACTGCAGATTTCGGCGTGTTCGTTGTATACGTACCCCCCCATGGCGACACCGCTAAGAAATTCTTTTCGGTCGCCAATGGTGGATTGCACCTGGTCAACGGCAAATACTTCATTAGTGCTGGAAATGGGAATTTGCAGATTCCAGTGGGTTCTAGATTGAACTTTGTGGATTTTGAGCTGGTGAACGTGAATGACTGCAACTCTCCGGCAGAAATTGTTGACGTATCAAACGTATTTGTGGACAAAACGTTTGTCAATTATGAACTCGACCATGGCGTAATTGAGAATGAAAACGACTCATGCTTCAGCAACGTCGAATGAGCTAGCCGTTTAAGCATAGCCCCATGCTTGGAATGTGCTGCACATATAGCGGCATGCCCAGTACCAAAAAGACTGGACAAAAGCGCTGAAAGACACACAACAAGCACTTTTGCTCAGTCCTAGATATGAACGAGCTTACATCACTCAAGCTTGGGCACATGATCGATTGGGGCACTTGTCAGAGGCAATTGAGGACTACGATAAGGCTATTGTCTTGGTGCCAAAGGACGCTTCTGCGCTCTTTAATCGAGGCATGTGCTACCGAGAGCAGAAGCAATACAAAAAAGCCATCGCTGATTTCAATGAGGCGATCAAATATGATCCGCAGGATGCAATTAAGTTTTGCGCTCGGGCCTCTGCTTTGGTAAGCGACCACCAGAACGAACAAGCTATTGCTGACTGCAACCAATCACTAAAATTAAATCCGAATCGCACGCATCCCCACTTAAGTCGCGGCATTGCCTACGCACAGCTCGGTAACACCAAGCTTGCCTTGCAAGATTTCGACGAAGCGATCAGGCAATCACCAGACTATGGAGAGGCCTACTTTGAGCGCGGTTTGGTTTATAAGTCCCTGGGCAAATCTGTCCTTTACAAAATTGATGTCCAGAAAGCCAAAACATTCGGTTATCAATCACCAGAAGCCATGAGATAAATTAGCATGAGAGGCAAAAACATCGCACCAGTTGTGCGATTGGATTGGTGTTGTTGCGGAGTGATCGGGGGCAATGATGTGGTCGCGATTTGATTGGTGTTCTTGCGGGCATCGGGGGCAGTGATGTTATGTTAGGCGAAGTCTCCGGCGTCACCTTACTCGATTGACTTTGAACAATGGCGACAGTCGCGGGATTTTTCTTTGAGCGCTGCGGCCTAATTCAGCAAGTAATGATCAACGACAACTTGCGCGCCGTGCGAGGTAGCAGGCTTAGTGCCATTCAGGACGCAAGGGAATCCGAAACCTTAGTGCGC
>PLXC01000072.1 GCA_003151275.1 Candidatus Melainabacteria bacterium
AATTTCTTTCAACGACTCAGAACGCCACTGAACACATGGTCGGTTTAATCGACAATGTTCTTCAACTCGAAAAACTGCGCACGGGCAACGTGCGATTGCAGGTGACACCAATTAAGCTCAAACCGTTTTTAGACAAGTGCTTGGACTCCGTCAAGTTGATGGCTGAGGGCAAGGCCATTGTTCTTGTTGCTGACTACCATCAGTCCAGTCCTGAATATGTGAATGGCGACGCATTCTGGCTTGAACAAGTCTTGGTCAATGTTTTGTCCAACGCGATCAAGTTCGCGCCTCAAAATTCGTCAGTTACAGTCAGTGCTCACATAGTGATGGACAAAGTCGAAATTCGAATTGCTGATCAAGGTCCCGGCATTCCAGCAGCTGATAAAAAGCTGATCTTTGAACGCTTTCACCGGGTCCAGTCGACAGCTTCGGTGGCTGGTACGGGATTGGGTCTTCCGATCGCCAAAGAACTGATCGAACTGCACCAGGGTTCGATTGCTGTTGAAAGCGAAGTGGGGAAAGGCAGCACGTTTGTAATTCAGCTGCCCGTTTCACTAAACGTGGAGGTCGTGTAGCCACCATGAAGCTGAAGCTGCTGCACAAAGGACTACTTCTGGTCAGCATTCCACTGTGTTTCGAGTTGTCAATATTTACCGTATTGATCAATCTTCAGGATCAGGTAGAACAACAGGCACAGCGCGTTCATAACCACAAGAAATTCAACGATGGTGCTAATCGGATCATGCGCGACATCTTAGCCATTGCTGGGGCCATAAATGATTACTCTATGTATTCCTGTCTGACCGGCAATCGGTTAGATGGATGGATCGCAGATATCAGGCGAAACTTCCAAGAAGTGAAGCAGTCAGCTGATCGTCCATCGGTGCTCAGCGCTATTGAGGAATGCGAAAGTGGAATTGGGTTGGTCCGTGACCAGCTTGCACAAGCTAAGCAAAAGATGCAAAACCCAAATTACGACGTATCTGTCATTCACGACACAAAAAGAATAATACAAAATCAGTTAGATAAAACTCTCCGAGTAGCGTTGCTCCGATTGGCACAAAGGAGCCTGCGTATCACCGATGATGACGAGACCAAGACCATTCGAGACCGGATTGAAATCCTGCTGAAGTGCGCACTCGGGTTGAGTGTTTTGTTTGCTTTCATAGGGGCGACTATGTACAGCAAGCATCTTGTTGGGCGACTGTCTTTGCTCGGTGAGAATGCAAGGAGGTTGGCACAAGGGGAGCAGTTACTTTCACCTGTTAGTGGAAGTGATGAGATCGCTGAGCTAGACAGGAACTTTCATTACGCCGCTGAGCTGATTGAGGCAGCGAAAAGAATGAGACAGGAAGTAACTGCTATGATTTCACACGATCTGAAGGCGCCTCTGCAAACTGTTCGTAGCTTTTTGGAAATGCTCGAGCATGGCTTCTTTGGGACATTGGATGAGCCGGAAACACGATTGTTATTAACGACGCAGAATGCGTGTGAGCACATGGTTGTGCTGATCGACAGTGTCCTCCAGCTGGAAAAACTGCGCACCGGTAATGTTCAACTACAGACTGTCTCAGTCGAGCTGGCACCACTTTTGGATAAGTGCATAGCTGCCATCAAATTGTTGACAGAGGAAAAGGGGGTAATCCTAGTTGAGGGGTATAAGCAGTCTAGCTCTGCATCTGTCGAAGGTGATGCATTCTGGCTTGAGCAAGTCTTTGTTAACATTTTATCGAATGCCGTAAAATTCACAGCCAAGAATTCAACAGTGTCTGTCAGCACTGAAAAATCGGAGATGCATGCTGTAATTCGAATAACGGATCAAGGCCCAGGTATTTCAAAAGAGGACAGAAGTTTGATTTTTGATCGATTTCATCGGGTTCAATCGACAGCGGGTATAGCGGGCACCGGATTGGGTCTACCGATCGCCAGGGAGCTTATTGAACTGCACCATGGTTCAATCGCCGTCGAAAGCGAAGTGGGGAGGGGTAGCACTTTCGCCATCAGCTTGCCGCTTTCAAAACAAAGTTGATGGCGGGAGTTAGCGCGAACAATCGATAGTTTTACGGAATTTTTGCAACAAACCGATCCGGTGCGAACACGCAGGGGCTAGTCTGGGAATATAGCTGCTGAGGATGTTCATGGACACAAACTACCTACCCCGGCTGGTTATTCGCTACAAAGAGGATCAGGCGCGAAACGCTCTATTCCTGGCGATAGCACTCGCTCCTGTGTGGGGAATTTGGGCGCTGTATGTTTCTAGTTGGCTGGCAAAAGCTTTGATTCAGGGCGGATTTTTCGGTTACGAAGATCTCTTCTGCTTGCTGTGCTTCTATTTGGGGCTTGTGGCACTGGGATCTTTTACTGTTCTCGTCTGTTTGGACAACAAATTTGCCCTGACTCAAGACGGTTTGGAGCTGCCTCGCCGGTTTTTGCTGGATTTGAGTTTCTTGCGGAAAAGACCCTGGGCTCATCTTGACCTAATCGAGTTCAAAAATGAGGAACTTGTACTTCGCTTTGGCAATTCATTGCAAAAAGGACAGGCAAGGTTTCGCTTGACCGGCGTCAAAACTTCCGACTTGAAAGATCTGGTGATCGCCGTCAGATCCAACGCTCCTGAGACACGTTGCGTTTTTGATCGAAAGGCTGTCGAGATGGGTATTCCAGGCATTCAAGCCAATCCAAATGATGAAAGTTTTACGGCAATTTGGGAGCGTGATTTGGCCAGTCGTTTTGGCAGCACGGCTTTTGTGCCTCTCGAGGCCAAGACAAAGCTGCAAGATGGGCGACTAACCGTGATTGGACAAGTTTCGTTTGGCGGACTCTCGGCCGTTTATTTGTGCAAAGACAATTTGGGAGAAACTGTGATCCTCAAGGAAGCAGTTGTTCCACTCAATGCCGACTCAACCAGTAAGGCTAAAGCGCTAGAAATGTTCAAACGCGAAGCAAAGATTTTGCAGACGTTATCACATTCGAATATTGCTCGCGTTCTAGATCACTTTGTGGAAAATGGTCGAGACTACATGGTTTTAGAGCATATTAACGGACTGGATTTGCGCGCTTACGTCAAAGAACATGGACCTCAACCCGAGCGTTTAATTATGCGTTGGGCTTTAGAAGTTGCTGACATTTTGCAATACCTGCACACTCAAAACCCGCCGATTATCCACCGCGATGTCACTCCCGATAACCTTGTCCTCGATCGGACCGGGTCGATCAAGTTGATTGATTTCGGTGCTGCCAATGAATTCATTGCCACCGCCACTGGTACCTTAGTCGGCAAGCAGTCTTACATCTCCCCCGAGCAATTCCGAGGCAAGGCTGTTCCTCAAAGCGACATCTATGCCCTTGGTTGCACTCTTTACTATTTGGCTACCGGTACTGATCCCGACGCCTTGTCTCAGTCTGCTTTGACGACCGAGCGAACGGCAACGATGAAGTCCCTGAGTGCACTGATCAGCGCTTGCACCGCGATGGAGCTGGAATCGAGATTAGCCTCTATGGCTGAGGTGTCTGAAAGAGCGCGGCAGTATTTGTGTACTATCCAACAGGGTTGACATCGGTATGCATGACGAGATTAAGCTGGAATTGAACGAAACCAAGTTGAGCGAAGTGGCTCAGTCAGTCGAGTTGGTCACGAAACTGGACGTTACTCCAGTCGATGATTTCGTGGATCAATCGTTGCCTGAGATTGATTCGATTGGATCAGAAACTCAAGTCGATGATTTCGCGGATCAATCGTTACCCGAGATCGATGCGATTGGATCAAAAGCGCTCCCGCAACCTTCCCGCGCGTCGACTTGGAATAAGCCCTTTAACGTCGAGACTAGCCGATTATCACCAAATACGGTGGTATCGATACAAGCAATATTTTTAAGTCTCATTGCTTTGATTGCATTTGTAATTTTGATGACTGAAGTTAACGGTCTTCGCGATTTTGGCTCGTATTTCTCCAAGATGTTTGCCCCGCCGTATGCCACCGACCAGTACGTGCCACCAAACATATTTGGCATGACTTTGAGAAATGTCGGCAATATGGACCAGGTGCTAGCACTGTTGCCGTTCGCTTTCATCGGCTGTTGCTTGCTAACAGGATTGGTCGTATTCATATCGCGAGAATCTCGCTCCCGCGATATTGACTGGACAGACAGCCATTTAATGCTTGAACATTCCGGACCTTTGACCTTAGCTATTCGCTGGTCTGCCATTGAATTAGTTCAGCAGTTTGCAATTTGGGACATTTTCAACGGTAATCAGGCCGCCTTTCTCGTTCGCACCCACGAAGGCAACGAATTCAAACTGAAATTGTCAGACATCAGCAAAAAGCACAACATCGGCACATTCTTCAGCCTGATTAAAACCAGCGCGCCTAAGGCGATTTTGAATGTTGATTCGGACTTTGCGTCAGACAATTCGTACACCGAATTGTGGCTGAAATATTTTTCTGTTCCTGCTGAGCGTGAGAAAACCGGATCTTTGGAAAACCACATGTTTCTCGACTCAGGGCGCTATGAAATTGTTGGCACAGTAGGCGGTGGTGGTCAGGGCACTGCCTATCTTGCACACGTTCGCACTGGAGGAACACACCTGGGCGAAAACAAGATCGATCACATCGTAGAAATTGACTCTGCAAATTTGATTCTTGATGCTCAAGTGGTTCTAAAAGAGTATGTTTTGCCGGTGCATCGCGGGCAATTAACGGCTGAGCGGACTGCCGATAAACTGCGTGCCGAAGCCGAAATTTTGCAGAAATTAGACCACCCGCAAATAGTGAAACTCAAAGATGCTTTCGTGGAGGACTTTCGCGGCTATTTGGTGCTCGAGTATGTTAGTGGTGAGTCGCTGAAAACTCTGGTTGAACGATTGGGACCCCAGCCTGAAGAGTTAGTTATAGAGTGGGCTTTGCGTACCTGCAACATCCTTGAGTATATGCATGGACAGTCACCGCCTGTAGTGCATCGAGATATCACACCTGATAACCTGATGCTTGAAGATGATGGACTGATCAAGATTGTCGACTTTAATGTTGCTTATCAGGTTGATTCCTCTGCCACCGCCACTGTGGTTGGCAAACATGCTTACATCCCAGCTGAACAATTCAGAGGCAAGCCGACACCGCAAAGCGACATTTATTCGCTTGGTGGAACACTGTTTTTCCTCCTGACAGGGAAAGACCCTGAGCCCATCACCCAATCGCATCCAAGGCGTTTCAACTCTCGCGTTACCGAGCAGCTGGATGCATTAGTTGCGCAGGCTACTTGCACCTCGTTAACTGAAAGGTTTGCCAACGTGGATGAGCTGAAACAGTGCCTGCTAAGTTGTCAGAAAAAACTGCACGTAAAGTAAGTCGCTACACGAGCGCTCAAACGTAACCAAGTTGGCATATGTAGCGCATGTACGCTACTGGTTAACTGTGCAGTGCTGGCTTCATTTGCGTGGTGAAAAGGTCTCATTTCCTGGCAAAATCCTGAGCAGGAAGTAAACAGCAAAACTGAGAAAATATAGATTGCTTGCAAACACTGGCTTTTCGGTGTTCTTACCGCCTGTCTTTATGCTCATTCAAATCGCCTGTAACAGTTAGCTCGGTTCGTGCAGCGGTACCGCCCGGAGTCCTACTGACAACCTGCGCTAGGTTACGCGACTGTGAACAATCGGTCTAGGGGGCTGGAGGGGCAGTTCACGTCCCCAAGCGCTTGTTCGCGCGACGCAGGAACTTGTAGGTTGAATTATCACTCAATTTCATTTTCAGAAAAACCCTTTCCCCTCAAACCAAATCTCTAAGCACATCCCGGACTTTAGCCTCGCACCAACATATGGTGAGCTTTCGTCTAACTACCAATCCATCCCGGCAAAGCGCGCAATCTGACACCAATATCGGTGCTAGCGCGCTTTCGTTTATGCCCACATCAGCAATGCGCTAGCGCACTGCCATCGTGGACCGCCGGTCTCAAACAAGGAGAAGAACATCATGACTAAAACAATCAACGTCATGGCGCCTCTCGTTGTTGGTGACCCGCAGGGTCCCGACAGTGAGATTTCGCGCCTTGCATGGGACCAGTTCGATGAACAACTAGCGACTGCAAAGCGCTTGGGTGCATCAGCTGTTTCTACGGACATTTGGTGGGGTCTCGTTGAGAAGTCTGAACGTCAGTACGATTGGTCGTACTACGACAGGCTCTCAGACCACATCATTCAAGCGGGCCTCCGTTGGGTCGCTATCATCTCGTTGCATCAGTGCGGCGGTAACATCGGCGACACAGTGAACGTTTCACTGCCCGAATGGGTTTGGACTAAACTTGCTTCTAAATCCGACTCACGTAATGTTGACGCGTACAAGTACGTCAGTGAGCAAGGGAATGCTAGCCCGGAGTACGTTTCGTGCTGGGCTACAGACTACGTGCTCGACGACTACAAAGCTTTCTTCGGCGCTTTCCAGTCACACTTCGCTAGCAAGGCCAAGCACATCGCTGAACTCAACATCAGCCTTGGTCCTGCCGGTGAACTTCGCTTCCCTAGCTACAACTCGCACGACAAGAACACCGACTACCCAACCCGCGGTGCCTTGCAGTGCTATTCGGAGCTAGCTCGCGAGTCCTTCGTGGACTATGTGATGCAGAAGTACGGTAACCGTGACGGAGTCAGCCAGGCATGGGGTGAGTTCGAGAACATCGAGCCGCCACGTGATGTCGACGCCTTCTTCACCCACAGCATCCACACCAACACCCAGTACGGACGCGACTTGTTCGACTGGTACACGAGCTCCCTGCTCAATCATGGCCGTAAGGTCATGAATGCTGCCATCGACACGTTCTCCACCAATGGTGCTCCGTTTGCCGGTATCGACATGGGAGCCAAGGTTCCTGGTGTTCACTGGCGTATGGGTCACTGGGAGGGCGAGCGACTGGTTCTTTCTGACCGTCTTGCCGAAGTCAATGCTGGCCTGATTCGCACAAGCGACTGGAACAGCAGCTCGGACGAAAGCCATGGTTACAGCCACATCATCGGGCTGTTCCGTGAGCTTCAGTCTGCGCGACGCGGTACACGTGTGGTGCTTCACTTCACGTGCCTGGAGATGGCGGATGGCGAGAACGAGTCACTGGCTTACCAGCTTGTTCGCTGGGTAGGCACCGAGGCAGCCCGTCAGGGTGTGACGATTAAGGGTGAAAACGCCCTCAATTACACACTGTACGTGACGGATTCGTGGAAGAGGCTTCGTGCGGCGCTTGCGCTCTACGAAGGGCTCACAATCCTCCGCGTTCAGGACGTGGTGGAAAACGATGTTGCTCGTCGCGAGTTCGAGGAAACCACTCGGATCGCGGCGCGCAGCACCGGCTTGACCAGCATCTTTGCTTTGGTCAGGAAGAGCACCGAATCGACTGAAGTCGTTCCGTGGCAGCCCAACCCGCTGTTCGTGCTGTTCCAAGCTGCGCATCGTCAAGTCCGCGCAGCGAGTTTCTAACCCGGGTGTTTTAACGCCCACAACATCAGCTAAGGAGCTCAAATAACTATGAATACCCAATGTGTCGTTCGCGAAGTTCTCCCCGGAAATCACCAGTACGTGCTCGTTTCGGAGGTTCTCCGCGACATGCGCACCCTCGTCGCAGGAGAAACCATCTACGTCGGCAAGTTCGACGGACAGGTGGAAAGCTTCGGTCCGAGCGGTTCTCACAAGCGCACCATCTGCACGCCCCGCTCCCGTCTGAGCAACGTGCACGCCGGTGACTGCGTTCTGCGCGAAGTGTCGCCCAACGACACGCATTACGTCCCCGTCATCGAGGCGATTCTCCTCGACGGCGAGAACGTGTACTCCGGTGACTTCCGCAGCCAGGTGGAACGTCACGGTCCGTCCGGTTCGCACTCGCGCACGATCTGCCTGCCGGTGGGTCAGCTGCGGGTTTCGACCGTTCAGTAACAACAACAACAAGAAATGTGGAGATGGGTGGTGTGCTTGCACACTGCCCATCCAACCCACATTTTTTGCCCAAGTTTATACTATTCGATACAGTATAACAGTTGTTTGATGCCCCCGCTGTTCAGTCCGCAGCTTGTTGGTACGCGCTTGAAGTAACTGCAAGCGCGAGCCAACTGTAAGTCCAATTTTGCTGATCTCGATAGTGCCACTACGAGCTGACTGATAAGCAAACTTGCCCCTGGAAGTGATTGAACTGGCTTGTAGCGCCTTTTTTGTTGCCTATTGTTTCAAGAAAGCGTAGTTTTTTGTTATATCTCTCCACTTCCACCATGAAAAGCGCCAACTCAGCAAAACTTCGGCTATCGCTATCTCTTTGAGCACCGTATCTGGTGCCTAATTGATCCCGTTCGCTGCCATATTTAGCTTTGGCGCTGCTACTTAACGTTGGATTTCAAAAGAAAGGATATTGTCATGCCAAAATCAATGCTTGCCATACACGCAAGGATTGCTGCACTCGCGCATAGACTGTCGGAGCTAAAACCGCTTGCCATAGATCATCGTGATGTGCGTGGATGTTCCAGAAAACTGTGGATCGAAGTCCAATATCTGCCGGCATTTCTATCGCGCCGATTAAGTGATCGGATTTTGTCTTCGAGTGATTTACAGGCGATCAGTTGGATGCTAGACAGCGCCTTTGAGAACTTGGATTTCGCAGCCGCGCTCTTTCAGCAAGATTTAGTCAATGCTCAGAAGGCACGTGCGGAGTACGAAAAGGCGAATGCCTTGATGAAGCAGATGTGGCTTGCCGCAGAAGAGAAATGGGCCGAGGCTCCGGCTGAGGCAAACAACCACTTCCACAGGTGCCAGCGCGCTCTCGGTGATCGCGATTACGACGTCACAATCAGCGAAGCACAAGAGGCGATGCGTAAAGGGCAACTGGTAATAGATCGGTTGCGACCAATGAATCCCGTTTGAGGCGCAACGCGGTAAATCCAGAAGCTGACCGATTTGCAATGTGAATCCTCTAGCATCGGTCATGTTAGTAGTTATGGCAGTTTCAGGGCCTTGCCAGACTGCTATCTGTTCGCGAAGTGATTTGCCTTTGCGAAATTACCTGCTCGGTTTGAGCAGTTTTTTGCTGAAACAGGCTCGAAAGAACAGCCATTTCAGCGGGAGAAATTTATGCGTAAAATCAAATTTTTCAATGTCGTTGTTTTTGCAATTGCCGTCATGGCCATTTCCGCCCAAGTGGTGCTCGCTTCGCCTGCTCTTGTAGCACTCGAAGGTAATACACCGGCGGTTGTGTCAACGGGAACTGAGACTGGCACTGTCTCGCCCGACCAATCTGTTCCGCTCGTTTTTGGTTTGCGAATTCGCAATCAAGATCAACTGGAACGGCTCATCACTGAGCTATCTAACCCGACCTCGCCTCTCTACCATCGCTGGCTGACACCCCGACAGTTTGAAGCGCAGTTTGGACCGACTCAGGCTGATGTTGATACCGTCACTGACTACCTGCGCGATCACAACATTCGCGTTGTTAGTATCAGTCCGAACCGGTTGTTAATCCAAGCTCTTGCTACATCGAACCAAATCAGCGATGTCTTCAAGGTGCAATTGCGGCAATTTGCTGATGGATTTTCAAACACTACCGATCCGACTGTGCCGGCTAACATCGCCAAAATCGTCCAGTCCATTTCTGGACTCAACACTCGAGCCGTGATGCGCAGCCACTTTCGCCGAAAAGGCAAGGACTTGACTGGACAGCAGGCGGTGGCGTATGGTCCAGCTGGCATCGCGACTGCGTACAACTTTCCGAACAAAAACAACAAGAGGCTCAAGCCTGATGCCTCATACAGTGGTGAAGGCGTCACGCTTGCGATAGTCAGTGCTTATACTTATAGCTCGGCAGACTTGCAGGGCTTTTACGATAAGTTTGAGATCAAGCACACCGGCAGAATTACCAACATTCCCATTGGGGGCACCTCAACTCAGCTTGATGATGAGACCACATTCGACATCGAGCAAGCAACGAGCCAGGCTCCAGGTGCCGATGTTTTGATGTATCTTGCTGCCGACAACCAGTTCGGAACTTTCGATTTGGCCTTCAATCAGGTGGTGTGTGACAACAACGCTGATGTCATTTCTCATTCTTGGGGGCTATCGGATGTGTTGGTTGGCTGGGCGCAAATATTGACGAATCACGAGATATTTATGCAAGCTGCTGCGCAGGGTATCGTGGTTTTCGCCGCCAGCGGAGATGACGGTGCCTACATGCAGCCGGGCATTCTCGCTCAGCCAGTATATGTTGCCGATTATCCCAGCTCAGATCCTTTGGTCACCGCAGTTGGTGGCACTACCTTGCCGGGTAGCGGACGCAGCGAGAGAGCTTGGACTGGTAGCGGCGGTGGTGTCTCGGCATTTTGGGACCGTCCCGCATGGCAGACAGGAACGGGAGTTCCGGCTTACGGTTGGTACGCACCGGCTAATCAGAAACGGAACAGCCCCGATGTTTCATTGGTGGCTGATCCTGAAACGGGCTATCACATTCTCTACAAAAGTAAGTGGGATGTCTACGGCGGAACTAGCGGTGCAGCGCCAAATTGGGCGGCACTCTGGGTTCTTGCCGAAGAAGCGGCTCACGGTCGTATCGGCGGCAGCAATGTCACCATATACGCCATCGCCAATTCAGCCCAATACGGCCGTGTTTTTTCCGACATCCTAAAAGGCAACAATGGTGCCGAAGTTGGACCGGGCTACGATGCGGGCACAGGCTGGGACTTTCCTACAGGTTGGGGCACGCCAAACGGGGTGCAATTGGTAAAGTGGCTACTCGATCATCAACCCGCACCGCGAGCAGATGACCTTGGCACACTTTATCACTGACTGTTTGGCGCGTTTCCATTTAAAAAAATCCTGTTCTGAGCTTGCTCCGCAGGATTTTTTTTGATATAACTTAGCTAAGTCTAGCTTAGTTTAAAGGATAAATGGAAAGAGTCAATATCCACGATGCAAAAACAAATCTATCGCGCCTGATCGAGCGTGTCATTCAAGGCGAGGAAATCATTATCAGCAAGGCAGGCAAGCCAGTGGCCCTGCTTTCTGCATACTCTCAATCGAGTACGAAGCGCAAACTTGGTTTGATGAAGGGAAAAATTCAACTCGGAAAAGACTTCGATGCACCTCTGCCTGATTCTGTAATTGCGGAATTCGAGGGCGGATGAAGCTTCTGCTAGATACGCACATTTTGATTTGGTGTATGACGGGCGATCGGATACTGCCGGCTCGAGCAAAAGAAAAAATTGAGAATGCCAAGAATGTTGTGCTTGTAAGCGCTGTCAGCCTTTGGGAAATCGCGGTAAAAGAAGCACTTGGTCGAATCAAAATTTCTCAATCAGAACTGAGGCAAGCGATCCTCCAAAGCGGCTTCGAGCAATTGCCAATTACATTCGATCACTGTGAACAGCTCACCTCGCTTCCTCAAATTCACCGAGATCCATTCGATCGCATGCTGGTTGCTCAAAGCAAGTCCGAACCAGCGATTCTTGTCACTCACGACAAAGCGCTTGGTGAATATGGAGACACTGTCTGGGTCTTATAGCGGATCGTCACCATATTCAGTATTAGCGGTTATAGTCACGGCTGCTTGCTTTCAATCTCTGCTTGCCGACGACAAAAGTCCTCGAAACCCTCATGAAATTTCGGCTTCGCGTTTGTTGTTACCCACGAAAGATTCCAGGCGAGCAAGTAAGGATGATGGGAATCCTCTCCACGGTAACGAAAGACACAATCGTGCCGATATTCGATATACAACCTTGAGTCACTAGTGCACGAAAATGTTATCGCATTTTTGCGGACAGGATCGGTTAGACCGTTGGCGTCGGCAGCATCTCATCCAGCAGCTTGTTGATCATCTGCGGATTGGCTTTGCCCTTAGTGGCTTTCATCATGGCGCCGAGAAAATATTGACGCACTTTGTCGGGTTTCTTTTTGTAATCTTCAAGCTGTGCTGCCGAGTTATCCAAGACTTCCTGCACAATCGCGCGCAGTCCAGATTCATCGCTCATTTGACCCAAACCTTTGTCTTTGATCATCTGATTGACATCGCCGGACGCAGCTAAGAGCTCAGGCAGCAGTTGTTTAACGACGTTGGAAGTGATGGTGCCATTCGTTACCGCAGCAATTAGATCGCGCAAATTTTCAGGAGTGATCGCCAAATCCGCGAACTCTTTCTTCGTGTCCTTCAGATACCCGGCCGTATCATTAATGAGATAGACAGCTGCTTTGCTAGCATCGGCGCCGAGTGTCAAGACGCGATCGTAAAAGTCTGCCATCACTTGCGATTCAGCAAGAATGTCAGCTTGATCTTGTAGCAAACCATGCTTTGTCACATACCGTTGACGCCGCTCTTCAGGGAGTTCCGGTAATGTCGCTTTGATTTCAGCAACCCAGTTTCTGGCAATTGCAAGTGGTACCAAATCTGGTTCTGGGAAATAGCGATAGTCATGCGAATCTTCTTTGGAGCGCATGGTATGAGTGGTGCCGGTTGCCTCGTTCCACAGCCGCGTTTCTTGCACTACGCGTTGTCCGCTTTCAAGCAACTCTGTTTGTCTCTTGATCTCTGATTCAATAGCTCTCTGTACGGATCTGAAGCTGTTCATGTTCTTGATTTCGGCGCGCGTACCAAACTTCTCTTCGCCCACAGGGCGTATGGAAACGTTGGCATCGCAGCGGAAACTTCCTTCTTCAAGATTGCCATCACAAACACCGATATAACGCAAGATGTTTCTCAGTTCGGTGAGATAGTCGCGTGCTTCTTCGGGGCTCCTAATGTCCGGTTCCGAAACTATTTCCAGCAGCGGTACGCCGGACCGATTGAAATCCGCATTGCTATGGCTGGAACCATGTAACCCTGCGGCTCCAGCGTGAACCAACTTGCCCGCATCCTCTTCCAAATGGGCGCGGTTAATGCGTATTTTCTTGCCGTTTATCATCAAGTGTCCGTGCTGACAAATGGGACGATCGAGTTGAGAAATCTGGTAGCCTTTGGGCAAGTCGGGATAGAAGTAATTCTTGCGATCGAAGCGGCTATCTTCAGCGATTTCGCAATTTAGTGCCAATCCAGCTTTGATGCCGAATTCCAACGCACGTTTGTTCAGCACTGGCAGCACTCCAGGCATCCCCAGGCAAACGGCACAGACGTGGTCATTTGGCGCACCACCGAAGTCAGCTGGGCATCCACAAAACAATTTGGTGTTGGTCTTCAGTTGCGCGTGAACTTCCAGACCGATTACTGGCTCGTACTTCATTTGGCCTGTTCCTTATCCTTATCCGGATTTACGTCGCCACCGGGGATGGCGGCTGGCGGAGGTGCTTGTTTAGTAGGATCAGCTGGTGCTTCCTTGATTAGAGTCTTAGCTTTCGAATCGTTTTCTTTTTGGACTTCAAGACCCTGATTAACCGTCTCGATATGACCAGGTCTGCCAACCATCATGTGAAATAGTGGTGCTCGCTTGTCCAAAACCTGGCTCATCTGCAAGGCCGCGAAGTTGATGTGAGTAGCTGCGGTACGAACCTTTTCAGAGGTGCCCATCAAGTTGTCTTTCAAGTCTTTGTTGCTCAGAACTTTATTCAAATTGTTCATGGACTCTTTGGCGTCTGAGAGAATCTGCTTCACATCACTGCGAACGCCCTGGTCATCAGAAAGTTTGCCGACGCGTTCGACCGCGGTTTTGATGTTATCGGTTGAAGCATTCAGTTTGTTGAGCATCGTGATAACGTCATCACGAGTGCCTTTATCGCCAACGACATTGGTCAGTTCGTGGATGGCGGCTTGAATGTTGACGGACGTTTCTTTGGCTTTCTGAGCAGTTTCTTTGAGATCCGACGACAAGGCCGGATTGTCCAAGAGTCGATTAATCTTGCGCGACGTTACCCGCCAATCATCAGCTAAAGCATCGATGCGACGGAAGGATGTTTTGGAGTTGGTACGCAGATCGTTTGCCAAATTGTCGAATGAATCAAGCGATTTTTCGCCTCGACCGAAGAATCCTTTTGCATTTTTCGCGGCAGCTTTGGTATCAGCGGCGGCATCACCAAATTTCTTGGAGGTTTGGTTTAAACTGTCGGCGGCATCGGCAATACGTTCAATTTTAGCGTCGAAATCGATCTTGCCGATGTTAGTAGCGAGCCGATTGAGAATCAATTCAGTGCGCACAGGATCTTGTCCCACTTCTTGTGAATCAGCTGTAAGTGCCACCTTCCCAGCGTCATCTCCTTCTGGCAATTTGATTTCCATATACTTGGCGCCCACCAATCCAAGAGTTTGAATTGTATAAATTGAGCCTTTGTACACAGTCGCATCTTCACTGTTGATTTTTAAGCCTACGAAAACTGTGCCGTTCTTGAGAACAATGCGCTCGACAACGCCTACGCGTACACCGTTGATGTTTACAGGCGCGTTTGTATTCAGTCCAGAAATATCGTGAAATGTAACCGTGAAACGTTGAGGCGGATGAAACACTGACAAGCCCTTGAGCCATCCCCAGCCATAGAGAAGCAGGATCAGTCCGAGTGAGACGAAAAATCCTACGTATTGATCAAATCTGGGTTTCGCGGTGTCCATGTTTTGCTCTTTCGGTCTCGTGTGTGCTTAGTAAGAAGTCGTCGTCATAATTGATAAGTTCCGAGTTTACACAGTGCCTGCCAGCATCGGACCTTCTCTGGTTGCATGGGCAAACTGTTTCATGAATGGATTTTCCGATACCACAGCTTCTTCCGGTCGTCCTTCCCAGACAATTTTGCCAGCATGCATCAGTATTATTCGGTGCGCCGTCTTTGTCCAGGTTGAGTATTGGTGCGTGACAACAATTGATGCGGCGTGTAGCTTTGTCTCAAGGGTGATCATGTAGTCTTCAATCACTGTCGACATTACCGGGTCGAGTCCTGTAGTCGGTTCGTCATACAAAATAATCTGGGGATCGTTGACAATGGCTCGGGCAAAGCTAGTCCGTTTCTGCTGACCACCAGAGAGATTGCCCGGAAAGGCGTTTCTAAAATCTTCCAGCCCGACAAGCTTAAGTGTCTGAGCTATTTTTGCGTTTTCATCCTCTTTGCTCATTTTACTTGAGCGCAATGGCAGACGCAGGTTCTCCGTCACACTCAGTGAGTTAAGTAAAGCAGAGCCCTGGAAGACGAGACCGTATCGGTCAGAGCCAAGAGTTACGCTTCCTGAATCAGGAATTAGCAAGCCGCAAAGCAGTTTCAAAATTGTGGATTTGCCGCAACCAGAAGGTCCAATGATGCCAAGCGTTTCGCCTGCATATACTTCAAAACTTATACCCTTAAGCACTTCTTGATGGCCGAACGATTTGTGTAAGTCGCGCACGCTGATCATCGCTTTGCCGCGTTCAGCCGACTGTCCGGGTTCGTTTCTGAAGCCTTCAGCATCATGATTACTTTGTGCCATGATTACCTCGGTGCATACGTCAAGGAAGTGACGACGTAGTTGAAAATAAAGATCATAGTCATGGTCCAGACAATGGTGCGTGTGGTGGCAATTCCGACGTCTTCTGCGCCACCACGCGTATTTAAACCAACTGCGCATGAAAACATAACAACGATTGTGGCGTTGATCCAAGATTTAGTGAAGTGAACGACAAAATCACGATCGAGAATTGTTTGTTTTACAGAATCAAGAAACGTGCTGGGCGGTACATTCGCAGCGACCTGAGCAATCCAAATTCCAGCAATTAAGCCAACCGCCATCGCGTAGATTGACAACACGGGCATCATGCAAAACGCTGCTACGAATCGAGGAACGACCAGAAACTGAACAGGGTCAATGCGCATTACTTTCAAGGCATCAATTTGCTCGGTGATCATCATTGTGGTGAGTTCAGCGGCAATCGAGCTGCCGACGCGCCCAGCGACGATCACACCAGCGGTAATTGGTCCGATTTCGCGCACTAACGCCAGTGACACAACGCCACCAATAGCCGTGTCCGCACCAAACAAGACTAGCTCTCTGGCGATCTGCAGCGACATTGCAAACCCTGTGAACAGAGCAGTTATCGCAACTACAATGAAGGACTTAACTCCGATCATGTAAGCCTGTCGGACAGTCTCCTCAAGGTCGACTTGACCAGTGAAGATGTAGCGGAGTGTTTGGAAAAGCATGACGATGACTTGTCCAATCAGCTCCCAGCCAACAGCAAATTGGAGCACGATGAAATCCAAAAGTTTCACCCGAAACTCTTTTTTAGGCACAGATATAGGAACACTCGATGTCATTGCTCAATTCTACGTTCTCTTGCCGCGCCTACCAAGCCTTTTGAATGATTCGGCGGCAATGCGACACGCAAATACAGGTATTTTTTCATTAATGTAAGTTTGACAACCGGTTGCCAGGCGCCATTTGGTAAGCACAACAGCAAAAGACGACGCTCGCGCATTAATGTTTCCGCGACTCGCGTTGCACCATATATGATGGCTATTCTTGACGCTATTAAGAAGCGCGATTAAAGGCGCGTGCTCGCAAAGTGCTTTTAGCAAGGTGCTTTCAGCTAAGTTTACCTTGTCTCCGTCTGATCTCCGCTTCCACTTCGTCTTCCGATATGTTGTTGACTTTCATGGGACCAGCGCAAATTTGACGCCATGGTGCGCCAGCCATGCCCTGCCTGACAATTACTTCAAACACTTGTCCACGCACTCCCTCACCATACGGCGACCTGGTGTCGGGGAGGGGCAAGACAACTCGTCTAGGACCATCCTCCGGTCCCTTTCGTGGGCGAGGCACGCCGAGTCCCGGGTCATCGGAAGGCTTGCGATACGAACAATACCTGCAGAGCACAGCGGCGCTTTTAATCAGCTCACCGCATTGAAGGCACGGTTCATACTCAGCAGTCGTATCAAATTTACAGTAGTGGCAGATGATCGCTGCAGTCTGAATCTGTTCCTTGCAGAAAGGACATTCTTTTTGGCTTGTATCAGGTGTCCGCATAGAAGACCCTCCCAAATGCTCGATCGCTTACCTAAGTGTATGTCATCTGGTTCGCCCGCGCTTTGCTCCGTTGCGGGACCAGCCATGGTGGAAACCGCAGTCTGAAACGGTCACAGAGCTTGACTTCGAAACTACCCAGCGGTCTGAGGGGTGATTTCCCCAGTGACTTCTTTTTGTGCAAAGTTAATCTATATGAGCCTGACGAATTGAAGGAATCACTAAAGCAGATGCGACCCTTAGACATTTTTTCTGAAAAGAGTATTCGCGACGGTAGTCCCGATAAAATCGCCTGCAGTTCGGCATTAGTATATGAAGCGCATTCATTAGCATTGCAAACTCAATTGCAGAAGTCAGATGCGAAGGCGCATAAGGGTCAGCACCTCGACGGCACGAAAGCAGCCGACGCTGGGTTCGACAGCGCTGTAGGATTCGGTAAGCGAGATCAGATGGCACTTGCATCACTTGCATTTTGCAACCCTCTTATGATGTTGGGTATGGGCGCTGCGCTCGGAATTTCCGACACTATGCGGATGAATAAAGAACATGCTCTTAAGGAAGGGCCAGCTCGACGGATCAGGCAAGGCGCAATTGAGCGTGCCGATGCACCAAAAGAGCGCACGATGCTTTCGATGCCAACGGATAATGTCGCGGCAAGAATGAGTTTCCATCCTGAAACAACCCGCAAATCAAAACTTGAATTCAAGAATAGACAAGAAAATGTTCTTTATCCATCTCACGGATCCTGGCGTCAACCGGACCCTGAGCGTTCGTGGGTGAAAGCGAGCAAGCTCGTCAAGCGTAAACAACAGATGATGGATCAACTGGCTAAGTGTCGCGGGCTTTTGCAACTGAATGTAGTTTCGGCGATCCTCTCGAAGATTGAAAGATTGGACAAAGAACTAAAGAAGATGGGCTGTTAAGCCCATCTTCAACGTATTTTGTAGCAGCGATTAGAACCATCTATTTAGTCTGTTGTCCCACCTTCTCATTGCTTCATGTCGAGCTTCTCGCCGTTCGTGACGTATGTGTCTGATGAATGCGCCCTGTCCATTGTTATAGAAGCCATTGTTATAGGGATTATTGTAGCCATTGTTGTATCCGTATGGTGCCACTACATTTCTGTTCCAGTCATCGCGATCATAACTCTGAGCCGCTGAGCTGAAGAGTATTTGACTGCCGATAACAGCAAGTGCTGCAATTAAAATTGGTTTTTTCATTTGAACCTCCTAGCTTTTCAAACTAACGTATAGTTAGTGGAATTGTCTTTGCGAGGGCTTCGGCGAGTATGCTATCCACCCCTCAGATATGAATTACGACGACAAACGGATCGAATTTGGTTCCAAATACGACGCGGGGAACATTGATTGTAAACGAGCGTCGGCCGTATTGTAATGTGAGGGCATTTTTTGAAGCTCCAATCTCTAGTAATCGCTGGAACGGTCGCCTGCTCAATGTTTCTGTTGGGATTAGCGCCTGCATATTCAGGTGACACGGTGCCAAAACCAGCTCCGGACTTTCATGCTGCGCGCAGTTCTGAGAGCCCCGCATCTGGTGGCAACGATGAGAACGTTGTTTTTACTAAACGAGCAACATTTTCTGTACATCCGAAGGAGGATGGACAACCTTTAAGTGGTGGTGTCTCTCGGGTTGACTCTAATCCCGAGCGAGCGCCTTTGAACGGGCAAGTCAGCCGGTTGGACGCGTCTTCGCAGGGTGGATATCTTCGAGGAAACGTTGGATCGCTAATCCAAACGCCGCCAGTAATTTCTGGAGCGGTATCGAGGGCGGTGGCTCCTGAAGTATTTCGTGCATGGATAGATAAGGCTCATCCCGGCTTCGTTCTCTCCGTTTCGTCAAACGCACCGGGTAGTCTGATTGAGGTGAAGGGGCGTTGGGATGACGCAGGGCGCACACTCCGTGCGCTCGGTATACCCTATCAACGGGTCGGCGGCGGCGATCTTAAGGACATGCCATTGGATGGTGTGAAAGTGGTGGTCGTGGATTGCGCCGGAAATGTACCGAAAGAATCTTTCCAGCGCATCAGGGATTTTGTCTCTCGCGGTGGATATTTGCTTACTACTGATTGGGCGCTGGACAACCTGGTCGAGAAGGCGTTTCCAGGTTATATAGAATACGATCGCAAGAAAAATTCGGACCCGATTTATGACGCTTACGTAGTTAATCCAGAGCCGGTTCTGTTTGCTAATGCAGTCACAAATGCACACTGGAAGATGGACGAGGCGTCCCATCTAATGCGCGTGCTAAAGCCCGGAAGTGTGCGAGTCCTGGCACGTAGCCGTCAGCTTGAGAGAGAGGATCCTGGCGGTCAAGGCGTATTAGCTGTCACTTTTTCATTCGGCAGAGGTCACGTCATGCACATGGTCGGGCACTTCGATAATAATGGATTTTTCAAATTCACCAATTCACTACCCGATCCCGCCCCCGCCATAGGCATCAGTCTGCGTCAAGCACTCGCCTCCAATTTTGTTGTCGCCGGTTTGTCGGGCACAAAAATCCCATAACGTGCTTTAAGCGATTCGCTCTCATTTAATTCTTTAGACTCCGTGCTAATCTAGCTTCGCTTTCGGTGGAGGAGATCATGGATTTGCCCGGTCAGATTAGTGGTAGTTTTGCACCGGTAAAGGTGGGTCTGATTGGACTTGGTTTTGCCGGCACAGTTTTGCACTTGCCATCGTTGTTGAAAAATCCGCGCGCACATTTGGTTGCGGTCAGCGATGTGAGTGAAGGGAAGCTGGCTGAGTTCGCATCTTCCTTTCCAAATTTGGACGTGCGAAAATCCATCAGCCATCATTCGATTATCGAAGATCCGGGTATCGATGCGGTTTTCATTGCATCACCAACTCCGTCTCACACAAGCATCGCAATTGAAGCAATTAAAGCCGGTAAGCATGTGTTTTGCGAAAAGCCAATCAGCAGTACGATTGAAGATGCTCAGCTGATGGTTGAGGAGAGTGAGGCCCATCCGAATCTCGTTTTGATGATCGGTCAGGTTTTGCGCTTCTGGCCAGAGTATGTGCAAATAAAGAAAATCATTGATGACGGCAAAATTGGCAAACCGGTGATCGCCCGCACTTACCGTGCGAATCCAATGCCCAAAGCGCAGTTTTATGAAAAGGACGAATTAAGTGGTGGCGTAATTGTAGATCTAGGTTTGCATGACATTGATTTCCTCTCCTGGGCACTTGGTCCCGTTGCTTCTATCTACGCGCAAGGTGGAAACCTCTCGGGGCGCGGTGATGTGATCGATTACGCTCAAATCCACTTCAATTTTGAAAGTTGTGCTATCGCTTATCTGGAAACAAATTGGGCGCTGCCTGAGAACTTTCCATTCAGCACAGCAATCGAAATTACCGGCACGCAGGGCATGATAGCCGCTGACAACACGGATTCTAGAGCTTCCTATCAATTAACCATAAATGGACAGAAGCGAGTGACAGCAGCAGTCAGTGAATTGAACGGTTATCACTACGAGCAAGATGCATTCTTGCGAGCAGTGCAAACTAAATCGCAAACCCCAATTCCGGCGAGTGCTGCATTGTACTCATTACGCTTGGCAATTGCTGCCAAGGAATCCATAAGAACCGGAAAAGAAGTCAATCTAATGCAGGTTTCCAATCCCACAAAAGTTGCTGTTTCTTGATCTTGAGGCTACAAAGATGATTCGATTCGGAATAATTAGCTTTGCTCACATGCATGCAAACGACTATGCACGAGCTCTTAATATCTTGCACGAAACAGGAAAAGCGAGCTTGGTCGCCATTTCTGATGATGAACAGTCTAGAGGCAAATCCAAATGCCATGACTTTGGTGTCGCCAATTTTTTTGATAACTACGAAGATATGCTAGTCGGTGATGTCGTTGACGCTGTGATAATTGCATCCGAAAATTCTAAGCATATGGATCAGGCTATAGCTGCTGTGCGAGCGGGAAAGCATATCATTTGCGAAAAACCAATTACCGTTTCGCATGAAGCAATTAGTGAAATGCGAAATGCTTTGAAGCGATCAGAAAAACGGATCTTTTTCCAAACTGCTTTCCCGATGCGCTACGATGCAACCGTAGCCGAAGCGAAGAGAACCTTGGATTCAGGCACTCTTGGAGCAATAAAGGCTATCTCTGCAACCAATCATGGAACGTTTCCAGGCGGCTGGTTTGCGGATAGAAATTTGTCCGGTGGTGGCGCAGTGATAGATCACACAGTGCATGTTGCTGATTTGATCCGGCTCTTCACAGAGGATGAGTTTGAGTCTGTGAGAGCCTTCAAAGGGATCAACTTGCGCGAAGGAGTTGATGTTGAAGATAATGCTCTTCTATACGCGAGGATGAAAAATTCACACGCTCCCGTGTCAATTGATTGCAGTTGGTCCCGCATGGAAGGCTGGCCCATTTGGGGGGACGTGAAGGTTGAACTTGTCTGCGAAAAGGGCGTCTTGAAAATAGATTGTTGCAATCCCCATTTGGACCTCGTTTCAGGTGCAAAATTTTCATGGCACAGCATGACTGAAGAACTGAATTTGAAAATGATCCGTGGATTTTGTCATGCCGTTGAAGCTGGTATTGAACCAACCGCTTCTTTCCAGGACGGCGCCGCAGCAGCCTCATTGGCTTTCGCCGCGTACAAATCGCTGGAAGAAAAAGAGACAGTGTTGGTCTCCTCAGGCGCCTGTGTGTAATTACACAGTGTAGCCCGAGCGCCTGTGGGTATATATATATATATATATATATATAGTCACGGGGGAGAGGCTCCGGATATGGCTGACGGTCCTAAATCTATAGCAAGTGACGTTCATCGCTCTGATGACAGTGGGGGCGTGGTTTCTGGCGTCTCCGATATGCTGCAAGCCGCGGCATACTCATCCATTCAACAACCGCTGAACGGTGTTGCACAGATCATCAGACACATGACTCCCCTGAATACCACGGCGCCTGACTTGATCAGTGCGCCGACTCATGACAACATGTGGACCACCACGGGAAACATTGCCGGCAGTGTTGCGGATTTTTTCGTGCTATCCAAAGGCGTCGGAGGGCTGCGCAGCTCTGTAATTGGGCGCGCCGCGTCCGTTCCCATTCTCGAAGCTGGCACAACAGGTGCACTTTTTGAATTGGCGATGCCCGTCAACGATAAGGATTTTGCTGCTGGTAAATTGAAAAGCGCCGCTCTTGGTTTTGGTACGTTTGCCACCATGGATGGTGCCGGGCTGGGCTTGCGTCGCGTATCTTACTTGAAAGAAGCACCTGCTTTCGTGGGCGCTGTTAGCGTGAATGGACTATCTGGTGCCGCAGGTGGCTTTACGCACTCCGTATTGGGTGCGGAGCTGAACGGCAAGACACCCACTTACAATGAAATCAAAGGCGATGTCGCATCGTACGCTACCTTTGGAGCCATGTTCGGGGCTCTGGACTATGGTGCCACCGCGGGGAAAACTGCAATCACGACAAGGATCAATGAGCGCATTGCGAACGGTGAACCGATTTTTTCTGTAGGTCCCATTGAAATTCATCCGAAAGATTTTTACAAAACTGCTGCGGCAAAGGCACAAATTGATGGACTAACAGGATTGAAAAACAAGTCTGCCGGCAGTGATGTTTTGCAATCGGAAATAGCCCGCAGCCAACGTTCTGGAGAGCCACTGTCCATGACTTATTTGGACTTGGACGGGTTCAAAAGTGTAAATGATCGATTCGGGCACAATCATGGTGACCAGGTTTTAAAAGAAGTTACCGAAGTGATGAAGCGCTACTATCAGCGCGCTACAGATGTTCCTATCCGCGAAGGCGGTGACGAATTCATGATGGTGATGCCGAACACGGCTTTGGTTCATGCAGATTCGTTGGCTTCAGGGTTTGAGAGAACTATGAGATTGGCAGTCGGTAAAGAGGCTCCGACTCCAGAGCAGTTGCGGCACAATTATCCAGCTCGAATTGCGCAATTGCAGGAAATGCCGAAATCGACTATCACCGGCGCCGGCCAAACCCTAACTGATCTCGCGGAACAGTTAGTTTCTGCTCGCATGCCCTTAACTGGCGAGAATCTCGCGCCCGCGACGATCAAAGCAGAGGTGAAACGTTTGCAGGATCGCACCGGGCTTTCTACCAGTGATGATTTGAACGGCAGAACCTTGCAGGTATACAATGACGCCGATATCGCCGCTTTCGCGACCAAGGCGAGTTTCGGTTTCTTGCCGCAAATTGGTCAACTTTTGAAAGTGAAGGGATATGCCACGGAAGCGCAACTCCAGGAAGTTTTGAAACTGCAAGCAGAGTTCCCTAAAGATCAAAAACCGCTGATCGGACAATTGCTTGTGGAAAAAGGTTATTCAAAACCGCTACAAATCGAAGATGTGTTCAGAGACCAAATGATAGCTAAGGAAGCCCTCAGTCGCATTCTAGAGAGCACTCCCGGCATCCAGATGGATAAGGTGGGGATCAAGCCTTTCCGCGTTCCTGAGCGCATCCATGTGCCTGCAGATATATCGGTATTACGGAATGATATTCCAGAAGTGTCTCGTCCAAATCTCGGTCCAAACGGCGTACGACAGCTCAATCTAAATGAAGCCCCCGTCCCTGGCGAGGTTGTCGTAGGCGCAAGCACAGGTGTCGTGCAATGGAAAGAGGGCGAATCGGTTGATGAATTTAAGCACCGTGGTGATGAACTGATGTTTGACAAAAAGAAAATCCGCAAAACACAGGGATTGCGCACGGATCGCGTCGAGCAGCCAGTCCACTAAGGACCCTAAAGATCGCTCGGGCCGCCTTTGATACCACCCCTGGCATCAACGCGACCCGACCCCAACCAACAGTTCAGTACAACTTTCCTACGTTCGATATTACGATTCCTCGGGGGCGAAGAGCTTCGCGAGAGCTGGAGTCTTCTTCACATTGTCGTCCAGGGTCAACGATTGACCGGCGTGCAATTCATTTTTCTTTCTCTGGTGGTCCGCTAACCACAGTTGGTGCGAAACTTCTCTCAATTCCTTGCCGGTAAAGTCAGATTTTCCTGCAAGGACCAGCAGTCTTTCGGCGGAGTGCGCGTAAGATTCATGTGGTTTGACCTTTAGCGCTTCGGCGATTTTTTCATCGCGCTCTTTGGTTTTGGCCTCAGCTTGAGATTGCTCTTTTACAGCTTCTTTAGCCATCTCTTTCTGGTGTGGTGTGGCGTTCTCAGGTGGTGCAACCGGAGTCTCTACTCTTGACTTGCGTGGCTGTTGTTCTAGCAACGCTTGGTTATTGCCACCGTCAACGGCCATTTCTTTCAATTTGTCTTTGCTTACGTCGTCTCTGAACGGAATGCGGGAGGCCCAGGTTCTTTTTGCATCAATATCGTCCAAAGTTTTCTTATCTTCTGGACTGAGATATTGACCTGGGTGTTTTTCCTCAAGCGCTCTCAACTCTTTGATCGTTCCAGCTGGAATGTTGCCGTCTTTATCGACAAGTCGCTCGACCAGGCTCTTTCCGGCTTTGTCAGGGGCGTACAGATTCATCTGCGCCTGTGACTCTTTCACGCCGGCATCAATATCCTTCTGAGTGATTTGATTGGAGTTGCCACCGTACCATCTTTCGCCATATTGGTTGATATCGCGAATCTTGTCGTAGTTTTGCTGTATGTTGCCGATTAGATTTCTTTGCAGGTCGTTCACGTCTCGGCGGTTAGCGAACTGATCGAGTTCGCCCTTTTCTAACTTCCCGTTGCCGCTTGTGTCCATCTTCTTGAATGAACTCTGTGCTTCATAGAGTGCTACCGAGGGTAATACCTTATCGTCTTCCAGTTTTTTGGTAATCGCAGCAGTGTACGCTTTGTTTTCGTCTGGTGTGTGCGTGTCGCGATATTTGTTGACCTCAGCCATGGCATTGTCATAGCCTTGCTTATCATTGGTACGAACCGATTTTTCTAAATGAGCTGCTGTGTCGGTTGCTGGTTTGGTTACTACGTCATCGGTACTGCGATTAGCCATTTTGGTAAGTTCCTTTGGGTAAGGGTGGACTGGTTGGTTCATTAACAATAAGGTTGTCAATGTGAGAAATTTATGAGTGCCGTTTGAGCAAATTCGGACAATGATTCCAGACCTTCCAATGCTGTTCAGTGGACCTTGCGAATTTCGGAACGCATATAAATGTTGGAATGCGTTTTTGAGGCGGTTCTCACAAGAATCTCACGTACCATGCTTTAGCTTTGTATCACTGAACTGTTCTAGCTCGAAGTGTAAAAGCTGTCAGTTCGCTGCAAGAAATTTGCAAGATCTTTGAAGTAGATTTCAATCAGAGTAGCCAGAATTTGGCAAGGAATCAGATGACTAGGTCCGCCCCCTCTACTTTCCATCCAGCAAGAATCGGGTCTGATGCCTCGAGAGAAATGCCTCACGCGTCCGGCGACACGACGCCGTTGATCCATCAGCTGACGCCTAACGATTGGCGCGACCAGTCCACTCATTCGGCTGGGAAAAAAGACCATAAAGACTTGACCATTACTGATATTGAGAAGGACAAGGCGACACTCATAAATAAGGAATCCAGCGAGCAAGAACGCGCTAAGGCCGCCGCCGAGCTGTATGAAAGCGGCATCAAAGAGTTTAAGTTTAAAGACAAAGACGGTGCCGAGCACACTTATAAATTGGAAGAAGAAACTAAAGACGGCAAAAAGGCGATCAAAGTAAGCGATGGTCCTGATACGCAGTTTGAAGTAGTCCAAGATGAAAATGGCAACTGGGTATTAGTGGCTCGTCCAACTGGGGGTGGGGTCGCTCCAGGCTCAAATGGTGGAGGTTCTCGTCAGCCTACTGGTGGCGCGCGCGGTGGCGGACGTGATGGCGGTGGTCACGCCGGCGGAGGCGGTGGCGGTGGCGGCGGCGGTGGCGAACGAGTGCCTCGCTCCAGACCAAGCGGCATGAACTATCCAGGCAATGACGCCGGCGGCGTCGGACATTACAATCAGCCAGGCGGCGGCTCAGCCTACAATCCGTCAGGAAGTTACGATCATCACGTTTGGCAAGGTATAAAAAATACCGACGGTTCCGTAGCGATTAAATTTAATGGCTGTCAGGTGGACACTGATGGTTCTGGCGCTCATCGCCATCCTGAAGATGCAACACGGCAATCCCAAACAAGTTTGAGACTATCGAACGGTCAATCATTAGATACAGATCGCGATAATTTCTTTGTGCTGCCTCCTAGCGTAGCCAAAGCCTACGGCATCCACAAAGGCGATCTTGGCTGGCTTGTCCAGGAGAAGACAGGCAAGGCCGTGCCCATTGTATTTGGTGATTCCGGACCAGAAGGCAAGTTGGGAGAGGCTTCTGTGCACGCCCTGAATTCTCTTGGTTACAACGTCAACGGCCGCAGCGGCGTAGATAAGAGCGAACAGTTCAAAGTCGTATTCGTGCCGGGTTCAGGAGACGGAACTGGCGACATTGCCAGTAATTCTGCGGCTATGGCAGCCAAATTAGGTCAGACCGGCAAAACAGGTGGCGCTACTCAAGTAGCCTAACTTTTATCAGATGTTGCTACACTCAGGTATGGCCTACCCGTGACCTGCTATGCAACTGAATCTCAAGCTTTCTCACAAAGCGCTTATTCTCATTGCCGTACCCCTTCTTTTTGAAGTTCTTTTCGTTGCTGTTTTGGCCTGGCTGGTTTTCAATGCTGAGCAAGAAGCGCGTCGCGAGCTGATCTCGAAAAAGACCATCGCCACTGCGGATCAGATTGCTAGTTTGAGTGAAGACGCTTTTTTGACGTTGTATGCGTACAACAACGATCCTGATCCGGCCGGTTTAAAAAAATATCGGCAAAAGATGGATGATGTCAAAGACAACATTCAGGAGTTATTGAGTTTAACGGCAGATAAGCCGAAAGAATTTGAGCTTGCCCAAAAAGCCCAGGCTGACCTGAAAAACGCCGATGAGCTTGGAAATTTCGCCATTGACGCGATGAAGAAAGGGGAGAAGTTCGAGGAGAATGGATCAAAAGGTGAACTGCTACCGTTTAGAGTGCGTGTTTTTAAAGTCTCGCGCGATCTAACGTCACTAATTCACAGGCTAGGTCGGCTCGAAAGAGACCAGAGCGGTGCTCTTTCGACGAGACGCTATCGCGGTTTACAACTACCATTATTGTTGGTCGGAGTGGGAGCCAATGTGCTGATCGCCATTGCCCTGGCAATGTTCTTCAATGCAGGAACAACGAGGCGTTTAAACGTGTTGATGGATAATTCTCATCGCTTAGCTAGGGGTGCCACGCTGTCCAAGCGCCTTCGGGGACGAGATGAACTCGCTGAGCTGGACGATGTTTTTCACAATATGGCGGATGCACTTCAAGATGCGCTGCTCAAGGAACGGGCAATCGTTGAGAACGCTGTTGATGTGATCTGTTCGATCGATGAAAAACTGTTTTTTAAGGCGACTAGTCCGGCATCTGTCGATGTGTTCGGTCACGAGCCAGACGAGCTGATCGGCTTGAAACTTGCTTCATTGATTGTTCCAGAAGATCTTGCTCGCACCGCTGCGGAGTTTGCCAGGGTGCGCTCTGAAACTGATACTCCCTTCTTCGAAAATCGTATTCAACGAAAAGATCGTGTCATTGACGTGCGTTGGTCAGCGCACTGGTCGGATGCTGAAAAGGCTTATTACTGTGTAGTTTCCGACATCAGTGCTCGCAGGGAGGTGGAGCGTCTAAAACAAGAATTTGTTTCAATGATGAGTCACGATTTGCGCACACCTTTGATGTCGATTCAAGCCTCGTTGTCGCTGCTTTCTGTTGGTGCATCTGGTGATCTTTCTGAGTCTGCACGACGAAATGTCCTGGACGCCGAACGAAATATTTCCTACATTATCAGCTTGATCAACAGTCTTATCGATGTCGAGCGAATGGATTCGGCAAAGTTGCAAGTCCATGCAAGCCCGACTGAATTGGCTCCCTTGTTGGATAACGGTGTCCAGGCTGTCCGCAGTTTGGCCACTAACAAAGGCATAAAGCTTGAATGTTCGCAGCCTGATGTCGAAGTCAATGCTGATGGTGACCGCGTTACGCAGGTGCTGATCAATTTGCTTTCTAATGCCCTCAAATTCTCGTCTCGCAATAGCACAATCAGATTGATTGCTATCCCGCAAAATGACGCCTTTATAGAAATTCAAGTCAGCGACGAAGGGCGAGGCATACCCGCGGCTCAGCTGGATTCTGTTTTTGAGCGATTTAAGCAGGTGAAAGACATTGATGCCACCCAGCACAAAGGGTCAGGTCTGGGTCTGGCAATTTGCAAATCCATCGTGGAGGCACACGGAGGCACGATCGGAGTGCGGAGCAGCGAAGGTGAAGGCACGACGTTCTGGTTTACCCTGCCGCTTGCGTCTGCCACTACATCTGGTGAGGCGTCAACGACCGATCAAATATCTTCGATTTTGTAACCAAGCCCGTGAATTGTCTTAATCGGGCATTCACCGCTGCTGGCGGTTACTTTTTTGCGCAGTGTTTTTATGTATGTGCGAATAGTGTCGTCAGAGGCCTCTGAATCCGAATCCCAGACAGAGTTAAGTAAGGCTTTTGAGCTGAAAACCTGATTCGGTCGGCGCATCAGATAATCGAGGAGGGCATATTCTTTGGGCAGTAACTGCACTTCTTTGCCTTCATTTTTAACTTTGAAGGTGCCAGTTTCCAGGGAAAGATTAGCGCAAGAAATAGTCTGTGGTTGCAATCCAGGAGTTCGCCGGATCAGCGCTCGCAATCGAGCCCCCAACTCTTTCACATGAAAGGGTTTCGTGACGTAATCATCGGCGCCTGAATCCAGCCCCAGCTCTTTATTTTCAATCGAATCTTTGCCGGTGAGAAACAGAATTGGCGTAATCCCTCCTTTGGATCTAAATGCCTGGCAAATCTCGAGCCCGGAAGTGTCTGGCAGCTGCCAGTCCAGAATCACAACATCGTATTGATAGGCTGCTAAGAAGTGAGTTGCATCGGCTCCGTTGTGAGCCAGATCGACAGTGAATTTCTCGAACACCAACCAATCTCTGACCTTGTTGGCCAATTCAACGTCATCTTCGATCATCAAAATTTTTGCCATAGTAGTCCTGAATTTGCGGCTCCAACATCCGCTATACCTTGTAGGCGAACATGCTAACCGTCATTTTGGCATACAAATTGGCTGTGCTTCGCACGCAAATTGGCGTCGATTGTATCTGCCAAATGGTGGAACCACCATTTGATACGAGTTTTCGCGGGCGCATGATACGTTCAAAGGTGTGGCATGTTGGATCAAAGCGAAAAACAACTAGAGAAGTCGAATAAATCTGGGGCACAAGTTCCTCAGTGTCTTAATTTATTGTCTCTGTCGGAGAAAAATAGAGCTGGATCGCAAGGCACTCAACACAACGCTCAACACAATGACGGTGCACATCAAAACCAACTCCAATACCCGAAAATGGAGGCACATCCAGGTTCCTATTACCACAAAATTTATTCACCCTGTGGCAGCTGGACAGGGATTGAAGGTGTCGTCACTCTCGGTGAGCCGCATCTGGATCCCAAACGGATTGACAAAGGCCAGGCGCAGGATACCTTCTCAACTTACCTGGGCGGTCGCGCAAAAAAGGAAATTGACGCCGGTTTGAGTTGGGAAGTGACGACCAATAAGCAAGGCAAAGTGGACTCTGAACATAAAGCCTGGCGACCTTTCTGGCGAAATGACAGTTGGCACAGTGGTCCCTCTGAGCAGCGATACTATTGGCGACCGGGCGAAACAGTTGCAATGTCACTGCATGTAGTGGCGCCTAACAAATTACAACTAACCATCTCCGATCTTGGTGATCATCCAAAAAGAAAGTTCACCACCACGTTAGATGCAAAAGGTTTCGGAACTGGAACGGACACGTTCTTTAAGCGCGTGGACGCTATCGATCAAAACGGAACGGAAGGTAAGCATGTGCTCAGAAGTCACTCTCATATAACGGGGACTTCTTGGAAAGACACTGTTTTGACGACAAAAGAGGGCGACCTGCAACCGCTGGTTCCTGGATTCAAGCGAGTTGTGGATGACCCGCCAGCGCATGTGAATCTAACGTCGACGCACCAACAGCGGTTGCATGGTGGCGAGACGATCAACATCGACGCAGCCAAAAAGAAATAAACAAGCAATACACCGGACAGACACGTGCGCGTTTTCTCAGAGGTTTCCCTGGATTCCGCAAGATCGCCTGCGCTGTTGACGTTGTACGAACATGCGAGCGCCCTGCTCTGCTGCGGTCGCGCGCATTTAGTACATCTCAAACGGGCATGGATGCTCAGTTTCCTATTGTTGGGTGGAATTGTTTCAAAAAAGTGCCAGCTCGTTGACTTTATTCTGCAGATGATCATCATCCATAGCGGACCGGTGCTAAATCGACAATTTAGTGCTTTTAGCGCAGCAGTTCGAGGGTGGTATCGATATGCTATCGATAACTAGCGCATTTGAAACTCCTTGAAGCCTCGGAGATCCAGCATTCAAGCCCAGTGAGCGTTTTACAATTAGCTGTTCTTAGCGCTGCGACCGCTCAAAGTCTGCTTAGGCGCTGCCATTCCAGAAACTGATCGGGGCGTGTGATCGAGTTGTAATTTCTTCGTGTCTAAATAAAAGACCTCAAGAAGCTCTTTTTTCTATTGCCATATCGTCTCTTAAACCCTTAGTTTCGGGACATACATTCCAATTCTCTGAAACCCCAAGGCATCCATTCCAAACCCCTAGTTAACTTCAGCAAACCCGGAACCCAACGCAGTGCTATCAGGCATGAATTGGTTACCGATTTTTCTAATCCGCCCCTCCTGCACGACACGAACGCTTTCGCGCCGTGTAGCTGGTTTGGCTAAATAAAGGAAACCCAACCATGAACAGCAACGCAATCTACGCTCTTCTGAGCGTGTCTCTCGTCAGCGTGCTCGCCCTGGCAGGTCTTCTGGCAATCCCAGTCAAACCTGCTCAGATGCGTCGCATCATTTTCGTGCTCGTCAGTCTCGCTACCGGCACCATGCTCGGTAACGCGATCGTGCACCTCATCCCCGAGTCGTTCGAGTTCGCCGATAAAGGTCTTATCGCCGGAACGACTGTATCCATCCTCATTCTCGCCGGCATGACCTTCTGCTTCGTCATGGAAAAGGTGCTCAAATTGCACTGCCATCACGGTGCCGAACACACTCATGACGACAAGGACTGTGACGCGCACAAAGACGATGATGATGACAATCACGTCCACCTGCACGGCATCCACCCCACCGGTCACATGGCATTGATTTCGCACATGGTCGACAACCTCACCGACGGCATGTTGATTGGGTCAATGTACCTTGTCAGCATTCCTGCTGGTATCGCCGTGACGCTCGCCATCTTGATGCATGAGCTCCCCATGGAGTTCGGCAGCTTCGGTGTGCTCGTTAAGGCGGGTTTTACCAAGCATGGCGCCGTGCTCGTCAACCTCAGCTCTGCTGGCGTTGCCCTCATCGGCACCATTCTCGTCCTCGTTCTCGGAAGCACAGTGAAGACTCTGCCTGTCTACTTGACTCCGATTTGCGGTGGCATGGTGCTGTATATCACGATGACCTCTCTGGTTCCGCGGATGCTCAAGGAGACCGATCCTAAGCGTTCACTGTTGCAGATTGCCATCGCCAGTGTCGGCGTGATTGTGATGGTCTTGCTCAAGATCTACGAGTAAGCATCATGAGCAAGTGTCAGCGTCATTGCGGGAGCGGAATATCCGAAAGGAAAACCGCTCCCGCACCCGCTCGGCCTGAACAACAAAAAAATGCCTCACGTGTAAACGAAGGCCCCACGCTTGGTTGAAGTAATTCACCGGGCGTGGTTTTTTTGTTATTTTTAATACTATTCAGGATAGTGTGTACGATGTTTTTTTGCGATAGATTGGCTTAGAAACAGTGTTTTAGCTGGGAGCGCAGGCATCCTCCTTGCCCATAAACCGAAGCGAAGACTATGTGCTGATGCTCGAGTGCACATGTCTGTCTGTCTCTAAGCCCGAAGCTTGTCACAGCTAATGAGGACTCGGCAAGAGAGTGCCAATATAATTGCCTATACTCAAAGTCACCCAGCCCTGACAATCATAGGCATCATGCAGCTTGTTTTAACCCTGCCCAAAAAGAGCCACTTGCCTGTATATATTCAGGTGGCCGATGCGATAAAATTTTCGATAAATCGAGGCACTCTGAGGCCCGGAGATCGACTGCCTTCCATCCGCGAGCTATCCTCTTCACTCAAACTTGCCCGTCAGACCATCAATCGCGCTTACGAACATCTGTCCAGTCAGAACTACATAAACATAGTGCACGGTAGCGGCACATACGTCCTGGAGTCCCCGGAGCGTGCCGCGCCAGCCGATAATAATACCGATGCCAAATTAGAAGATCTGCCAGCCGCTGAAGGCGAAATTGACAGCCAGCAACAACATATTACTCTCTCTCCCTGGGCTGAGCGGCTGATGATGAGCGATATACTGGCATCGTCAACGCCGGACATCTCGGTCGAACTCAACTACAATGCTGCTTTGCTGGAAGTGCTCCCACTCAATTTATGGAAAAAAGCATTGTATAAGAGCTCCAGTATGGAAGATCTTTCGATGCTTTCTTACACGGCCGATCCACTCGGCTATAGGCCCCTGAGAGAAGCTATCGCCCAATATCTTGGACGCGCCAGACAGCTTGTTTGCTCGCCGGAACAAGTAGTGGTTTTTGCCAACACCGAGGCCGGAACAGACAAATTAGCGCGAGTGCTGCTTCAACCAGGCGACCTGGTAGCGGTCGAAGAGCCTGGTTCGCCGGGGGTGAGAACTACCTTTTTTACCCATCAGGCCAGGTTGATGCCGCTTCAAGTTGATCAAGACGGCATTGTCGTAAACCAGTTGGTGACAAGCAAAGAGACGCCACGGCTAATGTACATCACTCCATCGCATCATGATCCTACAGGCGCTCCCATGTCACTGGCCCGGCGTGAAATGCTTCTTGATTGGGCAAAAGACAAAGATTGCTTGATTATTGAAGACGATTATGACTGCGAATACTATTACGGTCAGCGCACTCTGCCCGCACTTATGTCCATGGATAAAAACCAACGTGTCATTTATCGATGCAACTTTTGGAAGTCGCTCTTTCCTCTTGTGAAAATAGGCTTCCTGGTTTTACCGAAACCTCTGGTACCGGTTATTGCACGAGCAAAAATGTTGACTGAACGCGATGTCTCTTTCCTCGAGCAAAAAGCTCTGGCGGAATTTATCACGCTTGGATATTTTGAACGTCACTTAAGCCGAACCCTTACGGTATATGAGTCTCGACGAGCAGCTGTGCTCCATGCCATTGCCCGCTTCTGCAAGAAGGACGTAACGGCATCATCAACCACTGCCGGAACGCACTTGCTGGCGCATTTTTCACCAGATCTTTCTGAAGAACAAATTATTGCCTGTGCGAGGTCGTCCGGCGTGCCTCTAATCAGCACCAAGCAGCACTATGCCGGGACGCCCAAAAGCAATGAATTCATTATTGCTTTTGCCACCTTAAGTGGAGAGGCCATTGACGATATTTTCCGCATGTTTGCCGATTTGTTGAAGCAAACCAGATCTACGGGCGCACCACCCGCACCACCACATTCTTAATTGCATTACTGCCAGTCGCTCTTAGCGCTAGGCCGGTTGATTAGCGACAAGCTAATTGTGCATGATCTTTGTTGCGTCACCAAGTCTATTTTTTGGCGGCTCGGGCTGGCATCTGTCAGCTAAAAGACATCTACTTGGCAAGACTCTAAGTGATCTGCTTGCCCTGAAGCACAGATGAAGAGCCTGACAAGACAAGGGTTTCAGAGACAGCTTCCCCGGCTGATAAAGGGCGAAAGGCGGCCCGAGCATAGTCCATCTAAACGATTTTTTCTTAATAGCATTAGGTATGCAAATAGGGTGTCTCGTATGTTGAATTATATGTCTAATATATCCAATTTACAGAGCAGCACCAACAGTCTTAAACCCTAATCTCCCTTTGACTTTAGTTGATCTATTAAGCAGGCAACTGCCCTTGATGATCAACTTTTTTGGCCGCCCCGAGCTCGTATCTCCGTCAGATCCTGTGCCTGGCCTTGTTAAGCGGCAGCCAGTAACGCTGAAACTCACCGGGCTCGGGAAATCGGGCCGGGCTCCGGCAACAAGATTTTCAACAATTTCAAGAGACAAGATCCGCACAGCTGATTTCGGAAAATCAATTTTGGTGTTCAGGAGATTACACATGTCCAACTATTTGTGCAATACATGCAGTAAGGCCATGCGTACCCTCGTGCGCACCGCCTTGCTTACGACTTTAGCTTTGACTGCCGGTAGACGCTATTTTGAAGCAACCGCTTTCGGCAATACATCAGTACCGCCCGTGGTGTGCAACGTGCGCGACTACGGCGCTCATGGCGACGGGCTCGCGCCCGATACAAAAGCCATTAACAGTGCCATCCATGACTGCAACGCCAGGGGCGGCGGCTTCGTTAAGTTGACCAACGGTGTTTACAAAAGCGGCACCATTCACTTCCTAGACAACATCACCCTGGATCTGGAAGATGGCGCAACTCTTTTGGCAAGCAGCGATCTGGCCGACTATCCTCCCATGGCCCACTCCTCAGAATGGCGCAACACATCACTGTTTGTCGCTGAAAATGTGAACAACATAGCGATCGTCGGAAAGGGCACAATCGACGGCAACGGGCGCGCCTTTATCAGCCCTACCCAAGTGCGATGGACTCCTTCATTTGACATCAACCTTACCAGGCAGGGTCAGGCCTGGCAGCAAAGAATGGCACAATCCAACGAAGGGCCGCTGACCATGTCACTGAGGCCAGGAGTGCTCTTTGTAGCCTTGCATGTGATTGGCTTGAAGTTGCAGGACATTCATGTGGTGGACAGCCCCAACTGGACGATAAAAATCGGCTGCAGCCAGCATATCCATGTGAAAAACCTGGACGTTAGAAATAACATGAACATTCCCAACAACGACGCGCTGGATATCTCCACTTCCAGCGATGTCACGGTGGAAGACAGCTATCTGCAAGCTGGAGACGACGCCTTGGTGATTGGCGGGCCCTGTCTGGACGGTTGGTGCCAGGCGCCGATGGAGCATGTCAGAGTGAAGAATGTCACGCTTGTCAGCCGCTCGGCAGCGATTCGTGTCGGTCCGGCAGCTATGGGCGTGCATGATGTGAGCTTCAGTCACGTCGTCATTCGTGATTCCAATCGCGGCATTCTCATTCACACGCGCACCAATGAAACCATCGAAGATATTTCCTTTTCGGATGTGGATATCAATACGCATTTGATCGACGGACCCTGGTGGGGAGCAGGTGAGCCCATAACAATAGGTGTGGCGCTCAGCGACTATGTCTCATGGCCCAAGGTTACAACGCTCGGTTTTGTCCGCCACATCCACTTCTCAAATATCACAACCCACAGCGACTCGCCGATAGTGCTTTACGGCATGGAGCCCGGACACATTCAGGACATCACATTTGATGGTCTATCGGTCTCCATGGTACCGGACGCACTCAACGCTATACTGGGAGGCAATCTCGATCTGCAACCCACGTCGCCTGTCAACTTTGGCGTGCAAAAGCGGAATCTGCCGGCCATACTCGCGCACAACGTGGACGGCCTCCAGCTCAATGATTTGCGTGTACGCTGGCTGGGACCCTTTCCCGATTTCTACACCAACGCACTGTCAGCCGACGGTTTTACAGGACTGACTATCGATGGCTTTGTCGGATCGGCATCCTTGCAAGCTTTGCCGGCCATTCAATTGCAAAACGGAAGAGGCGTGCACATTCATAACGCCAAACCGACTGCCGGGACATTGCTTAAAGAGCGCGACGTGAAATAAATAGCACGTCATGCCTCTTTCCCGAGGGGTGATCTCTTACACCCTCTCAGGGTCAGAGTCCGAAGTCGCCAGCTTCCGTAGATTTGTCGGCTAAATTTAGCGGCAGTGGCGGCAGATAAGTGGGCAGCACAACCTTCCCAGGCCTGAATGGCTTACTCAGGGGTCATCACTAAGATCAACGACAAAAAAAGGAAGTAAATCGGGACTGTCCAAGGCGTCGTTGCTCTTGTCTGACTAGCCTGTTCATCAGGATTTTAGCAGACAAGAATCTCGACGCCTTTTCATCTTTTTGGCAAAATCGGTTTAGGATAGTGAGTACTACTGCTTATGGTGAAACAATGAAATTTCACCACAAGCATATATGTTTTAGCTATCGAAATCACATTGATATCAAGTGCTAGTGCGAGTCGCGCCAATATCTACATAATCTCTTAAGATAAGCTAGCGCGCTCTCTCTCAAGCAGCAATTCAAGAAAGATAGGTCGGCTAACTCAGTGTGCCACTCCTTTTTGGGGGATCTGAGCGGTCCAACACGGCGGATATTAAGAAGCTGCTATAGAGTACTCGTCGTTACATAGACACAACCTTTCTTGAATGAAAACTAGGCCGGTCGCTAGTCTGATGACAACCTGTTTCTTTTTCTTTCCGAAAACCCAAAAACCACCCCCGAGTTTCTTCCGCTGAAATCGATGACTTTGCTTTTCCCCATATCTGGAGAAAGGAGGTAGACCGCGTCTAGAAATCTTTGGATCGTTTCGGAAAACAGGACAATTACTCCCGGACAGAAGTGTGCATGCACCTTCCGCCGCGGAGCTCAGTAACGAACCTCTTAGCTTCGCCTCAAGCGAAAACAAACTAACCAGGAAGGCACACATGCAAAAGCAAGTCGGCGGCATCGCCAGCCTCTATGTTCTTTTGGTGAATGGATGTCCGCCCAACGGCGAACAGCCACTCCCAATCCCGACGTCCACCAAGCCCGGTGAATGGTTCACCATTCCCTCCGAGCTTGAAATCACCGACGAACCAACAGCCCTGTGGCAGAATCGCGCCAAGCTGTATCTCGTCGAACTCGACCCTCAGGATGACAGTCGCGCCCGCCTCGTCAGCCTGATTACCACCAAGCAGATGGAGTCATTGAACATCTTCGTCAGCGGATGTCACTCCATCACTTCCGGAAGCGCTGCCGTCTCTGGCACCGCCAAACTGGAAGCCGAAGGCGACGTCACCGTTTATGCCTCAGGCAGATCAAACACCATCGCCAAAAGCAATGTTGTCCTACACGCCTCTGGATTTGCCACCGGTCGCTGCTACGGCAAGTCCACTCTGAACGCTCGCGGTCAGAGCAGCTTCGCCCTCTTTGACGAGTCCACTGGACGAGTTTTGGAGCAGGCGCGCATCACCGGTCGTGGCTACTGCAAAATCGATGCCAGCGGCGAATCTCACGTCGACGTCTTCGATTTCTGCCAGGTCTTCGGCGAAGGCACACCAGTGATTCGCGGTTACAACCGCGCCAAAATCTGGGCGTCGAATTTGTCGAAAGTGAAGACTTTCGATGAGTCCAAAGCCTGGGTTCGGGACAATGTGCGTGCCACTGCCGACGGTAGCTCGCAAATCTTTGCCGCTCCAGGCGTTCTGGTGCGGCCGCTCAATTTCGCAGGCGTCGCTCAACTTCAGGCATGGCCTGAATTGGCGAGTCTGACGAAGTGAATTTCGCCCTGCACTCAACTTCAGGAATGGCCTGACTTTGACGCAGGATTAATTGATCTCTGAAGGAGAACGAACATGACAGACCAGAAATTTCTCGACCTCGGTGGCCAGGAAGCTACCACTCTCATTGGCACCAGCGCTGCTCTTCGTGGCACCGATGGTGGCATCTGCTCGGAGTGTCACAAGCTGTCGGCGACGTTGATCAACGGCAAGTGCCCCAAGCACGCCTCGCTTGAGACCGACGAAGCGACGAAGCAACCCGACCTGCTCGGCAACGGCGGCGCGGCGCAGAAGAAGAAGGGCGGCTGCTGGACCCCGGTCAAGCGCTAAGGCGCATCCGCAAGTAGTTCCACAAGAACGGGCAAGTGTGCCCTCCGCTCCAACAGTCACAAGCTGTTGTGTGCGGAGGGCACCACTTACTTTTTTAAGCGCTTCGAGGATTTTTTTCTTAGATCTTGAATACTATATGTGACAGTATATCGACGGAAAGCAAAAAGGAGCTGGGCGCTACAGGTTCGGTTACCCGAATTCTGTAATACCCAGTCCTTCTTGCAATCGGCGTGAAGCAGGTGGTCAGGGTCTAGGGGACCTTGACGTCGCAGCTCCACTTTTTGCCGTTGGGCACAGACTGTCCGCCTTGCTGACCGTACCAGCCGTAATACGTGCGCGTCACCTCGTGCAGGCGAATCTTGCCGGTCTGGCCAGATGCACCCTGCTGGATGTCGATGACGAACTTCCGTTTGCCGTACTGGTAGTTGTTGGGGTCAGCAGTGAAGACACCCGGCTGAGCCTTGAGACCACTGTCATTGTAGTCGATGGCCCATTCCACGCCGCTCCAGGAATCCTCCTCGAGGTCGACGTGGATCTGCTGCCCGACGTTCATCTTGAACGTCTTGCCAGTGTCCGTGTCGGTGGCGTATGCGAAAACGATGCCGGCGGCGGTGGTGGTGCCGGGGCTGGTGTTGTTCAGAGGCTTCTGGCACCAGGTGCACTGCCCGAGAGCAGCACTGCAACTGTCGCAGAGCTTGAAGTCGTAGCTCGTCGTGGAAGCACCACAGAGGGTGCCTGACGGCTTGCCCATGCAAGAGCCAGAGATGTGACTCGGCGTCTTGCCTGAGCAGCCCGAACAGAGGTTTGTCATATTGATTCTCCTTGTCGGATATGAACGAGAGCAGACGCGCAAGCGATGTGCTAACGCGCCCACTCGTCATTCAAAAGCTCAGTGCTGATGCCGATCGCAGGCGATCGCGCAGATGCGCGTCGGCGGCGACTGCATCGGGGCAGCGTTGGGGTCACCCAACTCGTTGGCGCCGGCCGGGAGCATCTCCGGGGCTCGCACCTTGGAGAAGAGCTGGGACATCGCCTTCATGTGCGCCTTGTGCTCGTTGAACTGGAACAGGACGTTGGTGAAATCGTCCGGAGGCAGCTCGGGGCCGAAGTCAGGCTTCAGGTGCGAGAAACGAACCTGCACGATGATCAGACCGTAGCTTTCGGCATACGGAAGATCCTGTGCGAGCTCGGGAAAGAGCGACGCCTGCGAAGCGGGGGCTTCGCCGGCGTCGTCGATGGGCTGTCCGGCGTCGTCTGCGACGTGGGCCGGCTTGGTGCCAGGGGCGGAGAAGAACAACGGCTTGTTGTTCTCATCGCGGTGAATCGTGTGCACAACACCGGCTTCGAGCCGACGCTGAGCGACGATGACGTTGTCCTGACGGACGACGACATCGACCGATTCGGTGCCCTTGATGCGCACGCCGTACTTTCCGAGCGGCATGCGAACGTAGTTGATGTTCGGGTTGTCAGTTTCGAAGCCGATGGGCGTCAGGCCGGAAGCCATGTCCACCACGTCAACCAGAATCTGGCGCCCGAAAGACTTTTCGATAATCTTGAGCATTTCGGTACTCCTTTTCTATGGATAAACTCAAACGACGACTCAGGCTGACTCTCGCAATGAGAGCCAGCCTTATCGTGTCAGGCAGTCGTGGTTAGACGAACTGCTCCTTCACGGTGTCGCCGTCTTCGGTGAAGTAGACAAACGGTGCCGGGTCGCCGAGGGGGCGTCCGGTCGAATCCTCGCGCTGCTCCATCGTGAGCAACCGGCAAGGACCACCGCAGAGAAGGCGGAAGTAGCGAAGGGTTTCGCGTGCCTCGCTCTGCAGAAGCGGACCGAAGTCCGGGTTGTAGACGTGGCGCAAGGTCCAGACACCGTCGGTGTGACGGCCGGTATCCACCAGCTCGATGAACGGCACCGAGTTGTACCCGGTACGCTGTACGAGCTGACGCCGCATGGCGTGCCAGTCTTCGTCGTAGGCGCCGACGATCTGGAGCACCTGGGCCATCTCCTGCAGCGTCTGCGGATGCACCGGGAATGCCGGCGTACCGATCTGCTGCTGCCAGTTGGCGCTCTGCTGGGCTGCGTTCATCCAGATTTGGACGACGTTCATCAGCCCTTCCAGCGTCTCAGGCAACGTCTCGAAGACGTACTGAGGACCCCAGCCGGTCTTACGCAGCTGGTTGTTGATGTGCTCCATCAGACCGATGCGGTCCTTGTTGCCCCTCATCCAGGCCAGAGTCTGGAGGTTGAGGTGCTCGAAGAACTCCTTGGAGATGAACTCCTCCAAGAAACGGTTGTCGTCATAGTCACGACGAACCTGGAACATCTTGTCCCGGTTGCGCGGGATGATGGTCTTCT